>DATAAZ010000069.1:0-23413 GCA_036259875.1 Gaiellaceae bacterium
GACGCGGGAGCGGCGCTTCTTCTCGACTGCCGAGCTCGAGCGGCTGAGCCGGCTCGCGGACGAGGCGGCGATCGCCCTCGAGCGCACGCGCTCGGCCGCCGCGCTGCGCGGGGCGCTCGAGCGCGAGAAGCTGATCGCCGAGGTCGCGCGGAAGATCCGGTCTCGGCTCGATCTCGACGGCGTCCTCCGGACCGCCGTGGAGGAGACGGCGCGCGCGCTCGAGGTCGACCGTTGCTTCATCCGGCTGGGGGCGTCGGCGGAGCAGCCCATGCCCGTTCGCGCGGAGTGGCGCGCGCCCGGGCTTCCGCCGCTGCCGGACGACCCGACCCGGCTTCCCGTCTCGAACCTCGCCCTTCGCGAGCGGCGCACGGTCGCACTCGGCGACGTCGGCCAGGCGCCCGAGCTCGCCGACCCGAGCCTCGGCGGGCGGCAGACGCTGCTCGAGATTGGCTCCAGGTCGGCGCTCGCGACGCCGATCGTCGTCTTCGACCACGTGATCGGCGTCTTCGCCCTGCATCGGACGCGAACGGGCGCGTGGTCCGCCGGCGAGCTTTCGGTCGCGGAGGCTGTCGCCGGGGAGGTCGGGCTGGCGATCCACGCGGCGCGCCATCTCGAAGACGACGATCGCCGGCTCGGTCTCCAGACCGCGCTCCTCAAGGCCGCGCAGGTCGTGACGAGCGACCTTCGTCTCGAGTCGGTGCTCAGGCGCCTGGTCGACGAGGTCGCGACCCTCTTCGGCGCCGACGCAGCCGACTGTTGGGTGTTCCAGCCCGGGCGCGGCGTCCTCGAGTGCCGCGCCGTGTACGGCCTCCCGGTGGAGGAGGAGCTGGGGCGGCGGATCCGCCCTGCCGGCACGTTCGCGGCCGCGATCGAGAGCGGCGCCCCGGTTCTGACGCGGGACTTCGCGCGCAGCGAGGATCCGCCGCCGAGCAAGAACTTCGCGGCTTTCGAGGAGGTCATGGTCGCCCCGATCACGTGGCTCGGCGAGGTTCGCGGTGTTCTCGGTGTCTGCTCGCTCCAGGCGGGACGGTTCGACTCGTCCGAGCTCGAGATCCTGGACGCGTTCGCGCGGTTCGCCTCGCTCGCGACGCACAACGCCGAGAGCTTCGAGGAGCGCGAGCGGCAGGCGCAGATCCAGCAGGGCTTCTACCGAATCGCCGAGGTGCTCGGCTCGCCGCTGTCGCTCGCCGAGACGCTCGACGCGCTCGCGGAGGCGGCCGCGGAGGCGCTCGGAGGCGACGCGGCCGTCGTCCTCGAGCCGGACGGCGACGGCCTACGGCTCACGGGCGCATACATGGTTCCGGAGCCGCTCGCCGACCGGCTCGCGAACGGGCTGCCGGCGACGGCGACACCGTTTCTCGCCGCCGCGCAGGAGGAGCGGATCGTCTCCTCGACCGCCGTCGCGGACGACGACCGCTTCGACGACGCCACTCGCGAGCTCCTGGCCGAGCACGGCTACGCGGCGCTTCTCTCGGCGCCCGTCCCGCGCGGCGTTCGCGAGAGCGCCGCGGTCGTCGTCCTCTTCCGCGCCGAGCGTGCGTTCTCGGACGACGACCTCGCGCTGGCGCGCCACGTGAGCCGCGCGGCGCGCGGGGCCCTCGAGCGGAGCGACCTCTTCGAGGCCGAGCGGCGGGCGCGCGGTCTCTCGGAGCGCCTCGCCACGGTGGGCGCCCGCCTCGTCACGAACCTCGACCCGGGGAGGGTCCTCGACGAGGTCGCGCGGGAGGCGATGGCGCTCGTCGGCGCGGATGCCGCGGTCGTGCGTCTCCTCGAAGGCGAAGAGCTCGTCGTCCGTGCAGCGACCGGACGGTCGACGGGCGCGCTCGTCGGAACGCGAGTCGGCTCGGGCGTCGGCGTGCTGGGCGACGTCGCGCAGTCGCGCCGGCCCGCTCGCGCCGAGGACGTCCGCGCGACGCCGCAGCTGGGCCGTGCGGATCCGCTTCTCGTCGAGACGATGGCCGCGGTCGTCGCCGTCCCGATGGCGGCACCGGGCGGCGGCCTGCACGGCGTCCTCAGCGTCTACGCCGACGTCCCACGAGGCTGGCGCGCCGACGAGGAGCAGGCGCTCGTCGCGCTCGCCGCGATGTCATCGGCCGCCCTCTCGAACGCGGAGCTCTACCAGCGCGTCGCCGAGGAGAAGGAGCGAAGCGACGCGATCCTCGCGAACATCGCAGACGGCATCGTGGCCGTCGACCGCGATGCTCGGATCGTTCTCTGGAACGCGACCGCCGAGCACATCACGGGCGTCCCCGCCGCCGAGGCGCTCGGCCGCCGGGTGAGCGAGGTCCTCCAGCGGGACCTCGCGAGCGAGGGCGAGCCGGCCGGGGGGCGGGAAGTGGCGATCGTGCGCGGCGGGAAGGAGGTCTGGCTCTCCCTGACCGAGGCCGTCATGCGCGACTCCGCCGGGGCGATCCTGGGACGGATCTTCGCGTTCCGCGACGTCTCGAGCGAGCGCGAGGTGGAGCAGATCAAGTCCGACTTCGTGGCGACCGTGTCGCATGAGCTCCGCACGCCGCTTACGTCCATCTATGGCTTCGCAGAGACGCTTCTCCGTCGGGACGTGGCGTTCGGCGACGAGGAGCGGGCAACGTTCCTCGGCTACATCGCCTCGGAGTCGGAGCGCCTGATCCGGATCGTCGATGACCTCCTCAACGTGGCGCGTCTCGAAGCCGGGACGCTCGGCCTCACGCTCGTGCCGACCGACGTCTCGGCGGTCGTTCGGGGCGCGGTGCACGAGCTCTCGGCGACGACGAACGGGCGTTACAGCTTCGTCGTCGACGTCCCCGACGCCGCGCTCGCCGCGGAGGCCGACCCTGAGCGGCTCGCCGACGTCGTTCATCACCTCGTGGACAACGCCGTCAAGTATTCGCCCCAGGGCGGCACGATCACGATCTCGGCGCGGCGCCGGTCGGACGCGGTCGAGGTGCGGGTCGTCGACGAGGGGGTCGGCGTCGCTCCCGGCGACCGGCATCGAATCTTCACGAAGTTCTATCGGGCGGATCTCGGGCCGAGCGCGGCTCCCGGAACGGGGATCGGGCTCTTCCTCGCCCGCGGCCTCCTCGCGGCGATGCGTGGGCGGATCTGGGTCGAGTCCCAGGAGGGGCAGGGCTCGTCGTTCGTCTTCGAGCTTCCCCTCGCCTCCGGCGACGCGGATGTGGAGTCCCGGGCGCGATGACGACCGTGCTCGTCGTCGACGACGAGGCGCCGATCCGCCTCCTGTGTCGCGTGAACCTCGAGGCCGAGGGGATGGAGGTGCTCGAGGCCGCGGACGGGCCAACCGGCGTCGAGCTTGCGCGCAGCCACACGCCCGACGTGATCCTCTTGGACGTGATGATGCCCGGCCCCGACGGCTGGGCAGTCGCCGAGCAGCTGCTCGCCGACGAGCGGACACGAAGGATTCCGATCGTCTTCCTGACGGCGCGCGCCGACGTCCGCGACCGAGCGCGCGGCCTCGACGTGGGCGGGCTCGAGTACATCACGAAGCCCTTCAACCCGATCGAGCTCGCCTCGCTCGTCCGGGGCGTCGTCGCCGCCGTCGAGCGCGGCGACCGCGACGTGCTGCGCTCGGAAAAGCTCGCCGAGCTGCGCGAGCTCTTCGACGTCTCCTAGCGCGGGGCAGCCCGCCTGCCGTGGTCTCACGGCCGCAGCCGCAAGACGGCGACGCGCACGTCCGGGTACCCCTGGTAGCTCCCCCGTGCGACGCCCACGCCCGCCCGGCGTCCGGCGCGCCATAGAAGCGCGGCGCGGTGGCCGGGACTCGCGAGCCACATCCGAACGATCCGCCGGGCGCTCGCGATGTTCGACGTCGCCCAGGCGAGGTTCTCGCGCGTGTGGGGCGGAAGCGAAGAGGCGTGGACGAAGTTGTCCGTTCGCATGAGCCAGCGGGCGTAGGCGTGCGCCCGGTCCTGGAGCGGCCACGCGAAGCGGAGCGGGCGGAGGCCGCGCGACACGCGAGCGCCGTTCACGGCGCTCAGGAGCGTGCGCTCGGCACGGGTCGGCGCAGCGGCCGACGCAGTCGGCGGTATCGCGAGCCAAACGGCGAGCCCCGCGAGCGCGAGGACGACTCGCACGGGCCTGGGCACCCGTCCAGGGTTCCCGACGAGGCCGAACGCGTCAAGTAGGGCGGGTCGCGACCGAGTCGCGAACGGGCCGCGCCCTCTGCGCGAGACCGGGCTCGGCAGTCCGTTCAGCGCCCGCAGCGCGGGGTAATGAAACCGCAAGGAGAGGCGTGGTTTCGGCGGGCCCGTTGGTACGATCACGGCTCGAGACGAGGGGGGTCTTCGGCTTGCACGAGCGTGTCGATCACCGGAGGAGGAAGCACTGGATGAAGCGGCTCGTCGTCCTCGCGGCGCTCGCGGGCGGCGTCCTCTTCGTGCTTCCGAGCACGGCGGCCGCGCAGATTCCCGCCGAGTCATGGGCGAACGACCGCTGCGACGATCAGTCCGGGGCGACCGGGAACGGTCCCTACCGAACCTCCGATCAGTTCAACAACCTTTCCGTCAGCGTCAGCGGGTCCGGGAGCGTCGCGGCGGCGATGCACGGGACGGGAGCTCAGGAGTGCCTCAATCCGATGGGGGCGGTGTGTCCCCCGTCGTGCGCAATGACGATCTCCACCGTTTGCGAGTTCCACTGCTACCACGACCACACGGCGCCGTTTCCCTGGTGGGTGAAGCTGGAGCCGACGGGAGCCAACTTCCTGGGGTGGACGCCGGCTTCGGCATGTAGCTGGGGGAAGGCGATAGCCCGCAACTGGTGCGTCGTTCGCATGCTCACGGACCAGACCGTGACGGCGACGTTCGGCGCGGCGCCGGACACCCAGCCGCCGTCTGCCCCCAGCCTCTCCGCGCAGCCGGTCGGGCCGTTCTCCGTGAACCTGACGTGGACGCCTTCGAGCGACGCATGGCTCGCCGGCTACGACGTCTACCAGGGCTCGACGCTCGTCGACCGGGTCGGGCCGGGAACGACGAGCTACAAGATCGAGAACCTGCGGTGCCAGACGAGCTACTCGTTCCGGGTCGAGGCCTTCGACTCCGGCGGGAACGCCGGATCGAGCGCCGCGGTTTCGGCGAGGACGGGCGCTTGCGTGGGCTCCGGGCCGAGCGGAACCGTGCCGAACACGGTGATTCACGTGAAGCCGCCCCGGGTGACGCGCTCGCGCGCCGCGTTCTTCCACTTCGGCACGCGGGCTGCGTCCGTCGCTGCAGCGCGGTATCAGTGCAAGCTCGATCGCGGGCGCTGGCGGGCCTGCTCGGGGCGGCTCGGAAAGCGCTATCGCAACCTGAGGCGCGGCTACCACACCTTCCAGGTGCGGGCGGGGAACGCGAACGGATTCGACCGGACCCCGTCCCGCTGGCGGTGGCGGATCCGGTAGCCGGGCCCTCGCCGCGCTACGCTTCGGCGGGCGGGACGTAGCTCAGCCTGGTCAGAGCGCCGCGTTTGGGACGCGGAGGCCGCGAGTTCGAATCTCGCCGTCCCGACTCAGTTCGGCTGCTCGCCGAAGCGCGCGCGAGCAGCCACGTCCGGCCAGGCCAGGAGACCGTCCCGATGGGCCGCGTCCCGGGGACTGTCCCAGGGACAGTCCCCGAGTTTCGGTCCACCGAAAACGCTCGCGCCGAGTGCGGCGGCCGTCGTCCGCCTACGTGATCTCGCTCGCGACGGGTTGCTTCATCGCGGGCGTCTCGGGAGCGTGGCGGTACGGATGCTCGTCCGCCACGTCCTCCTCGTGGTAGGCGTTCTCCGCGTTGACGGCCCAGATGTCGTAACCGGCGCCGAGCGTGACGTTCTCGACCGCGCGAATCGCCGTCAACATCGAGTGGTCCGAGTTGTTGTAGCGGTGGAGACCATTCCGTCCGACCTGCTGGAGGTTCTCGATCCCGTCGAGCCAGCGGCGAATGACCGCCACGCGCTCCGCGTAGTCGACGTCGTACATCGGATACGCCTTCGGGACGCGAACGGCGTAGCCGCGCTCGACCTTCGTGCGCGGCGCGAGCCCGAGCTCCTCGAGCTCGCGGGCGGCGAACTCGACGAGCGCGTCGTCGTCCATCGTCCAGAACTCGTCCCCGGCGAAGCAGAAGTACTCGAGGCCCACGCAGGCCTTGGAAGCGTCGGGCACCATCCAGGGGCTCCACGAGCGGTAGTTCTGGATGCGGCCGACGCGCACGCTCGGCTCGTGGATATAGATCCAGTTGTCCGGGAAGAGGTCCTCGCCGTCGAGGACGAGCGCGACGGTCACGAAATCGCGGTAGCGAAGGCCGCGGGCCGCCTCGACGACCTCGAGCGGCGGACGTGGGCTCGTGATGCCGACCGTTGTCCGAAGCGGAAGCGAGGAGATCACGTGGCCCGGCTCGTACACCTCGCCGTCCGCGACGAGGGCGCGGACGCGCCGCCCGGCGACGACCAGACGCTCGACCGGCGCCTCGAGCCGCACCTCGCCGCCCAGCGACCGGATCTGCTCGGTCATCGCCTCCCACATCTGCCCCGGGCCGTAGCGCGGGTAGTGAAACTGCTGTATGAGGCTTTTCACCCGGTTTCCCTCGTTCCCGAAGAAGGCGGCGCGCGCGGCGCTCGTGAACGAGAGGCCCTTGATCCTCTGCGCGGCCCACTCCGCGCGGATCTCGGAGGTCGGGACGCCCCAGACCTTTTCCGTGTAGGAGCGGAAGAAGAGCTCGAAGAGCCGCTTGCCGAACCGGTTCGAGACCCACTCCTCGAAGCTCTGCTCGTTGCCGCGCGGCCGTGTGCGGGCGGCGAGGTACGAGGCGAACGCGCGCGAAAGCTCGATCGCCCCGAGCTTCCGGATGACGTCGCCGCCGCGGAGCGGATAGTCGAGGAAGCGGCCGTTCCAGTAGATGCGGGACATCCTCGGGCGAAGGAGGAACTCGTCGCCGAGGACCTCGTGCCAGAGGCGCTCCACCTCTTTCGACTTCGTGAAGAAGCGGTGCCCGCCGAGGTCGAAGCGGTACCCGTCCCGGACGACCGTCTTCGCGAGGCCGCCGACCTGGCGATCCGCCTCGACGACGGTCACCGGCAGGTCGCGCTTCGCGAGGAGATAGCCCGCCGTGAGGCCCGCCGGCCCCGCGCCGAGGACGAGTGTTGGCTGCTTCGTTTCCGTCGGCAGGTCGGCTGTCGGTGTCTCGGGAAGCGACGAGGTCATGGCGGCATGTAGGTGGGGCGGGCGCGGACCCTGGTTTACCCCCTCGTCGCCTTCTCGAAGAGCTCAACGACGAGAGTGCGTTGAATCCGATCAGTGTACGGGGGGACGTACTCCTGCGTTCGTTTGAACCGTTCGTCAACGGCGAGGGTGAACGCCCATTCCTCTGAGCGCTTGCGGACGAGCTCGGTCCACGGAGCGCTCCAGGCGTCGTCGCTCCGCACGAGCGGCCGGACGAGGAGGACGCGACCTCCGCGCGGAAGCGCCTCGAGAAGCGGCTCGAGCGTCGTCTCCGGGCGTGCCGCCTCCAGTTTGCCGAGGACGTCGCGCCAGTCCATCACGCGCGTCTCGCTAACGGGCCCGAGCGGGGTCGCATACCGCTTGTCGTGCCCGAAGTAGTAAGCGAGCACGGGCACCTGCTCCGGCTGCGTCGAGAGAATGAGGTCGCCGGGCCGCACCGCCGTCTCGAAGCGGGCCGCGAGCTGGTCGGCGTTGCTCTTTCGCTTGTCGAGCGTGTAGAGCGCCCACGGGAAGAGGACGATGACGAGGGCGACTGCGCCCAGGCGTCCCGCGCGGGGAAGGCCCGCCGCGGCGACGAGGAGGACGGGCCCGATCAAGACGCCGAGGTAGCGCGTCGCCCAGGCGGGCGTCACCTGCGAGACGGTCCAGGCCGAGAGAACCGTTCCGAGCGCGAGCACGAGCAGCGTGAGCACGGCCGTCCGCTCCGGGCGGGCCGGGCCGCGTACGAGCCCGCTCAGGCCCGCACCGGCGGCGAGCACGATCGCGACGAGCGCGCCCTCGCCCGCGAGCACGACGATGAAGCCGCCGAGCAGGTGGATCGGCGAGGGCGGATTCGACCACGGCGCTCCCGTGTGGGCGGTCTGGTAAAGCAGCGTCGGCACCCAGGGCGCGAACGCGAGCGCGGCGGCTCCGAACGCGAACGCCGCATCCCGGAGAACCGGCCGCGGCTCGCGCCCAGTGCGGGCGGTAACCGCAACGGCGGCGAGCGCGCCCGCCGCGAAGAAGAGCGCCCAGCCGTGCGTGTACAGCATGACCGTGAGGACGAGCGCGAAGACGGCGACGTAGCGACGTCGCCGGAAGACGAACCCGTGTGCGAACGACGCGGCCGCGAGGATGCTGAGCAGGATCACGAGCGAGTACATCCGCGTCTCCTGCGCGTAGACCGTCAGAAACGGGTTGACGGCCGCGAGCGCCGCGGCGATCCAGCCGGCCCGCCGGCCGAAGAGGCTCCAGCCGGCCCAGAGGGCGGCCGGGAGCGCGAGGAGCGCGAAGACGACTGAGAGCGCGTGCGTCGATGCCTCGCTGGAGCCGAACGCGTCGATCCAGACATGGAGCAAGAGGTAGTAGAGCGGCGGCGAGCCGTCCTGGCGCAGGACGCCGGGGATCTCGCTGATCGGGAAAGAAGCGATCCCGACGGTCAGGGCCTCGTCAATCCAGAACGGGCCGTCGATCGCCCGCGTGCGCACGAAGAGCGAGAAGCCGAGCAGCGCGAGGAACGAGGCGCCCGCCACCCAGGGAGCTGCGCTCACGGCGAACCGGGGTGCGAGGCGCCGCGGCACCGCTTCCGTGCTCACCGGCGCAAGATAGTCGAGCCGCATGTCACAGCGACCGTCCGTTCGCCAGCGATGAGCACCGTCGGGGACGCGACCGCCGCGTCGTCGACGGGCGCGATCGAGCCGGAGGCGGCAGGTCGGATCGTCGCGGGTTGACGATTGAATGCGGATCAGGAAGCGAGCTTGGCCGCCCGGTAGCGCGACCAGCCTCCGTAGCGCGCGAGGAAGAACCCGAGGCCGACGAGCGTGATCGGGACGAACAAGACGAACCGGAGAAGGACGAGGTACGCGAGCGCCTCGGAGCCGTTGCCGCCGAGCGACCCGACCGCGAAGAGAACGGCCGCGTCGAACGTCCCGACGTAGCCCGGCGCGGCGGGGACGAGCGCGAAGAGGTTCGTCAGCGCGACGACGTAGAGGGCGTCGACGAGCGCGAGCTCGAGCTCGACCGCCCGGGCGACGCCGAGGTAGACGGTCGCCTCGAGCGTCCAGACAACGAGCGAGAGGGCGAGGAGCGCGACGCCGTGCCCGCTCGCGAGCGCGCGCGTCGGCTCCGCGAGCGGCCGCACGAGCGCGCGCACCCGGGTGAGCGCCCGCCGGCGCCGGGCGACCGCGAGGGCGAGGACGCCGGCCGCGAGCACGGCCGCGGCCGCTGCGACGAGGAGTGCCGCCGTTCGGCCGCCCGGCACGTCGAGCTCCGGGACCACGCCGAAGACGACGACGGCGAACACGAGCGCCAGCGCGAGGACATCGAGGAGGCGCTCGGCGACGACCGTGCCGAGCACCTGGCGCTTCGGGACACCCGCGACGGGGGCGAGGAGGAACGCGCGCAGGACGTCACCGGTTCGCGCCGGGAGCACGTTGTTACCCATGTATCCGACGACCGTCAGCCGGTAGGTCTCCGCACGCGCTGCGGGGACCCCGGCGCGTCGGACGATGCGGTGCCACCGCTCAGCCCGCGCCGCCGTCGCGAGTGCGTATACGGCGAGCGCGCCCAAGACCGCGAGGCCGTCGGCGCCCGAGCGCGGAAGCTCGGGCGCGTCCTGGCGGAGCGCCCACCACACGACGGCGCCGAGGGCGACGAGCGAGACACCGAGCTGGACGGCGGTCGCCACGTCCGCCCGGGTCGGCCGGTGCCGGCCGCGGAGCGCGTCGGGCCGCGTCACCGACCCAGCCGCTCGAGCGCTACCCGATTCGCGCCGCGGGCGACCGCGAAGACCTCGACCTCGTTTGCGCCGACGCGGAAGGCGTCGTCCGGAACGATCGCGGCGAACCGAAGCCGCCCGCGCCGGCCGAATGAGCGCGTGACCGCCGCGATGCGGCCGTTGACGGCGATCGCCAGGTCGAGGTGGCCGTCACCGGGCAAGTCCCCGCCGAGGTCGCCGCTCAAGTGCGAGGGCGCGAGCTGCGCCGAGGGGTCGACCGCCTCGAAGAGCCTCGGCTCGTCGAATGCGACGCGCGCACCCGGCCTCGCTCGTACGCCAAGCTCGTCGACGTGACGGCCGAGCAGGTGAAGGTTCGGCCCGATTCGGAAGAGGTTTCCGCGCGTACCGGTTTCGAAGAGGTCGGCCTGCCGCGCAACCGTTCCGTCTCGCTCACGGACGAGCTCGGCGAAATCGGCCTCGACCGGTGCCTCGCCGCCTCGGCGGAACACGCGAACGATCGGCGACGACTCGTAGTCGGGCGCGAGCGCCGACCGCCCGTCGACGCGCTCCGAAAGCTCGACGCCGAGCAGGTCGGTCACGGTCGGAAGGAGGTCGACCGTGCGGACGTGCTCGTCGACGATTCGACCGGTTCGCTGCCCGGGCGCTTTCACGATCATCGGCACGAATGCGATGTCGGCGAGATTCTCGACCGTCGCGCCACGGCGGCGCTCGCCGGGGCGAAAGCTGACGCCGTGGTCCGCGGTCAGGACGACCAGCGCGTCCTCGTAGAGATCGAGCGCGCGCAGCCGCCGCAGGAGGTCTCCGAGCATCCGGTCGACTGCCGCCGCCTGGAGCAGGTGCCGCTGCCACTCCTGCGTCACGAGCCACTCGTCGTCACCCCAGGTGTCGCGGCGCAGGCCGCGGATCACGCTTCCGTTCGCGTAGCCGCGGCCGTTCGGGAGCAGAAACCACGGCGAGTGCGGCAGCATCGGGTGCGCGAAGTAGACGGTCGGCGTTGTGCCCCGCTCAAGTGCGTCCACCATCGCGTCGAAGGCGAGTGTCTGATCCTTGGCGAGCTCGCGCCCCACGAGGTGGTCGATGTCTCGGTCGAAGCGCGACGTCTCGTCGAGATCTTCCCCCGCTCGGCCGCCGAAGTTCCCCCACGTCTGTGTCACGACTGGAAGGCCCCTCGTAAGGTCGTTCGGGAGCAGGACGTGGAGGTACACCCAGCTCACGTCCTCGCCGAGCCACGACATCCGGCTGGCGAACGATCCCTCGTTTCGCGGGCAGAGTCGTTGCGGGCAGAGCCGCGTCGCGGTTTCGAAGACGCGATAGCGGTACGTCGGCGCGAGGAGCGTGAAGAGGTTCACCGGATGATCGGCGGCGAAGGGAAGCGCTTGCTCGCGCGGGAAGTTCCCCGTGAGCATCGCGGGGACCGACTCGGTCGTGTGCTCGTGCACCGTCGTCGCGTTGCGAAACCACGTCGCGTCGGACGCGAGCGCGGCGAAGTTCGGAAACCGGACGCCGTCGATTCGGCCACGCTCGTCCATCAGCGACGCGACCGGAAGCTCGTCGAGGACGACCCACACGATCGGCGGCCCGCTCGCGGGTGAGGCGGCAGCACTCGCGGACTCCTCGCCGCTCAGGACGACCTTCGAGACCGGCGACTCGAGGAGGAAGAAGCCCGCGAAGATCAGCGGGGCGGGGCTCAGCAACGTGAGCATGGCCCGTGCGGCCCCCGCGCGCGCGTACGCGACGGCGGCGCCCGCGCCGACGAGCGCCGCGCCGGCGACGAGGGTGACCGCGGGCCCGTCGCCCAGCCGCTTCATGGTCTGGAGCGCGACGACCGTGACGAGAGCGCCGACGAAGACGAGGTGGAGAGCAGCGGCGGCTCGGGGTCGCGCGAGGTGAACGAGTGCCTCGATGCCGAGGAGCAGAGCGGGCGGGACGACGACGAGGCCGAGTGCGAAGACGACGAGATCCCAGCGCGTCGAGCCCCGCACGACGAAGAACTCGGGGCTCTCCGAGAGGACCGCGAAGAGCGGCTGGGCAAGGGCGAACGCGGAGAGGACGAAGAGGTGGAGCGCGCGAACCGGAAAGGCCGGCGGCGCACGCCGGGCGGCGCGCGGCCGCGAGGCCGCCCCGACCCGCTCTCCGATCGCGCTCACGCGGAACTAATAGCCCGCAGCGGATCGTCCACGCGGCGCGAGGCGACCCCGCGGGCCGTCGCGGGCGGCCGCGAGTACGCTTGCGGGGCCGCATGAAGCTCGTGATCCAGATCCCGTGCTTGAACGAAGCGGCGACGCTCCCCGCGACGCTCGCCGATCTGCCGCGCGAGGTCGAGGGCTTCCACACGGTCGAGTGGCTCGTCGTTGACGACGGCTCGACGGACGGGACGGCCGACGTCGCGCGCGAGTGCGGCGTCGACCACATCGTCCGTTTCAGCTCGAACAAGGGCCTGGCAGTCGCCTTCCAGGCCGGGGTCGACGCCGCGCTGAAGCTCGGCGCGGACGTCATCGTCAACACCGACGCCGACAACCAGTACGACGGACGGGACGTCGAGCGGCTGGTTGCGCCGATCCTCGCCGGCGAGGCGGACATGGTCGTCGGCGATCGGCAGATCCGCTGGCACGAGGAGTTCTCTCGCACGAAGAAGCTCCTCCAGCTCTGGGGCTCGTGGCTCGTTCGCCAGGCGTCGGCGACGGACGTTCCCGACACGACGTCGGGGTTTCGCGCCTACAACCGGCAGGCCGCCCTCCGCCTGAACGTCGTCTCGCGGTTCAGCTACACGCTCGAGACGATCATCCAGGCGGGCAAGAGCGACATCGCCGTCGCCCACGTGCCGGTCGGAACGCACCGGCGCACGCGCGAGTCCCGTCTCTTCCGGTCGACGTTCCAGTACGTGCGCCGCTCGGTCGAAACGATCCTGCGCGTGTACGCGATGTACGAGCCGCTGCGGATCTTCCTGTGGCTCGCCGCGGTCTTCGGGACGGTCGGGCTCTTCCTCTTCGCACGGTTCGCCTGGTTCTACTTCACGCAGGACGGGCCCACCGGGCACGTCCAGTCGCTGATCGTCGGCGCGGCGCTGCTCGTCTTCGCGGTCCAGCTCGTCGTCCTCGGCGTCCTCGCCGACCTGCTGCGCGCGAACCGGGTCCTCACCGAACGCACGCTGCACCGCGTCCGCAGGCTCGAGCTCGAGCTCGGCGTCCGGCCCGACACGCACGCGGGCGACGAGCTCGACGTGCCCGAGCACATCAGCGCGCCGTAGAGCAAGTAACAGTCGGTTACCTGTTACGAGCGCCGCGCCACGGTGCGGACGGCGGCGATCGCCACGCGCGCGGCGCGGGCGAGCTTGCGCGCGCTGATGCGGTGCGGCCGGTCGCACGGCTCGTGCCAGCACGAGTCCCAGCGCCACGTGAGCAGCGCGGCCGGGATCCCGCCGCGCGCCATCTCCGCGTGGTCGGAGACGCCCGAATCCGGCAAGTAAACGGGCCGGAGGCCCAGCGCGCGGGCACTCGCGAGGGCGAGCCGCGAGGATCGGTTCGGGCGTCCTTCGAGGCCACGGACGGTCAGCGTCGGCCCGACCCCGACCATGTCGAGCGAGAGTGCGAACCGGATCCGCGGTCGAACCGCGCGCGGGAGACTCTGCATGAGCCGCACGGAGCCGAGGTGCAGCTGCGACCCGGTCTCGACGCGCTCCTCTGCTCCGAGCGCCGCGAAGAGGACGCCTTCCCTCCCCCGAAGCTCCCGCGCGGCCTCCACGAGGGCGGCGACGCCGGAGCCGTTGTCGTTCGCGGCAGGGCCTTCGCTCACGCCGTCGACGTGCGCGACGAGCGCCGCCCGGAGCGGCCCGGCCGTTCGCGCGACAATGTTCCGCGACGTGCCGCCCCGCGGGAGGCTGAAGGTCTGGATCCTGACGTCGTACCCGAGCGCGCGGAAGCGCTCGGCGACGATCCGCGCGGCCCGCCGCTCGTTCGCGGACCCGGCTGGGCGCGGCCCCAGCGCGGCGATCCGCGTCACGAGCGCCTTCGCCCGCGCGCCCGACACCGCGGCCTCGGCACGAGCACCGAACGAGGCCGCGAGAGCGACCGCGGCGAGGACGACGAGCGAGCGGCGCACGCGCGGAGTGTAGGCGCGGCTCCGACCGCGTTCCGTCAGATCGCCCCTTCCTCGGCGAAGAACCGAAGCAGGAAGAACGCGAACGCGGCGAAGAAGACGACGGCCTCGGACCCCGCCATGATGACGCCGGCGATCTGCTGGTCCGTCAGCGCCGAGAGGTTCCAGAGGCGAGGGGCCTCCTCGTAGAACGAGTAGATCGGCTCGGGGACAAGCGCGAGCAGGAGACCGACCGGGCTCGCGAGGAGAAACGCCGCGAAGACGTAGGCCGCGCGCCGGCCCGACGGGAGCTCGTGGGGCGAGTCGTGGAAAACGGGCCACCAGAGCAGGAGCCCCGCACCGAGGTAGCAGGCGTGCTCGAGGTGAAGGAGCGGCGCGCTCCGGAGCGCCGCGTCATACACGGCCGGGACGTGCCAGACGGCGTACGCCGCCACCCAGAGCGCCAGTGCCGCGAGCGGGTGGGTGAGGGCGCGAACGAACCCATAGCGGGCGAGCGCGGAAGCCATCGGCGCGCTGAGGCCGAGCACGAGGAGCGCAGGCACCCACTCGGCGAGCGCGACGTTCTGGAAGAGATGCGCGGAGAGGAGGTAGTGGAGCGCGAGCGTCGCGACCGGCGTGACGAGGACGGCCGCCGCGAGAACGAGCCCGGCCGCGAACGTGACGACGCGGGCGCGCGACGGCCGAAAACGCCCCGCGGCGAGGGCGTAGAGAGCCCCGAGACCGGTCAGCAACGTGAGCTCGCCCCAAGCCGGATGCCAGCTCCAGGGCGACGGCTCCATCGCCGCTACCCTACGGCTGTCCCGTACGGGCGTCCGTGGTGTAGTGGCAACACGAGAGCCTTCCAAGCTCTAGTCACCGGTTCGAATCCGGTCGGACGCTTGCTCTCCCCCGCCTGGTCGTACGGCGCGAAGGAACTGCCTCCGCGGTCGTGAATGACTCGGTCATGGCCGAGCCACCCGAGCGGGTCGTCAGCTTCCGCCCGCGCACGATCCTCGTCGTGCTTGGGGTGACGATCCTCGTCTTTATCGGGCTCGCGCTCGTCTACCTCGCGTGGCACGTCATCACGTGGATCCTGATCGCGGTCTTCCTCGCGGCCGCGCTGAACCCGGCCGTCCAGTACCTGGAGCATCGCGGCGTCCGTCGCGGGGCCGCCGCCGGCCTCGTCTTCTTCGCCGCGCTTCTCGTGATGACGGGCCTCGGCTTCCTCGTCATCCCGCCGCTCGTCGACCAGGTGCGGAAGTTCATCGAAGCCGTCCCCGACCTGATCGCCGACGTTACCGCTGGGCGCGGACCCCTCGGCTTCCTCGAGCGCGACTACGGCATCACCGAGAAGGTTCGCCGCGCGATCGAGGAGCGCGGCGCGGGCGGCGTCCTCGGGCTTACCGAGCCGGCGGTCGCGATCGCGCGAAGCGTCGTGACCGCGGTCGTCGGCGTCGTGACGGTCGCGTTCCTCACCTTTTTCATGCTCCTCGAGGGCCCGCGCACGGTCGACCGCTTCCTGGCCGTCCTCCCGCCAACGACCGCGACGAGGTGGCGCCGCGCGGGCGGGGACATCTACCGGACGATCGGCGGCTACGTCACGGGCAACCTCGTTATCAGCCTCATCGCCGGGATGGCGTCGGCGATCGTGCTCTTCGCCGTGGGGAGCGGCTACGCGGTCGCGCTCGGGCTCGTCGTCGCGCTCCTCGATCTGATCCCGCTTGCCGGCGCGACGATCGCGGCGGTCGCCGTGAGCGTCGTCGTCCTCGTGGAGCTCGGCTGGGTGCAGGCGGTCATCGTCGCCGTCTTCTTCGTCCTCTACCAGCAAATCGAGAACCACCTGCTCCAGCCGTTGATCTACGGCCGTACGGTGCAGCTCTCGCCGCTCGCCGTGCTCGTGGCCGTTCTGATCGGCGCCGAGCTGGCAGGCGTCCTCGGCGCGCTCGCCGCGATCCCGGTCGCCGGCTCGCTCCAGGCGATCGGCCGCGAGGTGCTCGAGTACGCCCGCACGCGCGAGGCGCCGGACACCGTGTAAGCCGGGCGCGGGCGGCGGTGCCGTCTTCGGCGCGGTGTATAACCGCGGCGGTGCGTCTTGCCGCCATCGGGCTCGCCGGGGTGCTCCTGATCTCGGGGTGTGGTGGAGACGGCGGCGACCCCGAGGGCCGCGAACCTCGGGAGTGGGTCGCGGACGTGTGCGGCGCCGTCGGTTCGTGGACGAGCGGCATCCAGGACGAGAGCACGGCGCTCGGCGAGAGCGCGCAGGGCGCCGAGAACCTCGCGCAGGCGCGGAATCAGTTCGTCGACTTCTTCGACCAAGTGATCGCGCGAACCGACCGGATGCTCACCCAGATCGACGACGCAGGCACGCCCGCAGTCGACGACGGCGAGGCGATCGCCGAGGACCTCCGAAATACGCTCGAGCCGATCCAGGACGCCTTCGAGGATGCACGCGACGACGCGGAGAACCTTCCGACCGACGACCCGGCGGCGTTTCAGGAAGGGGCGACCCAGATCGGCGAGACCGTCCAGGAGGAGGCGCAGGAGATCAGTCGGGCGTTCGACGTGCTCGAGCGCGAGTACGACGTTCCCGAGCTCGACGAGGCGTTCGAGGAAGAGGAAGCCTGCTCCGAGATCTCCTCGTAAGACCGCGTGGCCGCCGCTGCGACCGGCGGGTCTGCGCCCGCGGCGGCTCGCCCGCCGACACCCGCGGGAGGCTGCGCGGTTCGCAGTTCGACGCGCAGGCCGTGGCCGCCCTCGGCGCGGATGTGCGCGGCGAGCGCCAGCGGGGTTTCGGCCTCACCCCCGGTCGACGGGTTATCCACACTGGGAGGCGATTCGGGCGCGGCCGGGGACGAAGCAGGCGACACCGATTACGGCTACTCGTCGGCGACGAGGCGCTGGAGGTCTCCGAGCTCGGCCTTGAGCCCGTCCACGCGCTCGTCGCCGAAACGAGTCCGCACGAGGCGGTCGAGGTCGTTGAGCACCCCCTCGGCGATCGGCTCGAAGGAGCGGCTGCGCGGGGTCAAGAAGATCAACGACGCACGACCGTCGTCCGGATCGGCGCGCCGTTCGACGAGCCCGTCGCGCTCGAGGCGGCGGACCATCTCCGTCATCGTCTGCTTGCTGAGCTGCGCCCGCGTTGCGAGGTCACCCATTCGAAGGCCGTCCTCTTCGAAGAGTGGGAGCAGGACGGATCCGTACGACGGGCGGATGTCGCCGTACCCTGCGGCGGTGAAGCGCTCGGCGAGCAGCTCGTTCCACCGCTGCGTCGCCTTCGCGAGGAGGAACCCGAGGTCGCCGCGGCCGAGCATGCGAGTCGTTTCGGCCGCTGGGGCGGCTCCCGCGTCAGTGCGAGAGCGGGACCGGCCCATCAGGTCTCCGCCGCGTGGGAGGGGTGCTCCTCCCGCGCGGCGGCGTCAATCAGGTTCTGCAGCGCCACGATCGCGAGCGGCGGTCGCCATATGGGACGCCCCGCCCGGAGATTGACCTGGTCCATGACGTCCCACGGGTCGCGCCCTTCGAGGTCCGCGAGGCGCCGGACCCCGATCGCGGCGAGGCGTTCGAGAACGCGCGGGCCGCAGAGGCGGACCGCCAGCATCTTCCGCCGTTCGACGGGGTCGATCACGAGAACCGCCGCCGAATGTTCTCGAACTCGCGAAGGAGCGACTCGTGTTGCGACGCGAAGAGTTCGTCCGGCATCCCCGGGGTTTGGAACATCGTGAAGGTGTAGGCGCTCCGTCGGCCCGGAAGCGCCACGACCCGAGTGGGGAAGAGTGCGAGCGCGTCCTCGCTCGGACCGGCGTACATGTCGATCACTCCGGTTTCCGGATCTGCCTCGATCCGGAAGTCGAACTCACCGAGGCCGTTTACGACCTTCGCCTTGCCGTCCTCGTACCGCAGCTCGCGCGCGAACTCGGTCGCCCACCCGGGAAGGTTGTCGATGTCCGCGAGGTATGCAAACACGTCGTCCTTCGGCGCAGCAAGCACGGCTGTGACCGTCCGGTTCCTCATAGCGACCTCCATTAGTCTGGGATAAGACTAGTTGGTACGGTACCAGACTAAATTGTGCCGTCGCAACCTTGCGGGCCTCGGCGAATCTTCTGGTGCCTAGCGAGGCGATCGGCGCAAGCCGCGCTCGCACGTCTTCTCGATAGCCCGGTTGGAGACGCGGCGCGCGTCACGGGGAGCCGGATGCCCTGCGCGCCGGGCGGCTAGAGGCGGATCTCCATCCCTTCCTCCGCGAGCTCGGGCGGACGTCCGCCGGCGCCCCAGAGCACCGCGGCGCGGTCGCGCAGCGCGGCGAGCTCGTCGTCGGAACGCAGCGGATCGTGGTGGAAGAGAACGAGGCGCCTCGCACCCGCCGCACGCGCGTACCGAACCGTCTGGTCGATGCTCGAGTGGCCCCAGCCGACGCGTGACGCGTACTCGTCGGCGGTGTACTGCGCGTCGTGCACCAGCACGTCGACTTCGGCCGCGACCGCATAGCCGGACAGCCAGTCGGACGCGCGGCCGCCATGCTCGCCGCCGAGAAACGGCTCGTGATCGGGAATGTACGCAAGCGTCCTGCCCCCGCCGTCGACCCGGAACCCGAGCGTGGGACCAGGATGGATCACTGGCTCGGCTAGCAGTCGGGCCGGGCCAACCTGCCACTCGCCGCCCGGCACGTCGTGGAACGAGAGCGAGCATGGGACATCCGACAGCCGGATCGGAAAGAGCGGCGGCGAAAACGACCGCGCGATCCGCTCGAAGAGCGGCGAGACGGGCGACGGCGGCCCCCAGATGTGGATCTCGCTCTCGGGGCGCCAAAGCGGCGCGAAGAAGCGCAGCCCTTCGAGGTGGTCGAGGTGGAGGTGCGTCAGGCAGACGTGGATCGGACGCGAGTCCCCCGGTTCGATCCGAAGGCCGAGCTCGTGGATTCCCGTGCCCGCGTCCAGGACGACGAGCGCGTCGTTGTCGAGCTCGACCGAGACGCAGGACGTGTTGCCGCCGAACCCGAGCGTCCTCGGCCCCGGCGTCGGGAGCGACCCCCGGCAGCCCCAGATCCTCGCCTTCACGTCTGCTGCGGGTCCCCGGTGTTCTCCCTCCAGAAAATCGCGACGACGCCGACGAGGTCGTCCGTGTGCGCAAGGAGCGGGAACGCGGTCACCGAAATCACGCGGCGAACGGCGTCGAGCCCTTTGATGACGAAGCGGTGATGCGCAGGTCTGGCCTCCATGAGCGCGATCCCCGCCGGCATCCGCGCGAGCGGGACGGGCGTTCCATCAAGCTCTTCCGTCTCGAACAGCTCGGCCCACCGGCTTGCGGGGAGTTCGCCTACCTCATCGAAGCTGCGTCCGAGGACGCCTCCGGCGGGCTCGTTGAAGAAGACGAGGTTTCCGTCGGCATCCGAGATGAGCATCGGCGTCGCAAGCGTCGACGCGAACTCGCGCGCGAGGATCAGCACCAAATGCTTCGGCCGGCGTTGCTCCACGGCGCCGGGAGCGTACCGTCGAGTGCGGAAGCGCTGGAGGCATATCGCCGGACATTCGGGCGCTGCCTGGAATGCCTATTTAGTCGATCACGAATCCGATCTCGACCCGCGTGACGATCCCATCGCAGATCCGGAAGACGGTGACCCGGCGGCCGGGGAGGAGCCGACCCTTGAAGCAGAAGCGCGGCTCGCACGTTAGACCGGCCACCTTCGCACGAAGCTCCGCCCGCGTGGAGCCGACCCCAGCGCCTCGGCGTGTGCGCTCCTGAAGCCGATTCGTCTCCACGGACGTCGCCGTCGCGTTGCCTTGGAACGTCACTCGCAAGCGGTAGTAGTGAAAGACGGTGTATCGCCCGAACTCGTTCGTGCTGCGAACGACGTGCCGGGGAGCGCCAAGAACGGAGCGGACGGACGCCTTTGTCATCGCAAGCTCGACGCCTGCGATCGAGCGCTGCGGGACGATCCGCGCGCCCGCTGCCTCAACGACGAATGCGGACGCGAGGAGAACGAACGTTAGGAGGAGCCGTTTCATCCGAATCCTTTCTGACCGAGGCTGCCTTCACGGACGCGAGAACGGCCAGTCCTTCGTCCTGACCGATTCATCCCCTGCTGCGCATCTCGACACGTATCCCGGGGAAATCGCCGCGACGATGACGAGCCGCTGGCCGCATGAACGCGGAGGCGCTTGCGAGCTAGTGTCAGCCGCCGGCGAATGTTCTCGGTTGGCGGCGAGCGGCAGGAGGGCTCAGAGCCGGTGCGGGGGCAGTCCGTTGTCGGAGAGCGCGCGGAGTTCGAACGAACAGTCAGCGAAACGCGGGTTCGAATCCTGCCGCCTGCACTCTTTCGTGACGCCGTGCAACGTCGCGTCGTGAGCCGATTAGCTCGACACTACCGAGGTCTGCGTGCGCGCCTCGCCGCTTCGGCCACCACGAACGCCGCGACGTCCCGTATCTCTCGCTCGCTCAGCTTTCCCGCGAACGACGGCATGGCGAACCCCCCGCCGATCACCTTCTCGACGATCACCCGATACGACGGTCGCAGGTCGGTGAGGTTGACCCGGTTGCGCGTCCAATCCCCGGGCGCGAGCGTGTGGCACCTCGAGCAGACGGTTAGGAATACTCGCTTCCCTGCGCGACGAGCGGGTCGCGCCATCGTGCGAACGACCGTCTTCGTGACCGTTACCGTGCGCGCTTCGGCGGTCGTTGCCACGCGGGAAGGCTCCCCGCTCACGTAGTAGCCGAGCAAGGCACCCGCGGTGGCCGCAGCCACGCCGATCGCCAGCGAGCGGAACCTCATCCTCTCGTCAGTATCGGGCGAGACTCGCCTCGACTGAGCGCCACCAAGCTCGCGTTCGCACGAACCGAGGGCGACTCTTGGAAGTCAGACACGAATCCGCTTCGGCTCGAGCCGACGCACGGTTGACGGCCTCGCGACGTGCCGAGGCCTGGGAGGCGTCTGCCGGCTCGGCGGCGCTCGCGCGACACTGCGCGACAGTCAGTACGCTCGCCTGGCGGATTCCAGCGCGGGGGACCGTATAGCGAACCGAGTAGCGGCGAAAGCCAAAAATGCAGCAGTAAGGGGCGGTTGTTGGCTCGAGTACGAGAGCGCGCCCGGGAGGATTCGAACCTCCGACCCGCGGATTAGAAGTCCGCCGCTCTGTCCTCTGAGCTACGGGCGCCCATGCCGACGGTAGCACCGGCCCGGCTACGATGTGGCGAGCCGCGGTGGCGGTAGCTCAGCTGGTAGAGCCCCGGGTTGTGGTCCCGGTGGTCGTGGGTTCGAATCCCATCCGCCACCCTCGCCCCGCGCCCGACGCGAGAGAAGCCGGCGTCGGTACGGTTGACGGGTGGCCGCCGCACGTGAGCCGTCCGCGCCGCTCGTCCTCTTCGGCGAGGAGATCCGCGTCGACCCGCCGTTGCCGGAGCTCCTCGCGGCCGTCCAGACGCGGCTCGTCGAGCTGCGAGAGCGCTACGGCGACGTGCTACCCGCCGACGAGCGCTTCGAGATCCTGAGCGAGGTGCTCGACGAGCTCGATGTCGCGCTCGAGACAGTGCGCGCGGCGCGGGAGCGGCTGGCTCGGATCGAGACTCGCCTGACGCTCGCGTTCGACGGGACGCTCGCGCGCCTTCGAACCGCCGAGCGCGACCTCGGGCGCGCGAGCTAGCCGCGAACCACCCGCCGCAGCTCGAGCGCGCGGGCGACGTCCGTCATCGAGAGGAGGCCGACGAGGCGCTCGCCGTGGAGTACGAGGCCGCGATTCACCTCGTTCTCGGAGAGCTCGCCCGCCGCTTCGACCAGCTCGTCGTCCGCCCGGACGACGGGGACCTCGTCGCGCGACAGCATGCACTCGCGCACGCGCCGCCTGTCCCACTCCGCGCGTGGCACGGCGGCGACGCGCCGAAATGGCAGCAAGCCGACGGCGCGCCCGTCCTCCACGACGGGGTAGGTCGTATAGCGCCGGTTCCAGACGACGTCGTCCATGAACTCGCCGAGCGTGAGGTCCGGCTGCGTCGTCACCGGCTCGCGGACCATGAGATCGCGGACGCGAAGCCCGCCGAGCGCCTGGCGGGTCGCGAGATAGCGATCCTCGGCGCCGGCCGCCTGGAGAAGGAACCAGCCCATGAACGCGATCCACGCGCCGCTGAACGCGCCCTCGAAGATGAAGAGCGCGACGCCGGCTGCGATGAAGAAGTACCCGAATCCCCGCCCGATCGAAGCCGCGGTGCGTGTTGCCCACGCAAAGCTGCCGCGTCCCTTCCAGAGGAGCGAACGGAGGACGCGGCCACCGTCGAGCGGCAGGGCGGGGAGGAGGTTGAACGCAACCAGCGCGAGGTTGATGTACGCGAGCCAGGCGAAGACGCCGTCCGCCGGCTCCGGCGACGGGGCGAGCCACGCCAGCAGGGCAAACGCCCCTCCGAGCGCAAGCGAGACGAGCGGCCCAGCGAGGGCGATGCGGAACTCCGCGTCGGCGCTCGGGAACATGCCGCGGAAGCGGGCGACGCCGCCAAAGAGCCAGAGCGTGATCCCCTCGATCTCCATCCCTTCCCGTCTCGCGACGAGCGCGTGGCCGTACTCGTGCAAGACGATCGAGAGGAAGAACGCGACCGCGGCGACGACCGCCATGCCCGCATACGTCCCGCCGGCGAGGCCCGGGTTCGTGGCCGGGAAGATCGCGCTGTAGAGCGTCCACACGATCAACGCGAAGACGACCAGCCAGCTCCAGTTGACACCGACCTGGATGCCGGCGAAGCGTCCGAGCGTGAGGCTGTCGCGCAACGGGCGCTACGACGCGCGGCGGGCCTGTTTTGCCTGCTTGACCGCCGTGCGGACCTGCCGCGCGACCGTCGGGCCGTGCTTCCGCGCCGTCGTGAACGCCGTCCTTCGCAGTTTCCGCCGCTGCTCGCGGGGGATCATCTTCCAACCGCGGCGGGCGAAGAAGAGAAGCTTCCACACGTCAGGCCACTCCTTCCGTCTCGAGCATCGTCATAGCTTGCTCGAAGATTCCATGCGGCTGCGCTCCCATAACCAGCAGCCGGTCATCGAGCACGAACGCGGGGATGGCGTGGATCCCGTGGCGGTGCGCCTCGCGCGTCGACGCGAGCACGCGCTCCACGTGGCGGCTGTCGGCAACCGCCGCCGCCGCGTCGTCGCGGTCGAGTCCCGCCTCGGTTACGAGGCCGAGCAGCGTCTCTGTATCGCCGATGTCCGTTGCCTCCGACCAGTACGCGCGCATCAGGCGTTCGTGGACCCGCTCGTGCAGGCCGCGCTCACGCGCGAGCTCGGTGACCGCGAGCGCGGGCCGCGAGTTCGGGATCCGGTCGGGTGGGTTGTAGGTGAATCCTGCCGCCTCGATCGTGGCGCGCGTCCGGTCGTGGATCCCCGGCCCGTAGCGCCGCTCGAGCGACGCGCGTGGCACGCCGTCGGGCGGGTACTCGGGATGCAGATCGAACGGCAGCCATTCGACGTGCGCGCCCAACCGGCGCGC
>DATAAZ010000070.1:0-10338 GCA_036259875.1 Gaiellaceae bacterium
ACGCTCCGCCGCCAGGTACGGCTCCGCGCGGGGATCGTGGCCGGCGTCGGCGTGTTCGGGGGCGCGGCGACAGGCGCGGTGCTGAGCGTTCTCGTCACCGACCTCGTCCGGCTGACGGCGAACGCGGCTCGACCCGAGCCGCCGCTCGTTCTCGCCGTCGACTGGGCGGTCGTCGCGCTCGCGGTTGCGGCGTACGCGCTTGCCACCGCGGCGGTGATCGGCGTCGCAACGGCGCGCGCGTTCCGTGCGGCCGTTCCGGCGCCGGCGGCCTCGGGGGCGGGCTTGTGAGCGCGGCCGCGGTGGAGGTTCGGGACCTTTTCCGCGTCTACTCGGAGGACGGCGCGGGCGTCGCGGCGCTTCAGGGGCTCACCCTCGACGTTCGGGAGGGCGAGGTCTGCGTCGTCCTCGGTCCGAGCGGGTCGGGGAAGACGACGCTCCTGCGGATCCTCGCCGGCCTCGACCGGCCGTCGGCCGGCCGCGCGGTCGTCTTCGGGACGGACGTCGGCCGCCTGCGCGGCCGGGCGCTCGCCGCGTATCGGTCGGAGGTGCTCGGGTACGCCGAGCAGCATTTCCGCCGCGCGCTCGCCGAGGAGCTGCCCGCGCGCGAGCTCGTCGGCGTCCAGCTCGGCCTCGCCGGCGTCCCGGCCCGCGCGCGGCGCGCGCGAGCGGAGGAGCTGCTCGCGCGCGTCGACCTCCGCGACCGTGCGGACGCGCTCCCGGGCGAGCTCTCGGGCGGCGAGCAGCAGCGCATCGCGATCTGCGCGGCGCTTGCGCACCGACCGCGGCTCTTCCTCGCGGACGAGCCGACCGGCGAGCTCGACGCCGAGAACGCGGCCGTGGTCTTCGCCCTGATCGGCGACCTCGCGCGGGAGGAGCGCTGCACGGCGGTGATCGTCAGCCACGATCCACAGTCGACGGCGGTCGCGGACCGGGTCGTCCGCGTGCGCGACGGCCGTGTCAGCGAGGAGGCCGCGCGCGCGGGCGGGGGCGAGGCGATCGTTGTCGGCAAGGGAGGCTGGCTTCGCCTGTCGGAGGAGCTGCTTCGCCGCGCGGGGATCGGAGCGCGCGCGGAGGCGCGGCTCGACGAGCAGCGCATCGTCGTGAGCGCCGCCGAGGACGCACGTACCGGTCTGGTACAAGCGGCCGAGGTGCCGCACGATGCGGCCGGCGGGCGCGCGCTCGCCGCTCGCGATGACGCACGTGAGAGCCCGTTACCGCCGCCTGCGGGGCACCCCGGCGGGGGCGTAGTGGCGCGGCTGCGCGGCGTGAGCAAGCGCTACGGCGAAGGCGCCGCTGCGACGCACGTGTTCGACGGCCTGTGGGCCGACTTCCTCCCCGGACGCCTGTATGCCGTCACCGGACCGAGCGGATCGGGGAAGACGACGCTCCTCCACCTGCTCGCCGGCCTCGACGTGCCGACGCTCGGCGACGTCCTCGTCGCGGGCACCGAGGTTTCGCGGCTCGACCGCGCGGGGCGAGCGCGCCTCCGGCGCGAGCGCGTCGCGCTCGTCGGCCAGGATCCCGGCCTCGTCCCGTTCCTCACGGCGCGCGAGAACGCCGAGCTCGGTCCCGCGCTTCGTGGCGTCCCGGCCGACGAGGCCGACACGCGAGCGCGCGAGGCGCTCGCCGCCGTCGGGCTCGCGGAGCGCGCCGAGCAGCGCGTCGCGTTCCTCTCGGCCGGGGAGCGGGAGCGGGTCGCGGTCGCCCGTGCGCTCGCGGCGCGGCCGCTTCTCCTCCTCGCCGACGAGCCGACCTCGCGGCTCGACCAAGCGAACGCGATCGCCGTCTCGGGCCTCTTCGCCCGCCTCACACGCGAGACGGGCGCCACCGTCATCTGCGGGACCCACGACCCGCTCGTCATCGAGCAGGCCGACGAAACCGTTCCGCTCGCCGAACGGAGCTCTACGCGTTCAGCTCGTCCGGGACGAGCTCGAGCTCGACGCGCCGGCCGCTCCGGATGACCGTCACCGGGACGGGTCGACCGATCAGCTCGGCCACCATCAGGCGCTGGAGGTCGTCCATCCGCCCGACCGGCGTTCCCGCCACGCCGACGATGAGGTCCTCGGGCCGGATGCCCGCTCGGTCGGCGGGGCTGTCCGGGATGACCTCGACCACCTCGATGCAGCTCCCGAGCCCGAAGTCGCGTCGCTGGCGAGGGGGAACCGGCCTCGGGCCGCCGGCGATCCCCAGGTAGGCGCGCCGCACCCGGCCCTCGTTCATCAGCGAGCCGACGATCTTCCTCGTCGTGTCGTTGACGGGGACCGCGAGGCCGAGTCCGATCCCCGCGACGGCGGTGTTGATCCCGACCACGCAGCCGCGGCTGTCGGCGAGCGCGCCTCCCGAGTTGCCCGGGTTGAGCGCCGCGTCGGTCTGGATGACGTTGTCGATCACCCGCCCGGGGCGAGCGGGGAGCGAGCGCCCGAGCGCCGAGACGACGCCGGCGGTCACGGAGCCGGCGAACCCGTGCGGGTTCCCGATCGCGACGACGAGCTGGCCGACCCGGAGCACGGATGCGTCGCCGAGCTCGGCCGGCGAGAGCGACGAGGCGTCCGCACGCAGGACGGCGAGGTCGGAGAGGCGATCGGTGCCGACGACGGCGAACGAGAACTCGTTCCCGTCGACGAACGCGGCTCGTCCGCCGCTCCCCGCGCCGGCGACGACGTGCGCCGACGTGACGAGGAAGCCGTCCGCGGTCACGACGACTGCGCTTCCGCTCCCGGCCACGACCCGCCCGCCGCGGCGGCTCGGCCTGGTGACCCGGAGGTTCGCCACCGAAGGCGAAAGCCGTTCGGCGACGTTGACGACCGTCCGCGAGTACGCGTCGAGCGCTTCGGCCTCGGTGGGCGTCTCCGTGAGCGTCATCAGGCCGCTTCGCGCTCGGCGGTGAGGTCGACCGCGACCGTCCGCTCGTCGACCCCACGCACCACCGTCAGCTCGAGCGTGCCGCCGGCTGCGGCGTCGAGTGCGCGGAAGAGGTCGTCGACCCGAGCGGTCGGCTGCCCAGCAGCTCCGACGATCAGGTCGCCTTGCTCGAGCCCCGCGCTCGCGGCCGGCCCGGGCTCGAGGACGTCGCGTACGAGGAGGCCTTCGCGCTCCGGCAGGCCGACGGCGCGCCGCATCCGCCGCGCGGCCCGGGGCGGCGCGATGGCGACGCCGAGCCGCACGCTCGCGGGCGCCTCCCCGCGCGCAAGCGCCTCGGTTCGCTGCCTCAGCGACTCGTCCGCCGGGAGCGCGAGGATGAGCGAACCTTCCAGCCGGAGCGTGTTGATGCCGAGCAGCCGACCCTGCGCGTCGACGAGCGGCCCGCCCGACGAGCCGCGGACGAGGGGCGCCGAGTGCTCGATCGAGCCCGGGACGCGGCGCCCGCGCGGCCCACGGAACGAACGGCCGGTCGCCGACACGAGGCCGAAGGTGACGCGCAAGCCGCGCCCGGCCGGATTGGCGAGCGCGAAGACGGGCGACCCGATCCGAACGTCCCCGTCGTCGCGCCACGCGACCGCCGGCGCGCCGGCCGTGTCGGCCGAGATCACCGCGACGTCACCGTCGACGTCGAGCGCGGCGACCCGGCCCGTTTCGCGCCGGCCGTCGGCGAAGGTGACCGTCACCTCGTCGCCGCGGACGTTGTGCGCGTTCGTGAGCACGCGGCCGTCGCCGACCACGACTCCCGTCCCGCCCCAGCCGCGGCCGAGGCCGACGATTGCCGGGCCGATCTCGGCTTCGAGCCGCTGGATCGTCTGCTGCAGTTCGTCGAGAAACGACATTCTGTCCTGCTCCTTCCGGACCGGTTATGGCCGGCCTCCAAACGGATGACTTGCAGATTGCAAGTTACTATACGCGGCGATGGATGAGTCGCGCTCGCCGCTCGAAGAGGCGCTCGCCCGTGTGGGCGACCGCTGGACGCTCCTCGTCGTCGACGCGCTGCTCGACGGCCCGCGGCGCTTCAACGAGCTCGCGGACGCCGTCCGGGGGATCGCCCCGAACATCCTCACGCAGCGGCTGCGCCACCTCGAGCGCGAGGCGCTCATCGTCGCGCGCGCCTACTCGGAACGGCCGCGGCGCTCGGTCTACGAGCTGACCGAGCCCGGCCGCGAGCTCGCCGGCGCGCTACGGCTTCTGTCCCAGTGGGGCGCGCGAGGAGGCGAGGAGGGCGAACCCCTGCGCCACGCGGCCTGCGGGACGCCGCTGCAGGCGCGGTGGTGGTGTGAGACGTGCGGGGAGCCCGTGGACGACGCGGACGCCGCCGACGTCAACTACGTCTGACGCTCCCGGGCCGCGCCGCGTTAGAAGCGTCGGCGCGACGGGGAATCCTGCCGGTGCGGACACCGCGAAACGAAAGGACGGGGGAATGGGGATCATCGGATGGATCTTGCTCGGGCTCGTTGCGGGCGTGATCGCGAAGGTAATCCTCCCGGGCGACGACCCCGGGGGGATCATCGTGACGATCCTGATCGGAATCGCCGGCGCGCTCCTCGGGGGTTTCATCGGGCAAGCGCTCTTCGACGCCGACTGGCGCGACGAGTTCTGGGACGTGAGCACCTGGCTCTCCGCGATCGTCGGCGCGATCATCCTGCTGCTCGTCTATCGCGCGCTCGTGGGCCGGCGGCCGAGACGAGCGATCTAAGTCGGCGGGCGGCGGTGCCTCCCGGCGCCGTCGCCCGCACGACCTAAACGGCCTTCACGCCCGCAATCAGCGTCTCGATCGAGTTCTTCGCGTCCCCGAAGAGCATCGCGGTGCGCGGGTTGTAGTAGAGGTCGTTGTCGACGCCCGCGAACCCGGGGTTCATGCTTCGCTTCAGGACGACGACGTTCTGTGCCCGGTCGACGTCGAGAATCGGCATGCCGTAGAGCGGGCTGTCAGGGTTCGAGCGCGCCGCCGGGTTCGTGACGTCGTTCGCGCCCACGACGAGCGCGACGTCCGTCCGCTCGAACTCCGGGTTCGCGTCGTCCATGTCCAGGAGCTGCGGGTAGGGGACGTTCGCCTCGGCGAGGAGGACGTTCATGTGGCCCGGCATCCGGCCCGCAACCGGGTGGATCGCGTACTTCACCTTCACGCCGCGCGCTTCGAGGAGGTCGGCGAGCTCGCGGGTCGCGTGCTGGGCCTGCGCGACCGCGAGACCGTAGCCCGGCACGACCATCACCTGGTTCGCGTACGCGAGCATGACGGCGGCGTCCTCGGGCGAGGTCTGGCGGATCATGCGTCCGTCCTCCGCGACGGTCGCCGGCGCCGACGCGCCCGCCGGCGCTGCGCCGAACGCGCCGAAGAGGACGTTCGCGAGCGAGCGGTTCATCGCCCGTCCCATCAGGATCGTAAGCAGCGTCCCCGAGGCACCGACCAGCGTCCCCCCGATTACCAGTGCGTTGTTGTCGAGCACGAATCCGGTCGTCACACCGCCGAGCCCCGAGAACGCGTTCAGGAGCGCGATGACGACGGGCATGTCGGCGCCGCCGATCGGGAGAACGAGGAGGACGCCGAAGAGGAGGGAGGCGACGAGGAGGAGGACGAGCCACCTCTCGTCCTCCGTCGCGCCCGTCAGCCCGGCGAGCGCCACCGCGGTGGCGAAGACGAGGGCGTTCACGACCTGCTGGCCGCCGAACACGAGGGGACGGCCGGGCAGGATCTCCTGCAGCTTCGCGAACGCGACCACGCTCCCCGCGAAGGTGAGCGGCCCGAGCAGGGCGGAGCCGAGCGTCGCCACGAGCGTGTCCGCCGGAGGCGAGCCCGCGCTCGCCGCGATGCGGTGGAACTCGGCCGCCGCGACGAGCGCGGCCGCGCCGCCTCCGAGCCCGTTCAGGAGCGCGACCATCTGGGGCATCGCAGTCATGCGAATGAGTCGGGCGCCCAGAACGCCGATCAGCACGCCGACCGCGATTCCGGCTGCCACGAACGCGTACCGGTCGACCTCGCGCAGAGTCAGCGTGAAGGCGACGGCGACGACCATCCCGACCGCCGCAATCGCGTTTCCCGCGCGGGCCGTCCGCGGGGAGGCGAGGCCGCGAATTCCGAGCACGAAGCAGATCGCGGCCGCGACGTACGCGAGGTCGACGACCGACGGCGCGAGCGAGAACGCGAGCGTCACTCGCGTCGGTCGCGCGACCTGCCCTTGAACATCTCGAGCATCCGGTCGGTGACGAGGAAACCGCCCACGACGTTCACGGTGGCGAAGACGATCGCGACGAACGTCAGCGCCTGCTCGACGATGTCATCCGAGGCGCCGCCGACGAGGATCGCGCCAACGATCACGATCCCGGAGATCGCGTTCGTCCCGGACATGAGGGGCGTGTGGAGGAGCGTCGGCACACGCGCGATCAGCTCGAAGCCGAGGAAGACGGCCAGCGCGAAGATCGTGAGGCTGGCGATCAGCTCGGCGCTCAAGCCGCCACCTCCCTCGCCTTCGGCTCGGTCGTGCGGGGGAGACCCTCTTTGCCCCACGGACGCCCTTCTTTCCCTTTGCACGCCTCGGCGCATGCGCCGAGGAGTCCCGTTCGGGGAACCTCCCGGTTCACGTGCGGCCCCTCCGCGTGCCAGTTCACGCCGGCACCGGCTCCTTGAGGACGCGGCCCTCGTGCGCGACGCACGTCTCGCGGACGACCTCGTCCTCGAAGTCGATCACGAGCGCGCCGTCGCGGACGAGGAGCGCGACGAAGCTCGCGACGTTCCGCGAGTACATCTGGCTCGCGTGGTATGCCATCCCACTCGGGACGTCGAGCTCGCCGACGATCGTGACGCCGTGCCGGACGACGCTCGCGCCGGGCTCGGTGAGCGCGCAGTTCCCACCCGCCTCGGCTGCGAGGTCGACGACGACGGAGCCCGGCCGCATGCGCGCGACCGCGTCCTCGGTAACGAGGAGCGGTGCCGGCCGGCCGGGCACGAGCGCGGTCGTGATCACCGCGTCCGACTCGGCGACGTGCAGCGCGAGGAGCTCCTGCTCGCGCCGCGACTCGTCCTCCGCGAGCGCGACCGCGTAGCCGCCCATCCCCTCGACGCCCTCGACGTCGAGCTCGAGGAAGCCGGCGCCGAGGCTCTCGACCTGCTCCTTCACGACGGGCCGGACGTCGTAGGCGGAGACGACCGCGCCGAGCCGCCGCGCCGTGGCGATCGCCTGGAGGCCGGCGACGCCGGCGCCGAGGACGAGGACGCGCGCGGGCGGGATCGTGCCCGCGGCCGTCGTCAGCATCGGGAAGAACTTGCCGACCGAGGTGGCGGCGAGGAGCGCGGCACGGTAGCCGGCAACGGTCGCTTGCGAGGAGAGCGCGTCCATCGGTTGCGCGCGCGTGATGCGAGGCATCGCGTCCATCGAGAACGCCGTGACGCCGCGCTCGGCGAGCGCCTGCGCCAGCTGGGGAGCGGCGAGCGGCTGCAGGAAGGCGACGAGCGCCTGCCCGCGGCGGAGCGCGTCCAGTTCCTCGCCGGCCGGCTTCCGTACGCGGACGACGAGGTCGGCCGCCGCGTAGAGCTCGTCCGCGGGGGCGACGCGCGCGCCCGCCTCGGCGTATGCCCCATCCGGAAACGCGGCTGCGTCCCCGGCGCCCGCCTCGACCAGGACGTCGATCCCCCCCTCCACGAGCCGCCGGACGGTGTCCGGCACGAGCGCGACCCGGCGCTCGCCGGGCGCTCGCTCCTTCACGACGCCGATCATCATGGACGGAGTGTAAGGCGGCGACTTGCGGCGCCGGCCGCCAAGACGGCCGGGCTCGGCCCGGCGTCCGTCTGAAACGATCGGTCGACGCGCTCGAACGATGCCGAGCGACATCTGAGCGGTCTAGGACGCTAGGTTTGGCGCATGGACGCCTGGCTCGAAGCCGCCGTGGCTCGACTCGCGCTGGAGACGGGCGCAGCCGTCCCTGACTACACGCTCACTCAGGCCGAGATCGACGAGCTCCTCGAGCTCGCCCGGATCGCGGCCCACGAGAGCGGCGAGCGAACGAACGCCCCGCTCCTCTGCTACCTCGTCGGCCTCGCACGCGGCCGCGGCGGCCACGAGCTCGACGACCTCGTCGACGCCGCCGCCGGGAAGCGGATCTAGCCGCCTCGGGACGACTGAAGCTCCGAGCCGCTTCCCGCCGCTAAGCTCGCCCGCGTGCCGGAGCTGGAGGGACGAAGCGCGATCGTCACCGGTGCGTCGAGCGGGATTGGACGGGCGACCGCGCTCGCGCTCGCGGGTGCGGGTGCGCGCGTTGCGCTCGGCGCGCGCCGGGTCGAGCGCATCGAGCGGCTCGTGGGGGAGCTTCCGGGCGACGGCCACGTCGCCGCGACGCTCGACGTCACCGACGCCGAGAGCAGCCGCGCGTTCGTCGAACGCGCGACGAGCGCGTTCGGGAGCGTCGACATCCTCGTCAACAACGCCGGCCTCGCGCTCGGCCGCACCGCGATCGAGGAAGGAAGCGACGAAGACGACGCCGTCATGTGGGAGACCAACGTCGGGGGGCTCGTCCGCATGACGCGGCTTTGCCTCCCGCACATGGAGCCCTGGCGAGGCCACGTCGTCAACCTCGGCTCGTGGGCCGGCAGGGAGGCGTACACGTACGGAGGCATGTACGTCGGTTCGAAGTACGCCGTCCGGGCGCTCACGTACGTGCTCCGCAAGGAGCTGGTCGGTCGCATCCGTGTTACGACGGTTGACCCCGGGATGGTCGGTGGAACGGAGTTTTCGGACATCCGCTTCCGCGGCGACGAGGGGCGGAAGCGCGCCGTCTACGAGGGCGTTCGCTACCTGACCGCGGCTGACGTCGCTGACTGCATCCTCTGGGTGGTCACGCGGCCGGCGCACGTGAACATCGACGAGATCGTCCTCAAGCCGCTGCAGCAGGGAAGCCAGGATCAGATCGTTCGCGAGACCTCGTAGCCCGTGACGCTTACGATTCTCGAGGGCTCGACGTTCTGCCTCTCGGACGACCGCGGCGACTTGGACGGGCCGACGACCGGCCTCTTCGCCGCCGACACGCGCTTTCTCTCACGCTGGGTCCTCACCATCAACGGGGCGCGCCCGCTTCTCCTCTCGTCGAACAAGGTCGAGTACTTCTCCGCCGCCTTCTACCTCCGAAACCCGCTCGCCGGCGGCCTGGGCCAGGACGAGCTCTCGATCGCGCGGGAGCGCTTCATCGGGGACGGGATGCAGGACCACGTCCTGGTGCAAAACCACGCCCGCCGCCGCGTCGAGTTCGACGTCGCGCTCGAGGTCGGGAACGACTTCGCTGACGTCTTCGCCGTCAAGGACTACGACTTCGGGCTCGGCGACCCGACGCGCGCCCGCCCCCTGCCCGAGCCCGTCCCCCTCACGCACGAGGAGGCGGACAACGCGCTCGTTCTGAGCGACGGCGACGGTTTCACGGGCGTCACGCAGATCTTCTTCTCTCAGCCCGGCGACGTGGACGGCTCGTCCGTTCGCTTCCGCGTCGGCCTCGATCCGGGCGAGCGCTGGCGCCTCAGGGTCGATGTCAACGTCTCGGTCGACGGCATCCAGACCCGCCCGCAGCTCGCGGAGCGGGAGTTCGGCGAGGAGCTCGCCCGCGTTCGCGCATCCCTCACTTCGTGGCGGATGAGCGTCCCGCGGCTTCGGGCGACCTGGGACCCGCTGCCGGCCGCCTTCACGCGCTCGGCCGCGGACCTCGCGTCGCTTCGCATGCGCGACGGCCGTCCGGAAGGCCAGCTCTTCGCCGCCGGAATGCCGTGGTTCATGGCCGTCTTCGGTCGCGACACGCTGATCACGTGCCTCCAGACGCTCCTCTTTGGGCCGGAGCTCGCGCGCAACGCGCTCGTCGCGCTCGCCCAGCTCCAGGCGCGCGACGACGACCCCGAGGCGGATGCCGAGCCGGGAAAGATCGTTCACGAGGTTCGGACCGGCAAGGCGGCGCGGACGTGGTTTCCGCGCTACTACGGCACGGTCGACGCGACGCCGCTCTATCTCGTGCTCCTCGCGGAGACGTGGCGCTGGACCGACGACACCGACCTCGCCCGCCGTCTCAAGCAGCCCGCGCTTCGCGCGCTCGAGTGGATCGACGAGCACGGCGATCTCGACGGCGACGGCTTCGTCGAGTACCAGTCGCGTGCGCAGCACGGTCTCTCGAACCAGTCGTGGAAGGACTCCGGCGACTCCCAGCGGTTCCACGACGGCCGCTACGCGAAGACGCCGCTCGCGCCGGCGGAGGTGCAGGGCTACGTCTACGACGCGAAGCGCGGGCTCGCGGAGCTGGCGCGCGAGGTGTGGCGCGAGCGGGCGCTCGCCGACCGCCTCGAGGAGGAGGCCGACGCGCTCCGCGCGCGCTTCGACGAGGCGTTCTGGATCGAGGAGAGGGGCGGCTTCTACGCGCTCGCGCTCGACGGGGCGAAACAGCCGGTCG
>DATAAZ010000071.1:0-17445 GCA_036259875.1 Gaiellaceae bacterium
GTGGCGCGAGGAGCGCGAGCAGGGTGCCGTCACGAACGACGAGGCCGTACGCAAGGCGATGGAGCACGCCGGCTCCGCGGTCGTCTTCAGCGGCACGACGGTCGCGATCTCGCTGCTCGCGCTCGTGGCCGTGCCGGTGCCGGTCCTGCGCAGCATTGGCATCGCCGGCCTCCTGATCGCGCTCGTCAGCGTCGCCGTGGCCGTCACGCTCCTGCCGGTCGTCCTCGCCACCGTTGGGCCGCGGCTCGACTGGCCTCGGAACCGACGGGATGCCCGTGCCAGCCGTGGTTGGTCGGCCTGGGCCCGCCTGGTCGTGCGCCACCGCTGGATCGCGGCAGTGGCATCCACCGCCGTCCTGGCTGCACTCGTGGTCGCCGCCTCCACGATCCAGCTCGGGAACCCGCGCGCCGACTCGCTCGCGCAAGCAGGGCCTGCGCGCGTCGGTCTCGAGAAGCTGAAGGACGCGGGCATCGGCGCCGGTCCGCTCTCGCCGTTCGACGCACTCGTGCGCGCAGGTGACCCAGAAGCGGTCGCGCAGACGCTCACCGAGGTCGACGGTGTCCAGAGCGCGCTAGCACCCGCAGATTGGCGCCGCGAGGGGACGGCGATCGTGACGGTCATCCCGAGCGAAGACGGGAGCTCGCCGGCCGGCCGAGCGACGCTCGACCGGATCCGCGCCACCGCTCTTCCCGGCGACGTGAAGATCGGTGGCGAGGCGGCGCAGGGCGTCGACTTCATCGACGCCGTCTACGGCAACTTCCCGCTCCTACTCGCGCTCATCTCCGTCCTCACCTTCCTCCTCCTCGCGCGCGCCTTCCGCTCCCTGATCCTGCCACTGAAAGCCGTCCTCCTGAACCTGCTCTCGGTCGGCGCCGCGTGGGGGCTGATCGTGCTCGTCTTCCAGAAGGGCTTCGGCTCCGACGCGATCTGGGGCATCGAGGCGACGCAGGCGATCAACATCGAGATACCGATCGTCGTCTTCGCCTTCCTCTTCGGCATCTCGATGGACTACCAGGTCTTCATCATCAGCCGGATGCGGGAGGCGTACGACCGCATCCGCTCGACCGAGGCCGCCGTCGTCGAGGGCATCGGCCGCACCGGACGCCTCGTGACCAGCGCCGCACTGATCCTCGGCCTCGCCTTCGTCGCCTTCAGCGCCCAGCCGGGCACCGAAGCCAAGATCTTCGCCACCGCGCTCGGCGGCGGAATCCTGATCGACGCGACGCTCATCCGCGGGGTGCTGGCTCCCGCAGTCGTCGCGCTCCTCGGCCGCTGGAATTGGTGGCTCCCGGACTGGGCCGCACGCCTGCTTCGGGTCGAGCCCTCACGCGTCCAGCCGGACGCACCTCAGACCCCACCCGCACCCGCCGCCTGATCGGCGACAGAGAGGTCTCTCATGCAAACGAACAGATCTAGTTATCCGCTTCGACTGACTGGCGCGCTCGCGCCGAGGCTCAGCCGCGGGCTCTGGCTCGTCAAGTGGCTGCTGACGATTCCGCACTACTTCGTCCTAATTCCCCTCTGGATCGGCTTCGCCCTTGTGAGCGTCGTGGCCTTCTTCGCGATCCTCTTCACCGGCCGCTATCCGAAGGGGCTCTTCGACTTCAACGTCGGTGTCCTCCGCTGGACATGGCGCGTCGGCTTTTACAGCTACAGCGCGCTCGGTACCGACAAGTACCCGCCGTTCACGCTCAAGGACGTGCCCGACTACCCGGCCCGGCTTGAGATCGACTACCCCGAGTCACTGTCGCGTGGGCTCGTGCTCGTCAAGTGGTGGCTGCTTGCAGTCCCGCACTACCTCGTCCTCGGCGTGTTCGTCGGCGCGGCCTGGGTTGCCACCGACAGCGGTTGGATGTTCGGCTCAGGAGGCCTGGTCGGCCTGCTGGTCTTGTTCGCCGGGGTCGTATTGCTCTTCACCGGCCGCTACCCGAAGTCTCTCTACGACTTCGTGCTCGGGATGAACCGCTGGTGCTTCCGCGTCGCCGCCTACGCGGCCCTGATGACCGATGCATACCCGCCGTTCAGGCTCGACATGGGTGGCGACGAGCCCCCGACCGCTCCCGACGCGGTCCCGACGACGCCCGCGCCGGCGAGCGCATGACCGCCGCGGTAAGCACCGAGCGGCGGCAACAGCGGCGGGCGCGTTGTTGGTAACGGCAACAGCGGCCGGGCATCACCGGTGCATCACGAGGACGCGATTTGGCGGCGTTCTACGACACGTGCGCTGAGGCAACATCCGCATGGTTGAGCCGATTACGCCGACGAGGCGAAGAATCCGGCTTACAGGCCTGCTAAGGAAAGCCCCGCAAATGCGGGGTTTTCTATTTCGGCCATGCATCACCGGTACATCACGCCGATCCGGGCATCGCCTCGGATTAGGGCTCGACGACACACGGCTTCGTGGTCCTCGACCGCATGGTTGAGCCAAACGCGTGGCGGGTCCGCCTCGGCGGTCGGAGCCTCAGAAAGGCGTTTGCTTACAGCGCGCTCCCGTGGGACCACGGGCCTTCCGTCGATCTTCGTTGGAGGGGTGCTCGTGGGCGCTCGTCGCCCGCGGGCTTGGTTGAACGTGGCGCTGCTGCTGTGATCGAATCGATTCGTGCCGACGCTCGAAGATCTGGTCGAGGCGTGGGATGGCGAGACGGTTGTCACACGGCGTGACCGCGAGAGCGGCGCCTGGATCTTCATCTGCATCCATTCGACCCGCCTCGGTCCCGCCGGAGGCGGCACGCGGATCAAGGTGTACGCGACGCCGGGGGAGGCGCTCGAGGACGCGATGCGCCTCTCAGCCGCGATGACGCGGAAGCTCGCGGTCGCCGGACTTCCATTCGGCGGCGGGAAGGCGGTGATCGCGGTTCCCGACATCCCGAGCGGGGAGGAGCGTCGCGCGCTCTTCCTCCGCTACGGCGACCTCGTCGCGTCGTTGGGCGGCACCTATCGGACGAGCTCGGACATGAACACGGGTGAGGCGGACATGGACGTGATCGGCGAGCGAACCGAGTACGTCTTTGGTCGCTCGGTCGAAGCCGGCGGCTCGGGGAATCCCGCGCCGCCTACGGCCGTCGGCGTCTACCACGGCATCCGCGCCAGCCTCTCCCACGTCTTCGGCTCAGATGACCTCGACGGGCGAAGCGTGCTCGTCCAAGGCGCAGGCGGGGTTGGCTCGGCGCTCGCGAAGCAGTTGGCCAACGCCGGTGCCTCGGTCCTCGTCGCCGACATCGATCCCGCCCGGGCGGACGCCGTGGCAGCGCGTGTCCACGGAGAGGCGGTGGCTGCCGACGGTGTCTTCGAGGACGACTGCGACGTCTACGCGCCCTGTGCAGTCGGTGGGGTCCTAAGCACCGAGACGGTGCCGCGCCTTCGCTGCCGGATCGTCGCCGGATCGGCGAACAACCAGCTTGCGGAAACGGACGCGGCCGACGCATTGCGCGCGCGGGGAATTCTGTATGCCCCCGACTACGTGATAAACGCCGGCGGCGCGATCGCCCTCGTGGGTCTCGAGCAGCTCGGCTGGACCGGAGCGGAGCTGGACGCGGCGCTAGCCAGGATCGGTGAGACCCTGCGGCAAATCTACGAGCGGGCCGACGCGCGAGGGACGTCGACGGCCACCGCTGCGGACGCTCTTGCCGAGGAGCAACTGCAACGCAGCTAGCCCGGGCCCGAGCTCTTGAGCGGCCGTCCGACCAAGAGCAGCGGCAGGGCAAAGGAGGCTTGCTCGGCGGCTCCGCGCTTGTGCAACAAGGCGACCCTTGCGTTACTCGCGACGAGACCCGTGGCCGTGCATCACCGGTGCATCACGAGGGCCCCATTCGGCGGCCGTCTACGACACAACGACCCGTCGAAAGGCCCATGGTTGAGCCAATCACGCCGGCGGAGGCGAAGAATCCAGCTGCGACGTTCCTGACACAGGTCGCACGCGTCGACTCCGTCGAGCGCGTCGGTCGCCGCTCGGGCCTCTACCGCGTTATCGCTGGCTGAGACCGTCGCGCGACTTTCAGTTGTCGGTCTGGGCGTCGCCCCAACGCCAGGTCGAGGGCCACCCTATGGGGAGGTCGCACCAGGGTCGCACGCCCATGCAAGACGCGCCGATGAGCGGCGACCAGCGAGGGACGCCAAGCGGCATCGTTGAGCAGAATCCGCCATGAAACGACCCCCTCCTCACGTTCATGGTAAGGAGGGGGTCGGCGGTTCGAGTCCGTCAGAGGGCTCTGCAAAGGGCCCCGCAAAAGGCGGCTTTTTGTGTTGGCCCTACTTGCAGAATGTCGCGTGTGGGGCGGGTATGGAGCCCTTTATGGAGCCTTCAGGTTCGAACGTCGCGTTCGTAGCGGTCAAAACAGCGATCTAAGATCGGCTTGAACGGACGATGACTTCAGGCGACAAGACCGCGGCTACACCGGCCCGCGGGGCGCCGAGGGCAAGCACAAAGAGGGGTCGATGAACGTCTTCGAGCTTCGCGAGCGCTTGGTCGGCGACTACGCCGACTACACGCGATCGTTCATTGCCGTCCGGGACGAGCGGATCCGGGAGCTTGTCGAGAGCGAGCTCGAGTCCGGTCTGCTCTGGCCGGATCCGATCATTCAGCTCAACCCGGCCTTCGAGCCGGGCGAGTGGATCGATGAGCCTCGTCGGGCCCCCGCTCTACTAGGGATGTCCGTCTCCTGCGCTGCCCGGCAAGCGACGCCGATGATCGTCTGTTAGACCGCCGAAGACGGAAGACGGGGCCGCTCCGTCGGCAATAATTCTTCGAAGGGCCCGCGCCTCCCTCACACCGCCGCCCCGACCGGCTCTCGTTCCGCGCCCGCCGCGACCGCCTCGATCTCGGCGACTGCAAGGTCGCTTGCGGTCTCCTCGGCGATCACCGATGCGACGCGGCCCGCCGCCGCTCGGTAGGCGGGGTTCGCGAGCACCTCGCGGATTGCAGTCGCGATCGCCTCGGCCGGCGCGCTCGCGTCGAGGCGCCGGCCGGCTCCGGCGTGGACGACGCGGGCGGCGATGTCGAGCTGGTCACGGCCCATCGGCAGGCAGACGAGCGGCACGCCGGCGGCCAGCGCCTTGATCGTGGTGCCGTGGCCGCAGTGGGTCACGATCAGCGCGGCCTCGCGCAGCACCCGCGCGTGCGGCGCAGACCGCACGACCTGCATGTGCGCGGGAGCGTCGACGATCGCCGGGTCGATCCCGAGGCCCGTGGTCACGACGCCGCGGACGGGCAGAGGGCGCAGTGCATCAACGATCCTCTGAAGCAGCTCGGCCTGGTCTTGGAAGTCCATGCTCAGAGCGACGAGGACGAGCGGGTCGTCGCCCGCGGGCGCCTGCCACTCCTGCGCCCACGCAGGGTCATCCAGGCGCGGCCCGACGTACTTGACGACCGGAGGCAGCGGGCCGACGAAGTCGAAGGCGCGGCTGGTGAGCACGAGGACGCGCGCGGCGCTGCGGCCCTGCTCGAGCACGTGCTCCGCCGGCGGAAGCCCCTGCTCGGCGCGGGCCTCGTTGAGCGCGGGCAACGCCTCGTCCCAGGCCGCCATCACGAGTGCGCCGACCTCGCGGTCGCGCGCCTCCTCCTCGGGCGTCGTCGCCGGCAGGAACCCCTGGCCGAACGGAGGCACACCGGGCGCGGGGATGACGTTGATCGTCGGGTTGAGGACGACGGCGGGGACGCGCGCGGCCTCCGCCGCAACGAGCGGCCCGAAGAGCAGCAGCTCGCTGAGCAGCGCGGCCGGCCGGCGGCGCTCGATCTCCTCGCGGACATCGGCCGCGTGCAGCTTCGCCGGGCCGACGGCGAGGCGGTCGCGCATGCGAGCGAAGTCGCCGCCCGGCTCCTTGGCCTCCCAGTCGCGGATGAAGTCGCCGTCGCGCCCGTGGGCGGTGCGCTGCGGCGCGCGCGTCCAGCTCACGTGCTCGGCGCCGGCCGCCTCGACGTCGGGGCGCAGCACGGTGTCCGCCAGCACTCGGACGTCGTGGCCGCGCTGCACGAGCGCGCGCGCGACGCTCATCAGCGGCGGCGTCGTCCCGGCGCCGTCCCAGGTGGTCATCAGGAACTCGGTCATCTCCTACCCCCTTCGGGATCGTGCAGCGCGGCGACGAGCTCGCGCATCGCGGTGATGGTCTGTGAACGGCTCAGCCTCTTGTCGCGGCGGAGGAGCTTCCAGGCGTAGACGTCGGTTACGACTACGAGCTGGGCGAGCCTGCGCTTGCGCTCTAGGCCGTCCAGGCCCTCGAGCGCCGCGCCGAACACGTGCTCCACCCAGTCTTGGTGGCCCTGGCGGCCGAGCGCGAGCATCGGGCGCACGACCGGAACCCGCTCCTCGACGGCGAGCGTCCGCAGGATCATGTCGCCGTTGCGCTCGTAGTCGCCGACAAGCGTCGCGAGCGCGCCTTCGACGTCGCCTGGCTCGACGCTCCAGCGTGTGCGCTCGGTCTCCTCTGCGTGCCGCTCGGACGCCGCGGCGAAGAGCGCCTCCTTCGTGCCGAAGTGGTTGACCACCGTCTGCAGCGCGATTCCGGCCGCCGAGGCGACGCCGCGCATCGTCACGTCGTCGTACCAGTTCGCGCGGAACGCCTCCTCCGCCGCCGCGAGGATGCGCTCGCGCGTGGCGGCCACCGCGGCCGCGCGCGCCGACATTCGATAGGGTCTTGTTACACTAATTAGAACGTCATTACAACAGAATCCCCGCGCGAGTCAAGAACATGCCGCTCCTCGCAGACGTGCACTAGGCGGTCCCGCAGCATTCCCAGCGTGGACCGGCTCATCCGACCGTCTGACGCCGCGCGCGCCGTGACGCTGCCGCGACAGGTGATCCAACGCGTTCACCGCCGCGGCGTAGCCAACGAAGACAACGGAGGATGGAGCCTTTATGGAGCATTCTGACCCCCTCCTGGCCAGTGAAGGGCCCCAATGAAGCGCGAGCGCGGACGGGCGCAGAGTCGGGTCGTCTCGAGAACAGCGAAAAGGTCACTCTCATCTCCGCGCGCCGGCGATCCCGGGCGAGCCTTCATCACGTCGGTCGCCCAACGCTCGGGATGGGACGATGGTCACCGGGCGAGGCGCCGTCGCGCTGAGCAATGCCGACACGCTGCCGAGCACGGCCGACTTCTTCGCCCCCAGACGCCGGGACGCGACGACGATGAGCGTCGCCGCCTCGTCGTTCGCGACCGCGACGATGCGCTCGGCCGGATCGCCGACCTCGACGACCAGTTCTGTTCGCGCCGGTGCGCCGTATTCGTGCGCGGCCCGCTCGAGCAGGTCGTAACCGTCTAGAAGCGCCGCCCTCCCGAAGTTCCTCGTATGCGCCGGGTACGCCGCTCGCTCCCGGCACGGTTGGCACGTCAGCGACGTAAACGAGCACGAGGCGCGCGTTGAGGCGCGTGCTTAGCGCGACCGCCACGCGAACCGCGTCCACGCCGTGCGCGGACCCGTCAATCCCGCAGACGATCGATTTCGAGACCATGGTCGTCGCCGACTAGCTTCCCGACAGTCCTCCGGTCGCGCCATCAGGGGCACCCGACATCGGAGCGTCGTTCACCGTCCATGTCGAACGGGGAGACCCCCTCTTTCGGCCCCCGAAAGGCGGGCATGGGGCCTAACCCTCACCTCGAATGGGACGCGCTTCGGATCCCGCTGGCGATCAACGAGCGGCACGCTTGCAGCCACCTGCACACCACCCGAGGGGGTTCGTATGTCATCCGAAACTCGGGAGGCGGTTCTCGTGGGACTCGCGGTCGCGCCGTGGCTGCTCTTCGCGGTTGTCATAGCGTGCTCGGCTGCCATTTCGTGGCTGGAGGACCGCGCGCCCCGCGCTCGTCCGGACGAGTCCCCGTCCACAGATCCGGAGAGCGCAGGGGGTGACACCCCCGCTCCCGTTAGCTGATCGCCAGGCGGACGCGAGACGGGTCGTCGGCCACAACGTCGTTCTCCCTCACGATCCCGAACAGTGAGGCGTCGAACTCGAGCTCACCGATGGGCGAGGTACCTGCATGACCGTCTTCATCGTCATTGCCATCTTCCTGTCACTGGCCGGGACGGTTCTCCAGCTTCGCGACTGGCGCGTCGCTCGTCGGCGCTTGATCGCCCAATGCAGCCACCGGTGGGCTTACTTGTCCGCTTGGGGCGAGGGTCGCTACTGGGAGCGGTGCTGCCGTGACTGTCCCAAGCGAGAATCGGTGGCCCGGGAGGACGTGCCAGCGGAATGGACGCGCCGCGAGCGGGTGAACCGAACGCAACGCCCTCACGCCGGCCCTTCGCCCGAAAGGGAGAACGAAAGCGGCCGCCGCCCGGTCCGACGACCCCGCCCGCCCAACCAGCAATCCGATGCGCGGCGGCGACCAGCCACATGACGATTAGGCCGTCTCGCCCCGTCTCGGCCGCATCCATCCGGCGCGAGACGTGCCGAGGCGTTAGACCGCAGTCACAACGGCGGAGACGACGCGGTCGTGAGCGCGACTGCGGCTATGGCCTTGACCGCCCACCGCATCGTGAAAACGAACGAACGCTTGTGCAGATCTAACGCCACGTCACGTCGCCTGCCCTCGACGTCTCCGCGCGAACGGGTCGGGCGCGGCGCTTCTACCTGGGTGCTCAGCTCAGCCAGAGTGTCGCCGCGGTGCGCCAACAAGGCGGCCGAGCCGTCGCCGGAGAATGCGCCGCAGCGCGCCGCCGATCGCGACGGCTGGCGGAACTCGCGTCCGCACAAGCATCCGGCGCTCGTCAGGAATGATCGCGACGACGTCGTCGCCCGTAACGAGGTCGAGCCTTGGATGACCGCTGCCGGACCCCGCCGTACGCACGAAGATCGCGATTCCGCCCGCGACTCCGACAGAGCCGTCATTCCACTCGACGCGGAAACCTCGTAAGGCGTCCAGCCACTCTACGCCATGCGAGCGCGTGCCGCTTGCCTCCGGGACCTGCGCTCGGCGGTCGCCGACGTGCTCGACGGGTCGCATCTCTCGCTGTCGAGCGTCGCCCGCGGGATCTGCACGCGCAATGGGTGCGAGACACCAATTTCGAGCGGTTACGGCTCCACGAGTCCACGCTTGATCGCGTAGCGCGTCAGCTCGACTCGATCGCGCATTCCGAGCTTCTCAAGGATGTTCGCGCGGTGCCGCTCCACCGTCTTGACGCTGATGACGAGCGTGTCGGCGATCTCCTTGGAGGTATACGCCTCGGCGATCAGCTTGAGGATCTCGAGCTCCCGGGGCGTCAGGATCTCGCCCGCTCCCTTTCCCTCGCCGGCCCGCTCCAGATGATCGCGAACGAGCGCGGCAACCGCAGCCGGGTAGAGGAACGGCTGGCCGCGCATTGCGGCCCGGCACGCCTCGACGAGATCGCGATCGGCCGCGGATTTGAGGACGTAGCCGGAGGCGCCCGCGCGCAGCGCCTCGAAGAGGTACTGCTCATTGTCGTGCATGGAGAGGATGAGCGTGCGAACATCGGAGCGCTGTCGCGAGATCTCGCGCGCCGCCTGGATGCCGGTCATGCGCGGCATCGTGACGTCGAGAATTGCGAGGTGGATGTCGTCACGGAGCGCTCGCTCGACGGCCTCGGCGCCATCGCCCGCCTCCGCCACGACCTCGAGGTCGGACTCGCCATCGAGGACGAGCCGAAGCCCGCGGCGCACGACCGCGTGATCGTCAGCAAGGAGGATTCGGGTCTTCAAGGGAATCGGCATCAGGGCGCCTCGGCCGGGATCCGTAGACGCACCTCGACGCCGCCGCCGGCTGGCTCTTCGATCGTCAAGTCGCCGTCGACCAGAACCGCCCGCTCGCGCATTCCGCGAATCCCGCTTCCGGGGCGGGCGCCGTCGAGGCCGCTCCCGTAGTCGCGAACGCGCAGGAGCACCGCGTTCGGTGCCGGCTCGAGCGAAAGGTCGACGCGTGACGTGCCGGCATGGCGCGCAGCGTTCGTCAGGCTCTCTTGCGCGACGCGGAAGAGCGCGAGCTCCGCGTCGTTCCGCAGTGGAGGAAGGTCGTCGCTGAGATCGCGACGGATCCGGATGCCCGTCCGCTCGGCGAACGCCGTGGCAAGCGCTCCGAGCGCCGGGACGAGTCCGAGGTCGTCCAGCGCCTCGGGGCGAAGCTGCCGCGCGATCCTGCGGACATCGTCGAGGCTCGCCCGCGTCGTCTCCTGCGCCTCGCGGAGCTCGGCTTCGAGATTCGCGGGGGCGCGCTTCGCCAGTCGGCTCAGCTGCAGCATGACCGCGGTGAGCGCCTGCCCCACCTCGTCGTGCAGCTCTTGGGCAACGCGCTTTCGCTCCGCTTCCTGCGCTTCGAACGCATGCCAGCCGCTCTCGCGCCGCTCCTGCTCGAGGCGCTCGAGCATCTCGTTGAAGACCGCACCGAGCTCACGGACCTCGGCCGGCCCCGTGATCGTGAGCCGCTGTCCCGGCCGCAGGAGGTCGACGCCGTGCATCAAGCTCGTCAAGCGCTCGAGCGGGGCGAGGGAGCGCCGCACGAGGAAGAGGTTGACGACCAAGATCGCTAGGAGCCCAGCGATGAGGACGATCGCCTCGGTGAGAGCGATGGGCCAGCTGACGGTCGCCGGTGAGAGCGCGAGCGCCGCCGTTCCAAGCGCGAAAACGGCCGCGTTGACGAGGAAGATCCGCCAGGCGAGCGGCCGCGCCTTCTCTCGAGCCCGCGGACGGGCGGTCACGTGCGTGTCTCCCTCGTTCTCCGTTCCTCCCGCATGTTCGCTGCTGCGACCCGCCGGCTGCCGCTTCGGCGTCGCGCGTCTTTGGCCGTCGGCCGTCGATCGGGAGGTGCGACCGAGGGCGCCAGCTCCATCGACGGAGGCGCTAGTGCGGCCAGCGGCGCCCGAACGGCGGCGCTTCCTCATCCCGCCTTGTCTTGACCTCGACGGCCCTGAGCGAATCGCTCTCGCGCGGCGGCGTCGCGCGAGGTCGCGGCGTCGCCCTCGCTGACAAGAGCAGCGAGGCGGCGACGCCGATCGCGCCGACGGCCATGAGGATGACGCCGATCGTGGTCACCTCGACGCCGCCGACCGTGCGGTCGACCCCCCATACAAGGACGGCGCCGACAGCGACCAGAAGGGTGCCGACTGCGATGGCCACCATTGCTCACCTCCGTCACATCGATTGCGAGAAGGGTTTACGCAGTCGCGGCCTCCGCCGCCATCCGTGGCGGCATCCATGCGTGCCCGGGCTCTCACCCCACGCCGTGCGCGGCCGTCACCGCTCCTCGCTCGGCGACGAGCCGTCGGCCCGCTCGACTCCGAGCTGCCGCATGACCGTCTCGGCGAAGTCGACCTCGTCGACCATGCCGAGGAACCGCTCGTTCTCGACGACGGCAAGGGCGCCCCAGGGGGAGTGGAGGAAGCGCTCCGCGACGTGAAGCGCGCTCGCCCCGATGTCGACCGTGATCGGCTCACGCATGTATCGCTCGACCGGCTCGCCGCTCGCCTGCTCGATCCGCGCGGCGAGCGCACCCGGCTCCTCGCGGACGAAGGCGGTGTGATGGAGCTCGCCGAGGTAGCTCGGGAAGACACCCCGCAAGAGGTCGTCGTCGGTGAAGAGCCCGACGACCCGCCGCTCGGTATCGAGGACGGCGATCGCGGAGAGGCCTGTCCCGAAGAAGGCTCTCGCCGCCTCGAGGAACGTCGCCGTGTGCGGAACCGACGCCTGGACGAGCCTCGTATCGCGAAGCGGCGACATCGCCGTCTAGACCTGAAAGAGGAGCAGGTACACGGTTGCAAGCGCGAGCGAGACGACTGTGACCGGCGCGCCGATCGCAAGAAAACGCCCGAACGAGATCGGCTGGCCGCTTCGCTCAAGCACGCCTACCGCCGCGACGTTCGCGGCGGCGGCGATCATCGTCGCGTTTCCTCCGAAGCAGGCGCCGAGCGCAAGCGCCCACCAGTTCGCGTCGTCGAACTCGCCACCCGCGGCCAGCTCATCGACGACCGGAATCATCGCCGCCGTGAAGGGGATGTTGTCCACGAGCGCGGAGCCGCCCGCGGCGCCCCACAGGATCGCAAGCGCCTCGCCGGTGCGCGACCCGCCCGTCAGGTCCGCGAGGAAGTCTGCGATCTCGGCGACGACGCCGCGCTCCTCGAGCCCGCCCACCATCACGAAGAGCCCGAGGAAGAAGAAGATCGTCGACCACTCGACTCGCTCGAGCGCGTGCTCGACGTCGTCGCCGGCGACGAGCAAGAGGATCGTGGCGCCGCCGAGGGCGACGACCGCCGGCTCAAGATGGAGCGTCGCGTGGAAGAAGAAAGCGAGGATCGTGCCGACGAGGACGGCGACCGAGCGCTTGACGTAGGGGCTCTCGCGGACGTCGCGGGCCGGGTCGAGCCGCGCGATCTCCTCGGCTCGCTCGGGCGCGATCGCGAGCTGGGAGCGGAAGACGAGGTAGAGGATCGCTGTCACGAGCGCAAGCGTGACGAGGGCGACCGGAGCGAGGTTGACGATGAAGTCGACGAACGTAAGCTCGGCGACGTGCGACCCGATCATGATGTTCGGCGGGTCGCCGATCAGCGTCGCCGTGCCTCCGATGTTGCTCGCAAGCACCTCGATCAGGACGAGCGGGATGGCCGATATTCCGAGCACGTCCGCGAGCAGGAGCGTGATCGGGACGACGAGCAGGATTGCCGTCAAGTTGTCGAGGAAGGCGGAAAGGATTCCGGTGACCGCCGCAAGCAAGAAGACGAGGCGAAGCGGTCGCCCGCCCGAGAGCTGCGCGACGCGCAGCGCAAGGTAGGTGAAAATCCCGGTTCGCTCGGCGAGGCCGACGAGGATCATCATCCCGGTCAGCAGCCCGAGCGTCGCCCAGTCGACCGCCTCGATGGCGCGCTCTTCGTCGAGGACGCCGACGATGACCATGAGGCCAGCACCGACGAGGGCGACCTTCGTTCGGTGCACCCACTCGAGGGCAATGACGGCTAGCGCGACGACGAAGATGGTCGCCGCGAGAGGGGCCACGGCTCGCTCCACCTCCGTGTCGGTCTTCAGCGAACGCGGCGAAGGCTAGCCGCGAATCTACGGCTTACCCCATGGGTGCAAGCCTGTATTCGCCGAACCCGCTCGCGGGGCGCCCGGCGGCTACGAAACTAGCGCCGCCTGGTCGTCGCGCGCTCGGCGAACGGATCGGGGCGCGAACCCGCGTCACGTGCATGCTGGTCCGCATTTCGCCTGCCGCTCGGAAGCGCCAGCCTTTGACGCGGGGTTGGCTGGCGGACGCCGTCAAGAGCGCCGAAGCACGGCGGCGTAGGCGGGCCGGCGCCAGCCCGCCCCACCAGCGAGCATGGAGGTCGCACTCCAGGTCTTCGTGTTCCTCGGCGGCCTCGCGCTCGCCCTCGCAGCCAGCGACCGCGCCGTCGCGTACACGCGCGCGCTCGCCGCCGCACTCGGCGCGCCACCCTTCATCGTCGGCGTCGCGCTCGTCTCGATCGGGACCGACCTGCCGGAACTCGCGAACTCCGTCGCCGCGCATGCGCAGGGCAAGGGGGACGTGAACGTCGGCGACTCGGTCGGCTCGACGCTCACGCAGTACACGCTCGTCCTCGGCCTCTTCCCCTTTGTCGCGTCGGTCATCGCGATCGACCGGCGCGAGGTCGGCCTCGTCAGCATTCTGACAGCGGCCGGGCTCGCGCTGACGACGTTCCTCGTCGCCGATGGGTGGCTCGGCCGCTGGGATGGAGCCGTACTCGTCCTCGCCTGGGCGATCTTCACGTTCGCGGTCGTCAAGGCCCTGCCCGGTCACGTGGCAGACGATCCCCCGCCCGTGCGCCAGCAACGGAGGCTCGTACAAGCGGGGATCGTCCTTCTCGCGCTCGCCGTCGTCGGGCTCGGTGCGACCGTCGCCGTGCGCGCGCTCGTCCGCCTCGCAGAGGTGGCTGGTGCGCCCGAGTTCGTGCTCGCGTTCTTCGGTGCGTCGATCGGGACCTCGTCGCCCGAGATCGTCGTCGACGTGACCGCGCTCCTTCGCGGCGCGCCTGGGATCGCGCTCGGGGATGCGCTTGGAAGCTCGCTCGTCGACTCAACGCTCTCGATCGGGGTCGGCCCGATCGTCTTCCCAGCCGAGGTGACGCCGCGCCTGGCAGTCGCGGGTGCCGTCTACTCGCTCCTTGCCGTGGCGGTCGTGGGGGCGGTGCTCACCGGTAGGCGACGGCACGACCGCGCAAGCGGACTCTTGCTCTTTGCCCTCTACGCGATCTCGTACGTCGTGCTGCTCAAGGTTGTGTAGGCCGAACCCGAGGCACCGACGGGCGGACGGGCTCGCTCAACTACATGCTGACCCGTTAGTGCTCGTGGTCCGCTAGGCGAGGCCGAATACGAACCCGCGGGGGCCGAAATCAGGGGCATCTCCGATAGTCCGCGCGTCGACCTGTCGCCACTCTTGTCGTGGTGGAGGAGGAGCTTTCCGTGTCGGGCCTCATCGTGTGCGGCGTCGATGACTCCGACGAAGCGCGCGACGCCGCTCACGTCGCCGCATGGCTTTGCCGCGAGCTCGATTCCCGGCTCGCGCTTCTCCACGTCGCCGCTCCACCCGCGACTCCCGGGCTTGCCTCGGCCGGGTACGCCTACCCAGGCGAACGTGACTACGAGGCGGCGATCGAAGCGGGGAGGGTGCTGTTCGACGGGATAGTCGCGGAGCTGCACATGGACGAAGTGGTCGCGAGCCAGGTCGTCGTCGGTGACCCGGCCGACCGCCTCCGGGCGTTCGCATTGAACAAGAGGTCAAACCTGGCCCACCGACCTCGACGGCACGTTCGCGCCGCTGCAGGCCAGCGACGCCGAGGTCGTCCGGGAGCCGACCGAGCAGCCGTACGGGGTACGCGACTGCGCCGTCCGCGATCCCGCCGGGTAACCTGATCCGCGTTCCAGGAGCTGCGCTGAGCCGTCCGGCGATCGCAGCGGAGGTCAAGTCGCTAGAACTCGTTCGGCGTCCGGAGGTGCTTCGCAATGGCTGAGAGGAAACCCGCAAAGAAGGGCACGCCGCCGTCCGCCAAGAGCACGACCGCGAGCAAGAAGTCCAAGGGGTTCACGGACGAGGAACGAGCCGCGATGAAGGAGCGCGCCCAAGAGCTGAAGGCGGAAGGACGCCGCCGCCCGCGCGCGGGCAAGGCGGACGGGGAGAGCGACGTGCTCGCGAAGATCGCCGAGATGCCGGAACCGGATCGCGCCATCGCGGAGCGACTCCACGCGATCGTCAGGGCCAGCGCGCCGGCCCTCTCACCGAAAACCTGGTACGGGATGCCGGCGTATGCCAAGGACGGCAAGGTCGTCTGCTACTTCCAAAGTGCGCAGAAGTTCAAGTCGAGGTACGCGACGTTCGGCTTCAACGACGAGGCGAAGCTCGACGAAGGCGCCATGTGGCCGACGTCCTTCGCGGTGAAGGAGTTGACCGCCGTCGAAGAGGCAAGGATCAGCGCGCTCGTAACGAAAGCGGTGAGCTGAGGACTGGGCTCGCCACTGGGCCCGATCAAACGGCATCACCTCGCCCGCGCTCGGCGACACTTGCTTGCCGCGCTTGCTGGCCGTCCCACGGCGCGACGGCGATGATCACGGCGCCAGCGCCCGATGGCCGCGACGGCAGTTGCAAGCGCGATGTATCTCTCGTCACGATCGGCTTCTCATCTCCTAGACCGCCAGGGCCACGGAGCGGCGGTGACTCTCTACGCGCTCGGAGAATCCGCGCGCCCACTCTTGAGGTCGACCCGAGCGTCGACCTCAAGACGCCGGACAGGTTCCTTCTCGATTGAACGGAGCGTGCGTCTCAGACCGTCCTGAGCGCCTCCGTCGGCGTCATTCGGGCCGCACGGGCGGCCGGGTAGAAGCCCGCCACTGCGCCGATTGCAAGCGCCGCCGCGAGGCCGCTTCCGAGGACGACCGGCGGCACGGCGACGTCCCAGCCGCGACTCGACGCGTACGTGGCAACCACGGCGACTCCGACCGCAATGCCCACGACCCCGCCTAGCGCCGCAAGCACCAGCGACTCGGTGAGGAACTGGACGGCGATGTGACGCTTCGTCGCGCCGAGCGCGCGGCGGAGGCCGACCTCCGACCGGCGCTCGAGAACCGAGATCACCATCACGTTCGCGATTCCAAGGCCGCCGACCAGGAGCGCGACAGCGCCGAGCCCAAGGAACAGGGAGGTGAACGCAGTCTTCGCGGCTGCCCGTGCCTCGAGAGCGTCAGACGGCCGGTCGACCTCGACCTCCTCCGGCTTCTCGGGGTTGACCGTTCGCGCCAGGACGTTGGCGACCTCGTCGACCGTGTCCGGGTCGGCGCGCAGATAGACCGCGGAGGCAAAGCCGTCGTGGTTCAGGTACTTGGAGGCGGCCGGAAAGCCGACGAGCGCAGCCGTATCGAGGTCGCTCGCGAGTTCGACGGGGTTCAGGATCCCGACCACGGACCACCAGCGACCGGCGATCCAGACCTGGGGGCTCCCCTCGAGGCTCGTGATTCCCAGCCGCTCGGCCGCCGTCGCGCCGAGAACGACCGCGGGATACCGCGCTGTCGCCTCGTTCAAGAATCGACCTGCGCGAAGCGTCGCTCCGAGCGTGCGAAGAAGGTTCGTGTCCGCGGCCTTGACCGCGATGCCGCCCGTCTCGACGGAGTCGATGTAATCGGTACGGCGAACGGTGGCCTCCACCGAACCGACCTTTGAGACGCCCTCGACAGGTCCGATGCGCGAGATCATCTCCTCGGCCGTCTTCGGGATCTTCGCCTCCTCACCGAAGAGCGTCTGCCCGGGCTTGGCCGTCAGGAGGTTCGTCCCGAGCCGGTCGAGCCGCGCGACGAGGTCGGCCTTGCTCGACTCCGAGATCCCGAGCACGGCGACCATTGACGCGATCCCGATCGCGATTCCGACCGCGGAGAGCGCCGCTCGAAGGCGGCGCGACCGCAGCCCCACGCTTCCGACGCGAACGACGTCCCCCGGCAGGAGCCTGGAACGTGCGACGGCCACGCCTCAGCTCCGGCTCGCGCTGTCGCGCGCGACGACGCCGTCTCGGACCTCGATTCGCCTCGGCATCGCAGCCGCGATCTCGAGATCGTGCGTGATCACGAGAATGGTCGCGCCGTCGCGGTTGAGCTCCTGGAGAAGCTCGATGAGCCCCGCTGACGTCGTCGAGTCGAGGTTTCCGGTCGGCTCGTCCGCAAGGACGATCGCAGGGCGGCCAAGGAGCGCGCGAGCGATTGCGACCCGCTGGCGCTCGCCACCCGAGAGCTTCGCGGGCGGGTGTCCGAGACGGTGACTGAGCCCGACTCGCTCGAGGACTTCGGCGGCGAGGCGACGCCGCTCCGGCGCCGGCGTCCCCGTGTAGACGAGGCCAGTGGCGACGTTGTCGAGCGCGGTCATTCCCTCGAGGAGGAAGAAATGCTGAAAGACGAACCCGATCCGCCGCGCGCGCAGACCCGCGAGCGCGCGGTCGGACAGCGCCGCGACGTCGTGCCCATCGACGCGAACCACGCCCGAGCTCGGCCGCTCGAG
>DATAAZ010000072.1:0-49822 GCA_036259875.1 Gaiellaceae bacterium
GATCTCGCCGGGCGGCTTGCCCGCCTTGAGCACGAGCTCTGGCTCGAACCGCTCGAGGTCGGGAAGGACGAGCAGGTCGGCCTGGTAGCCGGGCGCGATCGCGCCGAGGTGCGCGAGCCCGTGCCAGGCGGCCGCGTTGAACGAAGCGACGACGAGCGCGTCCTCGGACCGGACGCCGGCGGCGACCGCCTCGCGCACCATCGAGTTCACGTGTCCTTCCTCGGCGACGTGCTCCGGCTCGCGGTCGTCGGTCGCGAAAGCGATCCGGTGCGGCCCGTACTCATTGATGAGCGGCACGAGGTCGCGGAGGTTCCGCGCCGCGGACGCCTCGCGGATCAGAAGCCACATCCCCGCGCGCAGCCGTTGCCGCCCCTCCTCGAGCGTGAACGCCTCGTGGTCGGAGCGGATCCCGGCGGCTGCGTAGGCGTTCAGGTCGGCGCCCAGGACGCCCGGCGCATGCCCGTCGACGTGCGAGGCGCCCTCGAGCGCAAGCTTCTCGAGCTCCGAGGCGTCACCGGAGATGACGCCGGGGAAGTTCATCATCTCCGCGAGGCCGATCACCCGCTTGCGGCGGAGGAGACCTTCGAGGTCGCCCGGCGTGAGAGCGCGGCGCGGTGACTCGAAGGCGGAGGCCGGCACGGACGACGACGCCATGAAGAAGACGTCGAGCGGGAGATCGTGGCAGAGGTCGGCCAGCCAGTGGACGCCGTCCGTCCCGAGCACGTTCGCGATCTCGTGCGGATCGACGACGACCGCGGTCGTCCCGAGCGGAAGGACGAGACGCGCGAACTCGTCCACGAGGAGCTTCGACGACTCGAGGTGCATGTGCGCGTCGATGAAGCCCGGGACGACGTAGCGGCCGGCCGCGTCGACCTCGTGGTGCGCCTCGTACGCTCCCAGCCCCGCCACGTAGCCGTCGGCAACCGCGACGTCCGTCTCCAGCCACTCGCGCGTGAAGACACAGAACACCCGTCCGCCTCGGACGGCGACGTCCGCCGGCTCGTCGCCGCGGGCTACGGCCAGCCGGCGCGCCAGGTCGGTCATCGGGGGCGTAACGTACTACCCTTGCCCGCGTGGACGTGCTGACGCCGCGCACGCTGGACGAGGCGCTGAAGCTGAAGACCGAGGTTCCCGGCGCCGTCCCGATCGAGGGCGGGACGGATGTCATGGTCGAGCTGAACTTCGACCGCGCGCGGCCGCCCGCGCTCCTCAACCTGAACGAGGTGCGCGAGCTGAGGGGCTGGTCGCGCGAGAACGGGTCGCTGCGACTCGGCGCGGCGCTCACGTACACGGAGTGCCGCCGCGACCTTGCCGACATGCTGCCGGCGCTCGCCGAGGCGGCCCGGACGGTCGGCTCGCCGCAGATCCAGAACCGGGGGACGGTGGGCGGCAACCTCGGGACCTCGTCTCCGGCCGGCGACGCGCTCCCCCCTCTTCTCATCGAGGAGGCGAACGTCGAGCTCGCGAGCACGCACGGCGAACGCGCCGTCCCGCTCGTGGACTTCCTCGTCGGGCCGAAGCGGAACGTCCTCGCGGACGACGAGCTGATCGTGGGCGTCCGCCTGACGCCCTCGGGGGCGCGGCAGACGTTCATGAAGGTGGGGCCACGGAACGCGATGGTGATCGCGGTCGTCTCGCTTGCCATGTCGGTCGATCGGGAGCGGGGCGAGCTCCGCGCCGCGTACGGATCCGCCGGCCCCGTGCCGAAGCTCGTGACGGCGCCGCTCGACGAGGCCGACGGCTTTCCGGACCGCGTGGCGGAGGCGGCGCAGCCGATCGACGACGTTCGCGGGACGGCGCAGTACCGCCGACACGCGCTGCGCGTCCTCACGCGCCGGGCGCTGGAGCGCTGCCTCGCGTGAAGATCGAGCTCCTCGTGAACGGCGAGCGCCGCGACGCCGACGTCTGGCCGGGGGAGAGCCTGCTCTTTGCGCTTCGCGAGCGGCTCGGTCTCCCGGGGTCGAAGAACGCGTGCGAGCAGGGTGAGTGCGGCTCGTGCTCCGTCCTCCTCGACGGGACGCTCGTCTGCGCCTGCCTCGTGCTCGCGGCGCAGGCGGACGGGCACGAGGTTGTGACGGTCGAGGCGCTCGCCGACGGCGGGCGGCTGCACCGCGTCCAGCAGGCGTTCGTGGAAGCGGGCGCGGTGCAATGTGGGTTCTGTACGCCTGGCCTCGTCGTCGCCGCAGCCAATCTCCTCAATCGGATCTCCGAGCCGACCGATGACGAGATCCGCGAGGCGCTCTCGGGGAACCTCTGCCGCTGCACGGGCTACGCGAAGATCTTCGATGCGGTGCGCCTCGCGGCGAGCCTCGCATGAGGACGAATTCGCACGGGACGCGTCGGCGTCGACGTGAAGTCGGCGCAAACCGCGTGCCCCCCGCGCGCTCCTGCCTCGTACGCTGGAAGGCGGGTGGTGGGTGGTTCCCTCCCCACCCAAGGGTGGGGTGTGCGCCGTGAGCCGCTCGGGCGCCGAAACGGAACCTGGACGCGCGATGGGCGTTCCCGCGACGGCGCCTGGCCGCAGGCTCGAGCACGGGCGGGTCGGCGAGACCGTTCCCCGGCTAGACGGGATCCCGAAGGTGACGGGCGAGTTCGCGTACTCGAGCGACCTCTTTGCCGCCGGGATGCTCTGGGGCCACACGGTCCGCAGCCCGCACGCGCACGCCGCAATCCGCGCGATCGAGATCTCGGAGGCGCTGGCGTCGCCGGGCGTCCATGCCGTTCTGACGCACGACGACGTTCCGGGGAAGAAGCTCTACGGGCTCGAGTTCGCCGACCAGCCCGTGCTGGCGATCGAGCGCGTCCGCTACTTCGGCGAGCCGGTCGCGCTCGTCGCCGCCGAGCATCCCGAGCAGGCGCGCCGGGCCGCCGAGAAGGTCCGCGTCGAGTACGAGCCGTTCGAGCCGGTGACCGATCCCGAACGCGCGCTCGAACAGGAGGACCTGCATCCGGAGCGGCCGACCGAGGAAGCGGGCTACTACGACGACCCCCGCCCGAACGTCGTTCGTACGATCGTCATCCGCCACGGCGATCCCGACACCGAGGCGGACGTCTCGGTCTCCGGCTATTACGAGCTCGGAAGCCAGGACCAGGCGTTCCTCGGGCCCGAGTCCGGTCTGGCCGTTCCCGACGGCGAGGGCGGGGTGGACGTCTACGTCGCGACGCAGTGGCTGCACGTCGATCGCGCCCAGGTCGCGCCGTGTCTCGGGCTCCGCGACGAGCAGGTGCGGATCCACCTCGCCGGAGTGGGCGGCGCCTTCGGCGGACGCGAGGACCTCTCGATGCAGATCCATGGCGCGCTTCTCGCGCTCCACACGGCCCGCCCGGTAAAGATCGTCTACAGCCGCGAGGAGTCGTTCGTCGGCCACGTCCATCGGCACTCCGCGCGGATCTGGATGGAGCACCGGGCGAGACGGGACGGGAGGCTCGTCTGCGTCCGCGCGCGCATCCTCCTCGACGGCGGCGCGTACGCCTCGAGCACGACCGCGGTGACGTCGAATGCTGCCTCCTTCGCCTGCGGCCCGTACGCCGTCGAGAACGCCCTCGTGGAAGCGACATCCGTGTACACGAACAACCCGCCCTGCGGCGCCATGCGGGGCTTCGGCGCCGTCCAGGTCTGCTTCGCGCACGAGGCCCAGATGGACAAGCTCGCGCGCGAGCTCGGTCTCGATCCGGTCGAGCTTCGCCTGCGAAACGCGCTGGCGCCCGGCGATGTGATGCCGAACGGCCAGCGCGTGACCGGGTCGCTGCCGGTCGCCGAGGTGATCGAGCGCTGTGCCGCGCTCCGAGTTCCCGACCCCGAGGAGCTTCCGCGGGATCCGATCCGGCTTCCGGGCGGCTCGGGGAACGTCACCCGTGGCGAGGGTGTGAAGCGGGGTGTCGGCTTCGCGATCGGGTTCAAGAACGTCTGCTACTCGCACGGGTTCGACGACTACTGCTCTGCGCGCGTCCGCCTCTTCCCGAACGCCGACGGCGCGCTCGCTGCTGAGGTGCACTGCGCCGCGGCCGAGGTCGGACAGGGCGTCACGAATGTGCTCGCGCAGGTGGCGCGCACGGAGCTCGAGATCGCGAACGTCGTCCTCGCGCCGCACACGACGGCGTCCGTCGACTCGGCCGGGTCGTCCTCCGCCTCGCGGATGACGTGGATGGCGTCCGGAGCGCTCCAGGCGGCGTGCCGTGCCGCGCGCGAGGAGCTCGCGCGCCGCGGTGGCTCGCTCGCCTCAGGGCAGGAAATCGACGTCGAGCGCGTCTACCGTCATCCGCAGACCTGGCCGCTCGACCCGGACACGGGGAAGGTGAAGGGCGAGCGCGCCCACGTCGCGTTCATCTGCTCGGCGATGCGAGCTGTCGTCGAGGTGGACAGCGAGCTTGGCCTCACCCGCGTCGTCTGGATCGGGACCGCGCAGGACGTCGGGAAGGCGCTCAACCCGCAGGCCGTCGAGGGCCAGATCGAGGGAGGGACCGCGCAGGGGCTCGGCCTCGCCCTCATGGAGGAGATCCAGACGCGCGGCGGCCTCATCACGAACGCCAGCTTCACCGACTACCTGATCCCGACCGCACTCGACATGCCGCCCCTCGCGATCGAGCTCGTCGAGGAGCCGGAGCCGGATGCGCCTTACGGCGCGAAGGGCGTCGGCGAGCCGCCGACCGTCGTCGCGACGGCGGCGATCGCGGCCGCGCTTCGCGACGCGACGGGCCGCGAGCTTGCCCGCGTGCCGGTCCGCCCGGACGATCTCGTCGGGCTCACGGACGGTAGAGCGTAAGCGCTGCCCCGACGGCGAGAAGCGCCACGCCGAGAACCCGCGTCGGGCTGAGGCCTATCCGTTCCAACCCGAACCAGCCGTAGCGATCGATCACGGCCGCCGCGACGAGGTTGCCGGCAATAACGAGCGCGATCGTGGTCGTCGTCCCGATGCGGGGCGGCGCGAGCGCGACCGCGAAGACGATCAGCGCGCTCATGACGCCGGCGAGCCACAGCCACGGCGGCGCGCTGAATCCTTCCCCGACGCCGCTCACGCTCTGGCGGAAGACGAGAACCGCGGCGAAGGCAACGGCCGTCGTGACGGTGCTTGCGAACGCGACGGCCTCGAGGACACCGATCCGCTCGCCGAAGCGGCCCATCAGCGCCGCCTGAACCGCGCCGGCGAACCCCGCAACCACGCAGACGCCGACCGCTACCGCGTTTCCCGCCCCCACGCGTCCTCCTCTCCTCGCGAACGAAGGGCGAAGCTATACGCTCCCGGCCCGATGGCGGAGCCGCTGCGTCCCGAGCCGGTCGCGCCCGCCGCGCTCGGCTTCGAGAAGATCGTTTACGAGAAGGCCCCGCCGCGGGCGACGATCACGCTCAACCGCCCCGAAATTCTGAACGCGTTCGATTTTCAGATGCTGCGCGAGCTTGCGCGCGCGTGTGAGGACGCCTCCTACGACGACGAGATCCGGGCGGTTGTTCTCACCGGGACGGGCCGCGCCTTCTGCGTCGGCGCCGACCTCAGGTCGTGGGCGGACGAGTATCTGGGGAATCCGAACGAGTACTGGAAGTGGTTCGGCGCCTTCAAGGATGCGCACGACCGGCTCCGCGAGATCGGCAAGCCAACACTCGCGCGCATCAACGGGATCTGCGTCGGCGGCGGCAACGAGCTCCAGATGGCCTGCGACCTCGCCGTCATGGTCGAGGACGCGTTCATCCGCCACGTCGGCCCGGAGCACGGGTCGGTCCCTGCCGGGGGCGCGACGCAGTGGCTCACGATCCTGGTCGGGGACCGGCGCGCGCGCGAGATCGTCCTCATGTGCGACGAGATTCCGGCCGGGACGGCAGCGGAGTGGGGGCTCGTGAACTGGGTCGTGCCGGCCCCGGAGCTCGACGCGAAGGTCGACGCGGTCGTCGAGAACCTCGTCCGCAAGCTTCCGCAGACGACCCGCTACGCGAAACAGCACCTGAACTTCTGGAAGGACCTCGCCTGGCACGAGACGATCAACCATGCGCGCGACTGGCTCGCACTCTCGATGGCGACCGAGGAGCCGCAGACCGCCGTGCGCCGCTTCCTCGAGAAGGGCGGCCGGTGACCGCCCCGCACGGCGCCGTTCGGAGCGCCCAGGGCCCGGCCGCGCGAGGAGTGGGAATCGAGGCGCCTTCGGCCCGAATCGACTCAGCTCCGCGCGGTTCGCGGCGGTACGCTGGAACGCGGGCGGCGGGTGGTTCCTTCCCCTCCCAAGGGTGGGGTGCGCGCGGATGCGGTCGCCGACGTCCGCCCGGCGGCGATGAGTGACGACGCGCTCGTCCTCGTCGAGCGCGACGAGCCGATCGCGGTCGTCACGCTCAACCGGCCGAAGCAGCTGAACGCGCTCTCCGAGCCCCTCATGGACGAGCTTGTCGCGCGCCTCGCCGAGCTCGATCGCGACGACGCCGTCCGTTGCATCGTCCTCGCGGGGTCGGAGCGCGCGTTCGCGGCGGGCGCGGATATCGGCGAGCTCGCACAGGCGAGCGCGATCGAGATGCTCTACGCGCGCCGTGTCGAGCGCTGGGACACAATCCGTCGGCTCTGGACGCCGCTCGTCGGGGCGGTGTCGGGCTACTGCCTCGGCGGCGGCAACGAGCTCGCGATGAGCTGCGATCTCGTGATCGCCTCCGAGACGGCACGCTTCGGCCAGCCCGAGACCAGCCTGGGGATCATCCCGGGCGCGGGCGGCACGCAGCGCCTCACGCGTGCGATCGGGAAGGCGAAGACGATGGACGTCGTCCTCACCGGTCGCTTCCTCGACGCCTTCGAGGCCGAGCGGGCCGGGCTGGTCGCGCGAGTCGTCGCGCGCGAGGCGTGGCTCGAGGAGGCAAAGCGCGTGGCGCGCGAGATCGCGTCGCGAGCGCCCGTCGCCCAGCGCCTCGCAAAGGAGGCAATCGATCGCGCCTTCGATTCGACGCTCGAGCTCGGACTCGAGCACGAGCGTCGGCTCCTCTACCTCGCGTTCGCCTCCGAGGACGCTCGCGAGGGGCTGACCGCGTTTGCCGAGAAGCGCGAGCCCGAGTTCGAGGGGCGGTGAGCGAAGCGATCGAGATTGCGGACGTCGAGAGCGAGCGCGACGGCGGCGTCATGACGATTCGGTTCAACCGGCCGGACGTCCTGAACGCGTTCAACGCCTCGATGCACGCGGCACTCGCGGACGCGCTCAAGGAGGCGCGCGACGCCGCCGTCCGCGCGGTCGTCCTCACGGGAGCCGGCCGCGCGTTTTGCGTCGGCCAGGACCTGCGCGAGCTCCGCGAGGGAACCGGAGACATCGCGGGCCGGCTTCGCCGGCACTACCACCCGAACGTCGTTGCTCTCCGTACGCTCGAGAAGCCCGTGCTCGCCGCGGTCAACGGTGCGGCCGCGGGCGCCGGGCTCTCGTTCGCCTTCGCGTGCGATGTGCGGATCGCCTCCGACCGGGCGAGCTTTGTCCCGGCGTTCATCAAGATCGGCCTCGTCCCGGATTCCGGCTGCTCGTTCTTCGCGTCCCGGCTCCTCGGGTACGCCCGCGCGTTCGAGTGGCTCGCGACGGGCAGGACGCTGACGGCGGCCGAGGCGCACGCCTGGGGACTGGTGTCCGAGGTCGTCGAGCACGAGCGCTTTGCGGCACGGACTGCCGAGCTCGCTGCGTCGCTCGCCGAGCTCCCGACCCGAGGAGCGGCGATGACGAAGCGGCTTCTCGAACGCGCCGCCATCTCCGCGCTCGCCGAGCAGCTTGACTGGGAGGCGCAGCTCCAGTCGGCGGCGACGCGGACCGAGGACTTCGCCGAGGGCGTCGCCGCGTTCCTCGAGAAGCGCGACCCCGCGTTCCGCGGTCGGTGATCGTCAGCCGGCCTTCGCGCACTCGCGGAGGCCGAGCTCGCGGGCGAGCCGGTCCGCCTCCGCCTCGTTGTCGGCGCCCGCGCTCGCGAGCTCCTGCACCCGCGTCTCGTCGCCCGCCCGCGCGGCGGCGCGGAGCTGCTCGATCGTCCGGAGATTGCGGTCGTTTCGCTCCAGCCACCGGCGCGCGTGCGGGGCGAGCTCGTCGGGCGGCCGGAGCGCGCGCAGCCGCCGCATCGCCTCGCGCGCGATCGGGAGCACACGGTCGGCGAGCCGCGCGAGCTCGCCGAGGTCGCGGGGATCGCCCAGCCGGGCGAGCCGGCGGTCGTATTCGGCACAGATCGCGTCGGCGGCGCGTACGTATTCGTCCTTCGATAGGCGGTCGTCGCCGTCGTCGCCGCACCCGGCGAGCGCGACCAGGACGGCGGCGGCGAACGGCGTCGCAGCGGCGCGCGCGAAGCGCCGCGCGCTCACGCGTCCGCGCGCGGGCGCAGCTCGACCGCGAGCTCGCAGTCGAGGGCCGTCGCGATGCGAAGGAGCGTGTCGATCCGTGGCGGGCGCCCGCCGCTCTCGAGACGCGCGATCGCGGACTGGGTCGTGTCGACGAGTCGCGCGAGCTCCGCCTGCGAGAGCCCGAGCTCCCGGCGCCGCTGCGCGACGCGGTCCGCGATCTGCGCGAAGAACCAGCCTTCCTCGGCGTGCGCGAGCCGGCGCCGGACGCGCTCGAGCGGAGGGTCGGCGATCCGGTGGCGCTCGCGCCGCTCCTGGCTCATACGCCGACCATGCTATATAGCAAAAGCGAGATAATGGACCGAGAGAGGGTCGGCTCATGGTTGCATCCACGCACGACCGTCTCCGGGTACTCGTGCCATCTCGCGCCTCGCCGCCCGCGTCTCGTAAGCCGGGACCGGCGCTCCTTCGGCGTTCGTCGTCCCGGGGCTTCTCCAGCTCGCCCGCGCATACGCGGATCAGCGGACGCGAACGCTCAGAGCGTCTTGAACTGCTCGAACGGCTGACGGCAGCTCGCGCAGTAGCGGATCGACCGACACGGCGTCGGCCCGAAGATGTTTTCGAGGCGAGTGTCCGTCGACCCGCAGTACGGGCAGCGAAACGGGCCACGTTCGAGCTGGACGAGCGTCGGCGCGGTCGCCTCGCGCGGCGCCGGGGGCGCGAAGCCGGCCGCGCGCAGCTTTTCGCGGCCGGCAGCCGTGATGAGGTCGGTCGACCACCCTCCGTCGGCGATCACGACTACGTCCGGCTCGGCGCCGAGTGCACGGACGGCGTCTGCCATCCGCTCGCGCATCACCTCGAGCGCCGGGCACCCCAAGAACGTGGGCGTGAACTCGATCCGAACCCGCCCGTGCTCGACTTCGACGTCGCGGACGACACCGAGATCGACGATGGAGACGACTGGAATCTCCGGGTCGGCCACGGCGGCGAGCGCCGCCCACACGCGCTCCTCCGTTACCACGAGGCTCCCGGGACCGACCGGCGGACCATCGTCATCTCCTCCCAGAGCACCGGCCACTCGTCGGCGTGCTCGCCGCGCTCGACCGGCTCGACCGGCTCGCGGCTTACCGCCTCGCAGAGCTGCTCACGCTGTTCGCCCGCGAGGAGCCCGAGCGCGAGCGGCCAGAGCTCGGCGAGCGCGGCTTCGAAGCGCGCCCGCTCGCCCGACGCCCGGAGCCGCTCGGCCCACATGTCCGCATGGATGCGGTGGTAGACCTCCTCCCGCTCGATTCGCGTCGCGAGCGCGGCGATCGCGGACCGGTCGGACTCCGCGAGCGCGGCGATCCGGATCGCATCGGCCGTCTCGTACAGGTAGTGGCGCGCGATCGTCCGCGCCCAGTCGGGGACGAACCGAAGCTCGACGAGCGGCGCGCAGCGGTAGTCCTGAGGCGGACGGTCGAACGCGAGTTCGTCGGCCGTTGTTCCGAGGTCGGCCGCCGCGAGCTCGTAGAGCGCCCGCGCGTGCCCGATCTCGCCCTGCGCGATCGACGAGAACGCGACGTCCTCCTCCAGGAAGGGCGCAATCCCTGTCCACTCCGAGTTCCGCCACCCGAGCGCGAGTTCGTCGTCAGCGAGCGCCAGCAAGAGATCGGTGCGCGACCGCGCCTGCGCGCTCACGCGCCTCCCGCGGCCCGGTCCTGACCGGCCCTTGCACCCGCTCTTGCTCTCGCCTCACGCAGCTTGACCTTGATCGAGTAGCCGTCGACCCGCCGGTAATCGCGGTCGAACACCTCCGCGACGTACGGCTCGCGGATCTCGCGAATCGCCTCGCGCGGGACGATCCAGAGCGCGGTCGATTCGTTCCGCCGCCCGTAGAACTCGATTGCGTACGCCTGGGCGAACGCTGCGTTCGGCGCCTCGAGCGAGCCGCCGTGCTGGAACGGCGCGCCCTCGCGCTCCTGTCGAAACACTTCCCAAATCACGGGCCCGGCTACGCCGCTTCCGCGAGGGCGACCTCGCGCACCCAGGCGGTTTCCTCGCGCGTCAGCCGCCGGAGCTCGAGCCGCTCGCGTGTCCGCGGCCCGTGTCCCGTGACGACGTCCTTCAGCTCGGCCCAGTCGGGTTCGCCGTAGTGCCAGCGGCCCGTCCCCTCGTCCTTTCGAAGCTCCGGGTCGGGGACGGTGAGACCCAGCTCCCAGATCTGCGGGACGTAACCGTCCAGGAACTGCTGGCGGGCGTCCTCGTTCGCCTGGCTCTTGATCCGCCACTCGTACATCGGATCTTCGTCGGCGGGAATCGGGTTGCCGTGGAACGTCATGAGCGGCCCCCACCAGCGGTTGAGCGCCTCCTGCACGAGCTCTCGCTGCTCCCCGCTCCCCGTCACCATGGCGAGGACGACGTCGCGACCGTGGAGGATGTGGAACGACTCCTCCCAGCAGATCTTCTTCATGATCCGCGCGTAGGGGGCGTACGAGCACCTGAGGAGCGCCTTCTGCGAAATGATCGCGGCCGCGTCGACGAGCCAGGCGATCACGCCGACGTCGCCCCACGTTTTCGTCGGGTAATGGAAGACGTTGTGGAACTTGGACTTGCCGGAGACCAGGTCCTCGAGGCAGCGCTCGCGCGGCTTCCCGAGGTCCTCGACGACGCGGTAGATGAGCTGGGCGTGCCCGACCTCGTCCTGGACTTTCGCCGTCAGCGCGAGCTTCCGCTGCAGCGTGGGCGCGCGCAGGATCCACTCGCGCTCGGGGAGGACGCCCATGAGCTCGGAGTTCCCGTGCATCTCGATGAACTTGATGAGCTTGGCCCGGTAGTCGTCGGGCATCCAGTCGGTCGTCTCCACCTGGCCGCCGGACTGGACGAACTGCTTGAACTCGGCCACCGTGCGTGGCGCCATTTGCCCCTCCTACCGAACGCTCGTTAGGGTGCGGACATTACCACCACGCCGCGTCGTCAGGAACTGTCACGCCACGCCGCCCGCCTCTTCGCCGAGAAGGGGTACCACGGCACGTCGATCGGGGACCTCGCGGACGCTCTCGGCGTCCAGAAGGGGTCGCTCTACGCGCACATCGAAGGCAAGCAGGAGCTCCTCTACGAGACGATGCGCGAAGGGGCACGCGCGTTCCACGCGGCTCTCGACGCGATCCCCGAGCGGATCCGGGCGACGGAGAAGCTCAGGCTCGCGCTGCGCTCGCACCTCGGGCTCGTCGCCGAGCAGCTCGAGGTCGCGACCGTCTTCGTCCGGGAATGGCGCTACCTCGAGGGTGAGCGGCGCGACGAGATCGTGGGCGAGCGGCGCCGCTACGAGGAGCGAATTCGCACCTTGTTTCGCGAGGGCAGGGAGCAGAGCGAGCTCCGCACCGATCTCGACGAGACCGCGGCCGCGCTGCTCTTCCTCTCGGCCGCCAACTGGGCATACACGTGGCTGCGGCCGGGCGTCGACACCGACGTCCTCGCTGACCGCTTCTACAGCCTGTTGATCGACGGGATGCGCGGGTACTCGACGCCGGCGTAGTGACGACCGGCGCCACGCTGATCGTCAACCCGCACGCGAGCCGGGTGACGCCCGAGCTCGTCGCCGCGGTCGAGCGAGAGCTCGGCGACGTCGAGACGGTGGTGACCGCGGGTCGGTGGCACGCGGCCGAGCTCGCCGCGGCTGCGAGCGAGACGTCCGAGCGAATCTACGTCTTCTCGGGCGACGGCGGCTTCAACGAGGCCGTGAACGGGCTCGGACGCGGCGTCGCCGTCGGGTTCATCCCGGGTGGCGCGACGAGCGTCACCCCGCGCGCGCTCGGGCTGCCGCGCGACCCGGTCGAGTGCGCGCGCGTGCTCGCCCGAAGCGGGCGGACGCGCCGGATCTCGCTGGGCCGCGTCGGAGAGCGTCGGTTCCTCTTCTCGGCCGGTCTCGGGCTCGACGCCGAGCTTGTCCGGCGCGTCGACCGGATGGGGCGGCGGTCCGGCCGCCGGCCGGACGACGCGGCGTGGGCGTTCACGCTCGGGCGGATCCTGCTCGCGCGTCGTGGCAAGCTGCCTCCCGCGCTAACCGTGCTCGGTCGCGGCCGAGCCGCGTTCGCGCTCGTTGCGAACTGCGACCCGTACACGTACGCCGGCCCGCTTCCGGTGCACGTCGCGCCCGACGCGCGCTTCGAGCTCGGGCTCGACCTGGTGGCGCCGGTCTCGCTCGCGCCCGGGCGGCTGCCGCGCGCCGCGTGGTCCGTGCTCGTACGGCCCACACATCCACGCGCCGACTGGGTGATCCACATCCATGACGCGGACGAGCTGCAGGTCGAATGCGACGCTCCGACGCCGCTCCAGGTGGACGGCGAGGACCTGGGCGACGTGACGGACGCGCACTTCGTCGCCGAGCGCGCGGTACTCGAGGTCGTCGTCGATTGACACCGCGTCCCGGCTCTCGCGCCGGCTGCCGACCGGGTCGCGGCCGTACCGTGGGGTAGATTCGCTCCGAGATGGCGCAGGTTCTTCCCGCCGAGCACGAGCTGCGGCGCGTGATCGGGGACGGCGAGACGGTCGCGGACGGCGAAGTCGAAGGGCTCGACGAGGCGGACCTCCTCGCGCTCTACCGCGACATGGTCCTCCTTCGCGTCTACGACGAGCGCTCGGTCGTCTACCACCGCCAGGGCCGGATCGGCACCTACGCGATCTTTTGGAACCACGAGGCGATGCAGGTCGGCTCGGCGTACGCGCTCGCGGACGACGACTGGATTTTCCCGTCCTACCGCGAGTCGGCGATCGGGCTCGTGCGCGGGATGCCCGCCGCGACCGTCCTCTCATGGTGGCGCGGCCACCCGGCCGGCTGGTGGAACCCGCTCGACTACAACGTGGCGTCGATCTGCGTCCCGATCGGGACGCACGTCCCCCACGCGGCCGGCCTCGCCTGGGGAAAGAAGCTGCGCGGCGAGGACGCGTGCGCAATCGTGTACTTCGGCGACGGAGCGACGTCGGAGGGCGCGTTCCACGAGGGGGCGAACTTCGCCGCGGTGATGCAGGCGCCCCTCGTCCTGTTCTGCAACAACAACCATTGGGCGATCTCGACGCCGCTCGCCGCGCAGACGCGGGCGGAGACGCTCGTCGACAAGGCGGTCGGCTACGGGATGCCCGGCGTCAGGGTGGACGGCGCCGACGTCCTCGCGGTCTACGAGGCCACCCGCGACGCGGCCGAGCGCGCGCGGGCGGGTGAGGGGCCGACGTTCATCGAGGCGGTTACGTACCGCACCGCGCCGCACGCGACGGCCGACGATCCGCGCGCCTACATCGACCTCGACCGTGTGGAGGAGGAGAAGAAGCGGGAGTGCGTCGGCCGCTACAAGGGCTACCTGCAGCGGCTCGGCGTGCTCACCGATGCGGCCGCCGAGCAGGTCCGCGCCGAGGCGGCCGAGGTCATGCGCGCGGGGATCGCCCAGGCCGAGGCCGAGCAGCCCGCAGACCTCGCCCTCCTCTTCGAGCACGCGTACGTCGACCCACCCGCGTCGTTCGGCGACGACCTCGCGGAGCTGCGGAGGATTCTCGGTGGCTGACCTCACGCTCGTCGAGGCGATCAACGACTGCTTCCACGTCGAGCTCGGGCGCGACCCGAACGTGATGGTGATGGGTGAGGACGTGGGGCGTGCCGGCGGCGTCTTTCGCGCGACGGCGGGCCTTCGCGACCGCTTCGGCGCCGACCGCTGCGTCGACACGCCGCTCGCCGAGGCGGGGATTCTCGGGACGGCGGTCGGACTCTGCATGGCGGGCTGGCGGCCGGTCTGCGAGATGCAGTACGACGCGTTCAGCTACCCGTGCCTCGACCAGCTCATCACGCACGTGGGGCGCTACCGGTGGCGAACCGGCGGCAAGATGACGTTCCCGCTCGTCGTGCGCATGCCGTACGGCGGCGGCGTGCGCGCGCCCGAGCTCCACGACGACTCGCCCGAGACCTTCTACGTCCACACGCCAGGGGTCAAGGTCGCGATCCCGTCGACGCCCGCCGACGCGAAGGGGCTACTGGCCGCCGCGATCCGCGACCCCGATCCGGTCGTCGTCCTCGAGCCGAAGCTCCACTACCGGACGATGCGCGGCGAGGTTCCCGATGGCGAGCATCTCGTCCCGCTCGGGGAAGCGCGCGTCGCGCGGGAAGGAGCCGACCTGACCCTGATCGCGTACGGCTCGATGGTGCCGCTCGCCGAGCAGGCGGCCGAGGCGCTGGCCGGCGAGGCGAGCGTCGAGGTCCTCGACGTCCGCACGCTGAAGCCGCTCGACGAGGCCGCGCTCCTCGCCTCGGCCACGAAGACCGGGCGGGTGGTGATCGTCCAGGAGGCGCCGCGGACATGCGGCTACGGGGCGGAGCTCGCCGCGATTCTGGCCGAGAAGGCGATTCTCGACCTGCGCGGGCCCGTGCTCCGCGTCACAGGCTACGACGTGCCGTACCCGTACTGGCAGATCGAGGACGCGTACATGCCCTCGGTGGAGCGCGTCGTCGAGGCGGCGCGCAGGCTGCTCGAGTTCGCGTAGGGCCGATATGGCCGGCCGCACGCTCGTCTGGAAAGGGCTCGACGCGGTCAGGCTCGAGATCTGCCGGGCCGAGGTCGATGGGCGTGAGCTGCGGGCTACCGGCACGCAGGTCGGTGTCGAACCGAAGCCGTACGAGCTTCGCTACGCCATCGAGGCGGGTCGTCTGCGCGTCGAGGTGGCGGGTGAGGCGTCGGCCGAGCTCTCGCTCGACGGGGCCGACTACTTCGATCTCGAGTTCTCGCCGCTCTTCAACTCGCTACCCATCCTCGACCACGGGCTCGACTCGGGCGGTAAGGCGAGGGACTTCGTGATGCGCTTCGTCACCGTTCCGGCTCTCACGGTCGCTCGCTCCGAGCAGCGGTACGAGCCGTTCGGGCCCGGAATGGTTCGCTTCCGGTCGGGCGACTTCACCGCCATGCTCTCGCTCGACGAGGACGGGTACGTCGTCCGGTACCCCGGGCTCGCGGAACGAATCGTCTGATGGCATACGAGTTCAAGCTCCCCGACCTCGGCGAAGGCCTTACGGAGGGCGAGGTCGCGCGCTGGCTCGTCTCGGAAGGCGAGGAGATTGCGGAGGACCAGCCGCTCGTCGAGGTGCAGACGGATAAGACGACGGTCGAGATTCCATCGCCGGCGGCGGGGAAGGTGACGCGCATCCTCGTCGGCGAGGGCGAGACGGTTCCCGTCGGCACGTTGCTCGTCGTGATCGGCGAAGCCGCCGCCGTCACCGACGAGCAGCCGCGCGCCGAGCCCGCGCCTCAACAGGACGCGGCCGTCTCGGCCACGCCCGGGGGACAGTCCCAGGGACAGTCCCCGGCAGCGGCGGGGCGGGTGCGCGCGACGCCGCTCGTCCGGCGGCTCGCGCAGGAACTCGGGGTCGATCTCGCTTCCGTGCAGGCGACCGGGCCGCAAGGGCGCGTCTCGGAGGCGGATGTGCGCCGTGCGGCCACGTCCGGAGGACCCACGTCAGGGGGACTGTCCCAGGGACTGTCCCCGGTGGGCGCCGAGCCGGGCCGTGAAGGACGGCGCGTTCCGCTGCGCGGCGTGCGGCGAAAGATCGCCGAGCACCTCGCGACCGCACACAGGGAGGTGCCGGCTGTCACCGTCGTCGAGGAGTGCGACTTCACTGCGTTGGATGCGCGGCGCGGCGAGCGGAGCTTCCTCCCGTACGTGCTCCAAGCGGTCGTCGACGGTTTGCGCGCCGTCCCGGAGCTGAACGCCCGGCTCGAGGAGGACGAGATCGTCTACCTCGACCGCTACGACCTCGGCGTCGCCGTCCAGACCGACCAGGGTCTTGTCGTACCGGTCCTCGCTGACGCCGGCCGGAGATCGCTCGGCGAGCTCGAGGCGGAAGCGGCACGGCTCGCGGGCGCGGCGCGGGCGGGAAAGCTCACCCCCGAGGAGCTGCGCGGCTCGACCTTCACCGTGACGAGCGGGGGCAGGCTCGGCGGCGTGCTCGCGACGCCGCTCGTGAACTACCCCGAGGTCGGGATCCTCGGCGTTCATCGGATCACCGAGCGGCCCGCGGTCCGTGATGGCGAGATCGTCGTGCGGAAGCTCGGCTACCTCTCGTGCACGTTCGATCACCGCGTCGTCGACGGCGTGCGCGCGACCGAGTTCCTGCTCGCCGTGATCGAACGGCTCGAGCGACCGGAGTAGCGGGAGCCCGGCGGCCCGCGAGGCCGCCGGGCTCGCCGTCAGCTAGTCGTCGTCGTTTCCGTGCCCGCGACGCTTGATGTCGCCTCGGATCTCGCCCTCCGGCCAGGTCTCCGAATGGACGTTCGCGTACACGGCGCCGTTGCGGAGCGCACGGATCGCCTCGTCGATCTCGCCCGGAGCGATCCCCTGGTCGGCCGGTCCGATGATGTCCGCTGCCGTGATCTCACCCTCGAAGTGGCCGTCGGGTTCGGTGCACGCAGGTTTGGAGCCACCGCACAGGAAGGCGATCACGCCGCCGCCGACGTGGCGCTCGGCGAAGTGGATATGCGCCGCCGTGACGTTTCCGCCCTCCATGTCCTCGTAGTCGAGGACGTAGTGGATCGTGTCCCCGCGCACCCGTGCGCGGAAGGTGCCTTCGCCCGTCGTCGAGACGGAGCCGGTGCTCGTCGGTCCGGGTCCACCTACGACCTCGTGGTAGCCGTTCAGCGTCGCCCTGAACCCGCCGCCGTCGCCTCGCTTCGCGATCGCGTAGGAGCCGGTCGCGAGGGCTGTGACGAGGGCGCCGAGCAGTGCCGCCAGTAGAACTCGTCGCATCTCTCCCTCCTCTCTAGGTCCACCCCGGCGCTCGCTCCAGCCGGAGCCTTACGCGGACCGACTATACGAGGCGATTGCCGACTCGGTTCTACGCCGCCGCCGGCTCGGCGGCGGGGGCGAGGTACGGCGCGAGCATCTGCTCGATCTGCGGCGCGCTCACCCGGCCGTCGAGGCGGGCGACGGGGCGCCGATCCTTGATGAGGACGAGCGTCGGCACCTCGGTGACGGCCAGCCGCCTGGCGAGCTCGGGCGAGTCGTCGACGTCGATCCGTGAGATGCGGAGGCGAGCCCGCTCCTTCCGGGCGAGGTGCGCCAGCAGGCTCTCCATCCGGCGGGCGGGGCCCGACGTGGAAGCGGTGAAGAACAGGAGCCGGGGGAGGGGGGCGTCAGCGTGCATGCGGGGATGCGAAACGGGCCTGGAAGTTCTTCCCACCGTCGGCGAAGGCGAAACCGCGCTAGGGCCGCTCGGCCTGCCGCGGCGCCCGCGCCGGCGGCGACGGCAGCGGGATGTACTGGACGCTCGGCCGCCGTCCGCCCGCCTGTGCGAAGAGCGCCATCAGCTCGTAGGCCTCGGCGGGGATGCCCTCCTCGACGGGCAGGCCGAGCTGGCGCGCCTCCGGGAGCGTAATCGGGTCGTCGTGCGTGTAGTGCCCGCCCGCGAGCTCCTCCGCGAGGGCGTCCGCCTTCTGGGCGTCGAGCCGACGCGCGACGAGCCCGCGGACGACCTCCTTCATGTGACGCACGGCCTTCTCGGCCACGTCCGCCATGATCAGCGTCCGGTCCTCGATCCGCTCGACCGGCTTTCGCCCGGCGACGCGGACGATCGACGCTGCGGGGAGATCGCCGAGCTGCGGGTCGACGGGGCCGAGCACCGCCGCGGGGTCCATGCGAATCTCGTCGGCGGCGAGCGCGAGCAGCGTTCCGCCCGACATCGCGTAGTGCGGGACGATGACGGTCACCTTTGCGGGATGGTCGCGAAGCGCGTATGCGATCTGCTCGGACGCGAGCACGAGGCCGCCCGGCGTATGAAGGATGAGGTCGATCGGGCGGTCGTCCGGCGTCATCCGGATCGCACGGAGGACCGCCTCGGAGTCCTCGATGTCGATGAAGCGGAAGAGCGGGACGCCGAGGAACCCGATCGTCTCCTGGCGGTGGATCATTGCGATGACGCGCGTGCCGCGCGCCGCCTCGATCGCGTGCAGCGCGCGGAGGCGCCGCCACCCGAGGACGCGGCGTCCGAGGACCGGGACGACGAACACGAGCAGGAAGAGGAGCCCGAGGATCGCGTCGAAGCCCATGCCCGCGGCGAGCGTACACTGGGCGGGTTGGACGGGCTCTTCGACTGGTACTGGCTCGGCGTCGGGCTGGGGCTCGGGGTTGCGGCCGGCATCCCGGGGTTGCCGCGCAACGAAGGACGGCGGTTCGCCGTTCCGTTCGTCACGTTCGTCGCGGTCGCGGCCGGAGTGATCGCGGCGCTCGCTGTCGTCTGGGTCGTCTTCGCGACGCTGGCCGGCCTCGCGGTCGGCGTCTTCTCGTTTCGCCACCTGTCTCGAGCCGCGGTGCCCGCGGCGAGCCTCGCCGCGGCGGCGCTCGCGTTCATGCCGGCGCTCGGGTACATCGAGGCGCTCGTGGCTCCCGTCGTGGGCGGCCGCCTACGGCGGCGGGCGGCCGGGCGGTACGCCGGCCTGCGTGTTCTCGCGCGCGACTAGTGGCGCGCCCCGCCGCAAAGAAGGTGATCCTCGTCGTGATCGACGGCCTGACGCCAGCCATGCTCGAGCGGGGGGTCGAGGAGCAGCGCGTCCCGGCGCTCGCCGAGCTCCTCGACCGAGGGACGTACTCGCGCGGCGTGACCACGTTCCCCTCCGTCACCCCCGTCTGCCTCACGTCGATCGCCACCGGCGCCCACCCCGACCGGCACCACATCCCGCACCTCGCCTGGTACCACCGCGGCGAGCAGCGAATCATCGAGTACGGCTCGTCGTTCCCGGCCATGCGCGCCGTCGGCGCGCGCCGCGCGCTCCGCGACTCGATCTTCGACATGAACCACGCGCACATGAGCTCGGGCGCGACGACGATCTTCGAGGCGGTCGAAGACGCCGGGCTCACGGCCGCCTCGGTCAATTTCACTTGCTATCGGGGACGAACGCGACACCCGATCAAGCTGCCGCTCCTCGCGGCCCGTAACCGGTGGTACGAGGCGGCGTACGGGCCGAAGCGTTTCTTCTTCTTCAACCTGTTCGAGTCCGACGAGACGGGCGCGCCGCTCGCGGTGCGGTCGCGCCTCGACGGCTCGATCGACGCCTACGCCGGCGTGATCGGCCGCTGGCTCGTGACGCGGGACGGGTTCGACCTCCTCGTCTTCTACCTCCCCGACTTCGACTACGCCTCGCACCTCACCGGTCCCGCGTCCCCGCTCGACGCGCTCACCCGGGCGGACGCGAGCGTCGGCTGCCTGATGGAGGCGGCGGGCGGCGCAAACGAGCTGCTCGATCGCTACGCGGTCGTCGTCTGCTCCGACCACGGGCAGACGCACGTCGACGAGACAATCGATCTCTCTGCGGCGTTCGACGACCTGGCCGTCCTACCCGGCCGTCGGAGCGACCCCGACGACTTCGACGTCGTCGTGACCGCGTCGAACCGCTCCGGCATGGTCTACCGGCTGCCGCGCTGCCCCCTGGCCCCGCGCGAGCTGGCGGAGCGCCTGGACGGCGAGGCGGCGGCCGACGTCGTCCTCTTCCGGGACGGAGGCGAGGCCGTCGCGCGCCGCGAGGGTGAGGAGCTCCGCTTCCGGCCGGAACCCGGCGGATGGCGGTTCGACGGCGTCCCCGGCGTCCTGCCCGACGCGGATTACCCCGACGGGCTCGAGCGCGCCTGGCGAGCGCTCGCATGTCCAAATGCGGGCGAGGTGATCGTCTCCGCACGGGCCGGCTGGGAGTTCGCCGACCTGGGTGGGCGCGGGCACGCCGGGGGCGGAAGCCACGGCTCGCTCGCCGCCGACGACTCGATCGTGCCGATCCTCGCCGCCGGGTTCGACGAGGCTCCGGCGCTCCGTGGGCGGCCGAGCGTCACCGAGCTCGCTCCGGCGCTCCTCGACTATCTCGGAGTCGCTCCCCCTGCAGCGATGGTCGCTGCGGGTCGGGAGCCCGTTCGTGTCGCGTAGCGTCGACTTCGCGAGCGAGCGGCGGGCCATGGTCGACGAGCAACTGCGCGCCCGCGGCATCCGCGACGAGCGCGTCCTCACGGCGATGAGCCGCGTCCCGCGCGAGGAGTTCGTCGATCCGGACGACCGCAGGCGCGCCTACCTCGACATGCCGCTTGCGATCGGCTTCGGCCAGACGATCTCCCAGCCGTACATGGTGGGGCTGATCGCGGAGGCGGCCGACGTTCGTGAAGGCGACACGGTCCTCGACGTGGGGACGGGGTCGGGCTACGCGGCCGCCGTCCTTGCGGAGCTCGGTGCGATCGTCCACACGATCGAGCGGATTCCCGAGCTCGCGGCGAAGGCCCGCGAGCGGCTCGCGGCGACCGGGCACGACGCGGTCGAGGTGCACGTCGGCGACGGGTCGTTGGGCCTCGCGGAGGAGGCGCCGTTCGACGCGGTCACCGTCGCCGCGGCCGCCCCCGAGCTGCCGCGGACGCTCTACGAGCAGCTCGTGATCGGCGGGCGCCTCGTCGTTCCGATCGGCGGGCCCGACGGGCAGCGGCTCGAGGTGGCGATCCGGAGCCCGGAAGGGCCGGCGGTCATCCGGTCCGTCCCGTGCCGGTTCGTTCCCCTCGTCGGGGCGCAGGGCTTCCGGATCGGCTAGGGACAACCCGCGCCGCGATTACGCTTCGGCCATGTCGCCGGAGTCGGACGCCGCCGCCGAGCGTCTCGCCTCGCTCGGCCGCTGGCGCCGCGCGGCGCGGCGGCCCGCGAATTGGGTCGAGCTCGCGAAGTTCTGCACGGTCGGGGCCTCCGGGTACGTCGTCAATCTCGCGGTCTACTCGGCGCTCGTCGTCTCGGGTGTCCACTACCTGCTCGCGGCGGTCTGCTCGTTCGTCGTAGCCGTAACGAACAACTACACCTGGAACCGGCTCTGGACGTTCCGGAACCAGCGCGGTCACCTCGTCCACCAGGGCGTCAAGTTCCTGCTCGTCTCGACGGTCGCGCTGGGAGCGAACCTCGCGTTCCTGCGCATCCTGGTCGCGCTCGGGCTCGACAAGATCCCCGCGCAGGCGATCGCGATCGTGCTCGTGACCCCGTGGAACTTCGCGGTCAACAAGCTCTGGAGCTTTCGGCGAACGTGACGTTCATCGCCGCCCTCGTGGCGGGACTCGTGTTCGCGGCGCCGGCTCTCGGTGCGCCCGCGACGGCGACGAGTCCGACCTCCCCGGTCTACGACTCGGACGGGAACCTGATCGGGACGCCGTTCGTGCCGAGCCAAGGCGATTCGGAGCCGGCGCTCACCGAGGAGGACGCGATCGCCGCGGCGCTCGACGATCCGAAGGTGCGCGACTGGGTCGCGCGCTACCGCGGGCTCGAGCTGACGGAGCAGGGCACGTTCGAGGACGGCGTCTGGACGGTCAAGGTGTGGGCGCCCGAGCCGCGCGGCCAGATCGTCGAGGCGAAGGTCGAGGACGCGTCCGGGCGCGTCTCGGAAGCGTGGACCGGGCCCCAGGTCGCCTGGAAGATGGCGCGCGGCTACGACGGCGCGTTCGGGCGGAAGATCAATGATCCGGCCATCTGGCTCGGTTTCTGCGCGATCTTCCTCCTCGGCCTCGCCGACCTGCGGCGGCCCCTCTCCGTCCGGAATCTCGACCTCGTCGTCCTGCTCTCGTTCTCCGTCTCGCTCTGGTTCTTCAACGAGGGCGACGTCTTCACGGCGATGCCGCTCGCGTACCCGCCGCTCCTCTACCTGCTCGCTCGGCTCGCGTGGATCGGCCTGCGCCGCCGCGGGACTTCCACCCCGCGCCCCGTCTGGCCCGTCTGGCTCCTCCTCGCCGCGACCGTCTTCCTCGCGGGCTTCCGGATCGGCTTGAACGTCGAAGCCTCGAACGTGATCGACGTGGGCTACGCGAGCGTGATCGGCGCGCAGCGGATCGCCGCGCAGCGCGAGATGCCGTACGGCCACATGCCGACGGACGACGGGAAGGAGTGCGGCGCCGCGGATGCCGAGGGATACGTGCGCGAGCGCATCCAGACGAACGGGCGCTGCGAGTCGGCGAACGAGCGGGGCGATACGTACGGCCCCGTCACCTACCTCGGCTACGTCCCGGGATACCTGATCTTCGGGTGGAGCGGCCGATGGGATTACCTGACGGCCGCGCACTTCACCGCGATCCTCTTCGATTTGCTCACGATGGCGGGGCTTGCGCTCGTCGGCCGCCGCTTCGGGGGAACGCGCCTCGCCGTCACGCTCGCGTTCGCCTGGGCCGCCTACCCGTTCACCCAGTACGTCTCGAACTCGAACTCGAACGACGCGATCATGCCCGCGGTCCTTGTCTGGGGGTTTTGGCTCGTTGCGTCCGCCCCCGCGCGCGGAGCGCTGCTCGCGCTCGCCGCGTGGGCGAAGTTCGCGGCGCTCGTGCTCGTGCCGCTGTGGGCGTCGTATCCGCGCCCGCTCGGCCGCGGGACAGTCCGGCGGCTCGCCCTCTACGGCGGGGGCCTTGCGCTCGGGACAGCGCTCTCCTTCTGGATCCTCTTCCTCGAGCCCGACCCGCTACACGCGGCACGCGTTTTTTGGGACCGCACCTTCGGCTGGCAGCTCTCGCGCCCGTCACCGTTCTCGATCTGGGACTGGGACGAGTACCCCGGCTTTCCCGACCTCGCCCCGGTGCAAGGCGGGCTCAAGATCGCACTCCTCGTCGCGGCGCTCGCGCTCTACTTCGTTCCCCGACGCAAGAGCCCGCTCCAGGTCGCGGCGCTCTCGGGTGCGCTCCTGATCGGCTTCGAGCTCGTTCTCACGCACTGGTTCTACCTCTACATCCCATGGTTCTTCCCCTTTGCCGCGCTCGCCCTGCTCGCGCCGGCCGTGCGACGGCGGGCCGTAGCGGAGCAACCGGTGCCGCATGATCGCGACGTTCGAGAGCTCGTCCCCACGGGCTGACGCGCTCCGCGTCGCGACCGTCGCCGCCGTCGGAATCGCGCTCTTCTCCGCCTCCTGGGTCGCGGTCCACGGCGGCTTCTACGATGACGCGGCGATCGTCGACACCCCGGTGTACCACGGCTACGCCGAGGCGATCGCCGCCGGGGAGGTGCCGTACCGCGATTTCGAGCTCGAGTACCCGCCAGGCGCGCTTCCCGTCTTCGTCCTCCCCTTGCTCGGCGACGACGCCGATTACGACCTCGTCTTCGAGCTCCTCATGCTGGCCTGCGGAGCTGCGGCGGTCGCGTTCGTCGCGGTCACCCTCGGCGCGCTCGGCGTCCCCGACCGCGTCCTCTCGGGAAGGGCGGCCGCGACGGCGCTCGGCCCGCTCCTCATCGGGCCGGTCGTCCTCACACGGTTCGACCTCTGGCCCGCGGCGCTCACAATCGCCGCGCTCGCCGCGCTCGTCGCGGGCCGCGAGCGCTTAGGGCTCGGCGTCCTCGGCGCAGCGGTCGCCGCGAAGCTCTATCCGCTCGTTCTTCTCCCGATCGCGATCCTCTTCGTCGCGCGCCGGCGAGGTGTCCGGACGGCCGCGGCGTCGTTCGGCGTCTTCGTGCTCGTCCTCGCCGCGGCGTTCGGTCCGTTCCTTGTCGTTGCGCCGGACGGCGTCGCCGAGAGCCTGGAGCGTCAGGCCGAGCGGCCGCTTCAGATCGAGAGCCTCGGCGCGAGCATCCTCCTCGCGGCCGACCGGCTCGGCGTCTACAGCGCATCCGTCGCGACGAGCTCGGGCTCGCAAAACCTGATCGGGGCTCTCCCCGACACGCTCGCCTCCGTCCAGACCGTGCTCGGCGCCCTCGCCGTTGCCTCCGTCTGGATCGTCTTCGCGCGGACGCGCCGCGGCCCGGCCGAGCTCCTCACCGCGTCCGCGAGCGCGGTCGCCGCCTTCGTCGCGTTCGGGAAGGTGCTCTCGCCGCAGTTCCTCATCTGGCTCGTGCCGCTCATACCGCTCGTCCTCGAGCGCGCGCGCGTTGCGGCGGCGCTCTTCGGCGCGGCCGCGATTACGACGCTCCTCTGGTTCCCGTACCGCTACTGGGAGGTGGTCGCGATCGAGCGGCCGGTATGGGCCGTGCTCGTTCGCGACGTCCTTCTCGTCGCCCTCTTCGCGACGCTCCTCACGGCGACGAGAGGGAGACGCGAAGCGCCTCGCACCCCGTAGCGCGACCGTCGGGACGGCACTCGACGATGACCCCTTCGATCCGAACGTCGCGCTCGGCGGGCTGGAAGCGGACCGGGATTCCGGTCCGCATTCGCCTGATCGCGAGCTCGGCCTCGACGCCGATCACGGAGTCGTGCGGGCCGGTCATCCCCGCATCGGTGATCGCCGCCGTCCCGCCGGGTTGCACGCGGGCGTCGTTCGTCTGCACGTGCGTGTGCGTCCCGATCACGGCGGTCGCCCGACCGTCGAGCAGGCGCGCGAGCGCGACCTTCTCGCTCGTCGCTTCCGCGTGGAAGTCGACGACGACGATGGGCGTGGAGCGGCGCGCCTCGTCGACGAGCCGGTCGACGATGAGGAACGGATGGACGGCGACCTCGAGGAACAGATGCCCCTGGAGGTTCACGACCGCAACTCGCGTCCCGTCCGAGGCTGGCACGACCGTGAGCCCCCGGCCCGGCGCCTCCTCACCGCCGAGGTTCGCCGGGCGCAGGACGCGGTCGCTCGCCTGGAGGAGCGGCATGAGGTCACGCCTCCGCCAGACGTGGTTCCCGGTCGTCACGACGTCCGCACCGGCCGTGAGGAGCTTCTGCGCGAGCTTCGCTGTCAGGCCGACACCGTCGGCGGCGTTTTCGCCGTTCACGACGCAGAAGCTCACGCCGAGCTGCTCCCGCAGTCCGGGGAGCCGCTCCTCGACCGCGCGACGGCCGGGCGCGCCGAACACGTCGGCGAGGAAAAGGATCTTCATGCGCGGCTCGTGGGGAGGTCCTACGGCGCTGCTAGCGAGGCCGCGAAGCGGACCTCGATGTGGACGTGCTGGCCGCGGTCGTGCGTGTAGCGCGCGAGCCCGGCCCGTTCGACCTCCGAGAGGTCGATCACGCGGCCGATCTTCGTGCGCGCGGCGACGACGCTCGAGCCGACGGTAAGCGCCGGGTCGAGCTCCAGGTTGGTCAGCGAGACGACGAAGCCCGGGTTCCCCGCCGGCTGGACCTCGATGTTCCTGCCGTACGGGCGGCCGTTCACGATTCGGTCCGAAATCGCGATCACCGTGCCGTCGACGGGCGCGTACACGTCCGTGCCCTCGGGCGCTCCAACGTCGAGCCCGCCCGTCCGCGGACCCGCGCCGCCTTCGAGGAGGTAGTAGCGGAGCCCCGAGCCGTCGTCGCCGACGATGCGCTGGACGATGCGCCCGAACGCGCCCGCGTTCGCCTGCGATCCGACGGGCTCGAGCGGAAGAGCGGTCTCGCCCGCGCCGTGGTAGCCGATCGCCGTCACGCGCGCCTGGTTCACGGGAAGCTGGATCCGCAGCGTGTCGTGCATCGCCACCACTTGCGGCCGCGGCGGGCCCGAGGGCAGGAGGCGGTGTGCCGGCGCGGGTCCCGCGGCGCCGACGAGCCGGTCGCCGCTCGGGCCGAACGCGGTGACGAGGAGGATGACGAGCGCGACGGCCGCTGCGACCGTCAGCGCGGCAAGGCGTCGCGCCCGGCGAAGCCTCGCGCGTTCCCTCTCTCGGAGCGCGGCACGAGCGGCAAGTCCCGGTGCCTCGGGCCAAGCCATCCGCGGCACGCTATCCGAGGCTCCGACGTCGAGCAACCGAGGACCCGGCCGCTCCGGCCGCCGCCGTGGCGGGACGTCGACCCACTCGAGCGCCAGCGCGCCGTCCGTAGGCGGCACCGGGGACGAGGCCGCCGCCCGCCTCGGTCCAACCACCTCCGCCTCGTGATCGTACGGCCGGGTCATGCAGCTATCCTCGGCCGACGTGAGCGCCGTCGGCCCGAACCACGGTGACACGCACGGCGGACGGCGAGGAGAGGCCGAGACGGTCCCGGAAGGGGTCGTTCTGGCCGCTCGCGGCGTGGCGCGCCGGTACGGCTCGCACGTCGCGCTCGCGCCGACGACGCTCGACGTGCGGACGGGCGGGACGCTCGCCCTCGTGGGGCCGAACGGCGCGGGCAAGTCGACGCTGCTCGGGATCCTCGCGGGCGCGCTCGCCCCGAGCGAGGGGTCCGTCATCGTCGCGGACCCGCCGCCGCGGATCGGCTGGGTGCCGCAGCGCCCGGCGCAGTACGGCCGGCTCTCGGCGCGGGAGAACCTCGAGCTCTTCGCACGGCTCGAGGGAATCGACGACGTCGAGGCGAAGGTGGCGTCGCTCCTGCGGCTGGTCGACCTCGCGGCGCCCGATCGCCCCGCCACCGAGCTCTCCGCGGGCAACCAGCAGCGACTCAACATCGCGATTGCGCTCCTCGCCGAGCCCGAAGTCCTCCTCCTCGACGAGCCGACCGCTTCGCTCGATCCCGGCCAGCGGCGCCGCCTGTGGGAGCTCGCCTCGTCCGTGCGCGAGCACGGCGGCGCGGTCGTCTTCGCCACCCAGAACATCGACGAGGTCGAGAGGTTCGCGGACGTGGTCGCGGTCCTCCAGGACGGGAACGTCGTGTTCCACGGGCCGTTCGACCGACTCGGCGAAAAACGCCTCCCGTTCTCCGCGGACTTGGACCTTTCCGCTCGCTTCGCTCGCGACACCGCGTAGAGGGACCGGTGTGACCGCGGTTCGCTTGCTCCTCGGAAAGGACCTGAGGGTCCTCGGCCGCTCGCCCGCGCTTCTCGTCGCGCTCCTCCTCTACCCCGTCCTGATCGCCCTCCTCGTCGCGCTCGTCGCGCGCTTCGCAGGCGACAAGCCGCGCGTTGGCTTCGTCGACAACGACGACATTCCGCGTGAGATCACGGTCGGCGGCCAGACGTTCGACGTGAGCGAGGTGATCGACGAGGTCGAGACGGAGGTCGACTTGATCCCGCTCTCGGAGCAGGACGCCGAGGAACGGCTGCGCACGGGAGACGTCGTCGCCGCGATCGTCGTCCCGCGCGGCTTCGTCTCCCGTCTCCAGAGCCTCGTCCGCCAGCCGACCCTCATCCTCCGCATCACGCGCGGGGGTCTCGCGGGGCGAGTCGAGCGCCAGACCGAGGCGCTCGTCTACAACCTGAACCGCAACCTCCAGGACGCCTACATCGAGGCGAACCTCGAGTACGTGGACCTGCTTCGGCAGGGCGGGACGGGGGAGTTCCTCGGCAACGAGTTCGACATCGTCGGGCTCGCTGGTGCCGAGCGGCTGCTCGCGTCGCTTCGGGACAGGCGCGACGATCCGGCGGAGCAGCGCGAGATCGCCGAGCTTCAGGCGTTCGTCGACGAGGCGGAGCTCGCGCTCACGCAGAGCGAGGAGACGCTTCGCGCGACCGCGAACCCGATCGTCCTCCAGCTCGACGACGAGGGCCGGCGGCAGTGGTTCCTGTCCGCGCAGGTGCAGGCCTACGCCCTCGCGCTCACGCTCGCACTCCTCTCGATCCTGGTCGCGGCGGCGGGGATCGCTTCCGAGCGCGACGAGAACGTGCTCGGTCGGCTCACGCGGGGGCTCGTTCGGCTCGGCGAGCTCGTCGCCGAGAAGATCGCGTTCGTCACGGTAGTCGGCGTCGCGCTTGGCCTCGCGCTCGTTCTCGTCTTGGGTCTCGCGATCGAGCTCTCGGGCTCGACCGCGTTCGCGTCCTGGCTCCGGCTCCCGGTCGTGGCGGTCGGGCTCGCGTTCGCCGCAGCGGCGTTCGGCGCGTTCGGCGTTCTGCTCGGCGTTCTCGCGCGCGAGACGCGGACGGCCGCGCTCGTCGCGCTTCTCGTCGCGCTCCCGCTGGTTCTGCTCGGCTCGCTCCCCGAGGTCTCCGTCTCACCCGCTGCGTGGGTTTCGCGCCTCTTTCCCTTCGTCCACTCCGTGAACCTCTTCGAGTCGACGCTCTACGATGTCGACCCGGCCGCGACGGTCGCGCGCGAGCTGGCGTGGCTCCTCGCGCTCGCGATCGCCTTTGCGTTCGGAGCACGACTGGGGATCCGGCGGCTGCTCGCATGAACGCTCCTTACATAGGCTGAAGGCGATGGCGACGTTTCCCGTCACGCGCCTTCGCCGCTTCCGCCGGACGGCGCCGCTTCGGGCGCTCGTCCGCGAGACGCGGCTCGACGTAGGCGACCTCGTCTACCCGCTCTTCGTCTGTCCAGGCGAGGGCGTCGAGGCGCCGCTGGAGGGGCTGCCCGGGATCGCACGCCGCTCGGTCGACCTCCTCGCCGAGGAGGCGGCGCGCGTCCACGCGCTCGGGATCGGAGCCGTGCTGCTCTTCGGGATCCCGGAGGACAAGGATGATGTCGGCTCGGGAGCGTACGACGAAGACGGGATCGTCCAGCGCGCGCTCCGGGCGGTGCGCGAGCGCATCCCGGAGCTCGTGCTCGTCACCGACGTCTGCCTCTGCGAGTACACGTCGCACGGCCACTGCGGCCTCGTCCAGGACGGCGAGGTGCTGAACGACGTCTCGCTCGAGGTTCTCGCGCGCACGGCCGTCAGCCATGCGGAGGCGGGCGCGGACACGGTTGCGCCGAGCGACATGATGGACGGGCGCGTCGCGGCGATCCGAGCGGCGCTCGACGCGGAGGGGTTCGAGCGGACACCGATCGTCGCGTACTCGGCGAAGTACGCCTCGGCGTTCTACGGGCCTTTCCGGGAGGCGGCCGGGTCGGCGCCAGCGTTCGGCGACCGGCGGAGCTACCAGATGGACCCGCCGAACGTCCGCGAGGCGCTTCGCGAGTGCGCCCTCGACCTGGAAGAGGGTGCGGACGCGATCATGGTGAAACCCGCACTGCCGTACCTCGACGTGATCGCAGCGGCTCGCGAGCGCTTCGATGCGCCGCTCTTCGCGTACAACGTGAGCGGCGAGTACGCGATGGTCAAGGCGGCGGCGGCGCGCGGGTGGCTGGACGAACGCCAGGCGGCGCTCGAGACGCTCACCGCCGTGAGGCGCGCCGGCGCCGACGTGATCGTCACGTACTGGGCGAAGGAAGCGGCCGGCTGGCTGTAGTTCCACCAGCCACGGACGTCTGGGAGACGATCGCCGGGGAGGCGACGCGCGAGAGCGACCTCTGGGCGTCGGCGCTCCTCGCGCGCGGCGAGCGCGAGCCGGTCGCGGTCTTCTCGCCGCTCGCCGACCCCCGTTTCGCGCTCGGTCTCGAGACGATCTACGAGGGCTACCTGCTGCACTACGGACGGCCCCGGCTCTTCCGCCCACCCGACCGCGACACGAGCATCCTGCTGGGCGACTACCTCTACGCGCACGGGCTTGTCCGGATCGCGGAGCACGGCGAGGTGGCCGTGGTCGCCGACCTCGCCGAGCTCCTCTCGCTCTGCGCACAGCTTCGCGCACAGGCCGCGCCCGGCCGGCCCGTCTCCGACGGCGTTGTCTGGGCGGCGACGGTCAGCCTCCTGGGCGGCGTCGATGCACGTCTCGCACGCGCGCGCGAGGCGCTTCGCGACGAGGGTGCCGCCGCGCCCCTCGAGTCGCTCGCCGCCGACGTTGCCGGGGGTGAGCCGCTTCGGATTGCGCTCGGGCTGCACGCCGCCCGCACCGCGTAACGACCCCAGCCCGGCGACGTCAGCGGGCGGGGCACTAGAATCCCGCGCCGATGAGCCTGCTCCTAGCTGCCCTCCCGTTCGCGCAGGAAGACGTCGCCGAGGAAGGGCGGAAGATCGTGATCGGGATGCTGCTCGTCGGGCTGACGTTCCTGAGCGTCATCGTGCTCGGTCAGCTGTCGCGCTACCTCGTGCACCGCCGCCGCCAGCGCCGCGACGCGCAGCGCCGCGTCTACTGAGGGCTCGAGGGCGGCCCCGTTAGACTCGCGGTTGGTGGTCGCCTCCGACCTTCGCTCCTGGGTCGACCTGCTGCGCAGGGAGGGCGAGCTCGTGGAGGTCGACGCCGAGGTCGACCCGTACCTGGAGATCACCGAGATCGCCGATCGCACCGTGAAGGCGGGTGGGCCGGCGCTCCTCTTCCGGAATCCGAAGGGCTCCGACCACCCGCTCCTCATCAACCAGTTCGGAACGGAGCGGCGGATGGCGCTTGCGTTCGGGGCGACGAGCCTCGACGAAGTCGCCCGCAAGCTGGAGGACGTCTTCGAGATGCAGCCGCCGCAGGGGCTCGTGGAGAAGGTGAAGGGCCTCGGGAAGCTGAAGCGCCTCGCCGACTCGGTGCCGAAGACGGTCGGCCGCGCGCCCTCGCAGGAGGTCGTTCTCGAGCCGGATCTCGACGTCCTGCCGATCCAGCACTGCTGGCCGGGCGACCCGGCGCCGTTCGTGACGCTCCCGGCGGTGATCACGAAGGACCCGCGCACCGGCGTCCGCAACGTCGGGATGTACCGGATGCAGAAGATCGACGCCCGGACGACGTACATGCACTGGCAAATTCACAAGGACGGCCGGGCCGACTGGCTCGCGACCGACGGTCGCATCCCCGTCGCCGTCGCGCTTGGCTGCGATCCCGTGACGACGTATGCGGCGAGCGCGCCGCTTCCGAAGCACGTCGACGAGCTCATGCTCGCCGGCTTCCTGCGCGGCGCGCCCGTCGAGATCGTGAAGGCGAAGACCCTCGACCTCGAGGTCCCCGCGCACGCGGAGATCGTCCTCGAGGGCTACATCGAGAGGGACGAGCTCGGGATCGAGGGGCCGTTCGGCGACCACACGGGCTACTACTCGCCGCCCGAGCCCTTCCCCGTCTTCCGCCTGACCGCGATGACGATGCGCCGCGACGCGATCTACCCGTCCATCGTCGTCGGCGTTCCGCCGCAGGAGGACGCCTGGCTCGGAAAGGCGACGGAGCGGATCTTCCTCCCGGCGATCCGGATGACCGTGCCGGAGATCGTCGACATCGACCTCCCAGTCGCGGGCGCGTTCCACAACTGCGCGATTGTCTCGATCCGGAAGGCCTTCCCCGGCCAGGCGCGGAAGGTGATGCACGCGGTCTGGGGGCTCGGGCTCCTCTCGCTCTCGAAGTCGGTGGTCGTCGTGGACGACTTCGTCGACGTGCACGACTACGAGCAGGTCTTCTTCCACGTGTGCGCCAACGTCGACGTGAAGCGCGACGTGATGCTTTCCGAGGGACCGCTCGACCAGCTCGATCACGCGGCTGCGCTTCCCTGTTACGGCGGCAAGCTCGGGATCGACGCGACGCACAAGTGGGAGTCGGAGGGCGCGCGTCCGTGGCCGGAGCGAATCGAGATGACGCGGGAAGTTCGTGACTTGGTCGACCGGCGCTGGCCCGAGTACGGAATCGAGTCCGATGCGGCACAAAATGGCCGTATTTCCAGGGGTTTGCGTCAAAAGCTACGTCTTTGACACGAGGGTCGAAAACCGAAAGAATCGCGGTGCTTGTAACACGGGCCGGCGTCCAGGAAGGGGAGCTGAGTGGCCGACGATCTCGAGCGGCCTGACGACCGCGAGCGCCACGAGGGATCGCCCCATCTGCCTTCGCCGACGATCTGGCCGTTCGCCTTCGCGGTCGGCGTCGCGCTCGTCCTCCTGGCCCTCGTCATCTCGAGCTGGCTCGTCCTCGCGATCGGCGCCGCGATCGCCGTCGTCTTCGGCTTCCTCTGGATAAGCACCGCGACGCGCGAGGTTCGCGCGGCGTCGGCGCCGCCGCCGCTGCGCGCGGCCACCGCCGCTCGCGCTGACGAAGACGAGGACGAGGAGGGGCCGCCGCGCTACCCCCGCTCCGTCTTCCTCGAGGGCGCGACCCTCGGGATCGGGGCTGTGATCGGAGCGATCGCGACGCTGCCCGCTCTCGCGCTGGCCGTCGTCCCCGCGTTTCGCGGCCAGGGCTACGACGACATCGATCTCGGCCCCCTCGACAACTTCCCGGAGGGCGAGTGGATCGTGACGAAGTTTCGCTCCGCGAGGGACGAGCCGGCCGACGTTTCGCGCCGGACGGCGTACATCCGAAACAACGGCGCGCCCGAGGGCGAGCCGAGCTTCACGATCCTCTCGAACCGCTGCGTCCACCTCGGCTGCCCCGTCCAGCCGCAGGGCTTGACGGGCAACCAGCCGACGGAGGTGGAGACGGAAGAGGGGACGGTCGAGCTCTTCGAGACGAGCCCGTCGGGCTGGGTGTGCCCCTGCCACGGCGGGTCGTACACGCTCGAGGGAAACCGGCAGGCCGGCCCGCCCGTCCGCGCGCTGGATCGGTACCGGTACCGCATCCGCGACGGCCGCCTCGTGCTCGGCGACCCGTACAGCGTCGGCGAGGTGCACGGTGAGGGTGCCGAGGCGCGGATCGAGGCGTACTCGATCACCGACCCCGGCGTCCACGTCGACGGGCCCGAGCAGTTCCTGTACCCGTACGTGCCCTGATGGCGATCGAGACCCGCCGCCGGAAGTCGAAGCGCCGCGAGCAGGTCGAGGCCCTCGTCCTCTACCCGGTCGACTGGCTCGAGGAGCGCTCCGGCCTCGTTGGCGCGCTCCGCTACTTCCTCTTCCGGAAGGTCCCGAGCGACTCGAACTGGTGGCACACGCTCGGCTCCGCGACGCTCACCGCCTTCCTCGTCCAGCTCGTGACCGGCGTCATCCTCGCCATGTACTACAAGCCGGACCCCGACGCCGCGTACGAGTCGATCCAGAAGATCACAAACGACCTCGAGTTCGGCTGGCTCGTGCGCGGCATGCACCGCTGGGGCGCGAGCGTCTTCATCATCCTCCTGTTCCTGCACATGGGGCGCGTCTTCCTCTTCGGCGCGTACAAGTATCCCCGCGAGCTGAACTGGCTCGTCGGCGTCCTGCTCCTCGTCCTCGCGATGGCCGAGGGCTTCACCGGCTACCTCCTCCCGTGGGACCAGACGGCGTACTGGGCGACCGTCGTCGGAATCAACATCAACGCGACCGCGCCGATCGCCGGCCCGTTCATCGCCGATTTCCTGCGCGGGGGCGCGGAGATCGGCGACGACACGCTCGCACGCTTCTATTCGCTTCACATGCTCGTGATCCCGGGCGGGATCATCGGCCTCATCACGCTGCATCTCTATCTCGTCATCCGCCTCGGAATCACGCCGCCGCCGTGGACAAAGAGCGCGGCAGGCTACGAGCCCGTCGAGGACGGCCGCCCCTCGCGGACGGGGCTCGTCGAGCCGCGGCCGCGCGGGAACGGCGCGGCGCGGCCCGCCAGGGAGCTCGAGTGAGAGGCCGCCTGCGGTGTCTCTTGCGGGCCGGGAGGGGCGTGCCCGCGCGGCCCCCTGAAACGACCGGTCGACACGTGGAACCGCCGGAGGGACGGCCGTGAGCAGCCCGGATCAGCGAGAGCAGTTCGCTCGCTACAAGGACGACGTCGAGCGCCGCGGGAAGGCCTTCTTCCCCTACGCGATGTTCCACGACACGGTCATGAGCCTCGTGGTCGTGTCGGTGATCGCCGGGCTGGCCGCGATCTGGTACTACAGCGCGGGCGAGGAGCCTGCCGACGCGGGCCTGCTGGGACCGCTCTACCACGAGAAGGCCGACCCCGGGACGACGTCGTTCGTGCCGCGGCCGGACTGGTACTTCTACTTTCTCTTCTACCTGCTTCGCATCTTCAAGTGGCCGGAATCGGTCGTCCTCGGAACGGTCGGCATCCCGACGATCCTCCTGATCCTCCTCTTCGCCGTTCCGTTCATCGACCGGCGGCGCGAACGCCGGCTCCTGCGGCGGCCGGTCGCCGTCGTCGCCTCGCTCCTCGTGATCGCGTCGATGGGAATCCTGACCTACAGGGGCGCGACCGCGGAGGAGCCGAGCGCCACCGGGGCCGACGCCCTGCTCAGCGCGAACGACCTGCCCACGGACGACCAGGAGCTGACCACCGGGGCACAGATCTTCGCCGAGGCGGGCTGCCTGAACTGCCACACGTATGCCGGACAGGGCGCGGCCGGCCCGGGCCCGGAGCTGACCGACGTCGGGACGCGCCTCGACACCGCGGCGATCGCGGAGACGGTGACGAACGGGCGCGGCGCCATGCCGGCCTTCGGCGACGCGCTCACCGACGAGCAGATCCAGCAGGTCGCTGGCTTCCTCGAGGCGTCGAAGGGCGGCGGTTAATCCTCCCGCCCGCCGCGCGTGAGGATCTTCCTGGGGATCACGGGAGCGTCGGGCGCTCTCTATGCGGCGCGGCTGCTCGACGCGCTCGCCGCGGCGGGGTGCGAAGTCGGCGTCTCGGCTTCGTCGGCCGGCGTCGAGGTGCTGGCGACGGAGCTCTACGGTGACACCGATCTCGCCCGCTCCGACGTGCTCGAGCGCTTCGCCGGTGGGCGGGACGGCGTCTCGGTGTACGAGCCCGACGACTACCGCGCCCCCTACGCCAGCGGTTCGGCGCGTGTCGACGGCTACGTCGTCTGTCCGTGCTCGATGGCGACGGTCGGGACGCTCGCGACCGGTGCGATGGAGAACCTCGTCCACCGGGCCGCATCCGTCGCTCTGAAGGAAGGACGACGGCTCGTCCTCATGCCGCGGGAGACGCCGCTCTCGACCATCCACCTCGAGGGCCTCCTGCGCCTTCGGACGGCGGGCGCGGTCGTGCTCTTCCTCGCGCCCGGGTTCTACCACCGTCCCGAGACGATCCACGATCTCGTCGACTTCGTCGTCGCGCGGGCGCTCGACCAGCTCGGGATCGAGAACGCGCTCGCGCCCAGGTGGGGGGGCGAATGACCGTCGAGACGGGCCGGCTCGCGCCGCACGAGGTCCGTGCCATGTTCGACCGGATCTCGCCGGTTTACGACCTGATGAACCGGGCGATGACCGCGGGGCTCGACCGGCGATGGCGCTGCCTCACCGCCGAGGCGGTCGTTCGGCCCGGCGATCGCGTTCTCGACGCATGCTGTGGCACGGGCGACCTAGCGATCGCGGCGCGTCACGCGGGCGGCGAAGTAACCGGGGTCGACTTCTCGGAGGCGATGCTCGAGCGCGCCCGACGGAAGTCGGCGGCGGTCGCCTGGGTCCGCGGCGACGTCCTCGCTCTCCCGTTCGACGAGGCAAGCTTCGACGTGGTCACCGTCGGCTTCGGCATCCGCAACGTCGCGGACCTCGAGGCCGGGCTCCACGAGCTCGCTCGGGTTCTCAGGCCGGGCGGCCGTGTGGCGAGCCTCGAGATCACGCAGCCGCGGGGCGCGCTTCGTCCCTTCTTCCGCGTCTGGTTCGACGGGCTCGTGCCGCTCGCCGGGAGGGTTCTTCCGGGCGGCGACGCGTACACGTACCTCCCCGCGAGCGTTCGCCGCTTCCCGGGCCCCGCCGACCTTGCCGCGGCGATGGAGCGGGCCGGGTTTTCCGACGTCCGCTGGCGTCTCCTCGCGGGCGGAATCGTCTCGATCCATACCGCGACGAGGCCGTGAGCGCGCTCGCCACCCTCCGCGCCGCGCCGGGGCTCGACAGCTACCTCGAGGTCCTCGAGCTTCGCCTCGAGCAGGCGGTCGCCTCCCATCCGGGCGTGGTCGGGGCAATCGGGCGCGACACGCTCACTGCAGGCGGGAAGCGTCTTCGCCCCGTGCTCGTCTACCTCGCGACGCCGCCGGACGCGCGCCGGGGCGAGCGACCGCTCGCGGCCGGTGCCGCGGTCGAGCTCGTGCACATGGCAACGCTCGTGCACGACGACCTCCTCGACGGCGCAGCACTCCGACGCGGCCGCCCGACGGCGTGGGCCGCGCACGGCGAGAGCTCCGCGAAGGCGGCCGGCGACCACCTCTTCGCGCGCGCGTTCGCCGAGCTCACCCGCACGGAGGACCCCGCGGCGGTCTCGACGCTCGCCGGCGCAGCGCTCGCGCTTGCGCGCGGCGAGGCGCTCCAGCGGCGGCAAGCGTTCCGGCCGGACACGACGGTCGAGGCATACCTCGCGCGCTGTGCGCTCAAGACGGGAAAGCTCTTCGAAGCGGCGTGCGTTCTCGGAGGCGGCCGGCCGGAGCTCGGGGAATTCGGGCTTGCGCTCGGGATCGCATTCCAGATTGCGGACGACATCCTTGACTGCACGGGCACGTCGCTCGAGACGGGGAAAGTGACGGGCGTCGACCTGCGGGACGGGACGCCGACGCTTCCCCTGATCCTCGCCGCGCGTGTCGACCGGCGCGTCTGGCGAGCGCTCGCCGGTGCGGGTCGACGCTCGGCGAGCACGGTCGAGATTCTCCGGCTGGTCGAGCGGACCGGCGCGCTGGAGGGCGCGCGCGCGCTCGCGCGCGAGTACGCACGCCGGGCGCTCGCCGCGCTCGACGGCGAGCCGGACCGCGAATCGCTCGAGGCGCTCACGCACGCCGTCGTGGAGCGGGAGCGCTGATGGCGACGACGCTCCGGCAATCCGCGCTCGAGGCGGTTCGCGAGAAGGTTGAGGCGGGGGAGCGCCTCGACTTCGACGACGGGCTCGCGCTCATGGAGTCCGACGACCTGCTTGCGCTCGGCGAGCTCGCGGACGCGGCCCGGCGGCTGCGTGGCGGAACCGACGACGTCTACTTCGTCCAGAACCTGTACCTGAACCAGACGAACGTCTGCCGCGTGAAGTGCAAGTTCTGCGCGTTCGCCCGCACGCAGAAGCAGGACGGCGCGTACACGCATACCCCCGACCAGCTCGTCGACGACGCGCTCCGCCAGCGCGAGGTCACCGGCTTCACCGAGATCCACATGGTCGGCGGCGAGAGCCCCCACGTCGACTTCGACTACTACGTCGAGATCGTCCGGACGCTGAAGGAGGCGATGCCGGACGTCCACCTGAAGTGCTTCACGGCGAGCGAGATCCATCACATGACGACCCTCTCGGGGCTTTCGCACGAGGAGGTTCTCCGCGAGCTTCGCGACGCCGGGCTCGGCTCGCTCCCCGGCGGCGGCGCAGAGATCTTCGCCGAACGGGTCCGTCGGCTCGTCGCGCCCGGTAAGGAGCACCCCGACGTCTGGCTCGAGACGCACCGGACGGCGCACCGCCTCGGCATCCCGACCCATTGCACGATGCTCTACGGGCACGTCGAGACGTACGAGGAGCGGGTCGACCACCTCCTGCGGCTCCGCGAGCTCCAGGACGAGACGGGCGGCTTCCTCGCCTACATCCCACTCGCCTTCCACCCGGAGAACACGGTCTTCGAGCGCCGAGGCTGGACGTTCACGGCGGGGTCGGACGACCTGAAGGTGATCGCAGTCTCGCGGCTTCTCCTCGACAACGTCGCCCACGTGAAGGCGTACTGGATCATGATGGGGATGCCGCTCGCCGCCGTCGCGCTCCACTTCGGCGCGAACGACGTCCAGGGGACCGTCGTGCGGGAGGAGATCTTCCACGCTGCCGGGGCGCGAACGGCGACGGAGCAAAAGATCGAGGAGCTCGTCCGCTTCGTGCGCGACGCGGGCCGCGTCCCCGTGCAGCGAGACACGCTCTACAACAGGCTGCGGCGGTGGCCATGACCCAGGCTCAAGAGCTAACGCCGACCCAGCGCGCGATGGACGAGCGCGACTGGTCGTTCGGCGGCACGTGGCCGTACGAGCCGCGGTGGCTGTTCACGGACGGGATCCGCATCCACTACGTGGACGAGGGGGCCCGCGACGGCGAGCCCGTCGTCATGCTGCACGGGAACCCCACGTGGTCGTACCTCTACCGGCGGTTCATCGCCGCGCTCGCCGACGCGGGCTACCGGGCGATCGCGCACGACGAGCTCGGCTTCGGCCGCTCCGACAAGCCGATCCGAGAGCGGGAGTTCTCGCTCGCGCGGCACGTCCGCCATTTCACCGCGCTCATGGACGAGCTCGAGCTCGACGACGTGACGCTCGTTCTCCAGGACTGGGGCGGGCCGATCGGGCTCGCATGGGCGGTCGATCACGCGGACCGGGTTCGCCGCCTCGTCGTCCTGAACACGTGGCCCGGCGGGCGCCACCCCGACTACCCGACTCTCCCGGCGCTTTTCCGGCTCTTCCGCTGGCCGGGGATCGGCGACGTCCTCGTGAAGGGAGCGCACATCTTCACACGCGTCTTCCTCTTCCGCGGCGGCACGCATCCCGAACGGCTCGGCGCCGAGGAGCGAGCGGCGTATCTCGCCCCGCATCCGAGCTGGCAAAGCCGGTCGGGCGTTGGCGCCTTCCCGCGGATGATCCCGTGGGACGACGGGAACCCGACCTGGGACGTTGCGAGGCGGACCGAGGCAGGCTTGGAGCGCCTGGCCGACAAGCCCGTCCTCATCTGCTGGCCGAGCGAGGACCGGGCGTTCGGCGGCGGCACGCTTGCGCTCTGGCACGCGCAGTTCCCGAACGCCGATGTCCACGAGATCCCCGATGCCGGCCACTACATCCAGGAGGACGCGCACGAGCGCGTCATTCCGCTCCTCCTCGACTTCCTCCGGAGCACGTAGTGCCGCTCGCGGCAACGCATCCTGGCGCCCGGCCCGCGACCACGCGGCGCGAGAGCACGGCCTCGGCCGTGCAAACGTGCCCAGCGTTCGCTGCAAACGAGTGCGGACTCGGGCTTGGTGCTCGCGACCGAGGAGGTCGCCAGCATCACCGAAGGGGGCACCGATGACGCTCCGGCTCGGGCGGATCGGCTACGTGAACATGGCGCCGCTCTTCTTCCGCCTCGAGGCGGACGTGGACGAGGCCGCCGGTGTCCCGACGGAGCTCAACCGCGCCCTCCTGGCGGGCGAGGTGGACGTCGCTCCGATCTCGTCGATCGCGTACGCGCGCCACGCCGAGCGGCTCCGCGTGCTGCCGCGCCTCTGCGTCTCCTCCGAGGGCGCTGTCGACTCGATCCAGCTTGTCTCCCGCGCGCCGCTCGCCTCCGTCCGCTCGGTCGCGATCACGCCCGAGAGCGCGACCTCCGCCGTCCTGGTGCGGATCCTCTTGCCCGAGGCGGAGCACGTGCCGCTCGGCGTTGAGGCGGACGCGACGCTGCTGATCGGCGACGCAGCGCTTCGCTCGATGTTCGAGGACCCGACCCCGCACCACGACCTCGGTCGCCTCTGGCTGGAGCGGACGGGGCTTCCCATGGTCTACGCGCTCTTCGCGTGTCCCGACCCACCCCCGGACGGCGTCGCCGACCTGGAGGACGCGCTCCTCGCCTCGCATCGGAGCGCGCTCGAGCGGCCCGAGGAGCTCGCGCGCGAGTCGAGCGCGCGCTACGGGTACCCCGCGGGGTTCCTCGCCCGCTACTTCGAGAAGCTGCGCTACCGGTTCGGGCCGCGCGAACGGGCGGGCGCGCTCACCTTCTTCGAGCTCGCCCGCGAGGCCGGCGAGCTCGTTCGTGTTCCCGAGCTTCGATTCGTCGTCCACGAGGCGGTGCCGGCGTGACGAGTACCAGGCTCGTACGTGGTTCGACCGGCGTCGAGGAGGCGCTTGACAAGGCGCTCGCCGGCGAGCGCATCTCCAACGAGGACGCGCTCACGCTTCTTCGCAGCCGCGACCTCGTCCGAGTCGGGCGCGCGGCGGACGAGCTCCGCAACCGGAGCGTCGATCCGGGCCGCGTGACGTTCATCATCGACCGGAACGTCAACTACACGAACGTCTGCTACACGGACTGCGACTTCTGCGCCTTCTACCGGCGCCCGGGTGACCGGCGCGAGGGCTATCTCCTGCCAAAGCCGGTCATCTTCAAGAAGATCGAGGAGACGCTCGCCCTCGGCGGCACGGGCCTGCTCATGCAGGGCGGCCACCACCCGGACCTCGGGGTCGACTACTACGAGGACCTCTTCAGCTCAATCAAAGCGCGCTACCGAATCCACCTCCACGCGCTCTCCCCGTCAGAGATCCAGCACGCGGCGCGGCGGTCGCGCCTCTCGATCGCACAGACATTGTCGCGCTTGCGCGACGCGGGGCTCGATTCGATCCCCGGTGGCGGCGCCGAGATCCTCGTCGACCGGGTTCGCGACGTCGTCTCCCCGAAGAAGACGAGCTCGGCCGAGTGGCTCGGCGTCATGCGAGAGGCGCATCGGCTCGGGATCTCGACGACCGCGACGATGATGTACGGCCACGTCGAGACGCTCGAGGAGCGGGTCGAGCACATGCGGAAGATCCGCGAGCTCCAGGACGAGACGCGTGGCTTTCGAGCGTTCATCTCGTGGACGTTCCAGTCGGACGGCAACCGCCTCTCCGAGCACGTCCCCCACGATCGGATGCCGACCTCGTTCGACTACCTCCTGACGCAGGCGGTCAGCCGTATCTACCTCGACAACGTCGACCACATCCAGTCGAGCTGGGTCACGCAGGGGATGAAGGTCGGCCAGGTGGCACTCTCGTTCGGAGCGGACGACATGGGGTCGGTCATGATCGAGGAGAACGTCGTCTCCGCCGCGGGGACGACGTATCGGGCGACGGCTCAGGACTTCGTACGCGCGATCAAGGCGCTGGGGAAGACGCCGGTGCAGCGGGACACGCTGTACCGCGATGTCCGCGCCTGGAGCTAGCGAAACCGCTCACCCCGGCGCCTCGTATGTCGGGACGTGCGGGGTGGTCTGCGCCGCCTTTCGGCGCTCGCGTTCGCCGGGGCGCTGCTCGTCGTCCTCGGCGGAGCCGGCAGCCACGCGGCGCCCGCTCCCTTCGCGTCGGCCCTCGCGTCGGGCGCCGCGGAGTGCGCGGCCGGCGACGCCGTTGTCACGATTGAGGCGCAAGCGTTCAACCCCGCGACGCGTGCGATCACGCCCGGCGCGACGGTCTGCTGGACGAACGCGGACGGCGTCGCGCACACGGTGACCTCGGGCACGTTCGCGTCGTCGGGTCAGCTTGCGACCGGTGAGACGCACCGCGTGACGTTCACGGCCGACGGGCGCCACGACTACGTGTGCGACAACCACCCGGAGATGATCGGCGAAGTCGTCGTGCGAACGGCGACGCCACCCGCGCCGCCCCCGGCCGCTCCGCCCGCACCTCCACCGGCAGCCCCGCCAGCGCCGCCGGCCCCGCCGCCTGCGGCACCGCCGCTCGCTCCGCCGACGCCCGCGGACACGACGGCGCCGAACACCCGGATCGCTACGGGACCCTCGGGGACGACGCGCTCGCGACAGGCCGCGTTCCGGTTCGCCGCCAGCGAGGCGGGCTCGACGTTCCAGTGCAAGCTCGACGCGGGCCGATGGCGCTCCTGCCGGTCGCCCACGACGTACCGACGCCTTCGCATGGGCGCTCACACGTTCCGGGTGCGCGCGCGCGACCGCGCCGGGAACCTCGACCGGACGCCCGCTACGCGTCGCTGGCGCGTCCGCTAGCGGACTGCTCTTCACATTCGCGGCGGCGTGTGCTTTCCTGGGCCGGGGTCGTGGTTCGCTGCACGCTCGTCATCGCCCTCGCTGCAGCGCTTTTCGCCGCGGAGGCGGCCGGCGCGCAACCGCTCGTACCGCCTGACCCCGCGCCCCCGCTGGTCGGGAGGGCGCCGGTCTCGCCGCTGGTGCACGCGCGGCCCGCCGACGACGCCGCGACGATCTCGCGCGGGCTGGGGCGGGCGGTCGCGCGCGGACGCCTGACGCGCCCCGAGGCCAACGCGCACCGCGCGGTCGTCGCCCGCACGCGTGCGGTTCTCGCGACGCTCCGCGGCTCCCGCCGAACCGTGCTCGGCCGCGTCCTCCGCCAGGTCGCGATGCACGCGGGGATCTACAACCGGCCGCGCGCGCTCGCGCTCTTCTCGACGCTCGCCGAGAACGTGCGCTGGCTCGCCCGCCGCGGGCTCCCACCGAACGAGACGGACGTCGTCGGCGCATCAGGCGTCGTCTACCGCGTCGGCTGGGGATACGGGCTCCAGTTCCACCCGCTCGCGAACGTCATCGCGCTCAACCAGCACCTCTACGCGGAGCGAACGCGACGCGCGCTCGACCTCGCGAGCGCGCTCGCCGCCCGAGCGGTGCCGACGCCGCGCGGCGGCGCGGTTTGGGAGTACTACTTCCCGTACGGCGGCGGCCGGCCCCCGTGGACGTCCGGGATGGTGCAGGCGATCGGTGCGCAGGCGCTTGCGCGGACGGGGCGTCGGCTGACGGCACCGCTCTTCTTCGCAGCGGCGCGCCGGGCGTTCGTGCCGATTCCCGGTCGCCTCGTCCGGCAAATCTCGACGGGGCCCTGGGTCCGGCTCTACAGCTTCAGCGACCTCGTCGTTCTGAACGCGCATCTCCAGGCGACGCTGTCGGTTCGCGACTACGGACGGATCGTGAACGACGGCGAGGCGATCGGGTTTGCCGAACGGCTTGAAGCGTCAGGCCGCGCGCTGCTACCCCGGTTCGACACGGGCTACTGGACGAACTACTCGCCGGGGCAGGAGGCACCGCTCGAATACCACGTCTACCACGTCGAGCTCGCGCGCTTCCTCGCTCTCCGTACGAGGCTCGGCGTCTGGTCGGACGCCCATGCCCGCTTCGGCCGGTACACGCGCGAGCCACCCGTGTTCCGGCCGGGGCCGGCGCAACCGACGCTCTATCCCTGGCCGGCGGACGGCTTCCGCGACGCGACGCGAATCGCCGTGTGGGTCTCGAAGATCTCGCGCGTCACGATCGGCGTCGGCGGGACGCGGCTCTCGCTCGGGGTCGTACGGAAGGGCTGGCACACGGCCGCGTGGCGTCCCGGCCGGAGGCGGCCCGGGACATACCGGCCCGTCGTGACCGCGGTCGACCTCGCAGGCAACCGCGGCCGCGCGGGCCTCCACCCCGTGACCATCGCGGTCGACCGCTCACCGCCGGAGGTCACCGCCTCCGTCGAAGGCCGGCGCCTCTTCTGGCGGGCGAGCGATCCCACCACCCCCTGGGTGCGCATCGCCGTCGTCCTCACCCGGCCGGGGGCGAGAGAGCGGCTCGTCCTCGGCCGCCGCCCCCTTGCCGGATCGCTCCGGCTGCACGTGCCGCGGGGCCGGTGGGAAGGTCTCCTGGTCGTCGCGGACTCGAGCGGGAACCGGACCCGCGTGGCGCTCGGTCCCGTCCGGTCGCCGTAGCGACCAGGCGGCGCCCGCCCGCCCCTACAATCGACGGCCGTGCACGAGATCTCCGACGCGATCACGACGTGGATCGCCGACTACGGCCTGTACGCCATCTTCGTTCTCTCCGTGGTTGACGCGGTTCTGCCCGCGGCGAGCGAGCTCGTGATGGTGTACGGCGGCGCGCTCGCCATCGGGGCGTTCTCGGACAAGGACGTCTCGCTCGCAGGCGATCCGATCGAGACCACGCTGTGGGCCTTCATCGCGGTCTCGCTCGCAGGGACGATCGGGTACATCCTCGGGTCCGTGCTCGGCTGGGCGATCGGGCTCTACGGCGGGCAGCCGTACCTCGAGCGGCACGGGCGCTGGCTCCACATCACGCCCGCGAAGCTCGACAAGGCGGAGGCGTGGTTCGAGCGGTGGGGAAACGTCGCCGTGCTCGTGGCGCGCTGCCTCCCGGTCGTTCGCTCCTTCATCTCGATCCCGGCCGGTGTCGCCGAGATGCCGCTCGGCCGCTACACCGTCCTCACGACGATCGGGACGATTCCCTGGTACTTCGGGCTCGCCGCCGTCGGGCTTGCGGCGGGCGCGAGCTGGGAGCGCTTCCACGAGGCGTGGCGCTACGCGGACTACGCGATCATCGTGCTCGTCGTCATCGGGCTCGTCGTCGTCGTAGCGCGCGCCCGCCAGCGCAGGACGCGTCGCCGGGCGCTCGAGCGCTCCGCGTAGACTCGGCCGCGGTGTCGATCCCGCTCGTCGACGTCCGCGCGCAGTTCGCGCCGCTTCGGGACGCCTTGCTCGAACGGATAGCGGAGGTCGTCGACTCCGGCCGCTACGTCCTCGGGCCGAACGTCCACGCGTTCGAGCGGGAGGCGGGAGCGTTCCTCGGCGTCCGCGAGACGGTCGGGGTCGCGAACGGGACCGACGCGATCGAGCTCGTCCTCGATGCTCTCGGCGTCGGCGCAGGCGACGAGGTCATCTGCCCCGCCTTCACGTTCTACGCGACCGTCGAGCCGGTCGTCCGGCGCGGCGCGACGCCCGTTTTCTGCGACGTCGACTCGTCCACGCTCAACCTCGATCCCGCCGACGTCGCGTCTCGCCTGACGCCTCGGACGAAGGCGGTCCTCGTCGTCCACCTCTTCGGCCGGCCGGCGCCGATCGACGCGCTCCCGAACGGCGTTCCCGTCGTCGAGGACGCGGCGCAGGCGTTCGGCGCTCGAGTCGGGAATCGCCGCGTCGGCTCGCTCGGCGCCGTTGCCACGTTCAGCTTCTTCCCGACGAAGAACCTCTTCGCCCTCGGCGACGGCGGCCTCGTCGCGACGAGCGATCCGACGCTCGCCGAGACCGTTCGTCTCCTGCGCTTCCACGGCTCGCGCGACAAGCAGACGTTCGAGTTGGTCGGCTACAACTCGCGGCTCGACGAGCTCCAGGCGGCGGCGCTCCGCCTCTTCCTCCCGCAGGTGGACGCCTGGAACGAGGCGCGCCGCGAGGCGGCCGCCCGCTACGCCGAGCTCGGCCTCGGTGACCTCTGTGATCTCCCGGGCGACGAGCCGGGCCACGTGTACCACGTGTACGTCGTCCGGACCCGTCAACGGGACCGGCTCTTGGCGGCGCTCCGCGACGCCGGGATCGGGTGCGCGGCGTACTACGCGCGGCCCCTCCATCTCCAGCCGGCGCTCGCCTTCCTCGGCCACCGAAGCGGCGCGCTTCCGGAGACCGAGCGGGCAGCGGCCGAGAACCTTGCCTTGCCGTTCTGGGCCGGGATCGAGCCGGAGACGCAGGAACGCGTCGTCGAGGCCGTTCGCGGCGCGCTCCGCGGCGGCGCGCGGGCGGCCGCCTCGGCGACGTCGTCGGAGGCGCGCTGGCGCTGACGAGCCGCCACAGCCGCTGGTCCGCGGCGCTCGAGCGGCCGCGGACGAGGCGAATCGCCATGACCGCGCTCGTCCTCGTGCTCCTTCTTGCGACCACGGTCGCGTTCGGGGTCGCCGAGCGGCTCAAGCTCGAACGCTCTCCCGTCACGGCGCCGCGCCTGACGCGACTGATCAGCCCGATCTGCGGGTGCGACAAGGAGACCGCGAAGCTCGCGGTGCGGCTTCGGGAAGCGCACGTCGTCGACGCGGCGATCGTCGGCGCGGACGGCGAACGCGTACGGACGCTCGCGACGGACGTGCGGCGCCCCCGCGGCCGCGTTCGCTTCACGTGGGACGGGCGCAACGACGCGGGCGCGGTCGTCCCCGACGGCCGCTACCGGCTCAGCCTCCACCTGGAGGCGGATGACCGGACGATCGTCGTGCCGACGCCGATCCGGGTCGATACGGCTCCGCCTCGCGTGCGGCTCCTCTCGGCGACGCCACGCGTCATCTCGCCGGACGGCGACGGGCGCGCCGACCGCGTGCGGTTCCGCTACCGGGCGAGCGAGGGCTCGTACCCCGCCGTCCACGTCAACGGGCGGGAGATCGTGCGCGGCCGCTTCTGGCGCCGGGGGCCGGGGCGGGTGCGCTGGGGCGGTCGGATGGGCGGCACCGCGGTTCGGCCGGGGACGTACGCCGCTTGGATCGTCGCGGCCGATGCAGCGGGGAACGTCTCCGCGCCCTCCGTCGAGGTCACGATTCGTGTTCGCTACGTCGAGCTCATCGGCGTCCCGCGCCGCGCCCGGCGCGGAACGCTGCTTCGCTTCAGGGTGGACGCGGACGCGCAGCAGGTCCTCGTCCGATTCGATCGCGGGGAGCGAGAGGGCCGGGTCCGCCGCGTGCGTCCCGGCCTCGTCACCGTGCGAGCGCCGAAGCGGCGGGGCCGGTTCGTCGTCGTCGCCGTCGCCGGGCAGCACGCGGACGAGGCCTCGCTCCGCGTCGTGCGCTAGCGGCAGCCCGCGCAGACCCCGGCCACCTCGAGATGGTGGCCGGTCGCCACGAACCCGTGGTCGGCCGAGATGCGCTCAAGCCACGGGTCGAGGTCGCACCCGCCGAGCTCGACGACGCGGTGGCAGCGCGAGCACACGAGATGGTGATGGTGGCCGTCGCCGCACCAGCGGTAGCACAGCTCGCCCGGATGGTGCGCGAGCGCGTCGATCGCGCCCGCCTCGGCGAGGAGCGTCAGCGTCCGGTACACGGTCGCGAGACCGAGCGGAGCGCCGCGCGCGCGCAGCCGAGCGTGGAGCTCCTGGGCGGTGATGTCATCGTCCTCGTCCAAGAGCTCGGCGGCGATGGCGACGCGCTGGCGCGTGAGGCGGACGCCGACGCGCGAAAGCGCGCGTTCGGCTCGCCGCGCCCGGCGCCGGTTGTCTCGCGCGCTCACGCACTGGTACCCTACCGACCCCGGAAATGAAAATCATTCTCATCGTCGGGCAAGGAACATGAGCACCGACTGGATCGACTACGCCGTCCATTTCGCGGTCGACGTCGGCGGCACGCTGGCGACGCTGTACGCGCAGCGGTTCTGCCGGCATCGACACCACCAGATCCTCCTCTGGTTCGTCCTTTCCGTCGCCGTCACCGCAACGACCGTGAACCTCGTCGGCTGAACCGGCGATACTGCGCTCGCCGATGCGAGGCGACGTGCTCCTCCTGCTCCACCTCCGGCTCCTTGACGAGCCCGACGAAGAGGAGGGGCCGAGCGCGAACGAGCGGCTCGAGGCCGAGCTCGGTCCCGAGCTCGCGCGCACCGTCCTCGCGTCCCTCTCCCACGGATAGCATCGCGGCGCGATGGCGTCCCGCGTTCTCGTGATCGGGCTCGACTGCGCCGCGCCGCAGCTCGTGTTCGACCGCTGGCTCGACGAGCTGCCCGTCATCCGGTCGCTCACGGAGCGCGGCGTGCACGGCGTCCTTCGAAGCTGCGACCCGCCCATCACCGTGCCGGCGTGGTCCTGCATGACATCCTCCCGGAACCCGGGCGCGCTCGGGATCTACGGATTCCGCAACCGCCGCGACTACTCGTACGACGGCCTTTCCTTCGCGAGCTCGCGCGCGGTGCGCGTTCCCCGCGTCTGGGACGTCCTCTCGGAGCGCGGCCGCCCGGTCGTCGCGCTCGGCGTTCCGCAGACGTATCCCGTGACGCCCGTGAACGGCGTCATGGTCTCGTGCTTCCTGACCCCGGATACGGAGACGGCGCAATACACGTATCCGGTCGAGGTCAAGGAGGAGATCGAGCGGCTCGTCGGGCGCTACATGGTCGACGTGCCCGAGTTCCGGACGGAGGACAAGGATCGCCTGCTCGCCGACCTCGAGGAGATGACGGAGAAGCGGTTCCGCCTCGCCGAGCACCTGCTCGAGACGCGCTCCTGGGACCTCTTCTTCCTCGTCGAGATGGGCACCGACCGCGTGCATCACGGCTTCTGGCGCTTCGCCGATCCCGAGCACCGGCTCTACGAGCCGGGGAACCGCTACGAGACGGCGATGCTCGACTACTACCGGCGCCTGGACGAGAAGATCGCGCGTCTTCTCCGCGTCGCCGACGACGAGACGGCGGTCCTCCTCGTCTCCGACCACGGCGCCAAGCGGATGGACGGCGGGATCTGCGTAAACGAGTGGCTCCGGCGGGAGGGCTTCCTCGTCCTGAAGGAGGAGCCCGCCGGGCCGACGCGCTTCTCTCCCGACCTCGTCGACTGGGCGCGGACGACCGCCTGGGGGGAAGGGGGCTACTACTGCCGCCTCTTCCTGAACGTCGCCGGGCGCGAGCCCGAGGGTACGGTGCACCCGTCGGACTATGAGCGCGTTCGCGAGGAGCTGAAGGCGAAGCTCGAGGCGCTGGGCGACGAGCGGGGTCGCCCGATCGGGACGGTCGCGCACCGGCCCGAGGACCTCTACGAGGAGCGAAACGGCGTCGCTCCCGACCTGCTCGTGTACTTCGGCGACCTCTACTGGCGAAGCGTCGGCCAGGTCGGCACGGGAACGGTGCACGTCTTCGAGAACGACACGGGCCCCGACGACGCAAACCACGCCCACGATGGGCTGTACGTCCTCGTCGCCGACGGTGTCCCGGCGGGCCGCGGGCCGCAGCGCGACCTGCGCGACGTTGCGCCGACGATCCTGGAGCTCCTCGGCGAGCCCGTCCCCTCCGAGTGGGAGGGCGCGAGCATCGTCTCCACGACCGTGGGGGCCGGGCACGCCCAACCCGCGCCGATCACGCGCGCGTGAGCCGCCGCAGCCCGCGCCGGGCGAAGCGGGCCGCCTGGTAGAGCGCCGGCCGCGGATCGTCGCGTGCGAAGACGCCGTCCACGTACGGCGGCCGCAGGAGCGCAGACGATTGCTGGAACATGAACGAGATCGACCAGCGCTTCCCCTCGTCGCGCATCCGCACCGGGGCCGGCCGGTCGCCCACGACATCGCGGTACGCGATGTGGGGGATGTTGACGCCGCACGCTTCGGCGAGCGAGTGCCACTGCCACAGGCGCGGGTTGATCTCGATCAGCCTGTAGCGCCCGTCGCGCGGATCGCGCTTGAACTCCACCTGCGAGATCCCGTGAAAGCCGGTGTGGCGAAGGAGCGCGAGCCCCTGCTCGACCACCTCGTCGACCCAGAGCGACTCGCCGACGCGACAGCTCCCCATGTGCTCGCGCGTCTGGCGCAGCTTGCGCCCGCAGAAGAGCGCGAGCGCCTCGCCGTCCGGCGCGACGTAGCTCCCGAGCGTGTAGAGGCCCTCGTCTCCACCACCGATGAACTCCTGGACCATCGGCTCGTACTCGCCCGCGCGCGCGTACGCCTCGCGGAGCTCCGCCTCGTCACGGCAGTAGAACGCCTGCCTCCGGTAGAGGCGTTTGAAAACGACGTTGTCGGACGGCTTCACGAGGAGCGGGAACCCCAGCTCGCGTCCGGCCGTGAGCGCCTCCTCCTCCGAGCGCGGGTGCCGGGTCTCGGGGACCGGCACCCCGATCTCGGCCGCGGCCTCGAGCTGGTAGCGCTTCCGCTGAACCCGCTCGAGGATCTCCCAGGGCGGCGCGGGGGTCGGGAACGCCTCGCCGAGCCGGTCGGCGTGACGGACGACCGCGTTCAGGTGCTCGTCGTGCGTGGGGAAGAGCGGGGTCGGGCCGTCGATCCGTTCGGCGAAGTCGGCGAGGAAGTTCACGAACGCGCGCTCGTCGGCGAGGGGGTCGGGCGCAACCACGGGGGTGGCGTACCGCGAGCGGAAGCCGAGCGCGCTGCGCCGGTGGTCGAGCGCGAGGACGCGCAGCCCGGCCCGCCCGAGCGAGCGGATTGCGCCGAGGCCGTTCACCCACGCGACCTCGGCGACGACGGCCGCGCCGCTGGGCGTCAAACCCGCGTGAAGAGGAGCATCTTCTGGTTCCGCGGGTGGCCCCAGTCGCCGATGTAGCTCGGCTCGAGCCGCGTCCCCTCGCAGATCCACTCGAACGTCGCGAAGTCGTAGTGGAAGAAGTCCGCGTCGAAGTGGGTGACGATCGTTTCGGTCTGGTTGATGTCCGCGAGGTTTCGCTTCCCCTGCGGGTTCTCGAAGATCGTCGCGTAGAAGCGGCCGCCCTCGTCGAGCGCCCGCTCCATCTCCATGAGGCAGCGGATGATCTTGTTGAGCGGCAGGTGCGTGAAGACGGACTGGGCGATCGCGTAGTCGAACGTGCGCCCGAACCGCTCGAACCGGAAGCGCTCGTCGGCGAGGAGGTGCGGCTCACGGTCCTCGACGCCGTAGCGCGGGAGCTCGATTTCCCGCGCGAGCGCGATCACGTCCGCGTCCTTCTCGATCCCGTAGTAGTGCCCCGGCTCGAGGTAGCGGAGGAAGTGCACGCCGGCGCGGAGGGGGCCGCAGCCGACGTCGAGCAGGTAGTGGTGCGGCTCGAGCCCCTGCTCCTTCAGGTATTCGACCTGGAGCGGGCCGAG
>DATAAZ010000073.1:0-115530 GCA_036259875.1 Gaiellaceae bacterium
GCGACGAGGCGCCCGACGGGCGCCTCGTCGCTTACCAGGGCACAGCGCGGGTCCTCTTCTCGTCCATGGCACCACCCAAAGGGCCAGGCGAAACCGCCAGGACGTCGGTTCCGCGCCGGGCGGAGAGGGCGGAGACTCTGAGCATGAGACCCGAGACCGCGGAAACCGAGGGAAGGCGGCTCACCGAAGGCGAGCGGGTTGTCCTCTACAGAGCCGAGGAGCTCGAGCGGGCGGGCTACAGCCGCCTCGCGGCGAGCGCCATCGCGGCTCGGCGGGACGTCGATCTCCACCTCGCGCTGTGGCTGCCCAGGAACGGCTGCCCGCACGGCACCGCCGTTCGCATCCTGCTCTAGGGCGTCTGAACCCGGAGCGTAGTCGCGGCTGTCACGTCGCGACCTAACACTCGAGACGCCGTATCAATCGGCGTTCGGGAACGAGCTCGCGAATTGCGGCAAGTGCGGACGCCGGCGACCCCAGTAGAGATCGTCCCCGTACGTCAGGACCGTCGTCGGCGTCTCGCGCGAACGCCGCGGCGAGGTCTAGCGGCAATGTCGCGTAGCGGTCGCGCCCACGTCGCACGCTGCCGTGAATCCGCCTCCACCGAATGCGGCTCGAGTCCGCAGAGGGCTTGGCCGTTGCCTGACCCTAGCCGGCGGCTGCCGTCGTGTGCCGCGGCAGGACCCAATCCGGGCGTGGAAAGTGGCACGTGTACCCGTTCGGATAGCGCTCGAGGTAGTCCTGATGCTCGGGCTCGGCCTCCCAGAACGGGCCTGCCGCCGTCACCTCGGTCACGACCTTGCCCGGCCAGCGGCCCGAAGCCTCGACATCGGCGATCGTCTCCTCCGCGACGCGGCGCTGCTCCTCGTCGAGGTAGAAGATCGCGGAGCGATAGCTCGTCCCCATGTCGTTGCCCTGACGGTTCAGCGTCGTCGGGTCGTGGATCTGGAAGAAGAACTCGAGCAGGTCGCGGTACGAGATTTCTTCCGGGTCGAAGACGATCTCGATCGCCTCCGCGTGCGTCCCGTGGTTGCGGTAGGTCGCGTTCGGGACGTCTCCCCCCGTGTAGCCGACCCGCGTCGAGAGGACGCCCGGCCGCTTCCGGATGAGGTCCTGCATCCCCCAGAAGCACCCTCCGGCGAGGATCGCCTTCGCAACCGAGCCGTTCACCAATGCCACCTCCTCACGAAGCAAAATGCGCCGCGGTCAACTGTACCGACGTGGTCCGGTCGCGCCGTCTGGCCACGCCGCCGCTGCGATCCGGCAGGTGCCATCTGGACGGCCGGCCGTGCAAGCGTTCGCGTTACTTGATCCCGACGACCATCGAGTCCGGCCCCTCGAGGTGCTCCACGTAGGTCGAGCCGAAGCCGACCTCGCGCATCCACTCCTGGCAGTCGGCACCCGTGTAGTCGAAGCCGCCGGTGGTCTCGATCAGCATGTTGAGGCTCATCAGCAGCCCGAACGTGTTGCTGCGCCGCCCGTCGTCGATCACCGCGTCGAAGACCAGCACCGCGCCTCCGTCGGGGAGCGCCTCGTATGCCTTCGCGAGGAGCTCCTTCTTCGTCTCGAGTGGCCAGTCGTGGAGGATGTGGCCCATCGTGATCACGTCGGCCTGTGGCAGCGGGTCGACGAAGAAGTCGCCGGCGCGGAACCGAAGCCGGTCCGACAGCCCGCGTGAGTTCACGTACTCGGCGAAGAACGGCTCGACCTGCGGTAAGTCGAACCCGCAGCCGGTCAGGTGCTCGTGCGCAAACGCGAGCTGTACCGGCAGCCCGCCCTCGGCGGTCCCGATGTCGGCGAACGACCGATATCGCTCCCACGGGAACTTCGCCGCGATCGCCTTCGCCGCGCCCAGGCTGATGCCCGTCATCGCGCGGAGAAAGCCGCGCAGCCGCTCGGGGTCGCTGTAGAGGACGGCGAAGACGTCCTCGCCGCCGTGCTTCGCCTCGTTCTGCGGCTCGCCCGTGCGCAACGCCTCCGTGAGCGACCCCCAGAAGCCGTACAGTCGGGCGTTCGCCATCTCGAGGATCCCACCGATGTAGGAAGGCTTCGCGCGGTCGAGGAAGAGATCGGCGTCAGGCGCATTCGCGTACTGCCCTTCGCCGTCGCGCTCCAGCAGGCCGAGGGAGACGAGCGCGTCGAAAAAGTCGATCGCGCCGCGCCCGTGCAGGCCGAGCCGCGTCCGCAGCTGCTCGCCGTCGAGTGGGCCCTCCGCCAGCTCGGTGAAGAGACCGAGCTCGACCGCGGACAGCACCGTTTTCGACCCCCAGAAACCGAGGCCGAGTTGCATCACTCGCTCGGGCGTCACCGCCGTGTGCTCGGCGGGTTCGTCAATCCGCATGCTCATCGGCTATCAACTCCTTCCCCCGTAGCAGTGAGCGTGAGGCTGAACGCCGCGAAGCCCGCCTCCGCGAGACGCTCGGCAGCGACCCGCGCTCCGCGCTCGAGCAGCACGAGCGCCCAGCAAGAAGGGCTGCCGAGGCGCTCCCTCCACCAGCGTCTCCCGTCCGCGTACGGCCGCGATCGGGCCGAGCAGGCGAACCTGGATGCGGACGCTGGCGCATCGAACCGCGTACATACTGCCCTGACGTCCGCGTTCGCGGTGCGAGCCCGTCGCTCGTCTCGTCCGTCGAGGCGCGCGCCTGGCCCGTCCCCCGCGGCGCCGGACGCGTGCGGGCGCCGTGACGAACGTGCCGCGCCGACGCTGAACATCGCGGCGGCGCTGAACGCAAGCTTGCCCTCGAGCCTTGCCAGCGAGCTTGGCAGTGCCGCGGCGTTGCGTGCTTGTGCCCGCGAGCGTCGTCGAGCGGCGCGCGTCGCCGGCGATGCGACGCGAATAACTGCCACGTCCCGTCGACGCCCTTCAGCCGATGGCTCCCGCGGTCTTCGAGCGCGATCGCCGAACCGGCGATGAGGTCGTGCACCGTCCGAGAGACCAGGATTTCGCCAGGCCCGGCCGCAGCCAAGACGCGAGCGGCGATGTGGACGGCGATTCCGCCTACGTCGCCGCTGCGGACCTCGACCTCGCCGTTGTGCAGCCCGGCGCGGATCTCGAGCCCCGTGCGGCGAAGTTCGCCGCGCAGGAGCGCAGCCGCCCGGATACCCCGTCCCGGCCCGTCGAACGTGGCGAGGATGCCGTCGCCCGCCGTCTTGAGAGCACTTCTATCGCTGGTTCGCCAAGTCCACGCGCGGAATCGCGAGCCCCACCGCGGTCAAGCCTACCTCCACGCGATGCTCGAGGCGGACGCGCGGCCGACCCTCTCCTCGATCCACGTGCCGACCTTGGTGATCCACCGAACGAACTACCCGCTCTTTCGCATCGAGCACGGCCGCTATCTCGCCCAGCACATGACGGCCACCGCCTCCTCCATGTAGCCCTCCCATGGCGGCAGCGCGTCCAGGGGGAGCGGGTCGGAACTGCCCGCGCCGCGCCGGTCGAAGCGGATGAGCCGGGAGAAGCGCGCGATGCGCCGGTACATCCGCGCGGCCAGCGGATCTTCCCAGTCGAGGTCGACGTTCCCGAAGGTGCCCCCCGAGATCACGAGATCGGGCGGGCCCGTACCGGCGACCTGATAAGCGATCCGTGCCTCGCCGAGCAGCGATCGCGTGTCGGGGTCCAGAGCGCTCGTCAGTCTGGCTTGAAGACCATGAAGTACAGGTTTGCGAGCGGGAGGAGCGTCGCGACCGCGCCGAAGACGGACCAGAGCGTCGAGAGCCGCCAGTACCGCGCCGGGATGACGGCTTCTGTCGCAAATCGCTTCGCCATCCGCGCCTGCATGACCTCGATCGGGATCAGCGCGGTCACCCAGACGACGCCCGACGCGATGAAGAGCGACCAGCCGATCGTCAGCCACGCGGGGCCGCCGAAGACGCCGCCGAAGTCCTCGGCCATGACCTGCCCCGAAACGATGATGAGAACGACGCCGGTGGCGGTAAATGCGATGTCGGTCGTGGTCACCAACCGCTGCGCGTATGCGACGACGGGCGGGCTCTTCGTCCGATCGGCGAGCACCTTCCAGACCGCCGTCACGATGATGTTTCCGAGGAAGAGCACCACTCCGAGGATGTGGAGCGAGAGCCAGGCGTCACGACTCATATCGCGCCTCCGAGCTTCGAGCGTCCCGCTCCGCCTCCCGCGCCAGGCCGTCCGCGAGCTCGCCTAAGAATCGACGGAGCCCTCGACGGAGGAGCCACCCCGTGCCCGGAATCTTCGCCGCGAATCGCGAGTGCCAGCGAATATGCGTTCCCGCATCCGGCGTGGGTGTCAGCGTGACGTCGCCTCGGTAATCCCGCACGGGAAGGGCGGAAGTCGACTCGTACGCGTAGTGACGCGGAGCCTCCAAGACGACTACGCGGTCGCGCCCGGTGATCCGACCTCTCCGGTTTCGCCTGATCTCACCCACGCCCTCGCCGCCTTCGACTTGCACGTCGTCGAAGCCCGCCCACCGAGTCCACGAGCGCGCATCGGCGAGCAGCGCCCAGACGCGTTCTGGTGGTGCGGCCGAGCGTGCCTCGGCATCGACCTCGATCATCGCCATCCCTCCGCAAATCGTCCGCCGGCACGGCGTGCTGCCGTCGAGGAGGACATCGTCGACGAATCCCGATGATGCCACGCTCTTCCTCTTGCGCACGGGCGGCACGGTTCTACGCCCCGGGGCCTGTTAGACGGTGGCGGCTACGCCAGCGGCGCGAACGACGCGACGGAAGGATCGAACGGCCGAGATTGCCGCTGACCCACCGGGATCGGCATCGCCTCGATGTCACCGCGCCCGCGGGCGGCGTGGCGATGATTCGCCGTTGCAGGGCCCGAGTCTGCGACAAGCACGGCCCCGGCTCCGGGGGTTTTCGTGGAGCCAACCGACCTCAATGCGAACCGCTCGGCCCGGGTACCGGAGGACGGATTCCGCTCTGAAGCGCCGCGCTCGTTCCTCGTCGGATGCGGGCGCCTCAACGAGCCGATCGAGGTGCCCGCAGCGCAGGAGCGTGGGCTCCAAGGGGCAGGCCCGAGGTCAATGTCGGGCGGCCGCGGCCCGACGCTGCTTCGTGATCGGAAAGGCGGTGCGCTACGCCGCAGTAGGCGGTCCGAACCACGTGGTGAGCGCGTCCGGGAGTCGCAGATCGTTGAGGTCTGCCACCCAGGCGACGTATCCGTCGGGCCGGACCAAAACGGCAGCGGGGCCAGTCACCGTGCCGAGTACCGGAAGCTCCCACTCACCGCCATACTCGGCGTCGATCAGCTGAACCCGATCCGCCCACGGAGTGATGTCCAAGCCGCCGGGCTCACCGAGGTTGAGGAGCAGCGGCCGGGCGTCGTGCAGCAGGGTGAATACCCGCAGCGGGCCGCCCGAGATGACCAGGTCGAGATCGGGCATGCGGCGCCCGAGCAGCGGGTGTCCCTCACCGACGTCGTAGTGGACGTCGAGCCCGGACATCATCCCGGCGAGCCGCTTGCGTGGCTCTTCCATGGTCAGCAGCTCGGACAGGATGTCGCGCAAGGCGTCGATACGCGCATCGGAGCGGGTGAGCGCAGTGGCCGCCATCGTGTTCTGCAACACGCGGGCAGCGACCGGGTGTCGCTCGGCGTGGTAGGTATCCAGCAGGCTTTCCGGCGACGTCCCGTGAACCACCTGGGCCAGCTTCCATCCCAGGTTCACCGCATCCTGCACACCGATGTTGAGGCCCTGCCCACCCACCGGGTAATGGACGTGCGCGGCGTCGCCCGCAAGCAGCACCCGTCCCTCCCTGTAGGACGCCGCCTGCCGGGTCATGTCCGTGAACCGGGAGATCCAGGTTGGGCTGTGCACCCCATAGTCCGTTCCCCATACGGCGACGAGCGCCTGGCTGAGATCACGCAGGGTCGGCTCACCGGTTTGCCCTGCATACCGCTCACTCACCACCACCCGTACCCGCTTCCCGTCTTCCAGCCTGCCCAGGGCTTGCGTGCCACTGTCGTCATGGCGGATGCCCCACTCCGGCTCCTCGCTCATCTCGACCTCGGCGATCAGAGAGCTGACTGACGGGTCCCAGCCGGGGAACTCGATCCCGGCGGCCTTGCGGACGAGGCTGCGACCGCCGTCGCACCCGACGAGGTATTGCGCCCGTAGCGACTGGCCGTCGGACAGCTCGACGTCGAGGCCGGTGTCGTCCTCGGCGAAACTCGTCACCTCCCGTTCGCGACCGATCGGCACCCCCAGCTCACTGACCCAGGCGGCCAGTATGCGCTCGAAGTGGTTCTGCCACAGAGCGAGGCCGTAGTTATGCCGGGTGGGAAAGTCGTTGATGTCCAAGGGGATCCCGGCGAAGCTCTGGACCTGCATCGCCTGCCCCTCCGCGAGGAACCGATCGGCGATACCCCGCTGATCGAGCACTTCGATGGTGCGTGAGTGCAGACCGCCCGCGCCCGAGCCGGCGAGGTCCTGGCTGAGGCGCCGCTCGACAATTGCAACGTCGACCCCCGCCAAGGCCAATTCGCCCGCCAACATCAGCCCTGTCGGGCCGCCTCCGGCGATCACCACCGCATGCTCCGTCATAGCCGCGCCCCCGGCCCGATACGTCGACGACAACACACGCATTTCGCTGCCCCCATTCGTAGGTCCTGGCTTGCGGCCGGCGATTATGCGGCACGCCCCGGGGCTTGCCGCAAGCCCCCTCGGCCGTCTAAATTCGAAGTGGAGAGGAGCGGGTAACGGCCCGTCCCGTTGTCGTCCAGTGCGGACGGACAACCTTCGCGCGAAAGCGGCAACGCGTCGCGTACGGCGCTAACGCCGGCCAGGGCCGTCTCCCGTGTGCTCGGCTGCGGCCGTCACGCGCGGGGGCGTTGCCGCCGAAGTTCCACGACGACCCAGGCACCTCCAGTACGTCCCCGGAAGGGCGCTCCGCTCCGCGCAAAGAGCGAAAGCAGATCTGTACCGAAAGAGCCTCCACGACGACCTTGCTCAAGGGGAGGCGCGTTAGTCGATGGAGCTAGCCGGACTCGAACCGGCGACCTCCTGGGTGCGATCCAGGCGCTCTCCCAGCTGAGCTATAGCCCCGTGCGGAGCGAAGTGTAGCGGCGGCTCGCGCTTACGATTCCCGCCGTGCGCGCGGTCGTCGTCGATCCCGAGGGACGTCCTCGGCTCACTGAGGTCCCCGAGCCGGACGGCGGCGGCGAGCTCGTCCGCGTGCGGGCGTGCGGCCTCTGCGGGAGCGATCTGGAAAAGCTCTCGCCCGCGTTCGCGGGTGCCGTCCTCGGCCACGAGGTGGTCGGCGAGACCGCGGACGGGCGGCGGGTCGCGCTCGTCCACCACCTGCCGTGCGGCGAGTGCGACCGCTGCCGCGCCGGCCACGAGTCCACGTGCGAGCGCTTCCGCGCGGCCACGATCGAGCCCGGCGGGTTCGCCGACCGGGCGCGCGCGTCCGGCGGCGCGATCGACGTCCCCGAGCCGCTCGAGGACGCGATCGCGACGTACGCCGAGCCGCTTGCGTGCGTCCTTCGCGGCTCGGAGCGGGTCCCGTTCGGCGACGTCCTCGTCGTCGGCGGCGGCTTCGTCGGTCGCCTTTTCGAGCAGGTGCTCCGCCACCGTGGCGACAGCGTCCACGTGTACGACCGCGACCCTGCCCGGAGCGACGGCGAGCCCGAGAGGCGTTTCCCCGCCGTCGTCCTGACGGCGCCGGCCGATCCGCTCCCGCACGTCGTCCCGGGCGGCTTCGTGCTCGTGTTCGCGCCCGCACCGCCACTCGCGCTCGACGGCCTCTACCGCGAGGAGGTGACGGTCACGGGGTCACGTTCGGCCGCGCCTCGCCATCTGGAGGCGGCCGTCGCGCTGCTTCCGGCACTCGACCTCCCGGAGCCGACGATCCTCTCACTCGACCGCTTCGAGGAGGGTCTCGACCTCTACCGCGGCCGCCGGGCGCTCAAGGTCGTCTTCACACCGTGAGGGCGCTCGTGTTCCACGGGCCGGGCGACGTGCGGCTCGAGGACGTCCCGCGCCCCGAGCCCGGGCCCGGCGACGTGCTCGTCCACGTCGAGGTCGCGCTTACGGACGGCACCGACGCGAAAGCGTACCGCCGGGGCCACCCCGTACTGCTCGGGCGCCCGCCCAGCCCCTTCGGCCACGAATTCGCGGGAGTCGACGCGGCGACGGGCCGCCGGGTCGTCGCGCCGAACTCGGCGCCGTGCGGCGCCTGCGCGCCTTGCAGCCGAGGCGATGAGACGCTCTGCGAAAACCTCTTCCCGCTCCTGAACGGCGCCTACGCGGAGTTCGTCCTTATCCCCGAACGGATCGCCTCGCGCAACCTCCTCCCCGTCCCCGATCGCCTTCCTGCCGAGATCGCTGCGATGGTCGAGCCGCTCGCGTGCTGTCTCCACGGCATCGAACGCGCGGAGATTGAGCCGGGTCAAATGGTCGCCGTCCTCGGCGTCGGGCCGATCGGACTCATGCTGTGCGCTGCCGCTCGAGACGCAGGCGGGCACGTCATCGCCGTCGGTGGCCGCGCCGAGCGCCGGGAGCTAGCCGCGGCCTTCGGGGCCGAGCCAGGCGACGGACGCGGCGCGGACGTCGTGATCGAGGCCGCCGGCACCGAGGCCGCCTGGCGGGAAGCGACCGAGCTCGTCCGCCCCGGCGGCACCGTGCTCTTCTTCGGCGGCCTCCCGCGGGGAGCGGCCGTGCCGGTCAATGCATACCGGCTCCACTACGAGGAGCTGACGCTTCGCGGCGCGTTTCACCACGCCCCGCGTCACGTCCGCGCCGCTCTTGCCTTCCTCGCGAGCGGTGCCGTCCCGTGGGAGCGCCTCGTCACGCACCGGGTCGGCCTCGAGGGCGTCGTTCCGCTCCTCGAGAACCCGCCCCGCGACCTCTTGAAGGCGGCGGTGATTCCCTAACGGCAACACGGGTACGATCATCCGGCACCCCGGGAGTGAGGAGGATCAGTTGGCCGGTCTCATGAGCCGAACGTCCACGGTCGTCAAGGCCTGGATCAACAAGCTGCTCGGCCAGGCGGAGGACCCGTCCGTCACGCTCGACTACTCGTACGAGCGCCAGCGTGAGCAGCTCCAGAAGGTCAAGCGCGGCGTCGCCGACGTAGTTACCGCGAAGAAGCGCCTCGAGCTGCAGACACAGAAGCTCGAGCAGGAGGTCGTGAAGCTCGACGGCCAGGCGCGGCAAGCGCTTGCCGCCGGCCGAGAGGATCTCGCCCGCACGGCGCTCGAGCGAAAGACGCTCGTGCAGCAGCAGCTCCAGTCGCTCGACCAGCAGGCGGTTGACCTGGAGCGCCAGCAGGAGAAGCTCGTCGAGGCCGAGCGGCGCCTCGCCACGAAGGTCGAGGCCTTCCGCAGCCAGAAGGAGGTCATCAAGGCGCAGTACTCCGCCGCCGAGGCTTCGGTGCGGATCGGCGAGGCGGCGAGCGGGATCGGCGAGGAGATGGCGGACACGGGGCTTGCGATCGAGCGGGCGCAGGACAAAACAGAGCAGATGCAGGCTCGTGCGGCCGCCGTCGAGGAGCTCACGGCCGCCGGGACGCTCGAGGACTTCACGGCGATCGGGGGGAGCGACCTCGACCGCGAGCTCGCGCAGATCGGGGCGGGGCGACAGGTCGACGACGAGCTCGAGCGGCTCAAGCGCGAGGTCGGCGCCGGCGAGGAACGGAAGGAGATCGAGCGGTGATCGTGCGCCTGATGGGCGAGGGGCAGTACCGGATCGACGACGATCTGCGCGAGCGGCTGAACGAGCTCGACGACCGCGCCGGCGCGGCTCTCGAGGCGAACGACGAGATCGAGCTCGACAAGACGCTGGACGAAATGTTCGAGCTCGTGCGGCGCGAAGGCGAGAAGCTCCCCGATGACGACCTCTCCACCTCGGACGCCGTCATCCCGCCGAGCGACCTGACGCTCGAAGAGAGCCGCCAGCTCATGGCGGAGGCGGGGTTCATCCCCGACCTGCCGGCCGCACGCTAGCCGTACCCGTTCAGGCAGGTCGGCGCGGAGCCCGCTGCGGTCGGCCTCTACCGCGCGCTCTTCGCGGGTCTGAGGATTCGGCCGTCCCGCGTGACTCGCGCCCCGCGCCGGTGGAAATCCTCGCGCGACAGCCGGCGGACGATCCCGTGCGCCTCCTCGGCCTCGTCGAGCACGGGGATGCCCGGCTTGACGAGGCGGATGGGAACGAGCCGGCCTCGCACCCAGCGGCCGTCGCCGCGCAACGTGACGCGGAGGATGCCGCTCACGCGCGCCGGCCCAGCCGTCGCGAGGCTCCTGTAGCCGGCGAAGTTCCCGAGGCTGTAGGCGATCAGGCGCCGCCGGTACCACTCCATCCCGCGCAGCACGTGCGGCCCGTGACCGACGACGAGGTCGGCGCCCGCCTCGACGGCAGCGTGCGCGAAGGCGACGACGTCCCCGCGGCTCTCGCCCAGGAAGACCTCGTCGCCCCGTTGGACGTGCTCCGAGCCGGGGCCTTCCGCGCCTGCGTGCATCGTGACGACGACGACGTCCGCGCGGGCGGCCGCGTCGAGGACGCGCTTCGTGACGTCGAGCGGGCTTCGCAGGTCCCAGCCGGCGTGGCCCGGCGCAAAGCCGAGCACGGCGACCCGGACGCCGCCGACTCGGTTCACGGGCGGCCGCTCGCCGTAGCCGGCTCCTCCCAGCCGCGCCGCGCGGAGCGCGGCAACGGTTTCCGCCCGGCCTTGCGCGCCGAAGTCGCCGCTGTGGTTGTTCGCGAGGGTGAGGACCGTGAAGCCGGCACGCCGGAGGACGCGTGCGTAATGCGGCGGCGCGCGGAAGGCAAAGCAGTTCGTCGAGCGCCGCCGCTCGCACTTCGACTCTCCGCCGGTCGTCAGGGCGCCCTCGAGGTTCCCGATCACGACCTCGCCCCGGAGCGCGGCGCGCACGTTCGCGAAGAGGGGCGGCGCTGTTCCGGCCGGGTCGTTGACGGCGATGTCGCCCGTCGCGACAATCGTCACCCGTGCGCGCGCGAGGGCCGCGGACGGGCGCCACGCGTTTGCGTCGGGCGAGCCACGCGAGCGGCGCTCAACGGGTCGCGCGCCGCGATCGTCGTGGGCGAGCGCGAACCCGACGACCGCCGCGGGTAGACCGACCACGACGGCCAACGCCGCGAGGCGCCGTCGCCGGATCGCGCGGCGGCGCGCCTCGCGCCGCGCGCGCAGAGCGTCCGAGGAGTGCCGCGGCGCGGGGGTCACGAGGCGAATGTAGACGCGGCGTCAGTCGAGCGGCGCGTCGAAGAGCCCGAGCCAGCGCTCGAGCTCCGGCTCGATCGGAAGCTCGCCGTCGAGCTCGTTCTTCAAGCGAAGCTCCTCGGCGTTGTCGCGCTTCTGGTCCTCGTCGAGCGGCACGAACGGCCAGAACTTGCCACGCTTGTAGCCGTACACGAGGTGGATGGGACGCTCGCGTCCTTCGAACCTGAAGATCGCGGCGAGAAGCTGTGCGCCGAAGCCGCGCGCCTCGAGCTCGGAGCTCACGAGGTGGACCGAGGTAACGAGGTCCTCGAAATCGGGGTCGCGGACGACGAGCCACTGGAAGCCGTACGTGTCCGAACGCCGGCGCACCTCCGACCCCGAGCTCTCCGCTGCGACGCCGAGCAGCTCGTCGATCTCCTGCTCGGCGCGCGCGAACTCGCCGGCCGAGAGCGGCTTGAAGACGACCGCGGCGACTCCGGCGGACCGCAGGCCGAGCTCGGCCTCGAGCGTTACCTGCGCGGACGAGAGCGCGAACAGCGTCTCGAGCTTTGGCCCCGTGAGCTTCTTGCGGCCGAAGAGGATGTCACCGAGACCCACGCGGCGAGACTACCCGACCGCTCGAGCGCTTCTAGCGGCCGGAATGCGCCTCACGGCGGGGAACGAGCGGGGCGGCAACGCAGGTCCAGGCCGCCGCGATGCACCAGCCGGCGACGACGTCCGACGGGTAATGAGAGCGGAAGTAGACGAGCGCGGCGCCGTACAGAGCGACGAAGACGATGCCCCCCGTTACAACGAGCCAGCGCCACCGCGTGCGCCAAGCGACGAGTGCGAGGACGCCCGCGACGGCGAGCGAGCCCGCTGCATGCCCGCTCGGGAAGTAGCCCTGGTGGCCGGCAATGAGCGCCGGGCGCTCGAAAGCGGGTTCGAGCGCCACGACGGTCGCGATCGTCGCGCCGACGACGGCCGTGGAGAGCAGTGCCGCCCGCGGTCGGCGGAGCGCCACAAGCACAGCAATAAGGAGCACTGCGAAGACGAGTCCGCGGTACTCGCCACCGATCGCCATGAACACGTCGAGTGTCGACCGGAGAGGCTCGCCGTACCGATCCGGCCCGAGAAAGGCGAGCACCGCGCCGTCCCACAACGGTGGTCGACCGTCGCGGATACGTACGGCGAGCGCCGTCAGGACGAGAACCGATGCCGCGAATCCCACGAGCGCGATCGACGGTCGAAGCGCTGATACGCGACGCAGCCTCTCGCCGCGGCTGAGCCGTCCTGCGCCCCGAGACGTCCCCGTGCGCCGGAGCCTGCGTGCTCGCATGGATGAGAACGCGAACAACGTGTTCTACAGTCGGTTCATGGCGGCGATGACGAAGGGGTCGGACATGCTGCGGAGGCTCGTTGCTCGCCCTTCTGAGCTGGCGATGCGCGTCGGCTTCAACGGAATCGCGCAGATCGCGCCGATCATCGTCGTGTTCGCGCTGACGCCGTTGCTCCTCCAGCGACTCGGCCTCGATCGGTTCGGAGTCTGGTCGCTCGCACTCATCATCTTGAGCACGCTAATCCTCCTGGACGGCGGGGTGTCCGCCTCGCTTGCGCGCTTCTTTGCGATCGACGCTGCACGCGGAGACCGCGCGAACAGTGGCCGCCTTCTCGTTGGCTCGTTCGTCCTGTTCACCGCGCTCGGGCTCGTGGTCTCACTGGCGGCGTTTCCGATCGCGCCGATTGCGGTCGCTTACCTCAACGTGCCTTCCGAGCTTGACGGGGAGGCGGTTTCGGCGCTGCGATGGCTGCCGGCTCTCGCGGCGCTCGCGCTCATGGCTTACTCGGCGGCGGCGTTGCTCCAGGGAAACGGGCAATTCCGCGCGCTCGCCGCCAGCACGGTTGCGTCGTCGGGGATGTTCGCGGTCGCAATCGTCTTCCTCGTGGAGCCGGGTGGTCATATTCACGCGCTCCTGATCGCGACCGCCGTGCGCTACCTCGCCCTGATGTTCGGGAGCTTGGCCCTCGGTGCGAGAAACGTGTCGATCCGATGGCCGCTTTTCCCGTCTCGGGTCATCCAACGGGAACTGTGGCGCTATTCGTCCCGCATGCAGCTTTCGGCGGTTACGGGCTTCGTCAACGTTCAGATGGACGCCGTCGTAATTGCCGCCGTGCTCCCCGTGAGGTACGTCGGCCTGTACAGCATTGGGCTTCAGGCGGCGTCCGCCGTCCGCAGCGTTCCGTTGTACGTATTCGCACCGGTATTGACGCTGCTGACGAGGACGTTCCGACGCGAGGGCCCAAGGGGAGCCGCGCGCGAGTTCGAGGGCTTGGAGCGGAGATGGTTGCCCGCCGTTCTCGGCTTCGGGGTCATCGCCGTCGCGGCGATCGGCTTCAGCGTGCCCGTCTGGCTTGGCGACGCTTACGTGTTGAGCGGTGTAACCGCTGCGATCCTCCTCGCGGGGTACGTGGCGCACGTCAGCCTGACGGGGATGCGAACGTGCTATGTGCGCGCTGTCGGAAGCCCCGGACTTGAAACGCGCTATTCCCTCGTCTGGACAATCGGCAATGCCCTCTTCACGATTCCGGCGGCGCTTCTCGCGGGGCTCGTCGGAGTCGTCGGGGTGACCGCGATCACAGGCGTGATCGCGTCTGTCTACTTCGTCGATCTATGTCGCCGTCGGGAGGGCCTTCCCGTCATCGTGCCGGGAAGGCGCTGGTGGGGACTCGCCACGGTCGCTGCGACCGTAACGATCATCGGAGAGCTACTCGTCGTGCAAACAGACCTTCACGGATTCGGAGCGCTCGCGCTGACGGGGTTACCCGCGATCGTCGGCTTGCTGGTCTTCGCCGTGATTCGCCGGCACACGCTCACCGCGAGGCTTGCGTCGTGAATCCCTCGAGCGAACATCATGCCCGAGCGCGATCCGGGAGCTCACGAAGGAACGCATCGAGCGGATCCAGCGTCTTCTCCCACGTCAACCGCTGCGCCTGTGCGTACGACTCGTCACTGACTCGCTGCCATTCCTCACGCCTACTCAGCGACTCGATGATGTCGGTGAATGTCGTCTCGTCGTACGGAACAGATCCTTGGAGAAGCTCCAAGTGACGACGCCACGCCGGAACGAGAACGGGCAATCCATACGCGATGTAGTCCAAGTGTTTCGCAGAGAAGCCCTCACGGCGGATCTCGTCCTTCGTACACGTGATGAGCCCAAATTGGTACTGCTCGAGGACCGTCGCTGGTGCCCATCCCAAGTAGTTCAATCCGAGGGACGGATCGGGTGGCGGTCCGCCGTAGACGTCGATGTGAGGGTAGAGCTTTGAGAGGCGGGAAAGAAGTGGGAGATTGATGTATCGTGACGTTAGCGACCCAATGTACGCGACTCGCGGCGGGTCGGCGAACTTTGCGCGTTCAGTCGCCGGGACACAACCCCAGTTCAACTGGCGCAAGTTGTGAGTGCTGATTTCATAATGCTGAACGGCGTAGCGGGCATACGATTCCCATGAGAACGAGAGTACGTCCACGCTTTCGAGAAGCTGCTTCTCCCACTGTCGAAGCCTGCGGCGCTGACGTTCCGTCAACCGCCCCTCGAACCACAGCTCATCCGCCCATGGTTGCGGACAGTCATAGAACGTACGTGCAGTCGTCGGGACCGTCAGTAACTCCGCGTCGTGGGGAGTTGCCGAGATGATGAGGTCGAAATCGTCGAGCGGGAGCGACGAGCCGAGGACGCTGCGTCTCAACCGGCAATCGGCCCGGAGCAAGTAGTACGAGAGATGCCGTCTCCCGAAGTTCCACCGGCGCGTGAACAGGCGGGACGCCGCTTCCGCTGCGTAGAGGGCAAAGAGCTTTGGACGTAAACGAGGAAGCTTGTTTTTGAGTGACTTCGAATTTGTCGAGGCGCGACTCAGGTAGTACGTGTTGGCCACGTGCACCTCATGGCCGCGCCGCCGCAAAAACCGCTCCAGCTCGACAGGCCGCCACCCGTTCGCGTACCCGTCGAGCTGGCAAACGAGCAGGATGCGCTTCGAGCCCTTGCTCACTTGCTCGTCTCGAGCCTGGTGCTCTTCAGCATGGCGCACGTCGCACTAGCTCCAATCGCCGCGCCGAGCATCTTCACCGCGACGAGACCGCAGACACTCCAGAGACACCGAACCGCTCGTACGAGAGTGTTACGCAGAGACGCAATTCAAGCAAGGGCATCGAGCTACGGGGACGGTGCGACGCCCGGCTCCCAAGGCGAATATTGAGACAGTTGCAAGCGGCGAGGTAGCGTGCCCGACAGCGCCGTCACGATCGTCCTGGCCATGGCCGCAGCGTTCACGCTGCTGCTCCTGATTCCGTCGCTCCGGCAGGCCCGCGGCGCAGGTGACCTAGATATTTCGAGCGCGCTCACGCTCGGGATGGCGTGGCTTACGAGCCTGCCGATCGCTCTCGTAGCGATCACCGGAGGGTTGACTCGCCGGCCAGATGCGTTCGGGGAGCTCGTTCCGATCTTTCCGAGCTGGTACGCCAACGCGGTCGACTTCGCCGTCTTCTTCGTCGCCGCACTGGCCGTCATTGTCGCTATGAGGCGTCTGGGGGCGGCTCGGATCCCTGTCCACGCAGCCGGCCTGCTTGCGATTCTCCTCTGGGCACTCGCCCACGTCTCGGGGCTTCAAGACGGGCGAGTTCCGGCGCTCCGTGGCAGCGTCCTGCTCGTTTGCCTCCTAGCGGCCACGGTCCTCCCCCGGGGGCGCGGCGCACCCCTCGGCGCCGGGCTCTTCGGCGTCACGCTCGCCGCAACGAGCGGCTTCCTGGCCGTCTTCCGCGAGGACGCCGCCTTCGTTGTCCCATGCGTCAACGCGTGCGAGGGCCTCGGGTTCACCGGCGTCTTCCCGAACCCCGACCTTCTCGGCGTCACCTTGGCGGTCTCGATTCCGTTCGCGTACATCGGCTTCCGGACTCGCGCCCGCTACTGGTTCGTCCTCTACCTGGCCGGAATGGCGACTGCCACCGGAAGCCGAACGGCGATCTTGGTCTCGTTGGTCTCCATTCTCGTGTTACTCGTCGTCCGCCCGCGGGTCGACACAGAGCGGACGACGGCGGTTCGAACGGCGATCGCGGGCCTCGTGCTCGCTGGGGCGGTCGCCAGCTCCATCTATGTCGTCCGTCACGATTGGGACCCGTCCGCGCTGACCGACAGGCCGGCTCTTTGGAATGTTGCGTCTGAGCACGTGGATGAGTCCCCGTGGTTCGGATACGGCCCGCAAAAGTGGGCCAGCCTTTTCGAGTCGGGTGAGATCCCTCGAGCCGCACAGCGCTCGACCCACAATCAATGGATGGACGTGCTGGTCGCCGCGGGTGCGGTGGGCGCCTCGGTCTTCGCCGCCATGCTCGCTGCGATGCTCTGGACGGCTGGCCGCGCCCGGGCCGGCGTGATGGTAATGCTGACGACGATCACGCTTATTGGGACGACCGAAGGAACTTGGTCGGTCGGGACGCTCGATTTCCTCTCGTTCTCCCTTGTTGCCGCAATCCTCACGGGGGAACCCGAGCCGGAGCAACGAGCGTCGCCGCAGCGAATGACGGCACCTTTCGCCGGCGCGCCTCGCTACCCAGCTCGAGCAAATCCGGTTGCCGAGACGACCGGGTCAGCGTAGCTGCATCCGCCCGCCGAGCAGGTCGGCCACGAGGCTGCGATACGCGGCCGCGACCGAGTGCGCGTCGGATCCACGCCGGCGGAGTGCCGCCTTCACGAGACGCGCAGCAGGCTCCAAGGTCAGCGTGAGAGCGATGAGTAAATTCGCCTGCAAAGGCGTCCAATGTCGTCGCGCGAACAAGATCCTGCTTCGCAGCGAGTGGTAGAGCCGTATGTCGCCGACCTGATCCGAGCTGACGTTACCCGCGTGGAACGCCGTCGCGTCCTTGAGGAAGTACGAGCGCGCGCCCTGCGCACGAGCCCGCAGCGCGAAATCGACCTCCTCGAAGTACATGAAGTACCGCGTGTCGAACCCGCCAAGGCAGGCGAAAAGCTCCCGGCGCACGAAGTAGAAAGCGCCGATCGGCTGGTCGACGAACCGGCTCTCACGGAGCTCCGCGGGCTTCAGGTGATGCCCGGGAAACAGCTCCGGGAAAACCGCGTCAAGGCCGGTCATCTTGCCGATGCAGACGCGCAAGTCGGGGAACCTCGAACACGAGATATCAGAGCGTCCGTTGCCGTCGACGATGTTGACGCCGCAGATCCCGATCTCCGCCCCCTTCGTGCTTTCCATGAAGCGCGTAACCGTGGCGAGCGTCTTCGGATACAGCCGCGTGTCGGGGTTGAGAAACAGGAGATAGTCGGCGGTGCTGCCGGCAGCGCCCTGGTTGCACGCCGCGGCGAATCCGACGTTCTCGTCGTTTCGGATGATCTCCAGGGGGACGTCAAGGTCACCGAGGCGCTCTGCCGATTCGTCCGACGAGGCGTTATCGACGATCGTGACGCGAGCGATCGCGATGCCGGTGCGATCGGATCGAGCGATGGATGCCAAGCAGTCGCGCAGGTAGTCGCCCGTATTCCAGTTCACGATGACGATGTGCACAGAAGCGCTGGTCGCACGGCCGCGGTGCGGCGTGAGCACCACTGCCGTCACGCGGTCTGCCTCGTATCCGCAGCGGCGCACGGCTCCTCCCGATCTCGAGCCGCCGAATCGGCGATTCCAACCGCCTCCTCCCACTTGGCGTGCCAAGCGTCGTACGAGTAGAGCCTCTGCGTAACCGCCCGAGCGCGCCGTCCGAGGCGCGCGCGCGCTGCAACGGACATGGTAAGGAGGTCGAGGATCGCGTCTGCCCATTCTCGCTGGTCACCCGGCGCCGGCATACGGAGCTGCGACAGGATGTCCCGGTTCACGCCGATTGGGCTCGCGACGACCGGCGTGCCGGCCGCGGCGTACTGGAGAAGTTTGTAGCCGGATTTCCCACGCGTATAGGGCTCGTCCGGAACCGGCGCGATCCCTACATCGAGATCGGCCAGCAGTTCGTGCTGATTCGCCTCCGACCAGGGGACGCGATCCGTGAAACGCTCCAGATCTCCGAGATTGAGTCGAGTCGTGCCGATCAGCGTTAGACGCGCTCCCGTGCGCCGGTGGATCTCGCGCAGAGCCGGCCCGACGAGCCGCAGATACACCTCGTTATCCGGAGATCCAATCCAGCCGAGCCGAGGCGGGTCCCGTACCTCGTAGTTCGTCTTCTCTCGATACGCCTTCGGCGACACGCAGCTCGGAATTACGACGACGTCGGCGTTGTGCTGGGACGCCCACTCGGCGAGTACGGGGTTGCCGGCGATTACTCGATGCGCACGCTGCGCCGCGATCACGGCCTTGGGCGCCTTCGGCGCGAGCCTCCGGAGGCGTCCCCCCGCTCCCCAGTCCCACTGGAGCGCATCGTCGAAGTCGTAGACCGCGAACTCCGAGCTGTCGAGAAGACGTCGCTCGAGATCGCCGCGGCTGAGCGGAGAAGCCTCGCGGTGGAGGAGGAGGCGGCGCGGCCGCTGAGCGGCCATCCTGTTCAGCCGGCGCTCCGCCGCGAGCACGGCGAACGGATGACGGGCGATGTACGAGGGGCGGGAGTTTCGGTGGGAGATGTAACTGCTCAGGACGAACGGCGCGGACGTCCGGTCGAGCCATTCGAAGACGCGGACTCGCGAGCTCGGGCCTTCCCTGCCATAGGGCGTAACAGCGTGGATCACGGGTTCGGACCCATCATCAGCATCATCGCGCGCTACGGCGATCGAGAAGGGTGCCGCTTGTCTCGCAGAAGCGACTCGTAGAGCGACCGCGTCCTCTCGGCGACGACTGAGAGATCGAAGCGGGATACAACGCGCTCGCGCGACCGCTCCCCGAAGCGCGCACGGACCTCGGGGTTGCCTGCGAGCCGGAGCACCGCGTCAGCGATTGCCGCCGCGTCCTTCGGCGGGACGACGAAGCCGTTCACGCCGTGCTCGACGACGTCGTTCGACCCGGGGCCGTCGGCTGCGACTAGCGGCAATCTCATCGAGGCTGCTTCGAGCAGGACACGAGGAACGCCCTCTCGGTAGAAGGACGGGAAAACGAAGACATCCGCCGAGGCGAGGATCTCCTTTACATCGTTCCGGGGCCCGATCCAGGTGACGCTGTCGTGGAGCTCGGTCAGCTCGTCCGGAGTCAGGGCGTCAAGGCTTTCATCGTCTGCCGGACCGACGAGCAGAAAGCCGATGCCCGGATCGACGCGTCGCACGCGCCGAGCAGCCGCAGCGAAATCGAGCACCCCCTTCGAGCGAACTATCCGGGACACCATGGCGACGAGGACCCCGTTCCCGTCGAGCCCGAGCTCGGCACGGCGTTCGACCGTGGAAGCTTCGCCGTCGGGCGGTCTGAAGACGTCGGTGCGCACGCCCGATCCCGGAATGACGATCTTGCGACCGCTGTCCACGACGCCGCGCCGCTCGAGCTCACGCGCGTCGTCAGCGTTCTGGAAGATCGTCATATCAGCCCACCGGCAGGCCAGCTTCTGCAGCGGCTCGTACACCGCCCGAATGACGCTCCGTTTCCAGCTCGCGTTCGCGTAGAGGCTCCCGAGGCCCGGCAGAGTCCCGACGACGACGGGCACACCGGCGAGCTTCGCCGCGACACGGCCCCAAACACCGGGCTTCGTGTCGAACGAGTGAACGATCGCGGGGCGTTCGGCGCGGAAGATGCGTACCAGCTGCCAAACGGTGTACGCGTCCAGAATCGGGTTCACGAGCCGAGACATTCGGTAATGCCTGTAGCGGAAACCCGCATCGGCGAACGACGCCGCCAGGCGCGCGTCCGTGCCGAGAGCAAGCACATCGAAATCCCGGCTCAAGAGCCGCATGAGATCCAGCCGCGCGTCGACGTCAGGCCCGCCGACGAGGCATACGAGGGGTCTCGCCGGCGTCATCGCCGCTCGGACGCGAGTCTACGTGGATGTGGAGAGCCGCAGATCGTAGTTGGACGCAATTCAGAGGGTTCGGCCGAGGAGGCTGCCGCAGTTCCTCCGCAGTCGGCCGTACCGAGGATTCGGGTCTAGACCAGATCGATCACTAACTATTTGGACATATCCGAACGTCCAGGTCAAGCCCGATGCCGGAATCAAGCCGATGGCATAAGTCCCGTTTCTTTCAGAGCCATTGCCGCACGCTTCACCTATTGTCATCCAAAACATGAGTCAGGAGCTACTGCGATGAGATGCAAGTGCCGCTAGTCGACCTCGCGAGCGTCGCGTCGTTGCTCATTTGTCCGCGGTGCAGCTCCCCTCTAACGGAGGCGGCACGTGGTCTCGCGTGCAGCAACCGGGCATGCGCTTTGGCCGGGAGAGAACCGTTCCCGAGCGTCGGCCGGTGTCCCGTCCTCGTGGACTTCGAGCGCAGCATCGTGCAACGAACCGACCTCGAACCACCGCTGGACACGGAACAATCCCCGTATGCGCCTCGCGGACGGTCGATCGACCGCGTGCCGCTCTGGCTTCGATCGTGCTGGAAGGCGCAGAACAAGGTGGCTGCGAGACACATCGACCTGCTCCTGTCGCTCCTACGTGAGCCGTCACCCCTGGTTCTCGTCGTGGGTGGTGGGGCAATGGGCAACGGCGTCGAGGCGATCTACGCCGAACCCCGGATGCGCGTTCTCGCGTTCGACATCTACTGCAGCCCGCTGACGCAGTTCATCGCCGACGCGCATCGGATTCCCGTGGCTGCAAGGAGCGTGGATGCCGTGCTCGTCCAGGCAGTCTTGGAGCATGTCCTCGATCCGAGCCAAGTCGTCAGTGAGATCGAGCGCGTGCTCCGTCCCGCGGGTCTCGTCTACGCCGAGACCCCGTTTCTCCAGCAAGTGCACGCGGGCCCCTACGACTTCGTTCGCTACACGAGCAGCGGCCATCGCTACCTCTTCCGGGCATTCGAGGAGATCGCGGCCGGGCCGGTCGCCGGCCCGGGCACACAGCTGCTGTGGAGCGTCGACCACCTCACGCGAGGGTTACTGCGGTCGCAGTTAGCTGGAAAGCTCGCGAGGGGCCTCTTCTTCTGGCTCCGCTACCTCGATCGGGTCGTCCCCGCGGAGTTCGCAATGGACAGCGCATCCGCGTACTACTTCCTCGGTCGCCGCAGCGACCGTGAGCTGACGCCGCACGAGATCGTCGAGTACTACCGGGGAGCCCAGAGAACGCGTGATCGCGTGAAGTCGGACGGCCGTTAGCGCGTTCCACGTGCCCTATCCTCCGAGAAGCGCAGTGCACTTCCCAATCTCGAAACCCCGGACGCGAAGGATGGTCGGATGGAGCTGAGGCAGTTTCTCCGAGCCGTTCGCGCGCACTGGCTCGGAATCCTCGTCAGTGTCGTCTTGCTTGCAGCGGCGGCGGGACTACTGGCCTGGACGCGGACGCCGATCTACGAAGCACGGATGCAGTTCTTCGTGTCGACGGGCAGTGTCCCTGCCGACTTGAGCGAGACGTACCAAGGAGGACTCTTTTCCCAGCAACGGGTGCGGTCGTACGCGCAGATCGTTGACAGCCCCGCCGTGACGAGTCGGGTGATCGAGCGGCTCGACCTCGAAACGACGCCCGAGGAGCTCGGACGAAACATCGATGCCGAAGCGCCGGTCGACACCGTTCTCATCAACGTGACGGTGCGGGACCCGTCACCGCAGCGGGCGAAGGCGATCGCGGACGCCGTGAGCGACGAGTTCTCGAGCTTGGTCACTACGTTGGAGACGCGGGAGGGTGCGCCCAACCCGCCGGTCAACGTGACCGTCACACGTGAGGCGGAGCTGCCCATGTCTCCTTCATCGCCGCAGCACGCCCTTTACGTTGCGCTCGGCCTCCTCCTAGGCCTCACGTTCGGGGTGGGCGCGGCACTACTCAGGGAGGCGCTCGACGACCGGATCCGCGGCGAGGATGACGCGGCGGCGATCGCCTCGGCGCCTGCGCTCGGCACGATCGTCGAAGACCCGAAGGCCCGCAGCCGACCGCTCGTCGTTGCGCACGACCCTGTCTCCCCACGCGCCGAGGCATACCGCCGCCTTAGGACGAATCTTCGCCTGAGTGTCGACCAAGGTCTTCGATCGTTCGTCGTCTCGAGTCCGGTCGCCTCCGAAGGGAAGACCCTCATCGTCGCGAACCTCGGCATCGCATTCGCGCAGGCCGGCTATCGCGTTGTTGTCGTCGATGCGGACCTGCGCCGGCCCGAGCTGGCATTCGCGTTCGGCGTCTCCCCTCGCGCGGGCCTGACGGACGTCCTGGTGGACGGCCTGCCTGTTGAGACCGCGTTAGAAACCTGGCAGGACGGCCTGGCCCTCGAGCTTCTCGGCAGCGGCACGCCACCCCCCAACCCAGGTGAACTCCTCGGTTCCGAGCAGTTCACTACCGTCCTCAGCGCTCTAACGAGCCGTGCCGATCTCGTTCTCCTCGACGCCCCCGCGCTACTACCCGTCGCCGATGCAGCGATCCTCGCGCGCGTGACGTCGGGCGTGATCCTCGTAGCCCGCGTCGGCTCGACGCGACGCGACGAGCTCGAGACCGCCACACAGCTCCTGCGCGCCGCTGACGAGAAGGTGTTCGGTGTCGTGCTGAACCGGTCGCGAGCCGTCGGCGCCTGGCCGTACAGGCGGCCGAGCTCGGCGTCCGGCCGGGTGCCCGTTCTCCCGCGCCTAGCGCCCCAGGCCACTACCGAGGCCGTCGACGGCTCCCGCTCGCGGCTCGACGACGCGAGTCGGAGCCGGGCCACCAGCGCGCCCGACAGCCAGTAGCCGAGCGTTCGCTCAGCCGCTGGGAGGCCGGCCAGCCGGGGCGCGAGTCAAGGCGCCGGAGCCGACGGCTGTCTCGAGAGCTCCGATTCGATCATCGCCTGCAGGCCGTCCTCGAGCGTCGTCCGGGGCTCGTAGCCGAACGCCTCGGCCGCCGCGGTCGTATCAGCGCTCGTATGGCGCACGTCCCCTGCGCTCGCGCCCGTCCTGATCACCTCGATCGGCCCGCACAGCGAGGCAACCATCCCCACGACCTCGTTCATCGACACACGGATCCCGCCCCCGATGTTCGCGACGCCCACCCATTCCGACACCGCGGCGTCGCGCATCGCCGTAACCACGTCCTTTACGAACGTCACGTCGCGCGTCTGGGCGCCATCGCCGTAGAGCGAGAACGGGCGCCCGGTAAGCGCACAAGCGACCAGCCGAGCGAACGCCATGTCGGGCCGCTGACGTGGCCCGTATACCGTAAAGAGCCGCAGCGATGCGGTCGGCAGGCCGAAGTTGGCACGGTACGCGCCGCACAGCAGCTCACCGGCCAACTTGGTCACGCCATACGGGGAGACCGGGCGCGGGTGCGTCGACTCCGAAGTGGGATGCGCCTCTGCGTCGCCGTAGACGGACGAGCTCGACGCGTACACGAGCTTGCCGGGCGGACGGTGCCGGCAAGCCTCCAGCAGCCGCTGCGTCGCGGTGATGTTGTTCCGTACGTATGAGTCGAAGGCCGAGCCCCACGACGTTCTCACGCCCGGCTGTCCAGCCAGGTGGTAGACGACATCGACGCCGTCGACGAGTGCCGCAAGGGGCATCTCGGCGAGATCGGCCTCGACGAAGGCAAAACGCGGACGCGCGAGGAGCGCCGAGAGGTTGTCCTCCTTGCGCGGGCGGGCGTAGTAATCGGTGAATGCGTCGACGCCGCGAACCTCGTCGCCGACATCGAGGAGGTGCTCGCAAAGGTGCGACCCGATGAAGCCGGCCGCCCCGGTGACAAGCGCGATCATCTGCCGCATCCGAGCCGCGCTCCGCCGCACTCATCGAGGCGCCGTTTCCGGGGACGCGTGCACGCGGAGATGGACGCGGGCGCAGGCGACGCCTCCGTGGCCCTGATACAGGGTGACGGCATGGCAGAACGCGCCCTAGGGCGGTCCATGACGTGTCGCCGCAGTGGGGCCGCCGCAAGCCTCCTCTGCTTCCAAGCGTAATCACCGCACGCCCGAGCGAACCCCCCTTTCGGCTAGGTCGGGAGCGAGGGCGCCCGGTCTCGAGCCGGCGGACTTGGTCCCAGCCCGCCCGACGTATGCCCCGGATCCGCGCTAGCGGCGGAGCACGCGGATCGTCTTACTCGCGACCCGTCGCCCGTTCACGTACCAGTCGAACCGAACGCGCCCCGTGTACCTGCCGTTTTCGTACCCGACCCACGAGCCGAGCATCCGAACCGTCCACGTGTTCCAGGCCGATCCGCGAATCGCCCGTCGGACGCATGCGACGCGGCGATCGCGCCTTACGCAGACGCGGTACCGCTGGCGGAGGCCCGGGCGTGCCGAAGCGGCGCGAAACGAGGCACGGACGGAATCGCCGCGGTACGTGTAGCCGGCGGGGGCGACGAGAGCGTGAGCCGATCGAAGGCGTGCTCGGTAGGCGCCTCGCGCGGAGCTCCCCGCGGCCGCGGGGCCGCCCGCAGACGCGGCGGACGCCTCGTCGCTGCAGGGATACGCGTGGATGCGCGCCTCCGCGACCCCGCCCGGGAAGCGGTTGCCCGAGACGTTGACGTTGCACGACTCAGAGACATCCGCGAGAGCCATGGTCCGTCCGCTCAGAGGCACGGTGTTCTCGGTGACGGTAAGGCCGTCGATCCGGACGAAATCCATCGCCACGCTCCCGGGGGCGTTGTGCCCCGTGTCGCTGGAGTTGCCCAGGATCCGAATGTTCGAGAAGCGGCGCGCCGTGGGCGCGATCGCGGCCAGATAGAGCCCGCGGCCGACCACGGTGTTGTAGCTCACCGTTACGCGATCGACTGTGCCCTGGCCCAACGCGGCGAAGATCGAGCGGGAGACGCTGCCGACCTCGTTGCTCCTGAACGTGAGGTTAACACCGCCATATCCGGTTCCGTTCGGCTCGACGTCGAAGGCGTTCAGGCCGACCTGAGCAAATCGGCTCGTCTCGACGACGACGTCGCGAGCGGCTGTCACGGCGACGCCGTTGCGTCCCGGCCCGACACAGCTGCTCTCGCGCACATGAACACCCACCGACCACGATCCGCTCGCGCCCCACGGCCGGCCGAGATAGATGCAATCCCCGTACGGAGATACGATGTCGACGTCGTCGACTCCGACAACGGCCGTGCCACGGACGTCGATCCCGTGCTGGTGCTGGAGGCTCGACGTGAATGTCCCCGGCCGCGGGTTCGCGCCCTGGATGGTCATGCTCCTGAGACGGAGTCTCGACCCCTCGACGAAACGCCACTGCGAGCGGGATGCGAGAGTCCCCGGGATCGTCGCCTTGAACGTAGCGCCGTTGCCTTCGAAGAGGAGGCCGTTTCGGTCGGCGACTTCGAGCGTTCCCTCGATCCGGTAACACGCGCCAGGTCCGAACGAAAGGACCGAGTTGTCGGGTACGGACGCGATCCAACGTCCGATTGCTGCTGTGACGTCGGCCGAACAGTCGCCGGCGATGGTCGACGGGATTTGGTACGCGGCGCCGGCGGCCGTCGCCGTGCCGAACGAAAGCCCGACGATGGCGCTCAGCGCGAGCGCTGAGCGGAGAGGACGCGCGCGAAAGCTACTACGCCGGAGGGACCGGTTTGACCGCCAGCTCGGCATCGGCCTCGTGTCCGTCGGGCGGTGATCACGCGGTCCTTGACTGTTCTCCCTCGAACGAGCGAGCGCTGTCACCAGGCGCGGTCCCCCATGGACGCGTTCAGGTCCGGCTAGCGTGCGCCTGACCAGAGGCCAAGGGCGCCGAGACTGCCAGATTTCGGCTACGGCTGCCGCCGGAAAGGCCCAGCGCGCCTCCGGCCGGGCGACGGCGCTACCGGAGGCGCGCGGGGTCGACGGCGACGACGGCGAGCGCGTGCGCGGCCGCGTCTGCGAGCTGCTCCGCGACGCGGAAGTTCACGTTCGCGAGCCCGTCGCAGCGCCGGTGATAGCACGGGTCGTACGAGACGCCCGCGCGACCGCCGAAGCGGCGCGCCTGGCGTCGCGTCTTCACTCCCTCGGCGCCGCTGAAGAGCCCTGCCGTCGTGATCCCCGCCGCCTGGAACGGCGCGTGGTCCGACCGGCCGCCCAGGTCGACGGCGGCAGTCGCGAGCCGCCGCGAGCGAAGCGCGTAGACGAGGATGTTCCGGGCCGCGAGCGCGCGCAGCCGGCGGGCGCGTGTCCGGCCCTCCGCGCGGTAGACGAAGCGGACGAAATTCGGCGAGCCGACCATGTCGAGGTTGAGGTAGAGCGCGATCCGCGCCCGTTCTCGGCGGCTCAGCCGGCCGACGTACGAGCGCGACCCGACGAGTCCGACCTCCTCGGCTCCCCAGAACGCGAACCGGACGTTCACGCTCGGGTCGAGGCGGGCGACCTGAACGGCGAGCGCAAGCACGGCGGCGACGCCGCTGCCGTTGTCGTTCGCCCCGGGGCCCGCCGGGACACTGTCGAGGTGGGCGCCGACCGTGACGAGGCGCCGAGTGCCCGCGCGCGAGTAGTCGGCGATCACGTTTCGCGACGAAGATCCCCCGTAGCGAAACGTCTGGTAGCGAACGTCGAGCCCCGCGGCGCGGAGCCTCGCGTGGACGTATGCGGCGGACGCCCGATAGCCGGCCGTTCCCACGGCGCGGTTTCCCCCGTTTCGCCGCGCGATCGCCGCGAGCCGGGCGACGTGACCGCGAAGGCCCGCGGCGGTCACGCCGCTTCGCAGCTCGCGTGAGAGCTCTGCGGCCTGTGCTTGTGCGGCCGCGGGCGCCGCCGCGACACCGCACATCCCGATCGCGACGGCGCTTGCGACGAGCAGGCGTCTTTGCCCAGAAAGGAGCCACCTCGAAATCACCGCGCGAGCCTAGCCGCAGCCTTTCCGGGCGAGCCGCCACGCCGGCGGCTGTCGCTGGGACCGTGCCCCGGAGGCCGCCCGAGGGGACCGAGGCGCTGCCGAGGGCGTCAGGCTGCTGGAGGGCCGGTAAGCCGCCCTAGACGGGGCGGCCCATCTCCTGAGCGATCGCCGCGAGGCGAGTGAGGCGCTTCTCGAGCGGTGGATGCGTGAGGAAGAGCGAGCCGACCGACTGCTTCCAGTTCGTCGGGACGATGTAGAACGCGTTCATCCCCTGCATCTCGCGGAGGTCGCGCTGCGGGATGCGGGTCATCTGGCTCGCGATCTTCTGGAGCGCGCTCATGAGGTATTCGGGCGCACCGGTGATGAGCGCAGCGCCACGGTCGGCGGCGAACTCGCGATAGCGCGAGAGCGCCAGGATCAGCACGTACGAGATCACGTACGTGATCATCGAGACGAGGAAGACGATCAGGAAGACGGGCGCGCCGCCCTCACGGTCGCGACCGCCGCCGAACATGCCGCTCCACATCGCCATGTGCGTGATGTAGGAGGCGACCATCGAAAAGAAGCTCGCGATCGTCATGATCGCGACGTCCCGGTTGCCGATGTGCGAGAGCTCGTGCGCGAGGACGCCCTCGATCTCGCGCGGCTCGAGGCGCTGCCAGAGACCGCGCGTCACGGCGACCGCCGAGTGCTTCGGGTTCCGGCCCGTGGCGAAGGCGTTCGGGACGTCCGACGGGATGACTTCGACCCTCGGCTTGGGAAGGTCGGACATGGCGCAAAGGCGTTCGACCATCGCGTGCAGCTCGGGCGCCTGCTCCGGCGTCACGACCTTCGCGCCGGACGCGGCGAGCGCGATCTTGTCGGACGTGAAGTACTGGAGGAAGGCGAGCCCGCCCATGATGACGAGCGCGAGGCCGAGCCCGACCTCGAAGAGCTGCAGCAGGACGACGAAGAACGCGACGTACAGCGCGCCGAGCAGGAACATCGTCGTGAACATGCGCGTGGAGAGACCGAGATCCCGTCCGTACGCCTTGCGTCTCATCGTGTGATCACTCCTTCGAGAGGCCCCGTTTGCTGCCCAGAGTCTAGCCGGGGGGTCGGGGGCGACCGCGAACGGTACGAACCGGGGCAACCGGGTACACTCGCCTCCGTGCGCCGCGTCGTCGTCATCGCTTGCGCCGTCCTCCTGCCCGTCTTCGTGCTGGGCTGCGGCGGCGGCTCGGACGAGACGACGGCGCCCGAGACCGTCGAGGGCCAGGGAGCGACGACCCCGACGGAGGAGGAAGCGACGACGCAGGAGGAGGAGGGCGGCGGCGGCGGTGCCGAAGGCGACGCGGAAGCCGGCCAGGAGGTCTTCGCCTCGGCGGGCTGCGGCAACTGCCATATCTTCGAGCCAGCCGGGTCGGAGGGAACGGTCGGCCCGAACCTCGACGACGCGCAGCTCTCGTTCGAGCAGGTGGTCGAGCAAGTCAGGAACGGCGGCGGCGGGATGCCGGCGTTCGAGGGCGAGCTGAGCGACAAGCAGATCGCCGACGTGGCGGCCTTCGTCACGAGCGGCCGTTAGCATCGTCCTTCCCGACGGCTTCCCGCGCGACGTCGCGGCGTTCGCGTGCGACCTCGACCGGACGCTGATCGCCGACGACTTCGTGCTGCGGCCTCGCACGGTCGCCGCGATCGCGGCCGCTCGCGCGGCCGGCATCCGCGTCCTCGTCGCGACGGGACGAATGTTCCGCTCGGTTCGGCCGTACCTGCGTGAGGCGGGCGTCGCCGACCCGGTCGTCTGCTACCAGGGCGCGGCCGTCGCAGACCCCGAAAGCGGCCGCTTCCTCCGCCACGAGCCTATCCCGCTCGAGACGGCGCGCGAGGCGATCGCGGCGCTCGAGAGCGAGGGCTACTCGCCGAACACGTACCTCGACGACGAGCTCTACGTCGCGGCGGTCACGGCCGAGGCGCGCCGCTACGCCGACATCCAGCACCTGCCGCTCCACCCGGTCGGCGACCTGCTCGCCTGGCTCGAGGCACCGCCGACGAAGCTCGTTGCGATCGGCGATCCCCACGCGCTCGACGGCGTCGAGGCGCGGATGAAGGCACGCTTCGACGGGCGCCTCTACATCTCGAAGTCGCTGCCGTACTTCCTCGAGTTCGCGAACCCCGACGTGACGAAGGGGTCGGGAATGGCCTTCGTCGCGGCGCACCTCGGCCTTCATCCAGGCGGCGTCGTCGCGTTCGGGGACGGCGAGAACGACGTCGAGCTCCTCCAGTGGGCCGGCTATGCCGTCGCCGTGGCGAACGCGCACGAGCGCCTCCTCGAGCTCGCCGACTTCGTGTGCCCGCCCGCGAGCGAGGAGGGCGTCGCGCAGGTGATCGAGGCCTACGTGACCGGCCTAGACTCCGGCTCGTGATCGACGTCAGGGCGGCGCGAGCGGAGCCGGACGCATGGCGAGCGGCGCTCGCCCGAAAAGGCGCCGCGAACGAGTTTGACGCGCTCATGGCCGCGGATCGCGCGTGGCTCGACCTCGTTCCGCGCGTCGACGAGCTGCGCGCGCGCACGAAGTTGAAAGGCAAGCCGACAGCCGAGCAGATCAACGACCTGAAGAGAGTGAAGGGCGAGTTGCAGCAGCTCGAGGAGGAGCTCGCCGGGGCTGAGGCCAAGCGCGACGAGCTCCTCGCGCGCGTCCCGAACCCGCCCGATCCGAGTGCGCCCGACGGCTTCACCGAGGAGGACGCCGAGGAGGTCCGGCGCGTCGGCGAGCCCCCGCGGATCGAGAACCCGAAGGATCACCTCGACCTCGCGCCGATCGACATGGAGCGTGCCGCCCGCGTGTCGGGCTCGCGCTTCGCCTACCGGCTCGGCGACGCCGCGCTGCTCGAGCTCGCGCTCTATCGCTTTGCGCTCGACCGGCTCGTCGAGCGCGGGTTCGTGGCCGTCCTCCCGCCTGTCCTCGTCCGCGAGCACGCCATGTACGGGACGGGGTTTCTCCCCACGGACGAGGTCAACATCTATCGAGTCGAGCGGGACGACCTCTACCTCACGGGGACCTCCGAGGTCGCGCTCGCCGCGCTCCACACCGGCGAGGTTCTGGACGCCGACGCACTGCCGCTCCACTACGCCGGCTTCTCCACCTGCTTCCGGCGCGAGGCCGGCGCGGCCGGAAAGGACACGCGCGGGATGTTTCGCGTGCATCAGTTCGACAAGGTGGAGATGTTCGTCTTCTGCCGACCGGAGGACTCGCCCAGCGAGCACGAGCTCCTGCTCTCGCTCGAAGAGCAGCTCGTCCAGGCGCTCGGGATCCCGTACCGAATCGTGAACGTCGCCGCCGGCGACCTCGGCGCCTCGGCGACCAAGAAGTACGACCTCGAGGCGTGGTTCCCGAGCCAAGGGCGCTACCGCGAGATCACGTCGACGTCGAATACGACTGACTTCCAGGCGCGGCGGCTCGACGTCCGCTTCCGAGGTGAGCGGGGGCTCGAGCCCGTTCACACGCTGAACGGGACGGCCGTCACCGCCCGCCACATGCTCGCGATCCTCGAGAACTTCCAGGACGGCGGCGGCTCGGTGGCCGTTCCGGACGTGCTCGCCCCCTACGGGGCTCCGATCACGATCGGCCCGCGAGCGTAAGCTCAGAGACCGGCCTTGGGGTTCTCGACGCGGTTTCGGCGCGCCACCGTCCTGGTGGTCGTAGCCCTGTCGGGGGGGCTGTCCCTGGGACAGTCCCCGTCCGGCGCGGCTGCGGCGGCCGTTGCGGAGCCGGCGGTGCTGCTCGCGGCCGGCGACATCGCCGGGTGCAATTCCTTGGGCGACGAGGCAACGGCCGCTCTCGTGGACGGTCAGCCCGGCGTCGTCGCGACGCTCGGTGACAACGCCTATCCGGACGGGACGCCCGAGCAGTTCGCGCGGTGCTACGAGCCGTCCTGGGGTCGGCACAAATGGCGCACACGGCCGTCGGTCGGCAACCACGAGTACCGGACGCCCGGCGCCGCGGGCTACTTCGGCTACTTCGGCGCTGCGGCCGGCGAGCCGGGGAAGGGTTACTACTCGTACGACCTCGGAAGCTGGCACGTCGTCGTCCTGAACAGCCAGTGCTGGGAGGCCGGTGGGTGCGAGGAGGGCTCGCCGCAGGAACAGTGGCTGCGGGCCGACCTAGCGGCGAGCGCAGCGAGCTGCACGCTCGCATACTGGCATCACGCCCGCTTCAGCTCGGGGCGGATTGCGCAGCTCGAGTGGACGGAGCCGCTCTGGAAGGCCCTTTGGCGCGACGGGGCCGAGGTGATCCTCGCCGGCCACGACCACATCTACGAGCGCCACGCCCGCCTGGCGCCCAGCGGCGACCCGACCCCGGCGTTCGGGATCCGCCAGTTCATCGTCGGCACGGGCGGGCACAGCCACGCGGCGATCGTCGCTCCGCGCGCGACGAGCGAGGTCAGAAACGGCGACACGTACGGGATCCTGAAGCTGATCCTTCGCGACGGCGGCTACGACTGGGTCTTCCTGCCCGAGGCCGGGAGGACGTTCACCGATGCCGGCGCCGAAATGTGCCACGGCCCGCCGCCCGACGTCACGTCCCCCACCGTGTCGCTCGTCGAGCCCCAGGATGGCACGCTCGTCCGCGGAACGTCGGCGGCGGCGGCAGAGGCGAGCGACAACGTGGCGATCCGGCGCGTCGAGTTCAGCGTCGACGCGACCGTGATCGGCTCGGACTCCACTCCTCCATACAGCGTTAGCTGGGACTCGGCCGGCGTCCCCGACGGGGTGCGTTCGCTGCGCGCCCGCGCGGTGGACACGACCGGGAACCCGACGAACTCGGTCGCGCGCACCATCCTGATCGACAACGCGCTCCCCCGGTCCGCGATCGTCTCGCGGCCGCGCCCGGTCGCGTCCTCCACGACCGCGACGTTCGGCTTCACGAGCGAGCCGGGCGCGACGTTCGAATGCGCTCTCGACCGACGCGCGTTCCGGCGGTGCGTCTCACCCGTGCGGTACGAGCGGCTCGCGCAGCGCGCCCACACGTTCCGCGTCCGGGCCCGCGACGCGGCTGGAAACCTCCAGCCGACGGCGACCAGGTGGACGTGGACGGTCGACACGAGACGGCCGGGGACGACCGTCGTCTCGGCTCGGGTCGACCGCGGCGCCCCCGGGCGGGCGGAGTTCGCCTTCGAGTCGAACGAGCGCGGCGCCGGCTTCCAGTGCTCGCTCGACGGTGCGGCGTGGTTCGGCTGCGCGTCGCCCGCGGTGTTCGACGGGCTCGCGGCGGGGCCTCGCTCGTTCCGCGTGCGAGCCGTGGATCGGGCCGGCAACGTCGACTGGTCGCCCGCCTCCCGCGCGTGGCGCCCGGTGGCCGGCCGCGCGGGCGTAACCGTCTGGGGAAGCGAGGAGGCGGACGTCATCGCCGGAACGTCGGCTCCCGACGTCGTCTACGGACTCGGGGGCGGCGACCTGGTGCGCGGCGGCGGGGGCGGCGACGTTCTCCACGGCGGCGACGGCGACGACCGAATCGACGGGGGACCAGGGAACGACCGCCTCGTCGGTGGCGCGGGGAACGACTCGCTCGCCGGTCGCGCGGGTCGCGACCTCCTCGAGGCACGGGACGGCGTACGCGACGTCGTGTACGCCGGCCCGGGACGCGACCGGGCGCGCTTCGACCGTCGTCACGACGTCGTTCGCGGTGTCGAGCGGCGGAGCTAGCCGGGGCTACACTGGCCGACGGGCGGGGTGCCCGAGCGGTCGAAAGGGGCGGTCTTGAAAACCGCTAGGCCGTGCTGAGCGGTCTCGTGGGTTCGAATCCCACCCCCGCCGTCGGTTCATGCGGAATGCGGCTCTTCATGCGCGGTTCCGCCCTCCCGCTCGTCCGCCCGCAGCGCGAGAGCGCCCTCCGCTCAACACCGCCGAACGCCGCCGCAAAAACTCGCCGGTCGCCGCGGCAAGCCGATAACGCGGTTCTTGTCAGTGGGCGCTCACGGGGTGCGTCGAGCTGAATCCCCCGTTCGTGGCGCCAACCCGAAGGCGGCGCTCGCGCTCGCATTGGGTCGACCGATACCGCGCACGCGGACGTGGACACGGTGGACGCGCGTGCACCGTGTCCACCCGCACCCCCTCCCCTCAATTCGAGGCCTGCGCGGGGGGCCCAAAGAACGACCGGCTTGCGCCAGCCGATACCGACCCCCACCCTTCGACGCGCGCGTCGGCGTGCGCGCGTGACAAGAACCGGAGCTCCGACCCCGTGCCGGGCCGCTGAAGGGGTTCGACGACCCCGTCGACGTCGTCGCCGTCGACTGGCGCTGAGGGCAACCCGCGCGCCAGAAGCCTCGTTTTCGCCGCGGCGCGCAGCGGAGGCCCACCGCATCGAACCCGCTGCAGTGCCCGGCCTCGCCGCCGGCGCGATCTGTACGAGCAACATTGCGCCGAGGGGTGGGAGACGGTGTTCGAGGCGACGTCACGCGGCTGTCTGCCGAGCGCGCGCCCCCGGGCGCCGTCCGGTCCACAAGGGCGCCCATAGGCAAACGGCCCACCCTCGATTACGCTTTGATCGCGACGAATCCCGCGGACTCCGAGGCCGCCTGGCTGTGCTACCGACCGCTGGAGAACCGAAGCCATCGCCGCTTCACGCGGCCCTGCAACATGCCCGAGCGCGAATGCTCCAGGGGGCGATCGCGTACCTGCCCGCGGTGCGGTTACGGCGCGCGGGCCAGTCGGCACCTTTCCAGCGGTGGATCCTCCCAAGAGCGCGGAGGATGGTCGCGGGGATGGAGGTCGAGGTTCCGCGGGGCCATGGAAAGGGCCTCCGGCTAGAGGTCGGGCGTGGGCATCCGGGCTACGCGCTCGGGGCAAGCGAGCCGCTCGTGCAAGAGGCGCTCGTCCGATATCTCGCGCGAGGGTCGGTCTTGTACGACGTGGGCGCCAACGTCGGCTTCCTGACGGCGATCGGAGCCCGGCACGTCGGGGCCGAGGGCGCGGTGTACGCATTCGAGCCGAGTCCCGAGACAGCGACCGCGCTCCGGCGAAACCTCGTGCGGAACGGCCTGGAGAACGTCATGGTGATAGAGCGCGCCGTCGCGGCCGAGGTCGGCGTCGCGCGGCTCGACAGCGACGACCCCCTCACAGCCCGGCTCGGCACCAGCGGAATCTGGGTCGAGACGACGACGATCGACGCGATGCGGAGCGAGCTCCGCCCTCCCGACGTCGTCAAGATCGACGTCGAAGGAGCAGAGGCCGACGTTCTCCGCGGTATGCGGGCAACGCTTACGGACGTCCGTCCCGTCGTGATCTGCGAGATCCACGGCGAGACGGGTGCGGAGTGCGTCGAGCTCCTCGGCGCGGCGGGGTACGCAGCGTCGAACCTCGAACCGGAAGAGGGAGGCATGCCGCACATCGTCGCGATTCCGGCATCGGGACGCGTGGCGGCAGGTGGACGCGCACACAGCGCAACGAACGGGCATTGACGTCAGCGCGGATTCGCATCCGCGACGCGGTCGCGAGCGCGCTACGAGCCCTTCCGCGCTTTCGCGGCAAGGGGCGGCTCGGCGTCGCTCTCGAGCGCCTGCTTACGGACTACTCCGCCGACGAGGAGTGCCTCCCGACGTTCGTCGGCCGCGAATCGATGATCGTTCGCGTCGATCTCCGGAGCTCCGCCGAGCGGTATGCCTTCTGGACCGGCGAGTACGACCGCAACGTCCCTCGTCTTCTCGACGTCCTCGATCCGACGGCCAGCGTGCTCGATGTCGGAGCGAGCGTCGGCCTCTTTACCGTCCCGCTCGCTCGCGGGTTGCGCGAGCGGGGAGGATGCGTCTACGCGTTCGAGCCCTTCCCTTCGAACTACGCACGGCTCGTCGAAGCGATCTCGCTGAACGGCCTCGACGAGACGGTGACCGCCGTCCAGCTGGCGCTCGGCGAGCGGTCGGGCACGATCCGCCTCGGGATCGTGGAGGCACTCGAGGGCGCGACGACCGGAAACGCGGCCGCGATCCGGGACGACGTCGAGGGCGTCCGTACCGCCGTTGTCCGCTGTGAACCCCTCGATGCGATCGCCGGCCAGCTCGGGGTCGGGGCGTGCGGGCTCATCAAGGTCGACATCGAGGGAGGAGAGCTGGCGTTCTTCAGAGGCGCTCGCGACTTCGTTCACGAGCATCGCCCGCTCGTCTACTGCGAGCTCAATTACGCGTGGATGTCCGTGTTCGGGTGGAGGTTCCGCGACCTCCTCGATCTCGTCGCGCCCTGGGGCTACGACGTGTACCGCGCACGTGGCTCGAGGTTCGTTGCGGCGCGGGTGCCTGCGAGGCAAACCGAAGACGTCCTCCTCGTACCGCGCGGGACGCGCGTCGAACGACGTGCGCGCCGCCACCTCGGTTTGATCGCGTAACACGCGGCTCGCGTGGTCGCGCACTCGATCGCCGCTCAGGTCGGGCCGCGACGCGCGGGGAATCGTCCGCCGGTGGCGAAGCGCGCGCGCGGGCGGGCAACCAGCGTTCGGACGATCTGGAGCGCGAAGCGACCGGCCGAGGTTTGCGAGGGCTCGAGCCGACCGAGGAGGAGAGGGTCGGAGCAGGGACGCACCGCTTCCGGCCGACCCGTGAACCCGACTGCGTACCCCGCCGCGCGCGCAGCCGCCGCGACGCGCGCGTCCGCTCGTCCGTGTGGGTACGCGATCGCTGTCACCTGGCGGCCTGCGAGCTCTGCGAGCGCGTCGCGCCCTTCGGCCAGGGCACGTTCGAGGTCGGTGTCGCTCAACCCGGGCAACGGCTCGTGGCGAAGCGTGTGGAAGCCGATCGCGAAGCGCGCACGCGCGAGCTCTCGCACATCGTCCGCGCGCATCCGCTCTTCATCCCGGTCCCAAGACCTGAGAGCGCCGGCGACCGCGTCTCGCTCCCCCCTTGGCAGAGCCTCGATCGCCTCGGCGACCTCGGCAAGCCCCGACCGCTCGCAGAGCCGACGGCCGCCGCGCGCGAGCAGCGCGCGCACGCCGGGGGGGACAGCGCGTTCTTGCACGAACGCCGCCTCGAGGGCCTCCCACCAGCGCGGGGCTTGATCCGACGCGCCGGAAACGAAGAACGTCGCCGGCACGCGGAGCCGCTCGAGAACGGGCCGTGCGAGGCGGTTGTGGCTCTCGAGGTCGTCGTCGAAGGTGACCGCGACCGGGAACCGCGCCCCCCTTCGGCGCGCCGCCGCCGCGCGAAGGAGCTCAGAGGCGGGCACGATCTGGTAGCGCGCCTTGAGGTGCCGCAGCTGCGCGGCAAGGAGATCGGCGGAGACCGTATGGACAAGCGACGTTCCGGGGTCCCGCGGCTGCTGGGCGACGCGGTGGTAGACGAGCGCGACGCCAACCCTCCGTGCGGACAGTCGCCACGCGAGCTGGGCGACCGATGCGAACGAGCGGCCGAGGACGCTCTCGGCGCCGCTTCGGGTCGTCAATGGAGGCGCAACACGTCGTTGCCGGTCGCCATTCCGAGGGGAACGTACCGGCCAGCCGGGTTGCGTTCGCCCCGCCCGTCGAGTATTAACTGATCACCCAGCGCGGTCCTGGGTGACAACACTCCTGCGGCAGAGTGCGGCCTGACCCAACCCAAGAGAGCGGCTCGACGCTCCGCGAGTACCTCCGCATCCTGCGGAGACGGAAGTTCGCTCTCATGCTGGGGGTCGTGATCGTCCCGGCCGCGGCCGTCCTCTTTTCAGTCCAGCAAAAGCCGCTCTACGAGGCATCTGCGGACGTCTTCGTCAAGCGACAGACGCTCGCCGCGACCCTGAGTGGCATTCCCGAGCCGTGGGAAGATCCGGAACGGTTCATCCAGACCCACGTCGGTCTCGCGCGCGTCCCCGAGCTCGCGCAGCGCGTCATCGACGGCTCCCGCATCCCAGGTCTTTCGGGCAAAGCTTTCCTTTCGCGCTCCACCGTCAGCGCGAACCCGGGCTCCGATCTGCTCGTCTTTACGGTCAAGGACGCGGACCCCGAGCGCGCAATGCGGCTTGCAACCGCGTACGCGCGGGAGTTCACGCTGTACCGACGGGAGCTCGACACCCGGGCCGTCCGGCAAGCGCGGCGCGAGATCGAGCAGCAGATCAAGCAGCTTGGCGATGCCCCAGCGAGGCGGTCGCTGATCGCCGAGGCGTACGCCGGTCTCCTCGAACGGCGGGGACAGCTCCGGACGATGGAGGCGCTTCAGGCGTCAAACGCCTCTCTCGTCCACGTCGCCGACCAGGCACGCAAGATCCAGCCACGGCCGATCCGGAACGGCATCCTGGGGCTCGGCCTCGGCATCTTTTTCGGTGTCGGCCTCGCCTTCCTCCGGCACGCCCTGGACACGCGGGTCCACTCGCCTGAGGAGATCGGCGCCCGCCTCGAGTTGACGATGCTCGGCCGCGTGCCCGTCCCGCCCCGCTGGCTCCGGCGGAGTTCCGAGATCGCGATGGTGAGCGAGCCGAACGGCTCAGTTGCCGAGGCGTTCCGGATGCTCCGGACGAATGTCGATTTCGCGAATCTGGAGCCGTCGGCCCGCTCGATCATGTTCACGAGCGCCCTCGCGGGCGAGGGAAAGTCGACCACGGTCGTCAACCTCGGCGTCGCGTTCGCGCTTGCGGGTCGCCGGGTCGTCATCGTCGACCTCGATCTCCGGCGTCCACATCTCCACCGGTTCTTCGGCCTCGGCCTCGGCGACGTTGCGGGTCTTACAGACGTCGCTCTCGGCCACGCGGACCTCGACGACGCGATCGTGCCGATTGCCTTTCCGTCATCCGACTCCACGAATGGGCAAGCAAACGGCCGCGGCGCCGTTGCGGGAACGCTCGCCGTCGTCGCGTCGGGCCCCACTCCTCCCGACCCCGGGGAATTCGTCGGTTCCGGCGCGCTCGACGAGATCCTGGCCGAGCTCCGGACGCGGGCCGACCTCGTCCTCGTTGATTCGCCGCCCCTTCTTCAGGTCGGCGACGCGATGGTATTGAGCGCGAAGGTGGACGCTCTCGTCCTCGTCACGCGGGTGAATTTCCTGCGCCGGGCGATGGTTCAAGAGCTCCACCGCGTCCTCATCACGTCGCCGGCCACCAAGCTGGGCTTCGTCCTGACGGGTGCTCGGGCGGGCGAGGAGTACAGCGGCTACTACGCCTATGCGTATCGGTACCCGGAAACGGGGAGGCGGCGGGAGCGCGTCGCATGATCCCGACGCTGGGCGAAAGGGGCAGCCGCGGCGTCGGCGCGCCCCACATGACCAGCTTTCCCTCCGCAAGTTTGGCGCGGCCATGGGCTCTTAGCGAGAGCCAACACACCCGGAAAGGCATCGGTTGCGGCCCGATTCCTTACGAATTCGATGTGACAGACGACGGCTGAGCGCAGACGCTTCCCGCCTCCGTCCTCCGGCTCGAGGGACGACGGCGGGCGTCGAGCTCGAACTCTCACGCACGTTTCGCCGGCGCGGCTGGCTGGTGCGGCGCGCGCTCGTGGTCGCCGATCTCGCCGCGCTCTTGATCGCCTTCTTCCTCGCGGAGCTCGCCGTCGGCTTCGGAACCGGGGGTCGCGAGGCGGATCGTCTCGGCGCGCCGGGCGAGATCCTCCTCTTCGTCGCGACGCTCCCGGCGTGGGTCGTCGCAGCACGCCTCTATCACCTATACGACCGCGACGAGAAGCGGACGGACCACACGACACTGGACGATCTCGTCGGGGTCTTCCATCTCGTCACGGTCGTCGCTTGGCTCCTAGTCGGGGTTGCCGCGATCACCCGTCTTGCCCAACCGCCTTTCGTGAAGGTCGCCTGGTTCTGGGGTCTCGCAATCGTCTTCGTCACGCTTGCTCGCGCAAGCGCCCGCGCCTTCTCGCGACGTCACCCGGCATTCGCCCAGAACACCGTGATCGTAGGTGCCGGCGACGTCGGCCAACTCGTTGCAAGGAAGCTCCTCCAGCATCCCGAGTACGGCATCAACCTTGTGGGCTTCGTCGACTCGGAGCCGAAGGAGCGGCGCTCGGACATCGCCGACCTCACGCTCCTCGGCTCGCCCACCGACCTCCCCGAGCTCATCGAGAGCTACGACGTCGAGCGGGTGATCGTCGCCTTCTCGCGCGAATCGCACGAGCGGACGCTCGACGTGATCCGCTCGCTCAAGGACCATTGGGTGCAGATCGACATCGTCCCTCGCCTCTTCGAGATCGTCGGCCCGTCGGCCGAGATCCACACGGCGGAGGGGCTTCCCCTCGTCGGCCTACCGCCGCTCCGGCTTTCGCGAACCTCGCGGGCAGTGAAGCGCACGATGGACTTCGCGTTCGCGCTGACGGCGCTCGTCGTCCTCGTCCCGTTCCTCGCCTTCGTCGCGCTCCTCATCAAGCTCGACACACCGGGCCCCGTGTTCTTTCGCCAGGTCCGGATGGGCTCAGACAACCGAACGTTCTGGATCCTCAAGTTCCGGACGATGGTCGCGGACGCGGAGGAGCGTAAGGCGGAGCTCCGTCACCTGAACAAGCACGCGCGTCCAGGCGGCGACGCCCGCATGTTCAAGATCGAAGAGGACCCGCGCGTCACACGGGTCGGGCGCGTGCTCAGGCGTCACCTCCTCGACGAGGTGCCGCAACTCGTGAACGTGCTTCGTGGCGAGATGAGCCTCGTCGGCCCCCGGCCGCTCATCCTCGACGAGGACCGGGAGGTCGACGGCTGGGCGCGGACGCGGCTCGACCTCAAGCCGGGGATGACGGGCCTCTGGCAGGTGCTCGGCCGAAGCGACATCCCGTTCGAGGAGATGGTGAAGCTCGACTACCTCTACGTGACGACGTGGTCGCTTTGGGGCGACCTCCGGCTGATCTTCCACACGGTCCCGATGCTCCTTCTCGGCGGGCGCGACGAGGTCTCGCGCCTTCTCCCACCCGCGCTGGACGCGGCGATGCCGCTCGAGACGCCGACTCCGACGGGCTCGTGAGCGGGGCGCTGACGGCACCAGAGGCGGCGATGCCGAGCCGGCCGGGCGAGAAGCCCGTGCTGGAAGTGACGGGCGGCCCCGGCCGCGCATCGTGGTCGGCGCTGGCCGAGCTCGCCGCGTTCCGCGGCGTCCTCTGGGCCTTCGCGCTCCGGGACGTCAAGGTGAAGTACAAGCAAGCTGCCATCGGTATCGGCTGGGCGGTGCTCCAGCCCGTTCTCGCCGCGCTCGTCTTCGCGCTCTTCCTCGGGCGCTACGCCGGCGTCGCGAGCGAGGGTGCGCCGTACGCCCTCTTCGCCCTCGCGGGCTTGGTCGCGTGGACGTACTTCTCCGGCGCCTCGGCGACCGCGATGGAGAGTCTCGTCTCCGACCAGGCGCTCCTCCGCAAGATCTATTTTCCGCGCGAGGTCGTCCCCCTCGCAGCCGTCGTCGCCGGGCTCGTCGACCTCGTCCCCGGCGTCGTCGTCCTCCTGCTCGCGGCACTCGCGTACGGTGCGCCTGTCGGCGCGAGCTGGGCGGCACTGCCGCTCGCGTTCGCGCCTCTCGTCACCTTCGGCGCAGCGCTCGGGTTGGGGCTGTCGGCCGTCAACGTCTACTACCGCGACGTCCGCTACGCCCTGCCGTTCGTCCTCCAGCTCGGGCTCTTCGCAAGCCCGGTCGTCTACTCGCTCGACGCGGTCCCAGAGAGCTGGCGCACGTTCTACGCGATCGCGAACCCGGTGGCCGCGGCGATCGATGGCACGCGCGAGATCGTCCTCCACGGTTCCTGGCCCCGATTCGCGCTGCTCGGCGCAGCACTCGCCTGGAGCCTGCTTCTCCTCGTCGGCGGTTACACGCTCTTCAAGCGCCTCGAGCGCGGGTTCTCGGACCGGGTCTGAGGAAAGCGCCGTGGCCTTCGCGATCTCGTTCGAGCAGGTGTCGAAGCACTACCGAGGCGCGCTGCGCTACCGCTCTCTCCGCGACGACCTCGTGCACGCGGGCGCGAGGGTAATCGGCCTCCGTCGCCCGCCACGCGGCATCGTCAAGGCGCTCGACGAAATCGACCTTCAGATCGACGAGGGCGAGTCGCTGGCGCTGATCGGCCCGAACGGCGCCGGCAAGACGACCGCGCTCAAGGTCGCCACCAGAATCTCGTACCCGACCTCGGGACGCGTCTGCGTTCGCGGCCGGGTCGGGGCGCTCATCGAGGTAGGGACCGGGATGCATCCCGAGCTTACGGGCCGGGAGAACATCGATCTCTACGGCCGCATCCTCGGCCTCCCCCGACGCCGGATCCAGGAGAGGTTCGCGGAGATCGTCGACTTTGCGGGAGTCGGCCCCGCGATCGACCAACCGGTGAAGCATTTCTCGTCGGGAATGCAGCTCAGGCTCGGATTCGCCCTCGCCTCGTACGTCGAGCCCGACATCCTTCTCGTGGACGAGGCGATCGCCGTCGGCGACGCCGGATTCCAATACCGGTGCATCGAGCGGATGGCGGAGCTCGTTCGTGACGGGAAAACGCTCGTCTTCGTCTCGCACGACATGAGCGCCGTCGAGGCGCTTTGCAAGCGTGCCGTCCTCCTCCGCGGCGGCAGGATCGTCTGCGACGCGCCCGCGCGCGAGGTCGTCCGAGAGTACCTCGCCGGTGTCCAGGCCGAACGCCTCGCCGGCGCGCACCCGACCGTCGCGGCGGGCGGCGGCCTCGAGATCGTCCGCGTCTCCATGCACGACGCTTCCGGCCGCGAGGTGGCTGAGGTCCGGGCCGGAACGTCCATGACTGCACGGCTCCATTACCGCGTCGACCGTCCACTCGCGCGTCCGATCTTCTCTCTCGGCCTGAGCGATGGGCGACTGGGCTGCTTCGCGCTCGCGTCGATGCTCGTCGACGGCGAGGTGCCGGACACGATCGAGGGTGAGGGCCACGTCGATTGCACCTTCTTCGACGTTCCGCTGCACCCGCGCGTCTACGAGCTCTGGGGTTCGGTGCGCGGCGAGGCCGGGTTCGGCGATCTCGTGGACTGGCAGCGCCTTCGCCTCTTCCGCGTCGTGGCCGAGATCTCGGGCGCCGGGCGGGGCGTCGTCGCGCACTCGCTCGCCGACGCGCCCGTGAGGCTCCCGTACCGCTGGCATGTCAACGGCCGGCGGACGGGACACGCGGCATGAGCGAGGCGGTCGCCCTGACGCGGGAGCCCGTCGCGTTCGAGTCGCGAGCTTGGGGCGCGGCGCGAATCTCGGCGGTCGACCTGGCGCTCCTCTCGGAAGTGACGGGACTCCCTGAGGATCGCTGTCTCGCTCGGCTGGCGGAGTACGACCCCGCCGAGATGGCCGCCGCCTGGCGCGATTGGGATCCGAAGAGCGCCGAGGACGTGCTGGCCTTCTACTCGGAGACCGACCTCTATCTCTGGGAGCTCCTCGCCTGGAACGGGAGCGCGGCGTACGAGCCGTACCTCCGCACGCTCGCCCGCTTGACGGAGCGGTGGCCGCCTCAGCAGCACCCGCGCGCGCTCGACTACGGGTCCGGAATCGGGACCGCGGCGCTCGCGCTCGCGGCGACGGGGTACCGGGTGACGATCGCCGACGTTCGGGGTCGTACGCTCGAGTTCGCCAAGGCGCGGCTCGCGAGACGCGGCATCGCCTTCGACGTCCTGGAGGTCGCGGAGGGCATCCCGAGACTGCCGCCGGAGGGCTGGGATGTCCTCGTCTGCTTCGACGTGCTCGAGCACGTCCCCGATGCCGGCCGACTCGGCCGCGCTCTCGTCGGCGCCCTTGTCCCGGGCGGGGGCATCGCGATCACCGCAGCGTTCGACTCTGCCGCGGAAGAGTGGCCGCACCACGTCGGCGCGACGTCCGGGCGCTTTCGCGGCCACCGCTGGTGGCTCCACTTCCAGGGGCTCGGGACGGCGAAGGTGGGCGAGAATCTCTACCGGAAGCTCGGGCGGTGGCCCACCCTCGTGCGGCGGGCCCAATACGCGCTCTGGCGCGCGACCGGGCTCCGGGTGGAGGGGCTTCCGCGTTGACGGGCGCACCGACGAACCCCCGTGCGCCCTCGCCGCACATCTCCGTGATCGTTCCCGCGAGGAACGCGGCCAACTCGGTCGGCGACCTCCTCGCAGCTCTGGCCACGCAGACCCTCCCTCGCGACCAGTTCGAGGTGCTCGTCGTCGACGACGGCTCCGTCGACGAGACGGCCGCGCTGGTCGAGGCATGGGTAGAGCGCGATCGGTCGCGGCGCCGTCTGCTACGGGGTGCCGGGCGGGGGCCAGCGCACGCGAGGAACCTAGCTCTCGCGCACGCGCGCGGCGAATGGGTCGCGTTCACCGACGCGGACACCCTCCCTCGGCGCGACTGGCTCGAGGCCGGCCTCGCGACACTGGAGCGGACCGGCGCGCAGGCGCTCGAGGGCGCCGTCGACCCGTGGCCCGACCTGGAGCCGCTCCCGCACCACCACTACGTCTCGAACCGACTCGGCGGCCGCTACCTGACGGCGAACATGGTTTACCGCCGCGAGCTTCTCGAGCGCGTGGGCGGCTTCGACGAAGAATTCCCGGACGCCTTCCTCGAGGACTCGGATCTTGCCTTCCGCGTGCTCGACCTCGGCGTGGAGATCCCGTTCGCCCCGGGCATGCGCGTCCGTCATCCGGTTCGGGATGTCGCGCTTCGCGACGCCCTCCGTGCGGTCGAGCGTGTTCGGTCGCTGCCGCTCCTTGCGGAGAAGCATCCCCGGCGCTACCACGAGCTTCGCCCCGTCGTCCGCCCCGTCTCGAGCGTCGACGTCGATCTCCTCCTCGCTCTTCCGGCGGCGGGCGCCGCCGCGAGAGCGAGAGGGCTCGGACGCCTCGTCCTCCTCGGCGTCGCCGCGAAGGGGGTTCGCTCAGCGCTCCTCGCCGGCCGCGTGCTCGCGGGGCCGCGTGAAGAGATGTTGGTGAGAGCGGCCCTCTCCCTCGCGCTTCCGCCGCTTCGGGCGTGGTGGTGGCTTTTGGCATGCGCCCGCTCCCGGAGGGTGGTCTAGTGAGGATGGGGCGAAGCCGCGCCCGCATCGAGCAGCCTCGGCGCGGGGGAGGCCGCTGAGTGCGCATCCTCTTCGTCGGGAGGCGGTACTGGCCGGCTGTCGGGGGCGTCGAGTCCCTGATGCGCGACCTGGCGCAGGAGCTCGCCGCCCGCCACGAGGTCCGCGTGCTGAGCCTCCGCATCGACGATGGGCCGCTGCACCGGCTCTCGGACAGCCTCCGGCCGCCCCGACCGTTCGAGCCGTTTCGGGACGGTCCGGTTTCAGTCGAGCCTCTTCGGCTCCCGGTCACTCGGCGTGCGCTCATGACGCCGCTCGTGTGCGTCGTGATTCCGGGGCTCCGCCGGTACGCGTACGGGCGAGCCCGGGTGGCCGCAGCGGCGCTCTACGCCCACGTCGTCGCCCCGCTCATCGCGCGTCGCGCGAAAGGATTCGACGTCGTTCACGTCTGGGGAGGCGACCTGCTCGCCGCGGCGGCCGTCCGTGCCGCGCGGCTCGTCGACGTTCCCGTCGTCGTGATGCCGTCCGCGCATCCAGGGCAGTGGGGGGACGACCCCGCTTCCGCCTCGGCCTACCGGAAGGCGGATCGCGTGCTCGCCCACCTCGCGAGCGACGCCGAGCTCTACCGCAGGCTCGGGGTGCCTGCGTCGCGCGTCGTCGTCTGCGGCGCCTGCACCCGCGGGCTCCGGGCGGGCGAAGGCGAGGCGATTCGCCGCCGCTTCTCGATCGACGGGCCGCTCGTGACCTTCCTCGGCGTTCGGCGTGCCCACAAAGGGCACGACCTGCTGCTCGACGCCGCGGCACTCGTCGCTCGGGCTCGGCACGACGTGACGTTCGCGTTCGTCGGGCCTGGGTCGCGCCTCGCGACTCCGAACGGCGCGCGGGTAATCGACGTCGGTGGTGCCGACCACGAAGTGCGCGACGCGTGGGTTGACGCGTCAAACCTCATCTGCCTGCCTTCGAGCGGCGAGAGCTTCGGGATCGCGGTCATCGAGGCGTGGAGCCTCGCGAAGCCTGTCGTCGTCAGCGACGCGCCCGCCCTCCGCGAGCTCGTCGAGATGTCGGGGGGTGGAGTCACCGTCCCCCGGGACCCGCGAGCGCTTTCCGATCGGATTCTCGACCTCCTCGCCGATCCCGCTTTCTGCGACTCGTTGGGCCGTCGCGGGCACGCCTGCTGGTCTTCGCGCTTCACCGTCGCGTCTGTCGCCGCCACGCTTGAGCGGACGTACGCGGCGGTCGCGAGTCACGGAGCGCGATCAGATCGCCGTCTCGCTCGCGACGTTCAGCTCGAGACCAGGGCTGGCTCCGACGTATCTCGCCTAAAGACGGTCCGCAACGACGACGTTCCGACGGCGAGCGTCGTCATCGCGACGCGGAACCGGGTCGAGCTTCTGCGCCGCTGTCTCGACGCGCTCGCCCGACAAGCGACGCGGCGAACGCTTGAGGTCGTCGTCGTCGACGACGGCGGAGAGCCTCCGCTCGCGGCGTCGGACCTCGCGGCGCTCCCCGCTGCTCGTCTCGTGCGAGGAGAGGGAAGAGGGCCGGCCGCCGCACGCAATCTCGGGCTGCAGGCGGCACAGGCGCCGGTGGTTCTCTTCACCGACGACGACACGGAGCCCGACCCGAGCTGGCTCGAGGCGGCGTGCTCCTTCCTCGAGGGACATCCCGAGTGTGTCGGCGTGGGAGGAGCGACGGTCTCCCCCCCGTTCGACTACCTCTACGAGGAGAGCGTCGAGTGCGAGGTACCCGCCTACTGGACCTGCAACGTCGCCTACCGAAAGCGAGTCCTCGACGAGCTCGGAGGGTTCTGCGAGGCGTTCCCGTGGCCGCGCCACGAGGACCTCGATCTCGGATATCGCGCCCTACGACATGGCCCGATCGGCTTCGAGCCGCGCATGCGGGTCGTCCACGTCCCCCGACCGGCCTCGATCGCCCAGCTCGTCGCGAGAGGCCGCTTCGTGGCAAGCGACGCCCTCCTCGCGTCGCGCCACCGCGACCGCTATCGCGTGCCTCGGGTCGTCCCGCGGACGCTCGTCCCCCTCCTCGCGCTCGCCCGCGATTGGCAGCGGCGCCTCCGGGCCGAGGGCGCAGCGCTCGCTCGCTCGCCGCGCCGCCTCGCTCGCTTCCTCCTTGTCGCCGCAGGTCAGCTCGCCGTCGCGTTCGTGACCGCCGTCGCCACGAGCGTCGAGCCGCGAGGGGCGCGGCGATGAGGATCGCGTGGCTCGGGCCCGCGCCCTGCGAGGAGACCGGTCCCTGTTACACGACGACCCAGCTCGTACCGGAGCTCGTCAAGGCCGGCATCGAAGTCGACTGCTTCATCGCGGCCCCCGCGAGCTCGATTCCGCCGCGCCTCACCGGTATCGACGGCCTTTCGTTCTTCTGTCTCCCGCCGCGCTGGCAATGGAACCGCTGGTACAGCCGCACGCCGCTCATGAAGTTCGTGAGCGGGCAGGCGGCGAGAGCGCGCGCGCACGTCCGGCTGGCAGCCCTCGTCGCCGAGCGGCACGCAGACCGCCCGTACGACCTCCTCTACCAGTACTCGCAGATCGAGCTTTTCGGTGTGCGCCGGCTCCGGAGGCGCCTTCCCCCGATCGTCATCCATCCGACGGTCCACATCGGAGGAGAGCTTCGCTGGCATCGCCGCGAGGCTCGTCTCGCCCGTTCGTGCGAGCCGCGCGCGTGGCATCTCGCCGTCCGCTCGATGCTGACGGCGCGGGCGCTCGTCCAGAAGCGAGATATCCGGCTCGCTCGAATGGTCGTCGCGCTCAGCCGCCGCTTCGGCGACCACCTATGCCGGGACTACGGCGTGCCTCCGGATGCCATCCGTGTCGTCCCGAACCCGATTGATCTAGCGCGGTTTGCGCCGCGGGACGGCCCGCCTCCGCGGGCGCGCTTGACGATTCTCTTCGTCGCTCGCCTGTCGGTGCGAAAGGGCGTCGACCTGGTCGTCGCGCTCTCACACCGGCTCGCCGATCTCGCCGGCGCCGTCGAGATCAAGATCCTCGGCGACCGAACGCTCTGGTCCGACTATCGCCCCCTGCTCGCTGGGCTCAACGCCGACGTCGCCACGTACGTCGGCTCCGTCGCGCCGCCTCAGTTGCGGGAGATCTACCGCGACGCGGACGGCCTCGTCCAGCCGAGCTTGTACGAGCCCTTCGCGCTAACGGTCGGCGAGGCGCTTTCGAGCGGGCTTCTCGTGGCGGTGAGCGACGAGGTCGGCGCTGCCGAGGACGTCGACCGGCGCTGTTGCATCGTCTTTCCCGCCGGCGATCTCGATGCATTCGAGGCCGCGACTCGGGAGCTCGTCGCGAGGCTCCGCGGCGAGCGGCGGCCCGAGCTTGGCGGGCTCGCGCGAGCCGAAGCCGAGCGCCTTTTCGCGCCGGCGACAGTCGCGGGCCAACTTGCCGATTGCCTCCGCGAAGCCGCAGCAAGACCGAGGGTGTCGGAGGCAGTCGGTGAGTGAGATCGGCCTCGGCGTGTCCGTCGTCGTCGCCAGCTATCGGCGCCCGGCACACCTGCGCCGATGCCTCGACGGGCTCGGGCACCAGCGCGTGCCGCCCGAGGAGATCGTCGTCGTCCGCCGCCGCGACGACGACGCAACGGCCGCGGTCGTCGCCGAGTCGAACGGCGGCTCGGTGGCGGAGGCCGTCGTGCACGAGCCCGGGGTTGTCGCCGGGCTCGAGGCGGGCGCGCGAGCCAGCTCGGGCGGCATCGTCGCGTTCGTGGATGACGACGCGGTCGCCCGGCCCGACTGGATCGAGCGCCTCGTCGAGCGCTTCTCGGATCCCGCCGTCGGCGCCGTCGGCGGGAGGGACGTCCTCCACACCCCTGAGCGCCTAGTCGCCCTTACGGACGATGTCGGCCGCATCACGTCCTGGGGAAAGGTGATCGGAAATCACCATCGCGGGGGCGGGAACACGCGCGACGTCGACGTCCTGAAGGCCGTCAACATGGCGTTCCGGCGGGAAGCTCTCGCGTTCCCGCGCGGGCTGCGCGGCGAGGGTGCCCAGGTGAACTTCGAAGTCGCCATGTGCCTCTGGGCGAGGCGGCGCGGATGGCGGATCCTTTTCGACCCGGCGATCGTCGTCGATCACTTCCCCGGCCCTCGCTTCGGTGCCGACCGGCGCGGGCGGCCCGAGCGGAGCGCCGTTCGGGACTCGGCCTACAACAGCGTCGCCTCGGTCGTGTCGCTGGAGCCGCGCCTACTTCGCCGGCGCGCGCTCTACGGTCTTCTTGTCGGCAACATCGGCGCGCCCGGCCTCGCGAGGGCGGCGATCGGGGCCGCTCGAGGAGAGCAGGAGGCCGTTCGCCGGCTTCTTCCCTCGCTCGCCGGGCAAGCGGACGCCCTCGCTGACCACGTCCGCAGGCGCCGCCTCTGCCTTGTCCCTCTCGCAGCGGACGCCTTGACCGCCGAACCGCGGAAGCTCGTCGTGACCGTCCCCTGGGGCGAGCGGCTCGGCGGCGCCGAGAACATGCTGCTCTCGTTCCTTCGTCACGCTGACCGACGGCGCTTCCGGCCGCTCGTCGTCTTCCTCCAGCGAGGGCCGTTCGAATCTGAGGTGCGCGCGCTCGGCTTCGAGACGGCCGTGGTTGAGGCGGGCAGGCTGCGGGAACCGCTCAAGTTCGTACACGCCGTGCGCTCGCTCGCCGCGCTCCTTCGCCGCGAGCGGCCCGACCTGATCCTCAACTGGATGGCGAAGACGCAGCTCTACGGCGCACCTGCGGCCGCGCTCGCACGAACCGCGGACCGGGTGCTCTGGTGGCAGCACCTGACCCCCGACGGCCATTGGCTCGATCGAATCGCCACGCTGCTTCCCAGTTGCGCGATCGGGTGCTCGTCGCGCGCGTCCGCCGAGGCGCAAGCCCGCCTCGGTCCGCGCCGGCCGACCTTCGCCGTCCACCCGGGCGTCGACGTCCGCTCAGCATGCCCGTCCCCGGACGTGGCCGGCCTCCGCCAGCGCCTCGGGATCCCGGACGGCCGGGCCGTCGTCGGAATCGTGGGCCGACTCCAGCCGTGGAAGGGGCAGGACCGCGTCATCGAGGCGGTCGCGCTCCTTCGCCGGCGCGGGCACGACGTCCACGGCCTCGTAGTCGGCGGCGACGCCCACCGGCTCGCCCCCGACTACGGGCGCTCGCTTTTGCGACTTGCCCAGAAGCTTGGCGTTCGTGACGAGATCGAGTTCGCCGGTCACGTCGAAGATCCGGCGCCGTACCTCGCGGTAATGGACGTCCTGGTCAACGCGTCTATCGGCGAGCCGTTCGGAATCGTCCTCCTCGAGGCGATGGCTGCCGGCGTTCCCGTGGTAGCCGTCGACGCGGGCGGCCCCGTGGAGATCGTCGAGGCCGGGCGCTCGGGGCTCCTCATCGCGAGCGGTACGCCGACCGAGATCGCAGACGCCGTCGAGCGGATCCTCACGGACGAGGAACTCGCCCGGCGCCTGCGCGCCTCGGGACGAGCCCGGGTGCAACGCCTCTTCACCGCTCGGCGGATGGCGGAGCGCCTGCAGGCCGCCCTCGAGGGGGTGGCGGCACGATGAAGTCGAAGCGGCCGCTCTACGAGCTCGCGGAAGAGCGCGTCCTTCCCGGCGGAGACCAGGGGCATTTCGCGTGGCACGTCGCCCGCTATCGATTCGCGCTGCCGCGCGTCGCCGGCAAGCGCGTGCTCGACCTCGGGTGTGGCGAGGGCTACGGGACGGCGCTGCTCGCCGAGACCGCACGGGAGGTCGTGGGCGTGGACTACTCGCCGGTCGCGATCGACCATGCGAGACGGAGCTATGCCCGCGAAAACGTCAGGTTCGTCGTCGCGGACGCGACGGCCCTCGACGACTCTCTCGGCCACTTCGACGTCGTCACCTGCTTCGAGGTCGTCGAGCACGTCGAGCGCGACGATCGCCTCTTCGCCGGCGTGGCGCGGGTCCTCAGACCGGGTGGCACGCTCGTGCTCAGCACGCCGAACCGCCTTGTCGACGAGCTCGTGGAGTCGATCGGTGGCGGTCACTTCGAGTACCACGTCAACGTCCTGACGCCTGCGGACCTTCGCAGGCGGGCGCGCCCGCTCTTCGACGACCTGGCGCTCTATGGCCAGTCGGTTCGGAAGAGCCCGGTGCACACGCTCTTGAAGGCGGCGGACGTCTTCAACGTGCGCCATCGAGTCGTTCGGTCGCTCACCGCCCAGCACGCCGTGGCGGCCGCGCTCACGCCACGCCGACACGGTGGCGGTTCACCCTCCTTCCGCTTCAGCCGCCTCCTCGTCCGGCAGTCACCGATCGTCGTCCTCGTCGCACGAAAGGGGACGCGTGAACAGGAGGCGTAACGGCGCGCCTGGCCGGCGTCCGCGCGTCGCGATCGTCGTGAACGCGGACGGACTCCAGGTCCGACGCGCCGAGGCGTTTCGGTGCCATCTCGAGCCCGAGTTCGCGATCGACGTCGTCGTCGCGCCGGGCACGCGGGCGCTCCGCCGCGTCGGCGGCGGCGACGCCGTCTACGTGATCGACCCGGGGCGCCGTGGGTTTCCGGCCGCAATCGCCGCCTGGCTCGCACGATCGGCCGTCGTGGTCGAAGTCGGCGACCCACAGGGCGCCCTGTACCGCGTGCTGGGTCGGGGCACGGGGGCCGTGGCGGCCGGCGCGGCGATCGACCGGCTCGTGGCCCGCCATGCCGATGCGCTCGTCGTGCGTGGGCGCGGGCTCGCCGACGTGCTGCGCCCGCGCGTCCCCTGGGCCGAGATCCCGGACGGCGTCGACGTCGACCTCTTCCGCCCGGGCGTCGACGGCGACGTCCGCTCGAAGCTCGGGATCCCGGCGAATGCCTTCGTCGTTGGGCTCGCCGGCTCGCTCGCATGGGCGCCGGGTGCGGGAATCGGGTACGGCTGGGACGTCGTCGAGTGTCTCGCTCAGGTTCGTGACGAGACCGTGTGGGGACTCGTGGTCGGCGACGGCGAGGGACGCAGTCGCCTCCGCGAGCGCGCCGATGAGCTGGGAGTCGGCCGCCGGTTGGTGCTTCCGGGTCATGTTCCGCATGAGGACGTGCCCCGGTACCTGTGCGCGATGGACGTCTGCGTCTCGACGCAGACGAACGATCCCGTCGGGCACGGGAGGACGACGGCGAAGCTCCCGGAGTACCTCGCGTGCGACCGGTTCGTGCTCGCGACGCGCGTCGGCGCGGCAGCAGAGGTCCTTCCACCCGGGATGCTCCTCCCGTACGAGGGCCAGGCAGACCGAAATCATCCGGCGCGCCTCGCACGCCGCGTGGCCGAGCTTCTTCCGCGCCGAGCCGAGCTTCGTCGCGGCGCGGGCACGCGCGCGATCGCGGTGGAGCGCTACGCCTATCCGCTCCTCGCGCTAAGGCTCGCGGCGCTCGTCCGCCGCGTCCTGAGCGGAAGGGGGCGACGCGATGGGTAACGAGCTCGCCGGGCGTCCCTCGGTCGCTCTCGTCGCCCACAAGCTGAACGAGACGGGCGGGATGGAGCGCGCCTTCTACGAGTTGGTCCTCGCCATCCATCGCGACTACCGGGTCTCCGTGTTTTCGCTGGAGACGGCGCCTGACCTCCAGCCGCTCGTCGAGTGGAACCGGATCCGCGTCCCGCGGCGACCGATCCCGCTCATGTTCGTCCTCTTCTACGCGCTCGCGGGCATTCGGCTCGCTCGGGGACGCTTCGACCTCGTCCACACGATGGGCGCAATCGTCCCGAACCGGGCCGACGTGGCGACCGTTCAGTTCTGCCAGGCCGGCTTCCGCGAGCGGACCCGGGCATTCGCGTCGCAGGGGGCCCCGCTGCTGCGCCGGCTGAACACCGCGGTCTTCCGAGTCCTCGCGCTCGCCGCGGAGCGGTGGTCATACCGGCTCGGACGTGTGCACGTCCTCGCAGCTGTGTCTCGTGGTGTCGAGAGGGAGCTCGAGCGCCACTACGCCGGGGTTCCGGTCGCCCTGACGCCGAACGGCGTCGACCCGAACCGCTTCCGGCCTGACGCAACGACACGGCGTTCCCTCCGATCCGACGAAGGAGTACGAGACGGCACCGCCGTGGCGCTCTTCGTGGGCGGCGACTGGGACCGGAAAGGGCTCGCAATCATCGTCACGGCGCTTGCCGCCGCACGACATGCAGCGCGTGTTGACCTCGCCCTCTGGGTCGTCGGAAGCGGCGACGAGCGACGGTTCCGCCGCCTTGCGGCGGTCGAGGGTGTTCCGAACGCGGTCCGGTTCTTCGGTCCGCGGCGCGACGTCGAGCGGTTCTATCGAGCTGCGGACGTCTTCGTGCTCGCAAGCGAGTACGAGACGTTCTCGCTCGCTGCGCACGAGGCGGCGGCAGCGGGCGTCCCGATCGTCGCGACGCGCGTCAGCGGCGTCGAGGACCTGATCGGCAACGACGAGGCGGGAATCCTCGTCGAGCGGACGACGAGGTCGTTCGCCGATGCGCTCGCTCGGCTCGCCTGCGATCCAGCGCTTCGGCGGCGCCTCGGAGACGAGGGAGCGCGTAGGGCGCGCGACCGCACCTGGCGTCAGTCGACGCAGAGCGTCCTCGACGTCTACCGGAACGTCCGAGCGCGGGCCAGCGCGAACCGCGACGTGGTGCCAGGATGAGCGCCGTCTTCGCCGAAACGCGGCAGGTCGCGTCGAACGGGCTTCTCGCGGCGATCCTCGCCTCCGCCGCGGGCGCAGCCTCGATCGGATGGATCGTGTCCGAGCCGTGGGGCCTTCGGCTCGCACTCGCCATCGCCGTCGGCTCCTTCCTCCTCGGCCTCGGCCTGCTCGGCTGGCGCGGCCTGATCCCGCTCCTGGTCGTCTGGCTCGCCGCGCTCGGGCTCGTCCGTCGTCTCGTGTCCGAGATCGCCGTCGCCGCCCACGTCGACTTCCTCCTCCTCATCGCGCCGCTGGGCCTCCTCGCGCTCCTGATCGCCGCGCGAGCGCGAGGCGCGTTCGTCGGCCGAACCGCGCTTTCGACCGCGGTCGCCGTGACGAGCGGCCTCATCGTCGTCGGAGCGTTGAACCCGATGCAAGGGAGCCTGATGGCCGGTCTCGCCGGGCTCCTCTTCGTGCTCGTTCCGCCGCTTTGGTTCTGGGTCGGGCGCGGGCTGTGCGACGACCGAACGCTCGCCGGTGTGTTCAAGCTCGTGGCCGCTCTCGGAGTGCCCGCCGCCGTCTACGGCCTCAGCCAGACGTTCGTCGGGTTTCCCCCCTGGGACGACCGATGGATCCGGGACTTCGGCTATGCGGCGCTCGACGTCCACGGACACACGCGCGCGTTCGCGAGCTTCTCGGCCGCCGCCGAGTACGCGACGTTCCTGGGAGCCGCGATCGTCGCCTGGCTCGGCTTCGGGCTGCGGCTCGGCTGGATCCCGCTGACATCCTCGGCGCTTGCGGTGCTCGCGGCGGCCGTGTTCTACGAGTCGAGCCGCGGCACGGTCTTCACCGTTCTCCTCGCGCTCGGCCTGATGGTGGCCGCCCGCCATCGTTTTCCGCTCCCCGCTGCGGCGGCCGCCGCGGCGCTCGCGATGTTGCTCGTCCCGTTCGTCGCATCGCGGGTGAGCCCCGAGACGTACGCGTCGGGTTCAGCGTCCGGCTTGGTCTCCCATCAGCTCGCCGGCCTCGCGAACCCGCTCGACCCCCAGTCGTCGACGCTCCTCACCCACCTCGGGCTCGTCGCGATCGGGCTCGACCACGCCCTCTCTCATCCGCTCGGCGTCGGAGTGGGCGCAGTCAACATCGCGGCGGACAAGTTCGGCGCCGTCCAGCGCGGAACGGAGACCGACCCGTCGAACGTCGCGACGGCCCTTGGCGTCCCGGGGCTGGCGGCCTACGTCGTCCTCTTCCTCCTCGCGTTCCGGATCGCATACCGCGTTGCCGCCCACCGACGCGACCCCGTCGCACTCGTAGCGCTCGGCGTGCTCGCCGTGACGATCTTCCAGTGGCTGAACGGGGGGCAGTACGCGGTCGCGCCGCTCCCGTGGCTCGCGCTCGGCTGGTTCGATCGGCAGCGCCTCGACGTCGCCCGACCGCCGGACGAGACACCGAACGGAGGTGAAGCGGATGTCGGGCGATGACGTCCGGCCGCTGTTGCTCGGCCTCACCTGGTTCCCCGACCGAACCGGCGGCCTCAACCGGTACCTTCGGGAGCTCTTCCTCGCCCTCGAGGCGGACGGAGCGAGGCCACGTGCGGTCGTGCTCGGACCTGCCGACCCGCCGACCCGCGTGGCGGCCGTCGCAAGCGACAAAGCGCCGCTCCCGGCGCGGCTCGTCCGCTACGCGCAGGCGGCCGCGACCGCCGGCCGACAGGCCGACGTGGTTGATGCGCACTTCGCGCTCCACGCATTCCTACCCGTCGTCCTTGGGCCGCTGCGACGCCGGCCCCTCGTCGTTCACTTCCAGGGGCCCTGGGCGTCGGAGAGCAGGATCTCGGGCGACCGCACTCTCGAAGTGACGGCGAAGTGGCTCATCGAACGCTCCGTCTACCGACGCGCGCGCCATGCGATCGTCCTCTCGAGCGCGTTCAAGCGCCTGCTCGTCGAGCGATACGGCGTCCTCCCTTGGGCGGTGTCCGTCGTCCCACCGGGAGTCGACCTGGACCGCTTCCGGCCCGCCGAGTCCGTTTCCGCAGCGCGCGCCGGACTCGGGCTGTCCGCCGATGCCTGGGTTGCGTTCTCGCCGCGCCGCCTCGTGCCCCGAACGGGAATCGACGTGCTCCTGGACGCGTGGCCGCGACTCCTCGAAACGGGAGACGGGCGTCCGTCGACGCTTCTCGTCGCGGGCGACGGTCCGTCCCGCCGCGAACTGGAGGCGCGAGCTGCTCGCCTCGGTGTCTCGGCGACCGTGCGCTTCCTCGGCGAGGTGAGCGAGGAGGTGCTTCGGACCTGCTACCAGGCCGCCGACGTCTGCGTCGTCCCCTCGCTCGCGCTCGAAGGCTTCGGTCTCGTCGTGCTCGAGGCCCTCGCGTGCGGCGTCCCCGTCGTCGCGAGCGATGCCGGCGGCCTTCCCGCGGCGCTCGGCGCGCTCGACCCGGGCCTGATCGTGCCGGCCGGCAACGCCCGAGCCCTGTCCCGCCGCCTCGAAGACGCACGGACCGGCACGCGGCCGGTTCCGGACAGGGGCCGATGTCGCGCCTATGCAGAGCGCTTCTCGTGGAAGGAGGTGGCCTCGCGCCACCGAGCCCTCTACGCGAGCGCACGTTGGCCCGAGAATACGAGAGACCTCCGGGTCGTCTACGTCGACCACTGCGCGCAGCTTTCGGGCGCGGAAATCGCCCTTCTCAGACTGCTGCCCGCGCTCTCGGGGATCGAGGCGCACGTAATCCTCGCGGAAGACGGGCCGCTCGTCTCGCGCCTCCTGTCCGCGGGCGTGTCCGTCGAGGTTTTGCCGATGCGCGAGGGGGCGCGCCGGCTTCCGCGCGAGCGCGTTCGCCCCGGACCGGTCCAGCTCGCCCGCGCCGCCGAGGTGACGGCGTACGCATTTCGCCTGGCGCGCCGCCTCCGTCGCCTTCGGCCCGACCTCGTCCACACGAACTCGCTGAAGGCGGCGGTCTACGGGAGCCTCGCGGCGAAGGCGGCCCGCGTCCCGATCGTGTGGCACGCCAGAGACCGGATCTCGCCCGACTACCTCCCGTCGCCCGCGGTGACGCTCGTCCGCGCCGTCGGCCGCATCGCGCCGGACGCGGTCGTCGCAGTCTCCGACGCCGCCCTCGCGACCCTTCGGGACGGGCGCCCCGAAGGCGCCCTCCCTCCTTCCTTCGTCGTGCGTGACCCGATTCCCCGCGCGCCCCAGGTTCGGCGCGACAGGGAGTCCGAGTCGCGCCTCGGGATGGTCGGGCGAATCGCCCCCTGGAAGGGACAGCACGTCTTCCTCGAGGGGTTCGCGCGCGCGTTCGGGGACGGGAACGAGCGTGCGGTGATCATCGGGGCCCCGCTCTTCGGCGAGGAAGAGGACGAGTACGAGCGGAGCCTCAGGGAGCTGGCCGCCCGACTGGGAGTTGCGGACCGGGTCGAGTTCGCCGGCTTCCGCGAGGACGTGTGGCACGAGCTCGAGCGGCTCGATGTGTTAGTCCACGCCTCGGTCATTCCGGAGCCGGGGGGGCAGGTGGTCGCCGAGGGGATGGCGGCTGGCCTGCCCGTGGTCGCCGCGGCGGGAGGAGGACCAGCGGAGGTCATCGCCGACGAGGTGACCGGGCTGCTCTTCCCTCCCGGGGACAGCGAGGCGCTCGCCGACGACCTCGCCAGGCTGGTCTCTGACCCGGGACTCAGGAGACGGCTGAGCGAGGCAGCGCGAGAGCGGGCGCGCGACTTTGCGCCGGAGGCGATCGCCGGCCAAGTGATGCAGGTCTACCGCGCCGTCCTCGCCGCGCGCGCGACGAGGAAGCCGGGATGAACGCCGCGCTCGTCCACGACTACGTGACCCAGCGCGGCGGCGCCGAGCGCGTGGTGCTCTCGATGCTTCGAGCGTTCCCCGGCGCGCCGCTCTACACGTCCCTCTACGAGCCGCGAACGACGTTCGCTGAGTTCCGTTCGGTGGACGTGCGCCCACTCCGCGTCAACCGGATTCGTCCGCTCCGTCGCCGGCACCGCCTCGCGCTGCCGCTGCTCGCGTCCGCGTTCTCCGGTCTCCATGTCCGCGCAGACGTCGTCGTCTGCAGCTCGAGCGGCTGGGCGCACGGGGCGCAGGTGAGCGGCCGGAAAGTCGTCTACTGCTACACGCCGGCGCGCTGGCTCTACGAGCAGGCGGACGTCTACCTCGGCGAGCGACGCCGCGCCGCACGAGTCGCCCTCGCGGCCGTCAGAGGGCGTCTCCGCCGGTGGGACCAGACGGCGGCGGCCAGCGCGGCCCGCTACCTCACGAGCTCGAGGACGGTACGCGACCGGATCCACGCGGTCTACGGGATCGACGCCGAGGTCCTCCCTCCTCCGCCGACGCTCGACGTCGCGGGCGCGGCACGGGAAGTGGACGGCCTCTCGCCCGGGTTCATCCTCTGCGTCTCGCGCCTCCTGCCCTACAAGAACGTCGCCGCGGTCGTGGATGCGTTCCGACGCCTCGCCGGCGAGCAGCTCGTCGTGGTCGGAACCGGCCCCGAGGCGGCGTCCCTCCGCGCCCGTGCAGGCGCGAACGTGCGCTTCCTCGGCGCCGTCTCGGACGACTCGCTCCGCTGGCTGTACCGAAAGTGCCAGGGCGTCGTCGCCGCCTCATTCGAGGACTACGGACTCATTCCGCTCGAGGCGGCCACGTTCGGGAAGCCCTCCGCGGTCTTGCGGTGGGGCGGGTTCCTCGACACCGTCGTCGAGGGGACGACCGGGGTCTTTTTCGATCGACCCGACGAGGGGGACATCGTCGCCGCGCTGCGCGAGCTAACGAGCGCGCGCTGGCGCGAAGACGACCTCGTCGCCCATGCTGCGCACTACTCCGAGGACAAGTTCATCGCCGGACTTCGCCGTGCAGTTTCGGAGGTTGGGTGACGTGGCGGTCCGGGTCGGACGACGCGCGAAGCCCGGAGGCGGCGAGCTTTCCTCCTCGCCGGAGTCCGCCCGCGCGGCGCGCGCCGCGCACGCACCGTGGCGCGAGAACCGGCCGACCGACGGATGGCTTCCGCGCGTGGATTTCCGCGACCTTTGGGAACACCGCGAGGTCGCGGCGTTCTTGGCTCTCCGTGACGTGAGGCTCCGCTACCGGCAAACGGCGTTCGGCGTTGCCTGGGCGATCATCCGGCCGCTCGCAGCGGCTGCCATCTTCACGATCGTCTTCGGTCGGCTGGTGGACGTCCCAAGCGACGGGCTCCCGTACGTCGTCTTCGCCTACGCGGGGCTCACGATCTGGACGTACGTCTCGTCGGCAGTCGAGGCTGCCGCGAACAGCCTTATCGAGGATCGCGCGCTCGTGACGAAGGTTGCGTTCCCGCGCGTGCTCGCCCCCGTCGCGTCCACACTCCCCGGGCTCCTCGACCTCGCGATCTCGCTCGTCATCCTCGGCGTGTTCATGACCGTCACCGGGGTCGCTCCGTCGGCGGCGCTCGTCGTCGTGCCCGTCTCCGTCGCGGGAGCCGTCGCCGTCTCGATCGGAGCCGGCCTGCTCCTCTCCGCGCTGAACGTGAAGTACCGCGACGTGCGCTACGCGCTCGGATTCGCGCTGCAGACGTGGCTCTTCGCAAGCCCGGTCGTCTACCCGAGCTCGCTCTTCGACGGCGCCTGGCGCTACGTCTTCGCGGCGAATCCGCTGGTCGGCGTGATCGACGGCTTCCGCTGGTCGGTCGCCGGAGCGCCGCCGCCCGGCGCCTACGTCCTCGTGTCGCTCGCAACGGGCACGCTCGTGCTCGCCGCCGGCGTCCTCGTCTTCTCGCGGATGGAGCGGCGTTTCGCCGACGTCGTCTGATGCGAACCGCAATCGAGATCGAGGGCCTCGGGAAGCGCTACCGCCTCGGAACGCGCTCCGAGCGCTACGACACGCTCCGCGAGGCGGTGGCGCGGCGAATTCGCCGGCGCGGGCGTCAGGAAGACGCTGCCGAGCTTTGGGCGCTTCGTGGCGTCGACCTCGCAATCGACGAGGGCGACGTCGTCGGCATCGTGGGGCGAAACGGCGCCGGGAAAACGACGCTCCTGAAGCTCGTCGCGGGGATCGCCGAGCCGACGACGGGAATGGTCAGGACGCGCGGACGCATCGCGGCCCTGCTCGATCTCGGGACCGCTTTCCACCCGGAGCTCACGGGCCGCGAGAACGTGTACCTGAACGGCGCCGTGCTCGGCATGTCGCGCCGAGAGATCGCACGCCGCTTCGACGACATCGTCGCGTTCGCGGACGTCGAGCGATTCCTCTCAACCCCCCTCAAGCGCTACTCGACCGGAATGCAGCTTCGCCTCGCCTTCGCCGTTGCCGCCCACCTCGACGCCGACATCGTCGTCGTCGACGAGCTCCTCGCTGTCGGAGACGCCGAGTTCCAGCGGCGCTGCCTGGGGAAGATGTCCGAGTTCGGGCGCGACGGCCGCACGGTCGTCTTCGTCAGCCACGACATGGCATCGATCTCGCAGCTCTGCCGCCGCGGGATCTGGCTCGACCGGGGCGTCGTTCGAGCTGACGGGCCGGTCGGAGACGTCCTCGACCTGTACCTCGGCTCTCGGCGCGAGCGGTTCGCGCGCGTCGAGGTTCCCCCCGAGCCAGACCAGGCGGTCCAGCTCCTCTCCGTCGCGCTGACCGACGCTGCCGGCCGCGAGATCGAGCTCCCGCGCCGCGACGAGCCCTTGGTCGTTCGGCTCCGCTTCCGGGCCCGGGAGCGGATCCCGGCGCTCGACGTTGCCCTCTACCTCCTGAATCGGCAGGGAGTGCGCGTGATCGACGACGCATGGCTCGACGGGGGCGCGGTCGACGATCCGGTCGTCGACGCCGGTGACTATGAGGCGCATGTCCGGATACCGCCCGTGCTCGCTCCGGGCGAGTACACGGCCGGCGTATGGATCGGGACCAACCACGAGGACTTCCTTGACCGCGAGGTCCTCTCGTTCGAGGTTGCGCCGCGCCCTGATGATCGCCTGCCATCGGTCAGCCGGCGCCGGGTCGTCCAGCCGGATGTCTGCTGGACGCTTCGCAGCGTTTCCCGAAGGAGCGAGACGTGACGCCGACCGTCCCCGCCTCCGTCGTCGTTCCTACGATCGGCCGCCCAGGCTTGCTCCAAGCACTCCTCGAGTCGCTCGTCCGCTGCCAGCCGCTTCCGGCGGAGATCGTCGTCGTCGACCAGAGCGGAGACGACGCGACGGCTCGAGTGGTCAAGCGCTTTGCGGACGCCGGGGCGCGGCTCGTCGCATGCGCACCGCGCGGGCCGGCGCGGGCGATGAACGTCGGTCTCACTGCGGCGCAGCACGAGGCCATCCTCTTTATCGACGACGACTGCACGGTCGCCCGCGACTGGGCCGCTCGTGCGGCCGACCACGTCGAGCGGGACCCGGAAGCAATCGCCACGGGACGCGTCCTCCCCGCCGGCGATCCGCGTGCGGTGCCCTCGGTGAAAGACGACGACGCTCCACACGACTACACGGGTGAGGTCAGCTTTTCGGTCCTATACTCGGGGAACATGGCCGTCGGGCGCTCGGCGGCGCTCGGGCTCGGCGGGTTCGACGAGCGCCTGCTGACCGCCTACGACAACGACTTCTGCTACCGCTGGCTCCGCGCGGGCCGCGCGCTCCGCTACGACCCCGCGATGGTCGTCTGGCACTGCGACTGGCGGACCCCGGACGAGCTCGTCGAGCTCTACGTCGCGTACGCCCGCGGCCAGGGCGCCTTCTACGCCAAGCATCTGCGAGGCGGCGACTTCGGCCTTCTTCGCTACGTCGGCCGCGACCTCTACGCCGGCGTCCGCTCACTCGCGACGGTCGCGCTTCGGGGAACGCCGCGTTGGGCGGACCCCCGGCGCGGAATTCTCCGGGGCCTGCCCACCGGCCTACTCGAGGGCTGGAGGACGCCCGCGCCCGACGGCGATCGATCGAATGGACGCGCCGACCTCGCCCTGCCGCGATGACGAAGCGAGCCGCCATCGCGTCGATCGCGCGCCCCAGCCCAACGGGCACGTCCGCGTCCGCACCTCTCCAGCCCTCGCTCGTGGCCGAGATCCGCCGGTCGCGGCGCCATCCCCGGCCGACGCAGTTCGACTACCTTCACCTTCGCCAGCTGCTCGAGGACCTCGCGTCCGCGCTCGAGAACGTACGGGGACCGGTCCGCGACGTCCTTGACGTGTACTGCGGAACGAGGCCGTACGAGGATCTCCTTCCGGCCGGCGCTCGCTGCGTCGGGCTCGATATCGACGACCGCTACGGCACCGCCGACGTCGTCACAAACGAGTTCCTGCCGTTTCCCGATGCGTCCTTCGACCTCGTTCTCTCGACCGAGGCCTTCCACTACGTATCCGATCCTGCCGCGGGCGTCGCGGAGATCCACCGCATCCTGCGGCCGGGTGGGACGGCGCTCATCACCGTCCCGTTCGTCTGGGAGTACGACCGAACGACTCTCGAGCATCGCTTCACCGGCCCGTCGCTCGCTTCGCTCTTCCGCGAGTGGGACGACGTGGAAGTGGTCGAGAACGGGGGGCGGGCCGTCTCGTGGACGACGCTCACCGCGAGCATGCTCAGGCTCGCGGAGTCGCACCTCCCGCGGCGGCTGCGCCTTGACGTCCTCGTACGCCCGCTCTTCCCCGCCTCGTACCTCCTCGTGAACGGGATCGGAGTCCTGCTCGACCGCCTCGAACGGCGGCATCCGAGGAACCGGTTCGCGCTCCCGATGAACCTCCTCCTTACCGCGCGCCGCCCCGCCGATGCGTAGCTCGCCGACGGTGACGGTCGTGATTCCGACCCGCAATCGCGCCGATCTCGTCGGGACAGCCGTGCACGGCGCCCTTCGCCAGGACGATGTCGATGTCGAGGTGATCGTGGTCGACGACCGCTCCGCCGACGAGACGCCGAGGCGGCTGGCGGCGATCCGCGACCCGCGAGTTCACGTGTTGCGGCTCGAGGACGAAGGGGGCCTCGCCGCAGCGAGAAACACGGGAATCGCGGAGGCCCGTGGCGACTGGATCGCGTTTCTCGACGATGACGATCTGTGGTCGCCGCGAAAGCTCGCGCGCCAGCTCGAAGCGGCGTATGCGGCGCGGGCGTCGTTCGTCTACGCGGGCGTCGTCATCGTCGACGAGGCCCGCAGGCCGACGGGGGCATTTCCCGTCCCCGAGCCCGACGGTCTCCTTCGGCGACTCTTGGCTCGAAACGTCCTCGCAGCCGGGTCGTCGAACGTGATGGCACGCGCCGCCGTCCTCGAGCGGATCGGCGGCTTCGACACGCAGCTCTCGCAGCTCGCCGACTGGGATCTGTGGATCCGGCTTGCGGCCGCCGGGCGCGCCGCAGCGGTTCGGGAGATCCTCGTCGGCTACGTCGAGCACCAACGAAACATGCTCCTGGTCGAGCCGCTCGACGTCTACCTCGAGCTCGAGTATCTCGCCGCAAAGCACCGCCCGCTCGCCGAGTCGCTCGGGGTCGAAGTCGACCGGATCACGTTCTCGCGCTGGACGGCCTGGGGCAGGCTGCGCGCCGGGCGAAGGATCGAGGCGGCCCGCCTGTGCCTCGCGGGCGCCGTCGCGCAGCGGAACGCCGGCAACATCGTGCGCGGCCTCGGGATGCTCCTCGGGGAGCGAACGGCGGCGCGGGCGCGGCGCCGGCTCGCCCCGCCGCCCGTCGCCGAGCTGGCCTGGCTCTCCGCCTACCGATGACGACGCTCGCGCCGCCTCGCACGGCCGCCGCGCCGGCAGACATCCGCCTCAGCCGCGCGCGGCCGCCTGTCGCGCTCGCGACGGCAAGCTTCCTCGTCCTCGTCCTTCTCGCCTTCGCAGACGGCGGCTACCGGCCGGCCGCGTGGGGATGGGCCGCCCTCCTCCTCTGCTGGGCTGCCGCCGGCGCTCTCATCGTCCGCCCGCGTATCCACGTCGGCGCGCTCGAGCGAGCGACAATCGCCGCGCTCGGGGCCCTCCTCGCGTGGACGCTGCTCTCCACGCTGTGGACGCCGTCGCCGACGAGGACGCTGCTCGAGGCGCAGCGAACGACTCTCTATCTCTCGGCGCTCGTCGCACTGGTTCTCGTCGCCCGCCGCGGGTCGTGGGAAGGCCTCGTCGTGGGGGTCTGGGCCGCGATCGCCGCGACCTGCGCGTACAGCCTTGGCACGCGGCTCCTTCCCGAGCGTCTCGGGGTGTTCGACCCCGTCGCCGGCTACCGCCTGTCGGAGCCGCTCGGCTACTGGAACGCCCTCGGAATCCTCGCCGCCCTCGGCATCCTGCTCGCGCTCGGGCTCGCGGCCCGGAGCCACTCGCTCCTGCTGCGCAGTCTCGCGGCCGGCTCGCTCGTCGTCATGCTCGCCGTTCTCTACCTCACGTTCGGGCGCGGCCCGTGGATCGCGCTCGCCGCCGCTCTGGTCGTCTTCGTCGCCGTCGACTCGCGGCGGCTCCAGCTCGTGACGTACGCGCTCGTCCTCGCCCCGTGGCCGGCGCTCGCCGTCGCAGCCGCCTCGCGCTCGCCGGCGCTCTTGGAGCCCGGGTCCGCGCTCGCGACAGCTCCGGACGAGGGTCGCCGACTTCTCGTCATCGTCGCGGGGCTCTCGGCCGCGGCCGCACTCGCAGCGGTCGGGCTCGCCCTTCTCCAGCCAAGAGTCACGATCCCGAGAGCTGCCCGCCTCGGTTACGCGCTGGCGCTCACCGTGGCCGTCATCATCGCCGTCGCAGCACTCTTCGTCCGCTTCGGCTCGCCGCCGACGGTGGCACGCGACGCGTACGCGGCGTTTCGCGTCCACGAGCCGCCCGCAGGCCCTCGTCGACTCTTCGACCTCTCGGGCAACGGGCGCGACGTCCACTGGAGGCTCGCGCTCCGCGCCTACGGCGATCACCCCTGGCTCGGGTCCGGCGCCGGGACGTTCGAGCTGTACTGGCTTCGTCACCGGCCGTACCCGGCGAAGGTGCGGGACGCGCATAGCCTCTACTTCGAGACGCTCGCCGAGCTCGGCCCGCTCGGGCTCGCGCTCCTCGTGACAGCCCTTTGCCTGCCGCTCGCTGCCGGAGTCGCGGCGCGGCGCGCCCCGCTCGTTCCGCCCGCCTTCGCCGCGTACGTCGCTTATCTCGTGCACGCGGGCGCCGACTGGGACTGGGAGATGCCGGTTGTCACGCTCGCCGGGCTCGTCTCGGGCGCGAGCCTTCTCCTTGCTGCCCGCTCCTCACGCGCGACGAGGGTCTCGCGCCGCCTCCGCCTCGGCGTTGCCGGTGCTGTTGCGCTCCTCGGCGCTTTCGCCTTTACGGGCCTCACGGCGAACAGCGCACTCTCCGCGGCTCGCGACGCCGCCGAGCACGCGCGGACGAGAACGCAGATCGAGGAATCGCGAAAGGCGATGCGCTGGGCGCCGTGGTCGTCACAACCGTGGCAGCTCCTCGGCGAGGCGCAGCTTGCCGCGCGACAACCTACTGCCGCGCGCGAGAGCTTCAGACGGGCGATCGAGAAGGATCGCTCCGACTGGCGCCTCTGGTTCGAGCTTGCCCTCGCGAGTGGCGGGCGATCGCAGGAACGGGCGCTTGCCGAGGCTCGACGCCTGAACCCGCTGGATCCCGAGATCGCCGAGCTTGCGGCCGCACTTGCTGCGGGCGCGCGAAGCCGCCGTTGAAGTCGAGCATGCCGTTCCGCGACCCCCTCCGCGACCCCGAGCCTCTAATCAGGCGCGTCTACGCCTACATCGCCTACCGGATCGGCGACGGCCCCGACGCCGAGGACGTGACCAGCGAAACGTTCGAGCGCGCGCTTCGCTACCGCCGAAGCTACGACGCCGCGCGGGGCGACGCCGGCGCCTGGCTGATCGGGATCGCCCGGCGGTGCGTTGCGGATCACCTCGCGACCGCCGGGACGATCGATCGCTGTCCCGAGCTCGCCTCGGAAGGAGACCTGGAGAAGGAGACGATCGAGCGCCTCACGCTCGCCGTTGCGCTCAACGCGCTCGACGAGCACGACCGCGAGCTCATCGCCCTGCGGTACGGCGCCGACCTCACCGCGCGCCAGATCGCCGAGCTGCACGGGGTGCGAACGAACGCCGTCGAAGTCGCGCTCCACCGCGCGCTTGCGCGCCTGCGAGCGCGGCTCGAGCCGACGGGCGCGGACCGAGCGGAGGAGCTGGGCCCCCCGACTGCGAGCGGCGCCTCCGCCTAGCGGCGGCACCGCGCTTCGCGGACGATTCCCGCCTCCGCCCCCGCGCTACCGGTCGTCGTTCCGGATGACTCCCTCGCCCTGGCCGTCGATGATGACGGCATTCGGGGACGGGTCGGAGAGGTTCACGTAGAACGTCTCATCCGGCTCGCGCTGCGTGTCACCGACCACGGTGACGGTGATCGTCTTGATCGACTGGCCGGGGGCGAAACGGAGCGTTCCCGCCGTCGGCACGTAGTCGGCCGACGGCGTCGCGGTTCCGCCCGCGGTCGCGTACAAAGCCGTCACCTCGTCGATCGCGAAGTCGGAGAGCGAGACGGTGAACACCGCGGCTGTCGGGCCTGAGTCGCCTTCCTTCACGCGGACGTCGTTGATCTTCATCTTGCACTGGTGCCGGCGTTCGTGGATGTGGTTCTTGTCCCCACACCCCTTTCCGGGCCGGTACTGATCCTGACCCGAGCTGTTCGCGATCGTCACGCTCCCCGGCGACGCCGCCTCCTTGGCTGCGTCGACAGCGCGCTCGACGGCCGACGCCGCGTAACCGAGGCCTCCGACCGCAGCGACGCCCACGAGAAGAACGGCGGTGGCGGCGCCCGCGAACGCCACGCGCGGAAGCGTCCGCGGGCGCCCGCGGTCGTCCCTCACGCGTGCCGTAACGGCCTCGACGAACTCTGACCTGGGGCGGGGTCGACTGGACCGGAGGCGCGCCTCGACTTCGGAATGGGTGCCTGCTTGTTTCCAGAAACGCCGCATTGTCGTCCTCCTCCTCGCCGCGGTGCGAACGTCGCCTAACCCAACTACCGGCGAAGCGCTCAGATCCTTACGCCCGGATTCGCGCTCGCCGCAAACGCGCTCGCTCTAGCGCGCACGCGCCCTCGCGCGCGTGAACAGGAAGCACGGTCGCGAAGACGCTGGACACGCATCGGTCCTCGCTGGATAGGCTCCCGTCCAGGGTGGACGTGACGCCATCCGCCGTGTCCGCGCCGTCTAATCTCGGCACGCGCGCGTTTGGCCGTAGGCCGGCATCGACGCGAGGCGTCGACGGCCCGGCTTACCTCCCTCGCCCGTCGTTCGCGAGTTCGGCCGAGGCGGCCCCAGGCGCCGGCGCGCCGGGATAGATACCCGGCGCGAGGCGGAATGCCGCGAACAATGGCGCGCAGGACGCCCGAAACCAGCGTTTTGCTCTGGAAACTCCGCGGCCTTGAAAACCGCTAGGCCGTGCTGAGCGGTCTCGTGGGTTCGAATCCCACCCCCGCCGGTTTCCATGCCGGGTTCCGAGCTTTCATCCGACTTCGCGGTCGCTCGGACACCGACTCGCTCAGCGCTCGGTTGAACCGCTGCCGACCGCTGACGACCGCTCTGCGATCGCCCTCACTGGCCCGCGCACGTGGCCGCGTGCCTCGGGGCCGAGCACGAGCTGTACCCGCGGAGCGCCTTCGATCCTTCGTAGCAGTGCCCGTCTGCCTCGCCGGGCGAGCCCGGCGAGCCGCTATCGCATCCCCAGCCGTCGCCGTCGGAGCGCCGGCCTACTTGGACGCTTGCTATTTCAACCGTAACGCCCGTCTGAGATCGTGCCTCGCGAAGGGGACGCGTGAACGACGAGGGCGCGCCGCGGAAGCGGCTGGTACTATGAGAACAACCAGAGCGAGTCCGGTTCGCGCTTACGCCTTCCTTGCTTGTTCGTGATTTCGGTAAGGGAGGTGTTTTCTTATGACAAGCGGAACCGTCAAGTGGTTCAACGACACGAAGGGGTACGGCTTCATCACGCCTGACGAGGGCGCGAAGGATCTCTTCGTCCACCACACCAACATCGCCGGTCAAGGCTTCAAGAGCCTGACCGAGGGCGCTCGCGTCGAGTTCGAGGCGCGCGAGGGCACGAAGGGCCCGGAGGCGACGAACGTCGCCCCGGTCGCTTAGGCGACCTCATTGAGCGTGGCCGCTTCGGCGGCCACGCTTCGACTCGAAGGGAGCGACCATCGCCGGCAAAGAAGAAAAGATGAGAGGAAGGCGAGGTCGTCGAAGCGCTTCGCAACCGGATGTTCAGGATCGTTCTCGACAACGGTCACGAGACGCTCGGCTACACGGCGGGGAAGATGAGGCGCTACCGAATCCGCATCTTCCTCGGAGACCGCGTCAGGGTCGACCTCGCGCCGTACGACGTCGGGCGCGGCCGAATCGTCTACCGCTTCCGGTGAGCGCGCCGCACGAGCCGTCACGCGCACGCCTGCGGCTCGGACCCTTTCCCGCAGCCTGCGCGAGCGGTGGAGCGAACTGGAACCCGGACCCGCGGGCTCCCGAGGTCGGCTTCGCGTGACGATGCTCGGCCGTGGCCGCACGCGTGCGTGTCAAAGCGCGGGGCTGCCTTCGCGCGGCCCGCGCGCGGGACGCAGGGAAGGCGACTCGGCTCCGCAGAGCGCGCCCGACTGGCACGCCGTCGAACACCTCCTTGCGAGGCTTGCCGACACGCGCGCCTTCTTTCCGACCGCGACGTCTCAATCGAACTGGATCTCGAGCTACGAGCCGGGGAAGCGTCTGCGCCTGGAGACGGACGCAAGCGCAAAATGGGTTCAGGTCGAGCATCTCAAGGAGTGCTGGGAGACGTTCGAGCGCCTGCGGCGCATCCGACGCGTCGATGTCCTCGAGCCGGGCCGCTGCTCCGCGTTCGTCATCGCACTCTTCGCCCAGGTGCCCGGCGTACGCGAAGAGGGTGCGGACGAGCAGTCTTCCGAGCGGTCTCTTGTCCTGATGGACCGGGCCGGCGTGCTGCGCGAGAGGTAGCAGCGGTCGTGGTCTCCCGGCCGCGGATGACGCCGACGACGCAGCGATGAGTGCGGCATGTCTCGCTCCGGGGTGCGCCGCTTTTCACGATTTGCCCAGAGACACGTGCGCGATCCGATGACGGCTTGCTCGCCCGGCAGCGGGTCGACGGATGCGCGCGGCGAAGGCTCGGAGCGGCTCTCAGCCGTCCTCCGCCTCGCGCGCCGCCGCCGCATGCGCGCAGCGGTCGCGATCAGTTCCGGCCGTGGTCGCGGCCGTCGGCGCCCTGTTCGTACTCTGGTACGCCCTGAAGGCGCTCGGGTGGGGTCGCCTCTTCGCGCCCAGAGAGCGCCCGCGGCCGCTCGCGCTTGCGGCAGCGGGTGGTGGTGCCTCCATCATGGGCCTCGTGCTACGGCGACGCAGGTCGGTGCCGGAGCGACGCTGCTCGCCATTTCCGGCATCGACGGAGCGCGGCGCTTCGCCATCGCGTGGCTGATGGCGCTCCGCCTCCGGCCAGCGCGCGAAATCGGGGCGGCGGGCATCGCCGGCTGGCTGCTCACCCCGGAATCCTTCCGTCGGAGAGATGAGAGGCAAGAATCGCCCGTAACGGGATCGCCGGCGAAATCCCTGGCTCGGCGGGCGCCCATTTCGTCGCGAGTATGCTCGCCGGGATGGCACGCGTACTTGGTGAAGCCATGTCGAGGGATCTTCTCGTCGTGGCGCCCGGCGACACGCTAGCCGACGCCGCAGAGAAGATGAGCAACCGCGGCGTCGGCGCCGCCATCGTCATGGACGCCGGCCGGCTACTTGGGATCCTGACCGAGCGCGATCTCCTGAACGCGGTCGCCAGTCGGGTCGAGCCAGGCGAAGCGCGCGTTTCCGAGTGGATGACCGAAGGACCCATTACGGCGCCGCAGGCGATGCCGATCGGACGAGCCGCGAAAATCATGGTGACGCGCGGGTTTCGCCACCTCCCGATCGTCGAGGACGGGCGCGCGGTCGGGATCGTCAGCCTCCGCGACATCGTTCGCGCCACCGTGCGCGTCTACCCGGAATACGAGGGCGACGAGGGCTAGCACGCCGGCGGCGGCGAGCCGGGGCGAGTTGTGCGCTCGCGCGGCCGTTGCGGACAGGCGGCCAACCCGGCGTTCGCGCGTCTTTCTGGTGCCGTCCCTGATCTCATCGACCCCAGGAGTACGGTGGTCGCGACTGGCCGCGCGCTCGGAGCCAGGCGGGCGCGAGCCCGTCGCGCGGGACGCGGACGACGAGGGGCTGAAGCGTGAGGCGGAGTTCGACTGCGCGCGAGACGCGGCGAATGCCGCGAGCGGGAGTCACGCTTCACCCCAAGGCTCGCGGGGCGACGTGTCATGCGTCCTTGGGCGGAACCGGCTATGCGTTCTGCGAGCGCCGGCAGTTCGCCGCCCGCTTGACTCGCAATTCGCGGGATGAGGCTGACCACAGTCGAAGAGCGCCCCGCCGAAAGTGTGACCGGCGAGTGCAGCGGCGCGGGCACCGGTGGGCGGGGTCGGCCGCAGGCCGCCGTGCGCGCCCGCGCGGTCGCGCCCGCCCATGCGGCCTCCCACGGCGCGGCACGTATCGGCCACCCGGAGTGGGTTTCTTACCCGTGGGAAATAGGAGGCGGTATGGGCGTCCACGGCCCGGGCCGCGCCTGGCAGACGTACGACGTGACGACTCGAGGGGATGGTTCTGCGAGCGTCCGCATCCGGACGGCCAGCACACTTGGCGGCGACGACGCAGTGCGGCGCGAAGAGCAGACGTTGGAGTTTGAGACAGTCGAGGAGGCGCTGCGCCGCACGGGGAAGTCGCGAATCACGGCCGCCGGTGTAGTCGTGACCGTCACGATCGACGGAAAGGAGTACGTCGCCTGACGGTGTGGCTGGCGCGTAGTCGTCACGCGTCCGCGACTGCTAGCCGCGCTGTTTCGGCTCCCGGCTGAGCGTGCCGCCCTCGCTCTCCCAGTCATCTTCCTGCTCGTCGGGGTCGGCGGTCTCTGAGCGCTCTCCCTCAGCCCCGGCCTCGGCCACCTGCCAGTGCGCTTCTACTGACCGCTCATGGTCTCGGTCAGCTCGGGCCTCGTCTTGCGTCTCGCCGGTCATCTTTCACGAGGTTAGCGTTTCGCCTCGGAGCTCCGCGCCGCGCAATCGCGCTTCGCGGACCAGGCCCCACGTCGCTCCGACTCCGGAATCGCAACCTCGGTGTTAGGCGAGCCGAGCAGGATCTCCGAGGGACTCGCGATGCCGATTAGCCCGTAGGGGTCGCCGCCATGCCTTCTTAGCCCATGGACAACGCCTGTCGCGTTATCGGTGATTCCGGTGCGATGCCTGTCGTACGTGTATGAACTGCGGTCGGGCGACCAGAGCGTCTCGACGGGGCGGCTGACAAGCGAGCGCGAGCTTGGCCTCGGCGACGAGGTACGAGTCGCAGGGATGCTCGCCTCTGTCGGAAGAACTCAGCTGGGCAAACGGAGAACCGCGGCTAATTCCTCCAAGCTAGGCTCGCTCCTCCGCGATGGCGACGGCGCGGCACGCTCGCTACGTGACCTCGCCGGTTGTTTCGTACTCCTGCTCCGTAGCAACCGACCTGCCCGCGCCCTCACGAAAGCGCAGGCGGGACATACAGGGAACGCGGAGACTGTGACGACGACCGAAGGAGCGTTGCCCGGCGCCGGCCCCGGGGTGCGCTGAAACGGCCCCGGGGACCGCCGCGGGCGTGGACCCTCACGGCGTCGGTCGAGTAACCTCGTGAGCCGATGGCAATCGCACTCGAAGTCGTCCTCGTAAGCGGGGAACGACGAACCGTCTCGCTGCCCGTCCCGGCGGGATCGCTCGCGAACGCCCTCGCCCGGCTTGACGACTGGATCCCGACCGACGACGGCGGCTGGGTGCAGAAGAGCTTCATCGTCGAGGTGAGGCGCGTGGAGCGCGACCGAGACATGCCGCGAGGAAGCGCTGTCGAGTTCGAGCGTCTGAGCGACGCGGCGGAAACGCTGATGGATCAAGGACAGGGCTAGGGCGCCCCGTGCGACGTTAGCGACGGCCGCATCGTCGCGCGAGCGGAGAACTCTTCCGAGTTTGCCCGCGCGCCTTATCTTTCGGCGTCGTGGCGTCCCGCGATCTCGAGACGGTCTCTGAACCGCGGGTGAAGCCGCGCCTGCGCGGCGCCTCGCACCAGTACGCCTTCATCCTCGCCCTCGTAGGGGGGACCGTGCTCGTCGCGGGTGTTGAGACGACACGCGCGCGGGCGGCGGTCGGGCTCTACGCGCTCAGCGTCCTGGCGATGTTCGGGTCGAGCGCCCTCTACCACCGAATCACCTGGCCGCCAGCACAGAGGCGAAAGCTCCGCCGCCTCGACCACGCGATGATCTACTTCCTCATCGCGGGCACGTATACGCCCTTCGGCACGCTCGCGCTTTCGGGAGGCGCGCGCATCCTCGTGCTCACGCTTGTCTGGGCGGGCGCGCTTGCCGGAATCGTGCTTGCGTTCACTTGGTCGAACCGGCCGGAATGGGTCGAGGTCGTCCTCGCTCTCGCGCTCGGCTGGATCGGTGTCGTCGTACTCCCCGAACTGGTCGACGAGATCGGGCTGGTAGCGGTCGGCCTCGTGCTCGCGGGAGGGGTGTTCTATACGGCGGGCTCGCTCGTGTACGCCCGGCGGAGGCCCGACCCGATTCCGGCAGTGTTCGGCTATCACGAGCTCTTCCACGCGCTCGTCGTCATCGCCGTCGTCTGCCAGTACGCGGCGATCGCCTCCTTCGTTCTTTGATACTGGCGAACTTCCTGGCGAATTGGGCCGAGAATCGCTTTTGTCGGGTCTCGGAAGCCGCTAGAGGTCAGTGGCCTCTCGAGGGTTCGAATCGCTCCGCCTCCGCCTTCTTGTCCGTCGTTGTGAGAAGACACGCGTCGGAACGAACACAAGTCCGGCGCGTGCGCTCCGAGGCGCCGAGGCGCCCTCGATCGGGCGCCGCCGACGCCGGCGCGGTTCGGCCTTGTTGCCCGCCCGCGGCTTACGCGGTTCCCCGGTCACTCGCTCCGCACGTAGCCTTCGTAGCGACGCAGCCCAACGAGCGGACGCGCACACGATCCGAGAAAGGACTTGATGGGGAGTTCCAAGCGACAGACGACCATGGCGAAGATCGCGCGGGAAAGGAAAGTCCAGGAGCGCCGCGAGAAGAAACGTGAGAAGAAGCAGGCGGCGCGCGACGCGAAAGCGGCCGACGGCATCGTGGTCGAACAGAGGACCGAGGGCGAGATTCGCGACGCCGAGTAGCGACGCGGGCAGCGGGGAGCCGCTTTCTCGAGCTCGCGGCCGCTAACAGTCGGCGTCAATCAGCCTCTTAGCCAGCCTTTGGCGTCTCTTAGTCAGCCTTGGGCGTCGCTTGCTGGCGCTCGCTGTCGCGCCGTGGGGCGCGTATCGCCCAGTCTCCATGCGGGTTTTTATGGGTCGTAGTCCGGCAGATGGGATGAGAGGCGCGGGCGGCCTGCTCTCTGGAGCTACGAAGGGCCTATGGAGATCGCGCGAAGAACGAGCGTAACGACTCCCACGATCAAGGCAAGCATCACCGCGACGCCGAGCGCGATCAGAGCGGCGTATCCGAGTTGAGCTCGAGGACTATCCCGCGACAAGTGCCTAGACGATCACGGCGGCGGTGATGAGAAAGAAGAAGGCTCCGACTGCTGGCGCTGTCGCGTTTGCGCTTGCTGGCGCAGCGTGGCTTGTGTCGTCTTTCGCCGAGACACGAGGACCGGACAGGGTGGACTGGACTGAGGCTCCCGCTCGGCTCGTCCTGGAGCTCGCTACCTGAGGAACTGGAAGTTGGCGCGATGGTACGTGCCGTCGACCAGCTTGACGATCAGCTGGCGGCAGCTTCCCGCCCACGTGCTCTGCGTCTTCCAGTTGTAGATGTATTGGTGGGTCAGCGGGTCGTACTTCAGGCCGCTGACCGTCGCGGTCGAGTACTCCTCGATCGCATCCGTCGTCGAAGCTCCACACGCGATTGCGCCCGACTGCGGGTAGCCCGACTCGAAGATCGAGAGGCCCTGATCGCCGGCGAGGCTGAACTTGACCGGGATCGTGCTGCCGGCCTTCGCCTTGTTGAACACGTAGTTGCCGTTCGCGTCGCCGTTGTCGATCGGCTGGAAGAAGCCCGTCCAGTCGTAGACGACGCTGTAGGTCGCCGAGGCGCTCGCGCCGTTCCCGGCGTTGTCGGTCGCGTGACAGGCGACCGTCTTCGAGCCGACACTGGTCGTCACGACCGCATCGCAGCCCATGTTCGCCGCGTCGATGCCAGAGGTGGTGTCGCTCGCGCCGGGGCTCCCCGTCGCCGAGCCGTGGAGGACGACCGGATTCGGCGACACGGTCGGATTGAGCGTCGGGTTCGTGTCGTCGAACGCGAAGCGCACCGTCTCGGAGGCGCTGTTGCCAGCCTTGTCAGTGCAGCTCCTCGCCGCTGACGCCGTGGCGCTGTCGGGGCCGCTGTAGAGCGAGGTTTCGCAGGTGTCGATCCCACTCAGGGCGTCCGTCCCGCTCGCGGAGACGACGACGGGGGCGTTGTACCAGCCGTTGTGGTCGGGTCCCCGGCCGAGCGAAGCAGAGACGGATGGATGCGTCTTATCGATGTTGATGTTCAAGACGGTGTGGCTCGCCGTGTTTCCGGCGTTGTCCGCGCAGTGACCGGTCGCCGACTGGCCCGCGCCCTCGTACTGGAAGAACGCGTTGTCGCCGGCGCCGGCAGGGCCGGAGAGATCGTCGGAGCAGCTCCACTCGAGTGAGACGTCCGTGTTGTTCCAGCCGTTCGCATTCGCAGGCGTCCGGCCGACCAGCTGGATGACGGGCGCGTCCTTGTCGACCTTGATGTTGATCACGTTGCTCGTCGCCGCGTTTCCGGCGACGTCGGAAACGCTGCGCGAGACGTCGACGCCACTCACGTCCGTATTACTCGCCTGCACGACGTCGCTCGGGCAGGAACCTTCGAGACCGGACGCCGGCTGACCGCCGTCGGAGCATTCGAAGTGGACGGTGACCGTCTCGTTCGTCCACGTGCCGGACACGTAGGGGCCGCTCGGCGTGCTAGCCGAAGCGGTGATGACGGGGGCGTCCCTGTCGATCTTGACGACTGCCGACGCCGAGCTCGTGTTCCCGGCGCGGTCCGCGGTAGACCCGCTCGCCGTGTAGACGCCGTTCGCGTCGTACACCTGCGAGGCCGGACAGCCGACGGCGGGGTCGATCCCGCTCAGGTTGTCGCTGCACTCGTAGGCGACCGTAACCTCCGTGTTGTTCCAGCCTGCTCCGTTCGCGGGGATGGAGCGACTTGCCGAGATCGTCGGCGGCGTGGCGTCGCGCTTGATGCTGACGACGACCGGCCCCGCGAGACCGCCCGCGCTCGATCCCGAGCACGCGTACGACTCCTCTGCCTGGTCAGCGGTGATCGTCTCGTCGACGCAGCCCGTCGTCGAAAGCGAGAACGGCGACTGCGGCTCGCTGACCGTCCAGGTCACGCTGACGTCGCTCCTGTACCAGCCGCCATTCCCGTCGGGGGACGCCGGGTCCAACACGTGGCTGATCACGGGCGCAGAGGGATCGACGATCCCATACGTCTCGGACGCCTCCACGTGGAGACCTCCTGCGTCCGTGTACGAGCATGACGCCGTCTGCTCGCCGATGCCGTCGAGGTGGTTGGGCCCGACGACCGGGCCGAGCGTCGCCGCGAACGACGAGTTGCCGTCCTCCGCATCCGTCACCTGACAGGTCGCGACGGGCACGGCACCCTTCGCATAGATCGCGCCGCCCGCGACGCCGGCCACTGCCACCTGTGGCGGAGTGTTCGGAGGCGGCGCGACGTTGACGGTGAACGTCGCCGGGGCGAAGTTGAAGGTCGCGCCCGTCGTATTCGCAACCTGGCTGACGGAGATCGTGGCCGAACCGACTTCATGCGGCGTGACGCTGACGATCGGCCCCGCCGGCTCGGTCACGCAGCTTGTGAAGGTGATGGAAGTCGGGCTCACTGTCGCGACAGCCGGGTTGCTCGACGCGATCGAGACTTGCAGCGTCGTCGAGCCCGTGAGGTTGCACCCGTTCTTCCCGTCGCCGTTTCGCGGAACGACATAGAGCCGGGTCGTCCCGTCCGTGCCTCCCCTTACGAGCGGCATGACCTCGGCGGCCGCGTCGACGGTGGGGTCGATGTTGTTGGTGATGTCGTCCGCGGCGGCCCCCACCGCAAGGAGTCCGGCGCCCATCACTGTCGCGAAGACGAGGCCCAGCCGCCCTCCTCGCCTCACGTGTCTTGGTCTGGCCACAGGTTCCTTTCTTGGAGCGTGACGATTGCCGGACCATCACGGGGCCCGGGAGGTTTGCGTCCTATTGGTCATGCGAGCAGAGGAATCCGCTCCTTTCCCCACCCGCGCGTACGGACCGTGCAGTCCGATCGGTGGGTCCGGTCAGACGCGGGCGAGACCCGCGCGAGGCGAGACGAGCGCGCCCGCGCGCGCGTGTGGCTACGTACGCGTGCGGCGATAACTGCCGCACGGAGCCGATGTGGGGCACGTCTTAAGACAACGAAATCAGCGCTCTGGCGGCGAGCGGATGACCGCGCGGCTCGCGACGATCGCACCGCAGCGATACCGCCGGGCGACGCTTCCGATTTTTGGCCGAGCGCGGCCCTGCCGATACGCATGCCGTGCCTGCCATGCGCACTCTCGGCTCGTCGCTGCCCGCGGCGATCGTGCCGCTCCTGGCCGTCGTGGTCACGGCCTGTGGGGGCCCGGCGAATCCCGCGAACAGCGAGCAATACCCACTCATCGACGCCAGCTCGCCCGCGACGGCGACGGGCTACGAGACGGATCCAAGCCCGAGCTGCGAGCGCGCGATGGCTACGTTCCACGACGGAAGCGAGCCGCCGCGACGGCCGGTTGTCGTTGCACCAGCGCCGGGGCTCCGAGCCGTGGCGGTGACGGAACACACGACCCGCCTCGAATGGCGGTTTCACGATCTCCCCGACGATTGCCGACCCGTTCAGCTCCTCGTCTCGGTCGTGGCCCGTGGACAGTCGCCGCCGACGACAGAACGGCTGAAGATCGATGGCGTCGCGGGGAGTGCCGAACTCACATACCCCGACTTCCTCCCGGCACCCGACGTTGCGCTCGCAAGCGCGTACTCCCGCGAGGGTCACAGGAGCCGCACCGTCGCGGTCCTCATACGGCGGTCACCGGATACGCCACCGGATCCGCCTGAACCCCCGCCGCGAGTCACCGCACCCGCCGCTGCCCCGGTGAGCTGTCGTGGGCCGGCGACGGTCGTCGACGATCCGGCCGGCGACATTCTCACGTATGCCGTGGGGTCACCGCCGGCGCCGGTTGCCGAGCTCACCGGCGCGATGTCGGGGATCGACCTCACGCGCGCCGCGTTCCAGATCGACGGCCGAACGGTCTGCGCGACGTTTGCGTTCGCGCAGCCGCCCGCAGCGGACACGGTCCAACTGACGCTCACGTTGCGAGATGTCAAGACGCCGCCATGCTGTGCTTCTCTGCGCTTCCGACGTACCGCCGGACGCTTGGAGGTGGGCCACTTCACCGTCGATGCCGACGGCGCCTACCGGCTCGCGCCTGTGCCCAACGCGGGCGCGTCGCTTCGCGAGAAGACGCTGGTCATCACCGGCACCTTTCCTCCCCCGAGCGCGTGGCAAATGCAATCTCGCCGGATGCCCGCCGCCGAAGACATCGGCTGGAGCGTCTCGACCGCCTACTCCCCGGAGAGGCACGGCCGCTCGTACGGCGACTGGCTGCCCGGCTACCGAGAGGCGGGTGAGCCGGTCATCCGACACCGCGACGGCGCAACGGTCACGCCGGGCGCGGCGGGCTAGCCGCTCGCCAGGCGCTCATCGACTGGAAACCGCTACGCCGTGCTGAGCGGTCTCGTGGGTCGACCCCATTCCCGCCGCTTCCCATGCGGGTTTCTGAGGCTCGATGCGGCTGGACGCCGGAGCCGTCGAGCAAGAACGCGGGAACCCAGGTAGCGCCGACCGTAGTCCCGCCCGCCTCATCGTCGTGGGTCGTCAAAAAGCGGCCGCGACCACCGCATTCGGGGTGAGAGCGCGTCCCGCCGCGGGTATCAGGGCTTTTGAGCGTGGAGGGAGGGCAGTCATGGCGAGCGATCTTTGGACGTATCCCGAGCAGGTACGCCGGGGGAGGGCCGGCATCGGAGCTGAGGTCGAGGAGCTCGACCTGACCAAGTTCTCAGCGGAGGCGACCGACGGCGACGTAGGAAAGGTGGACTCCGCGAGCTACGAGCCGGGGGCGAGCTTCATCGTCGTCGACACCGGCCCCTTGGTTCTCGGCAAAAAGGTCCTCGTTCCGGCGGGGCTCGTACGCTCGATCGACGACGTCGGGCAGACCGTCGAGATCGATCTCGCGAAGGATCAGGTCGAGAACGCACCAGGCGTCGACGAGGAGCGGATCCGCGACGAGAGCTACCGAGCCGAGCTGAGCCGGTATTACACAGACGTCTCGCGCTGACAGCGGCGGCGGAGCTGCGCCGCGCGGGACGGGCCACGGGAGACAGCTCGGCGCCGCGGGGCCCCGGCACCGCTGGCGAGTCGCCGAGTCACGGCCCGTCGCTGTGTGCGGCTCGGAGGCGAATCCGCGCCGCAAGATCGGCGAGCTCACCGATGCTTGCCAGTGCGACGGGTGCCAGCCTGCGGAGCGACGTGAGCGCACGCCAAATGAGCTCGGCCGCGAGCCGCGCGTGCGGTCGAGAGCGACTGAGATTGGAGGAGGAGCATGGCAGCGCAGCTGAACGTGGTGGGCAAGCAGCGCGAAACGATCAACCGGCATGACGCGGCCGCATTCGCGGCGATCTACGCCCCCGACGCGGTCGTCAGAGATCCGCAGTACCCCGAGCCGCTGCGGGGAACGGCGGCGGTCGAGAGGGACATCGCCGACTTCTTTGCGGCCTTTCCCGACCTCGATGCGAGCGTCGAGCGCCCGATCGTGGACGGCACGACGTACGCCTTCGAGGTCACGATGCACGCGACGCACAGCGGTCCGCTGCGCGGCGCCGAAGGCGAAATCCCGGCCACGAACAAGGTCGTCGAGCTACGCATTGGCGTCTTCGCCAAGCTCGACGAGCAGGGTCGCATCCGCGAAGAGCGGCGCTACTACGACCTCGCGTCGCTGCTTGGCCAACTCGGCGTCATGCAGTGACGGTCGGCCCCGGTAGATCGTTCGCGAGCGAACTCGCCTGCAGCACACGAGCGCCCGCCCGGGCCGCGACCGGGCGGACGCTCGTCTGCGCTCCACTCCGCTAGGGGGCAGCGACCGGCGTCGGGTCCGCGATCCCGAGCTCCTCCTCCGCCGCCGCCTGCTCTTCCGGCGACGCGATCTCGCCGCCGACGCCCGGGTCGGAATCCGCGCCGTCCTCGTACGACACGCTTGCCCACGACGCGGCCGCCCAGGATGCGGCCGCCTCCGCCGAGCTCGCCCACGAGGCGGACTCGAACGCGTTCCGCGCCCACGACGCGGACTCCCAGTACTCCCGCGCCCACGACGCGCTGTTCCAGGCCGTGTCCTCGTACGAGACCCGCGCCCACGAGGCGTCCTCGGTCGCGACGCGGGCCCAGCTCGCCGCGTCGAAGACGGGGCTCGCGCCGCCGTTCGGATCGCGCACGAGAAACTCGTTGAGCGCCGCATTCGGGTTCGGCGGGCTCAGGAGATCCGCCGCGCGCGGGCCGCTCACCTCGCCGACCCCGAGCGAGCCGGGGCGCGCCGACGGGAGTGGCCTCGCGGTCAGCATGAGCGCGCCCTTGACGTGGTCAGGCGTCCACTCCGGATGCACTGCGAGGAGGTACGCCGCGATCCCCGAGACGAGCGGAGCCGCGAACGACGTCCCCGAGAGCTCCATGTAGCCCTCGCCTCGAACTTGCCCGGGCCGCTCGCGTGGAAGCGTCGCGTTCGGCGGCACAGGCCCGATCATGTAGCGGCCCGGCGCCCCGATCTCGGGCTTCGAGAACCCGTCGAGCGTGTAGCCGTACGCCGACCATGGAGCGGCCGCGTCGTCGCCGAGGCCGATCGACCCGTCGATGTCGTTCGCACCGACCGTGATCACGAACGGGTCGTTGCCGGGAGCGAACGGCATGTCGGAGGGCTGGCCGTTCACGCCGTAGTTCCCAGCCGCGGCGACGACGACCACGCCGCCGAACCAGAGCTTCTCGACCGCCTTGTCGAGCGGGTCGTACATGAAGCTGTTCGGGACGGACGAGTGGAGCGAGAAGTTCGCGACGCGGATGTTGAGCCGCTGCCGGTTCTCGTAGATCCATTCCGCGGCGGCGATCACCTCGCTCGTTCTCGCCATGCCCTTGTCGTCCATCACGTCGATGGAGACGATCGGGGCGGCGGGGAGCGCTCCGGCGTACCCGGGCGCCTGGCCCGCCGCGATGCCGGCGACGAACGTGCCATGTCCGCGGCCGTCGGCGCTCGAGTTTCCCGAGAGCGTCGTCATCACGACCTCTTCGCGGATCTGCGAGCCGGACCCGAAGTCGGCGCGGTTGCGGTCGATCCCCGAATCGACGACTGCGATCGCCGGCGCGTTCAGGCCTTCACGCTCGCGCCAGAAGCGCGCGACGCCCGTTACGTAGACCCACTTCTGCGGGTTCGAGTAGGCCGAGAGCCCGACGGGAGCATCCGGCGTGATCGCCGAGACGTACGACTTGCGCGCGAGCTTCAGGATCTGAGCCCCGGTCAGCTGGACGCTCACCCCGGAGATGAGATCGAACGTGAGCCCGACCCGCGGCCGGTAGCCGGCGTCCTCGAAGAGGTGGCGCGTCTTGCGCGACAGCGCCCGCGAGTCGTTCTTGCCCGTGCCCTGGACGATGACCGCGAACGTCTGCTGCCTGTTCGCCCGCGCCGCCTCGAGGAGCGGCGGGGTCACGAAGGCCCGATACGGGTCGCGGTCCTTTCCGCGCGCGGCGCGCGGCCTCGCGCCGGCGGTAGGTGCGAGCGCGCCGAGCACGATCACGAGCGCCAGTACGACGCTCGCGATCCTGCGCCCGCTGCGCGCAAGCCCTCGTCCGCGCGAGCCGGCGCGCGCGGCCGAAAGCGCGCCTGCCAGCGTCTCCGCTCCCCGCGTCACGTCGTTCCGCATTCGCCCGTCCCTCCCCCCGCCTCCCCGTGGCGGGCCGCAGCTTGTCTTGCTGGCCCAACGCTAGGCCGGGTGCCGCGCGGCTACCTCCCCCGGATGGGGCAGGGGCAAAAGATCCCCCGGGCGGGGGATTCAACAGCGGTCAACACCTATCACCTGGTCTACGATCGCGCGATGCCGGCGGCTGTTCGGGTGGGGACGTGCTCGTGGGCGGACGAGTCGCTCGTCAAGTGGTGGTACCCGCGCGGCATCCGGACGAGCGAGGAGCGGCTTCGCTACTACGCGGAGCGATTCGACACCGTCGAGATCGACTCGACGTACTACCGGCTGCCCGAAGCGGAGACGGTCGAGAAGTGGGTCGAGCGGACGCCGCCGACCTTCGTCTTCCACGTGAAGGCATTCGCCCTTATGACGCGCCATCCCGTCAAGCGTGAGCAGCTGCCTCCCGACCTGCAGGAGACGGCGCCGACCGACGAGCGGGGCCGCGTCGATCGGCCGCCTCGCGAGCTTCGCGGCGAGGTGTTCGCGCGCTTCTACGAGGCGCTCACGCCGTTTCGCGAGGCCGGGAAGCTCGGCGGCATCCTGCTCCAGTTTCCGTCCTACGTCGTGCCCAAGCCGGCCTCGTTCGATTACTTGGCGTGGGCAAAGGAGCAGCTGCGCGGCGACGAGATGCTCGTCGAGTTTCGGCACCGAAGCTGGCTCGACGACGAGAACCGCGAGCGGACGCTCGCATTCCTCGAGGAGCTCGGTGCGACCCATGTCATCGTCGACGCGCCGAAGACGGATGCCCGGAACCTCGTCCCGACCGTCCTCGCATTGACGAGCCCGACCGTCTACGTGCGGTTCCACGGGCGGAACGCGTCGACCTGGAACATCCGCGGTCGCAGCGCCGCGGAGCGCTTCGACTACCTCTATCCCGATGAGGAGCTCCGCGAGTGGGTCGGCCCGATCCGCGAGCTCGCCGAGGAAGCGCAGCAGGCCTACGCGATGTTCAACAACAACGGCCGCTCGCCCGCGCCGCGCGGCCTCGGCGAGCGCGACTGGATCGCCCAGGCGCCCGTGAACGCGCTGACGTTCAAGGGGATGCTCGCGGAGGCGGGCGTCCGGGCCGCGTGACGCTCGACGCGCTCGTCCACCGAGCGCGGCCGGCCGTGGGGGATCCGCATGGCGTCCTCGTTCTCATGCACGGCCGAGGCGCCGACGAGCACGACCTCGCCCCGCTCGCGGACGTCCTCGACGCCCAGCGCCGATTCGCCGTGTATCTCCCGCGCGGCCCACTCGCGCTCCCGCCGGGAGGCGCGCATTGGTACATCGTGCGCGAGGTCGGCTTCCCTGACCCGGGGACGTTTCTCCCGACCTTCGAGCGGCTTGCTGGGTGGGTGAACGCGGCCGTCGACGAAGCGGGGGTCGGCCCTGACCGGCTCGTGCTCGCCGGGTTCTCGCAAGGCGCCGTGATGGCGTACTCGCTCGCGCTCGCAGCGGGGCGTGCGCGACCGCTCGCAGTCCTCGCGTTCAGTGGCTTCGTCCCGCGCGTCGAGGGGTTCGAGCTCGACCTCGCCGCGCGGGCAGGGCTTCCGGTGTCGATCACGCACGGGACGCTCGACCCGATTATCCGGGTCGAGTTCGGCCGCGACGCGCGCGACCGCCTCACCGCGGCAGGCCTCGACGTCAGGTACCGCGAGGACCCCGTCGGCCACACGCTTGCGCCGGGCGCGCTCGCGCAGGCACGAACCGTTCTCGCCGCCGCCCTGCGCTAGCGGGTCGCCGCGTCGCCGGGGCGGGGCTCCTCGAGACCCGTCTCCGGCGGCCCGACCGGGACCGGCCGCGCCGGGCGGAGGTAGAGCGCCTCGTAGGCGAGCGCGGCGGCTGCGCCGCCCGCGAGCGGGCCGACGTACCAGACCCACGCGTCGCTCCACTCCCGGTGGACGAGCTCCGGCCCGAAGGCGCGGGCCGGGTTCATCGCCGCGCCCGTAAGCGGGCCGCCGATCAGGATGTCGAGCGTGATCGTCAGCCCGATCGCGAGCCCTGCGATCGATGTGAACGTGCCGCGGGGGTCTGCTGCGGTCGCGAAGATCACCCAGACGAGGAAGAACGTGAGCACCGCCTCGAGGACGGCTGCCGCCCCTGCGCCGATTCCGTTCGCGACGAGCGGCGCGCCGAGCGCGACGGGGTCGGTCAGGGCGTCGGGAAGGAGCAGCGTGAGGAGGAGGGCGCCGAGCACTCCGCCGAGGAGCTGCGCCACCCAGTAGACGACGGCGAGCCGGGCATCCATTCGGCGGGTGACGAGGAACCCGAGCGTGACGGCCGGATTGAAGTGTCCGCCCGAGATGTGGCCGACGGCGGAGGCGATCACGGCGATCACGAGGCCGTGCGCGAGCGCGACGCCGACGAGACCGCGTCCGCCGACCCCGGCGACCGCGATCGACCCGGCACCCACGAAGATGAGGGCGAAGGCGCCGACGAACTCCGCCGCTCCGCGTTGGAGCCAGTCGCGCTCCACGTGGGGAGCCCACGAAGGCACCCGGACGGCGCGGCCGTCCCGATCGGTGGGCGCCGGGTATGCCCGGCCGGCGGCTCCGACTGGGCCCTACGCCGCCCAGGCGGGGTCGCCTTCGGCGAGCAGGCGCCTGAAGGCCGGGTACTGGCCGAGCTTGCCGACCGTGACGAGCGTATCCCCGTTCTGGATGACGTCGCTCGGCTGCGCGCCCGCAACCGGTTCCGGCTCGCGGAGGATGGCGATGATCGTGATTCCCGTCCTCTGGCGGAAGCCGCACTCGGCGAGGGTCTTCCCGATCGCGGGGCTCGTGTCGGGGACGGGCACCCACTCGATCGCGAGCTCCCCAATCGCCATCTCCAGGTCCTCGACGACCTTGGGGCGCTCGTAGGCGCCCCCGAGCAGGGCCCCGAGTTGGCGCGCCTCGTCGTCCTCGAGCTGGAGGACGGCTTGCGGCTCGTCGTCATCGCGGCGTCGGAAGAAGTACACCTCGCGCATCCCGTCGTTGTGCTGGATCACGGCGACCCGGCCGCCGTGCGACGGGACGCACGTGTACTTGACCCCGACCCCGGGGAGACGCGTCTCGCGAACCTCGCTGGACATCAGGCGCTCCCTTCCAGTCTAGGCGCCGGAAAGAGCGCCCGGCCGAGCCGCTTCGACTCCTTCATGAGGACGACGCCAATCGTCGCGGTTGCGAGGACGTAGAGCCCAGCGAAGGCGACCAGGTCCTCGCGCACGGACGCGGCGAGCGCGACGTTCGCGGCGCCGACCTGCGCGATGATGATCGTGAACTCCCCGTGCGCGACGAGCGCCGAGCCGGCGTTCAGGCTCTGGCGCGACGTGAACCCGCCGACGCGTCCCGCCGCGTAGCCGGCGGCCAGCTTCCCCATGATCGAGAGGACGACCGCGGCCGCGACGAGCCAACCGACGCTGCCCAGCGCCTCCACGTCGATCGTGAGCCCGAAGACGAAGAAGAAGAGCGCGGCGAAGAGGTCTCGAAACGAGAAGAAACGATCCTCGATCTCCGCTCGAACCGACGTCTCGGCGAGCACGATCCCGGCCATCAGGGCGCCAATCGCCTCCGAGAGACCGAGCAGCTCGGCGATCGCCGCCATCCCGATCACGAGTGCGAACGTGGCGAGAAGGAAGAACTCGCGCGGCATTCGGTCGAGAGCGACGTCGATCGGCCGCGCGAGCCAGCGCGAGGCGGCGAGCGCAACGAGGACGAACGCGAGCGCCTTCGCGAACAGGACGAGGGTGTCCGCGCCGTCCGCCCCGCCCCCGGCCGCGATTGCGAGCACGAACGCGATCGCGATGTCCTCGAAGACCAGCACGGCGAGCACGAGATCCGTCTCCTCGTCGGCGAGGCGTCGGAAGTCGATCAGGCCCTTGACGGCGACCGCGCTCGATGAGACGTAGACCGCAGCGGCGACGAGGAGCGCGGCAAAGCTCCATCCGAACGCGAGCAGCCCGACGAAAAGGCCGAGCGCGGCGTTGACGACGAGGTCGATCGTGCCGCCGAGCCCCACGTGGCGCCCGGTCCGAACGAGGCGCTCGAAGCTGAACTCGAGGCCAAGGAAGAAGAGGAGGAAAATGAGCCCGAGCTCGGCGACGAAGTTCGTCACCTCCGACGGCTCGATGACGGCGAGCGCGCGCGGCTCGTTGGGCCCGAGCAGGAGCCCGGCGAGGAGATACGCGGGGATCGCCGAGAGCCCGAACCGGTTCGCCACGAGCCCGAGGCCGGCCAGGACGGCGACGGTGACGGCCAGCTCCTCGAGCGTCACGGCGCGCTAGCTCGAGACCATTCCGGTTCGTCGTCGATGCCGACCGCGTCCGCGACGCGGTTGATGTAGTTGAAGAAGGAGACGACCTGGATCGCGTCGTGGATCCCTCCGTCGCTCCAGCCGTGCTCGCGCAGCCGGTCGATGTCGCTCTGCGAGACCCGTGCGGGCTCGCGCGTCATGAGGACCGCGAAGTCGCAGAGGGCCCGCACGCGCGGCTCCAGGTCGGCGCTTCGGTAGTCGTGCGCCGCATGCTCGGCCAGCTCGTTCGGGGCGCCCTCTGCACGGAGGTCGTCTGCGTGCGCGTGTATTCAGTAATGGCAGTCATTCGCCGACGAGACGACGACGGCGAGCAGCTCGCGCTCGGCCCGCGTGAGCTCACACCGGCCGAACATGACCTCGCGGTAGAGCTCCATCGCAGCGCGAAGGACGGGCGGCCGCAGGCTCATCGCCTTGACGATGTTGAAGACCTTCCCAGCCCGGTGAACTGCCGCGTCGTATTCCTCGCGGAGCTCGCCCGATGCGTCGTGCTCGTCGATCAGGCGCAGGTACGGCACGCGCCGATTCTGCCTGGTTCGCGTCATCCACAGGGCCCTGTGGATCGAGTAGACTCGCGCCTTCCTTGCGTCCCAGGAACGTCTCCGTGCTCGGCCGCAGCGAAGACGCGACGCCGAGGTGAGCCCCGCCGAGCCCGCCGCGCCGACGCCCGCGTCCGACGACGTCGGGGGGCACGTTGCCGGCGTTCTTCGCGCCGCGGAGGAAGCGGCCGCGCAGATCCGTGCCGACGCGGACGCGTACGCGAGCGATACGCGCCACGCCGTCGATTCGTACGCTAGCCAGGAGCGCCGCGCGGCCGAGGAGGAAGCGCGGCGGACACTCGAGGCCGCGCAGGCGGAGGCCCGCGCCGTTCGCGAGGCTGCCGAGGCGATGGCGCACCGGCTGGAGGAGGATTCGCAGGAGCGTGGTGAGGAGCTGCGCGAGGAAATCCGAGTCCTCGAGGAACGGCGAAATCGCGCCGTCCACGACCTCCGCGAGATCGCCGCGACGATCGAGGACGCGCTGGCGGGACGTACTGGCACCCGAGCGCGCGAGCCGGGCTCTGCCTCGCTGGCCGAGGCGCTCTCGCTGAAGCGCCGCCGCTGACCCGGCTCGGCGACGCGCTCCGCTCGGTCATGCGGGCGTACCCCTCCGGGCTCGCCGTCGTCACCGTCGACGCGGGTGGGGAGCGCCTCGGCTTGACCGTCGAGTCGCTCGTTTCGCTCTCGCTCGAGCCGCCACTCGTCGGGGTCGCGATCAGCCGGCACGCCGCCATGCACGAGCTTCTCCGTGAGGCGAACGGATTCGCGGCGTCGCTCCTCGCCGGCGACCAGAGCGATGTCGCGCAGCACTTTGCGCGCGGCGTCCCGCCGATCGCGATGTGGCGCGGCGTCTCCTGGCGTGAGGGCGAGACGGGCGCGCCGCTCGTCGACGGCGCGCTCGGCTGGATCGAGTGCGAGCTGGCCGCCGAGCACGACGTCGGCGACCACACGCTCTTCGTCGGCCGGGTCGTCGGCGCGGAGCGCGGCCGGGCGGCGCCGCCGCTCGTGTACCTCGAGCGCCGCTACGCGACAGTTGCGTGACGATCTCGCAAGGCCGCTTGCTCGGCGAAGGTCCTGTCGCCCGGCCCCGTCCCAGCAGGCCATGTCATGGGGACTGTCCGCGCGGGCGATACGGCTGGGGGTCGCGTGATCGACGCCGTCGTTTTCGATCTCGACGGGGTGCTGATCGACTCCGAGGACGTATGGGCGCGGGCGCGCGAGCAGCTCGCGCGCGAGCGCGGCGGCCGGTACGGCGAGCAGGCGAAGCTCGAGATGATGGGGATGAGCTCGCTCGAGTGGTCGCGCTACATGCACGACGTCGTAGGCCTCCCCGAGCCACCCGAGGAGATCTCGCGCGAGGTTGTCGGGCGGCTCGAGACGATTTACCGCGACAGGCTCCCCTTGAATGACGGGGCCGTGACCGCCGTCCGCCGCCTCGGCGCGCGCTGGGCGCTCGGCCTCGCGTCATCGTCGAACCGGGAGCTGATCGACCTCGTCCTGAAGCTCGCCGGGCTCACGCACGAGTTCCGCGCGACCGTCTCGTCCGAGGAGGTCGCGCGCGGGAAGCCCGCGCCCGACGTCTACCTCGAGGCGGCGCGCCGGCTCGGCCTCGACCCCGCCCTGTGCGCGGCGATCGAGGACTCGGTGCCGGGAATCCGGAGCGCGAAGGCGGCGGGCATGCACGTCATCGCCTTTCCGAACCCGGCGTACCAGCCCGACCCGGAAACTCTCGCTTCCGCGGACGCCGTGATCCGCTCGCTCGGCGAGCTGACGCCTGACCTCGTCGCGTCCGTCGACCGCGCTAGCGGGTAAGCAAGAGCCGGAGGTGGTCGCTCGCGCGGCCACCTCCGTCCGCTAGGTCCGAGAGCCCCTTACCAGGGAGTCTGCAGCGCGAACGCAAGCTGCAGCGCCCGGCTCTCGTTTTCGGCCGCAGCCGCCGCTTTGTTCTCGGCGTTCTGGTCAGCCGCGCTGTCGCCCGAGTCGACGTCGCCACCGGCGATCGCCACGGGCGCGTTCGCGTTCACCGCGCTCTGGTCGGCGTTCGCGTCCGCGTCCGCGCGCTGGAGGGTCAGCGCGAGTTGCTTGATCGCTTGGAGCTGCCCACGACCCGTGCACCGCGACTCGCAGGGCGTGTGGCACCTGTCCCTGCACGAGCCGCCGCCCGTCTGCTCGGCGGCAGCGAGCTGCACGGTCTTGCTCTCGTTCTCGGCCTTGGCCTCCGCCTCGTTCTCGGCGTTCTGGTCAGCCGAGCTCGAGCCGGCGTGCACGTCGCCGCCGGCGATCGCGACGGGCGCGTTTGCGTTTACCGCGTTCTGATCGGCGTCCGCGTCGGCGTCCGCCTTCTGCTCCGTGCCCGCGGCCTGGAGGATCGCCTGGAATTGGCCGTCGCCGCCGCAGCCGGCCTGGCACGAGCTCGAGCCGCCGGCCTGCGTCGCCTCAGCGAGCTGGACCGTCAGGCTCTCGTTCTCGGCTTCCGCCTCCGCCTCGTTTTCGGCGTTCTGCGTCGCCGAGCTCGAGCCGGCGTTGACGTCGCCGCCGGCGATCGCGACGGGCGCATTGGCGTTGACCGCGTTCTGATCGGCATTCGCCTCCGCGTCCGCATCCTGGCTCGTCAGGGCGAACTGGCCAATCGCCTGGAACTGGCCGTCGCCCCCGCAGCCGGACTTGCACTCGTCGTGGCACTTGTCCTTGCAAGGATCGCACTTGTCCTTTTCCTTGCAGAGGTCGTGACCGCCGCCGCCACCAGTCTGCTCCGCAGCGGCGAGCTGCACGGTCTTGCTCTCGTTCTCAGCCTCCGCTTTTGCCTCGTTCTCGGCGTTCTGGTCGGCTGAGCTGCTACCGGCGTTCACGTCGCCGCCCGCGATCGCGACCGGCGTGTTCGCGTTCACCGCGTTCTGATCGGCATTCGCCTTGGCGTCCGCGTCCTGGCTCGTGAAGGCGGACTGGCCAATCGCCTGGAACTGGCCGTTTCCGCCGCAGCCCCACTTGCAGGAGCTCGAGCCGCCGGTCTGGGTCGCGTCGGCGACCTGCACGGTCTTGCTCTCGTTCTCGGCCTCCGCTTCGGCCTCGTTCTCGGCGTTTTGGGTCGCGGAGCTTGAGCCGCCGTTCACGTCACCGCCCGCGATCGAGACGGGCACGTTCGCGTTCACCGCGTTCTGGTCAGCGTTCGCCTCGGCGTCCGCCTTCTGCTCCGTGCCCGCGCCCTGGAGGACGGCCTGGAACTGGCCCGACCCGCCGCAGCCGGCGTGGCAGGTGCTTCCGCCACCCGTCTGCTCGGCGGAAGCGAGTTGCACGGTCTTGCTCTCGTTCTCGGCCTCCGCATCCGCCTCGTTCTTGGCGTTCTGGTCGGCGGAGCTGTGGCCGGCGGTCACGTCGCCGCCCGCAATCGAGACGGGCACGTTCGCGTTCACCGCGTTCTGGTCGGCGTTCGCGTCCGCGTTCGCCGCCTGGCCGGTCTCGGCGAACTGGCCGACCGCCTGGAACTGCCCGGCACCTCCGCAGCCCCACTTGCAGGAGCTCGAGCCGCCGGTCTGCGTCGCCTCAGCCAGCTGAAGCGCCGCGCTTTCGTTCTCGGCCTTGGCCTCCGCCTCGTTCTCGGCGTTCTGGGTCGCCGAGCTCGAGCCGCCGTTCACGTTGCCGCCGGCGATCGAGACGGGGACGTTCGCGTTGACCGCGTTCTGGTCGGCGTGCGCCTGTGCATTCGCCTGCTGCCCGGTCAGTGCCAGCTGACCGATCAGCTGTCCCTGCTGTGCCCAGGCCGGGCTCGCGGCCAGACCGAGGGCGGTCAGACAGGCGACCAAGAAAGCAATCAGCTTGGGATTCATCACCACTCCTTGGTTGATTCGACTGCGCCGGGGTCGACTGGCTCCCGGCGCCGTGCAGCAACCCTGGAGCGGTCGTCAGCCGGGGCGCTCGAGCGGGGACAGGTACGCCTGGCGTCTCCAGGCGGCAGACGCGAGGGCGAAGCGTCGGCTGAGTGCGAAGGCAGCCGACGCCAGGTGAAAGGCGAGAATCAGCAGCGCCCCCAAGATGAACCCGAACGGCGAGACGCTCGCGCCGCCCGACCCGGCGGGCGCGGAATGCGTCGGCAGCGGCAGCGGCAGCGAGGGGTCAGCCGGCTGCGCGCGCCGATCGCGGGATCTGTCCGCATTAGCGCGGACGTGGACGAGACTGGACGAAAGGCTTGGCGCACCTGGACGCTCGAGTTGCGTCCGCCAGGGCGCTGCGTCGGCCTGTGCGATGGCGACGCTTCCGCGCGCGCGATTCCCGGGCCGGGGCTGCCCAGCATTGTTGCCGGAGGGCTTCGGAGGCGCGCCGACGAGACCGGCGAGCTCGGGCAGCACCGTCGCGTCCACGGCCGAGGCGAGGTCGACGAGGGAAGGCGCAACGTCGATTGCAACCGGCGGGATCATCCCGCCCGAGATCCACGGCGTGCCGACGTTCGGGACGCTTACCTCCGGGACGTTCCACGTCCAGTTCCAGACCCAGATCCAGACGGAGCTCGGCTGCGCGGTCGGGCCCGAAACCGCCTCCTGGACGGCGGTCGGAACGGACGCGCCACCAGGGGGCACCACCGTGTGATCTCCCGGCAATACGGGTGCGCCGGGCCCCGACGAGGTCCGCCCGCCCTCCGAGCTCGTGCCGAGCTGCGCCTGGTTCGCGAGCTGCGTGGTCGAGCTCTCGTTCGCGGCACCGGCCGCCGCCGCCGCGCCGTTCGTCTGAACGGCGCCGAATTGGCTGTTCGGACTGTTCACGATGATCGGGATCGCGATGTTGACCGGCTGGTTCTGTACGACGACCGCCTGCGCGGAGGCGACCTGGCTCGTCTGCGCCGCTTGCACGCCGGCCTGTTCCTGTGCCTCGCCTCCACCCGAGGGAGCTGCACTTCCGCCGGCAACCTGGCTCTGATCGAGCTCCTGCTCGACCGTGTTGGCGTTCGTCGTGTCCGCGCCTGCCGCCACTTTGTTCGCCTGCTCTACGACTGCTCCCGCGCCGGGACTCGCGACGACGGCTGGAGCGCTGACGTCGATCGCCCCCTCCTGGAGCGCGGCCGCCTCGGCACCGGCCGCCTGCGCCACGGACGCGGCCTGTTCCGCCAGCTGAGCTGTCTCTATCGGCGCGGACGTCGGCGACGCTTCGGCGACGATCGCGTCGGCGACGTCTATGTCCGGAAGCTGTGCCAGCGCGCTCGGCGCGTGCGCCAGAGTCACGAGAGCGACCAGCACGGCGTGGAGCCAGACCAGGCGAAGCACGCGGCTCCTCACCCGGCTCGCGCCACGGCGCGCACACCCGGCCGGATCGGTCATCTAGAAACGAAGTACCCACTTTTCAGACCCGTAAGTCACGGGATCACCTAATTCTCGTCCTGATTTTCAGTCGAAAAGTAACCGTCTGAATTTCGACGCCAGCTCCCTGGATTTCACTAGCCGGACGCAGCACGCCGGGAGGGACGGGAAACGCGTAGTGAACGCGGGTTTCGTAGCGTTTCGAATCGATTGGACGAAAGATCGAAGCTCGTCCAAGGGTCGCGTTCCGGGAAAGAACGCTTGAGATTCCTCAAGGGTTCCGACTCCCAGTTTTCCCCTTGCACGAAGGAGTTCGGTCGTCAAGAATGGACATGGTTCGACATGGCCGAACCGCCAAACGGGAGGCGTACGGTCGGTGAGGTCGAGCGGCTCGCCGCCACCCTCAAACCGGCCCAGCGCAGGGTGCTCGCGGATCTCGCCGGACGGGAGTCCGGTGAGCTGACGCGCGCCGAGTACGAGCGAATCGGATGCGTCAGCCGCTCGCAGGCGGCGTACGACCTGGCGGAGCTCGTCAAGATCGGCCTCCTCGAGCGGAACGGCTCGGGTCGGGCGACGTACTACCGGCTCGCTCACCCAGGCGCCGGAAGGAAGCGAAAGTGGACGGAAGAACGGATCCGCAGCGAGCTCGTCGAGTTCTGCGCCGACCGTCCCGAATGGCCGCGCGCGCTCGACTTCAAGCGGGAGGCCCGGATGGACCTCTACCTTGCCGCGAGCCGCCACGGGGGACTTGACCGGTGGGCCGCCGAGCTCGGCTACCGCGACGCGCAGCGAGGCGACGCGGAGGCGGGCGATGCCCACCCGGTCGACGCGCAGCCCGTCGACGCCCCGCCGGCCCCTCCCGAGCGGCGGGCGTCTCCCAAGCGGCGACAACCCATGCCTCGAGCCGTTGCGCTCGCGTTCGCGAGCATCCTCGTCTTCGCATGGACGCTCGCGATCCTCCAGCGGTCTGGCGGCGACTCGCCTCGAGGCGACGCGGCGATCGGCGCCGCCGGTGCGCGGCCCCAGCCCGCGGATCGATCCCCCGTGCTTGCGACGGACGCGACCGAGCTCGAGACGCGCTTGGCCGTTGTCCGCGTCACCGCGACCGGGGGCGCAGCGCGCCTCGCCGTCCGGCGCGGTTCCGCCGTGGGGAAGCTCCTCTTCACCGGAACGGCCCGGCCCGGGCAGGCTCTTCGCTTTCGTGGAGTGCGGCTCTGGCTCCGCCTCGACACGCCCTGGAACCTCCGGGGCCGGCTGAACGGGCGGGCGCTCGACCTCCCCCGCGAGCGAAGCATCGTCCTCGTGACGGCGCGCGGGCTGCTCGTCGTCGCGACGCTCCCGCCGCCGCCGCCTCCGACGAAGACCGACGAGCGGGACGTCCAGCTAGTAGCCGACTCCGCCGGGGCGCGCTCGGGCGTCGCAGCGGCCACCGCGTCATCGCCGCCGCCCCCGCCGGCGCCACCTCCACCGCCGCCCCAACCGCCGGCGTCCCCGCCGCCACCGGCGCCGCCGCCCGCGCCGCCCGCACCGCAGCCGAGCCGTCCGTCCCCGGACGAGCGGCCTCCGCCCGCCCCTTCACCCGACCCGCCGAGACGCTGATGAGCGCCGCTGCGGCCGACGCGATTGCCCTGGTGCGGGCGTACCGCGACCGGGGCGATCTCGCCGCGCGCGCGCGCCTCGTCGACCAGTACATGCCGCTGGTCCGTCTCCTCGCGCACCGGCACCGCGACCGCGGGGAACGGCTCGAGGACTTGATACAGGTCGGATCGATCGGCCTCATCAAGGCAATCGACAGGTTCCGCCCGGAGCGAGGTTCCGAGCTCGGGGCCTTCGCCTTGCCGACGATCGCCGGAGAGATCAAGCGGCACCTCCGCGACAACATCTGGCCCGTCACCGTGCCACGCGCGATGCGCGAGTCCCGACCGATCGCCGACTTCATCGCGGAGCTAGGAACGGACGCCGGCGAGTCGGCCGGGGAACGCGGCGTGATTGTCGCCGCGGAGCGGACACGCGAGATGTCGGAGGATCGTGCGCTCGTCGCGTTCGCCGCCCGGGCGCTCGACGAGCAGGAACGGCGGATCCTGCATCTCCGCTTCTTCTGCGACCTCAGCCAGGCCGAGATCGCAGACGCGATCGGCATCTCGCAGGCCAAGGTCTCCCGTGTCCTGAGACGCGCGCTCGCCAAGATGCGCAGCCGGATCGGCGACGTCACCGGCGGTCCGAACCGCGCGTTGACATACGGCGACATGAGGAGTAGCGTCGCCGCGGTAGCCCACGCAACGGATGGCGGTATGCGGTGACCCGGCGGGGGTCGAATTGGCGGCGGCGGCGAGGCGAGCGGAAGACGTTCACCTTCCTCGCGGCCATCGCCGGGTTCGCAGTCGTCACGCTCGTCGGCCCCGCGACGGGGGCGGCTGATTCGACGGCTCCGCTAATAACGCCAATTCTGATGGGCACGCCCGGGAACGACGGGTGGTATGTCAGCAATCTCACGGTCGCATGGAGTGTCACGCCCGTGTCTGAGATCGCCGAAACGGCGGGGTGCGACACAAGAACGTTCAGCCAGGAAACGCGCGGGACGGATGTCAAGTGTTCCGCGAAGACCCACTCGGGAGCGTCCGGTGCCTACATCTACACGGTCAAGATCGACAAGACGTCGCCGGCCACGAGCGCGTTCCTCGATCGGCAGTCCGACTTCAATGGCTGGTACACGCGACACGTGACTGCGCGCTTCAACGGCAGCGACTCGGTCTCCGGGGTTGCATCCTGTTCGGCGCCGATCGCCTACACCGGGCCCGACACCGCCTCGAGCCAACTAACCGGTACGTGCCGCGACCGGGCTGGGAACCAGAGCTCGGCAACCGTTACCTTCAAGTACGACGCGACCGCGCCGGAGGTGACGCGGGCGATCGCTGCCCGGGCTCCGGACCGGTACGGCTGGTACAACCGGCCCGTCGCGTTCAGCTTCGCCGGTGCGGACGCCACATCGGGCGTCGCCTCCTGCAGCACCGCCACCTACAGCGGCCCGAGCAGCGAGCAGGCAAGCGTCACGGGCACCTGCTCGGACAACGCCGGCCACACGAGTACGCCCCGTGCGTTCACGCTCCGCTATTCCCGGCCGCTCGTGACGCCGGCATCGGGCGAGGACGTACGGCGGCCGGTCACGCTCGACTGGGTAAACGTCGAGGGCGCTCGCTTCTACAACGTCCAGGTGTGGAGGGGCCGCGAGAAGATCCTGAGCGTCTGGCCGTCGGCCAGCCAGTACCGGTTCAAGCCAAGCTGGCGGTTCGAAGGCGAGCGGCGCTCGCTCGTACGCGGCGCGCGGTACCGGTGGTACGTCTGGCCACGGATCGGCCGCCGCTACGGGCCGCTTATCGGGCGGGGCTTCTTCGACGTGGTGCGCGGCACCGCCGCTTAGAGGTCCCCTCGCGGCTAACCGGGCGCGTCGCTATCTGATTCGCCAGGTCTTCGCGGCCGGTGTGCGGTCGACGTTCCCCGCCCGGTCGATCGCACGGGCGCGGAACGTGTGAACCCCGCGGGAGAGCCGCCGAAGCGTGACGCTCGCGCGGCAGGCGCGCCATGCGCGGCGGTCGAGCTTGCACTGGAAGCGTGAGCGCGCCTCGCTCGAGGCGATGTGGAACGAGGCGGTGCGCAACCGGGTCACCCGACGCGGGCCGCCGTGGATGAACGTGTTCGGCGGCCGCGTGTCCGGGGCCAGGCTGCCCCCGTCGTCGTTGACGATCGTGCCGGCTCCGTGGTGCGAGCCGACTGCCGCGCCGGTCGGGTTCGACAGGTGCACATAGAAGATCTCGTCGGGCTCGGCAGTCGTGTCGCCGAGCACCGGGACGACGATCGTCGCGCTCATCGAGCCGGCGGGGATCGTGACTCTCCCGCTCGTCGCCTGGTAGTCGGCGTTCACCGTCGCGTTCCCGACGGGCGGCACGGGCGGAGGCGCCGCGTAGTCGACGCTCACCGGCGACGAAGACGCCTGCGAAACCGTGACGGCGAACGTCGCCGACACCGTGCCAGCGTTTCCCTCGGTGACCGTGGCGCTGCCGATGTTCACCGTCAGCCCGCCGCTCGGCGGGTCTTCGGGGTACTGCGCCGACGCGGCCGGTGCGAGCGCAAGGGCAAGGAACGCGGGAAGAAATAGACGCGCGCGTACGAGCACTCGCGACCGTATACGGTCGGTCTCGACGCTCGGTTTGCGGGCTACGCGACCCGCCAGGCGCGCCGTGCGGGTGTTGCGTCGACGTTCCCCGCCGCGTCGATGGCGCGGACGCGGAACGTGTGCGTGCCGAGCCGGAGGCCGCGATACGTCTTGCCGGAGCGACACGCCGTCCAGCGGCCGCGGTTCAGCCGGCACTGGAAGCGCGAGCTCGGCTCCGTCGACGAAAACGTGAAGCGGGCCGTCCGCGTCCGCGTCATCCGCGCCGGGCCGCGTCCGAGCCGCGTGTTCGGCGCCGCCGTGTCGCGCGCCGCCGGCGGGGACACCGAAGCCGGCGGGGGCGGAAGTACCGCGGGCAGAGCGGGCGGCGGCGAAGGCGGCGCGAACGCCGACGCGGGCGCGTTCAGCGCGCCGAGCGCGTTCACGCGGCCGCCCGTGGCGACGTAGCCGGCAAGTCCGGGCGCCCGATCCACGCCGTTCAGGATCTTGTTCTGCACCTCCTGCGCTCCGAGCGCGGGGAAGCGCGCGAAGACGAGCGCCGCGACCGCCGAGACGTGCGGCGCCGCCATCGACGTCCCGGCCGCGACGAAGTAGTCGCCCGCCGTCCATGTGCTCGCGATCTCGACGCCCGGCGCAGCGAGGTCGACCGTCGAGACGCCGAAGTTCGAGAAGCGCGGCTTCGCGTCGCCCCGGTCCGTCGCGGCGACGCAGAGGATGCGCGGCAGCGCGTAGTTGCACGGGAACTGCGGCCAGACGTCGTTGTTGTCGCCGATCTGGTCCTGTCCCCCGTTTCCGGCCGAGAAGACGAAGAGCGTGTTCGAGCATGTCGGGAGGCTGAGGGCGGTGAAGATCGTGGCGGACTGGCGCGGGCCGCCGAAGCTCCCGTTCACGACACGGGCGCCTTTCGCGCACGCGTACGCGACCGCGTCGGCCACGCGCGCGGCGGTCAGACTGCCGTCCCGGTCGCCCACGCGCAGCGCCATCAGCGAGACTTGCCAGTTCACGCCGACCACGCCCGTCGCGTTGTTGCCGGCGGCGCCGATCGTCCCCGCGACGTGCGTTCCGTGTCCGTTCTCATCGAGCGGCGTGCCATCGGCGTCGACGAAGTCCCAGCCGCGGGTGTCGTCGATCCTCCCATTCCCGTCCTGATCGCCGCCTCCCGGCGGGTCGGCCGTGTTCGTCCAGACGTTCGCGGCGAGATCGGGATGGTCGTACGCCATGCCGCTGTCGATCACGGCCACGATCACGCTGCGGCTCCCGGTCGTGACGTCCCAGGCTTCGGGCGCGTCCAGATCGTGGTCGGAGGCCTGGCTCAGCGCCCAGAGCTGAGGGAAGAACGGATCATCGGGCGTGCGCGAGAGGCGGTAGACGAAGTTCGGCTCGGCGTAGAGAACCTCCGGATCCGCCTCGAGCGCGGCGACCGCCTCCGGCACCGACCAACCGTCGGGCAGCGACGCGACCACCGCACGTGGGACCGCGAGCTCTCGCCGAATCGTCGCGCCGACCGCGTGGAGCGCCGCGCCGCCGCCCGAACGACCTTCGGCAGCGCGAAACCGCACGATGACCTCACCGGGGACGAACTTCGCGGCCGGTTCCGCGGGAGCGGCTGCCGCAGGAAGCGGCGCCGCGAGCACCGAGAACGCCGTGAACGACGCCGCTACGCAGAGAAAGTCCTTCATCCGCTCGCCCGACCTCCGCGTGACGTGCCCGAAGCGAACTTCGAGGCGGCGCGATTGTAGCGGCGCTCCGGGTCGCGAAGACGCTAGTCCGCGCGGCCGAGCAGGACGCAGGCGTTGTGCCCGCCGAGGCCCATCGCGTTCGAGAGCGCAACGCGGACACCGGCCTCGCGCGCCTCGTTCGGCACGTAGTCGAGGTCGCAGGCCGGATCGGGCTGTTCGTAGTTGATCGTGGGCGGGACGACGCCATGGTGAATCGCGAGCGCGCTCGCCATCGCCTCGACCGCACCGGAGGCGCCGAACATGTGCCCGGTCATCGACTTCGTCGAGGAGACGGCGAGCTCGTACGCATGGTCGCCGAACACCTCCTTGATCGCCTTCGTCTCGGCCGCGTCGCCGAGCGGAGTGCCCGTTCCATGCGCGTTCACGTAGTCGACGTCCTCGGGAGCGACTCCAGCCGTCTCGAGCGCCTGGCGCATCATGGCCACGACGCCTGTCGCCTCCGGGTCGGGCTGAACCATGTTGTAGGCGTCGTTCGACGTTCCGTGGCCGAGCACCTCTGCGTAGATCTTCGCCCCGCGGGCGCTCGCCCGCTCGAGATCCTCGAGCATCAGGATCGCGGCGCCCTCTCCCATGACGAAGCCGCCGCGGCGCGCGTCGAACGGGCGCGCCGCCTGCGCCGGGTTCTCCTCGTCGTTCGCGAGCCCGCGCATTGCGCAGAACCCGCCCAGGATGAGGGGAGTGACGGCCCCCTCCGTTCCGCCCGCGAGCACCGCGTCCGCCTTTCCGTCGCGGATCAGCTCGGCGCCTTCGCTGATGGAGGAGGAACCCGTCCCGCAGGCCGACACGACGGCGTAGTTCGGGCCCCGGAGCCCGAGTTCGATCGCGAGGAAGCCGGTCGGCGCGTCGACGAGGAAGTTCGCGAGGAAGAAGGGGGACATTCGGCTCCACCCCCGCTCCTTCAGGACGTCCCACTGCTGGACGGCCTGGTTGATCCCGCCCACGCAGGAGCCGACGACGACGCCAACCCGCTCGGGGTCGTAGCCGTTCACGCCCGCGTCCGCGAGGGCCTCGCGCGCGGCCGCGATCGCGAACACGACTGCCCGGTCGACGTTCCGCGCGGTCTTCGCCGAGACGTGATCCTCCGGATCGAAGTTCTTGACCTCGCCGGCGATGCGCACCGGGAACTCGGACGCGTCGAACTGCTTGATGAAGTCGATCCCGCTCCTGCCCGCCACGAGCGCCTCCCACGTCGCGTTCGCGTCGTTTCCGAGCGGCGTAATCGCCCCGAGTCCCGTGATCGCAACCCTTTTCATCGCTTGCCGCTTAGACGGCGCAGCGGGCGGCGCGGTTACGTCGGTTCGCGGACGAGGCGGAAGCGGCAGAACTCGCGGCCGAGCAGGAGCCCGCGCCCGTCCCACGAGCCGTCGTCGCGCGGCGTCAGCTCGTCCCGGACGGGCCAGCCGACGTAGTCGAGCCTAACGGCGCCGTCGCTCCCGCGCCGGACGCGGAAGTAGGCGGCGGGGAGGCCGGCGGCGAGCGTCCACCCGGCGTCGCCGAAGATGCGTTTCGAGAGGCCGAAGGGCGGGAGCGCGCCGGCTTTGCGCTCTACACGCCAAACGCCGTCGAGAAGGGGCATGGCGCTAGTCTGCCTGGCCGTGCCTGCGTCCGCGCTCCCCTTTCCTCCCATGGAGGCCGAGCTCGTCGACGAGCTTCCGACCGAGAACGGGTGGCAGTACGAGCCGAAGTGGGACGGCTTCCGCGGCGTGCTCGAGAACCTCGAGGGCGACCTTCACCTGTGGAGCCGCAACGAGCGGCCGCTCCTTCGCTATTTCCCCGAGCTTCGCGAGGTCGGCGAGCGGCTGCGGGCGCGCTCGGCGCTCGACGGCGAGATCGTGATCGAGACGGGCGGCGCGCTCGACTTCGACCTGCTCCAGATGCGACTGCACCCCGCGGAGAGCCGCATCCGCCGCCTCTCGGGCGAGCACCCGGCGAGGTTCGTCGCCTTCGATGTGCTCCTCTGGGACGGCGAGCCGGTTCACCGGCTTCCGCTCGAGGAGCGACGAGCGAGGCTCGCGGAGCTTCCGTTCGACGTCTCGCCCGCGACGCGCAGCACGACCGAAGCTCGCGCCTGGCTCGACCGCCTCGAGGTCGCAGGGTTCGACGGCGTCGTCGCGAAGCGGCTCGGCGTCGCGTACGCGCCCGGCTCCCGGGAGGCGGTCGTAAAGGTGAAGCGCCGGCTCACCGCCGACTGCGTCGTCATGGGCGTCACGTGGAGCGAGAAGGGCGGACGGTTCGCCAACCTGATGGTCGGCCTCTACGAAGACGGGCAGCTCCGGCCCGTCGGCACGGCGACGATCGGCAAGCGGCGCGAGGAGGTCGAGGCGCACGTGAAGCCGCTTCTCGGCCGCAACCCGGAGCGAAAGCCGCGCGGAGAGCCGAGCCGTTGGCGCAAGGTCGTGCTCGACTGGTCACCCGTCGAACCGAGGCTCGTCGTCGAGGTCCACTACGACAAGTGGCAGGGCGCGCGCTTTCGCCACAACACGAGGTTCCTCCGCTTCCGGCCCGACAAGGATCCCGAACAGTGCACGATCGACCAGGTGCGTCCGCGGCCGCAGGCCGGCGACCCTACCGTGCCGGAGCTTCTAGCCCGAGGCGCCCAAAGCGCGGCCGGAGGCTGACCGGGCGGCGCCACATCTGGGCGGTCGGGTCGCCGACGGCTGCGATCCGCTCGCGTATCGAGGTCAGCGTGAACGCAGCCGGATCGACGTCGGCGACCTCCTCCCAGCGGAGGTCGCATGGTTGAGCGAAAACTACGGTGCCGTATCCGCCGTCAAGGTGATGGAATCGCGTCCCCGGGTGGTCTCGGTGTGGTCTTGCCCGGCAAGCCCCGTCCGCTTGCATTTGCTCGCCGCGCTTGGGAACCTCGCGCCAACTGCGACAAAAGGAGGCAATCGTGATCGCGAACGCTCAGCCTGAGGCGGTAGTCCCGGTTTCCGACCTGGACAGGGCTCTCTCGTTCTACGTGGACACGATGGGACTTGAGCTGGTCGAGCGTCTCGATCTCCCACAAACGCCGATGGCACGCTTGCGCAGCGGCAACGGGACACTCTCGCTCTATAAGAGCGTCGGCGCCGGAGAGAGCAGGCACACGATCATGGGCTTCAACGTGGACGACATCGAGTCTGCGGTCGAGGAGCTGCGCGGGCGCGGCGTCACCTTCGAGGAGTACGACATGGGCGAGATCAAGACAGAAAACGGGATTGCGCGGGTCGGTGACATTGCGGGAGCCTGGTTCAAGGATCCCGACGGCAACATCCTGAGCGTGGGTGAATACGGAGCCAGGACGTAGCAGCCGCGCCGAGCGGCAGTTTTCCATCGAGCCTCCTCGAGGACGTCCGCGCCGACGAAACCGCAACCTTCGGCGCTGCGTAAGCACCTATGTCATAGAAGAGGGCGCCGGGATCCGCGAGGCTGCGGCGGGCCTCGGGACGCAAGACCGGCGCCCAGGACGCGCAGTACCCCGTTCGCGGGAGCACCGAACCGCCATCCGGCTGGGTCTTTTCGGCGCTACCTGATGGGAAGAGCTTGAAGCGTCTCTCGCGCACAACAAGGCGCGGGGCCATCTTGCAGCTGTCGCCGTAATCGAGGCTGAAATGGAGCGCCGGCGCGAGCTTCTGGCGCCGTAGTGGTGTGGTCTCCGTGTGGTCTCAGACTTTTCCGAGGTCGTGAAAACCCGCATGGTTCCTTACAGCCACCGCTTCTGGTAGAAGAACGCGCCCTCGACCCCGTTCGGGTAGCGCTTCATCTGCATCGGCCGCCGGGCGACGTGGTTCAACGCGAGCGGGGCGACGTCGAGGTAGTACGCCATGACGTCGCCCTTCGTCAGCCCCGAGGCGCGGGAAAAAGGCCTTCTCGAGGTTCGTGAGCGAGACCTCGCGCCGGCCGATCCGCACGGGCCGCCGAGCCTACCCGTGACAGTCGTGCCTACCGGCGCCTCGGCGTCACGCACCGCGGGCGGGAGCGGGGGCCCGCATTCTCGGACGAGTCGACGGCGGCCACCGCGTAGCAGTAGGTCCGTCCATTCCGCACCCGCCGGTCGACGTAGGCGGAGGCGGTGACGAGCCGCGGCACGAGGAGCGTGTACCGGCCGGCGCGCCGGGGCGCCCGGTAGACGCGGTAGCCCATGACGTCGGGCTCGCCGCTCTCACGCCAGTCGAGCGCGACGCGCCGGCTGCGGACGAGGACGCGCCGGTATGCGACCTTCCGGGGCGCGCGCAGGTCGACGCCCGGGACGGGGCCGCCCTTCAGGCGCGAGCAGTCGACCGAACGGGCGCGCGCCTCTGCGATAGCCTCGCGGAACGCCGAGTACGAGTCCTTCGGCGTCCAGTCCGCCCAGAGGAACCCCGACTGCCAGCCGTCGAGGTGCGAGTCGTCGGCGAGCTTGAAGTTGAAGACGCCCTGCACGTACGGCTGGCAGTACGCGAGCCGGATGCCGTCGACGATCTGCGTCGACTGGTCGGGCGCCGTCGGCGTCAGCGACGCCCCGGCGGGCTCGCCGCCGGCGAAATCGGGAATCGGTACGAAGTTCTCCTCGCCCGTATAGAGCGGGCGCCTCGCCTCGTCGGGCTCGGTCTGGTAGCCGAACTCGGCGTACCAGATCCAGACGCACCCGCCCGGCCGGCACTGGCCGGGCACGGCCTGCCCTGTCCCGCCGAACGCCGCCGAGAGGACCGTCATGAGCTTGAAGTGGTCGCCCTGTGAGATCTGCGTCGCGCCGTGGACGCGCCACGGCCGCTCGCCGGGCTGCGAGCCGTACGCGTGGTGCGCGAACGCGTCGAAGATCCGCTGCCGTCGGCCGCTCGCCCGGTACGCCTCACCCATGCGCTGGATGAAGACGGACGGCGAGTGTGAGATGTTGCTGACGGCGTTTGGCCGGTCGTTGCCGCGCGGCGACGTCGCGCCGCCGACCACGTTGACGCTCGGCCGGAACGCTCGTAGGACGTCCCAGCAGCGAGCGAGGAGAGCGACGTACGCGGCGGGGGCGGCACTCGTGCCGTCCGGGTTGTACTGCGGGGCCCAGTTCGCCGTCTTGTTCGGCTCGTTCCAGATGACCACGTCGCGGATGGAGCGGAACGGCCGGAGAAGCTCGCGCACGAACGCGCAGTACTCGCTCCGGCGCGCCTCGTCGGTCGGCGCATTCCGGCCGCTCGAGCCGACCGCCGGAACGATCCTCGTGCCCGCCGGGAGCGCGGCCCGCGCGTGCATCAGGATCCGAGTCTGCTCGGGCGTCGGCGTCGACTGCCCCGGCTGCCATTCGACCCAGACCTTCACGGCGCGGAGGCCAAGCTCGGAGAAATGCGGACGCGCCTGGCCGAGGCTCGCCGGCTCCTCCACGACACCGATGAAGAAGCCAGGCGTCGCTGCGCCGGCCGGCGTCGCAAGGACCGCGGCGGCGACGACGGATAGGGCAAAAGTCCGCAGCTTCACAATCGACCGCGGCGGAAAGACTGTCAGAACGGCGCTACGGCCTCAAACCGCGCGGGGCCGCGGATCACCCTTCGGAGGGTGGCCCCGCCGGGCGGCAAGCGGATGATGAGACGGCCGGCTCCCCCTCGCACACACCCGGCGCGGCGAACGCCCGTCTCGGACAAGCGGCTCCCATGGCTCGTTCCCGAGGCGGGGTTCGTCATTCGTGGAGCGGGCCCGACGAGTACGGCCCGCGGGTCGAGCGGAGAAGGAGGGATTCGAACCCTCGAGGGAAGCTTGTGCCCCCCTAACGCCTTAGCAGGGCGCCGCCTTCAGCCACTCGGCCACTTCTCCGTGCGGACCATCGTATCGGAGCCCCCCGCGCCGCTTTGCAGGCCCGGGTCTTCGCCCGCCCGGAGCTACGCCGCGGCTCGCCGCTTCTGGCGAACCGCCGCAAGCGCGACCGCCACGGCGGTGATGACGAAGAGCGCGACGAGTAGGCCGACGAATCGAGCCGCGTCGCCTCCCTGGACGGCGCTGACCGCGGCGGACACGGCGCCGCCGGCCGTCGCGGCCGAGTCGGGGTCGGCCGCCCCGAGCTCCTCGCCGCTGATCCGCCCGTGCGTGCTCGAGCCGCCGCGCGAGGTGGACTTCGACGGCGCTCCGTAGCGAGGCGATGCGGCGACCTCTCGCAGCACGTCCGCGTCGTCGCCCGCACTGGACTCGATCTGGGCGACGATCGGCGGTGGAAGCGGCGCGGAAGGTGGCTGCGCGCCCTGGTTCGCGCCCGACGAGCTCCGCCCGTCGCCGGTCGGCACGCACTCCACGTACTGGTCGATCGCGGAGACGCCGCAGGGCGACTGAGCAGCGGCCTGTCCGGCTAGAGCGAGTAGCGTGCCGACGACGGTGGCGCCGACGAGGAAGCCCCGCTTCCAGCCGCGGAAACTCGGCCCTTTGCCTTCCGCTCGATCCATCAGGAACATGGTCGTCGTAGGCCCCGGACGTGTCAAATGACGCTGATCGCGCGCTTACTTCTCCCCATCGCGGTCGGCGGAACCGTCTTCTGGATCGCCTTCGACCGGGGCACGTACGCCCTCGAGAGCCGTGCCACGCTCGCGATCGCGGCGTGGTGGACGATTGTCATCGCGGTGGTCCTCGGCATCTGGCCGCTCGCCCGGCCGCCGCGCGCCGCGCTCATCGCGGGCGGCTTCGTCACCGCGCTCGCCGTCTTTACCGCGGCGTCGATCGGGTGGGCGGACAGCGACGAGCGCGCCTTCAACGAGTTCAACCGCGTCTCGCTCTACGTCGCCGTCCTCCTGGTCGCCGTTTTCGCTGCGACACGGCGAAACGCGGGCCGCTGGGCGGACGGCATCGCGCTCGGCGTCACGGCGACCGGCGTACTCGCGCTCGCGTCCCGGCTCTTCCTCGACGTCCTCCCGTCCGGCGACGTTCCGGACTTCCTCCCCGCGTCGGTGACGCGGCTCAGCTACCCGGTCGAGTACTGGAACGGGCTCGCGATCCTGGTCGGGCTCGCCCTCCCACTTCTCCTCCGCATCGCGACCGAGTCGCACGGCGCCCTCTGGCGAGGGCTCGCCGTCAGCGCCTTTCCGGCACTCGCGGCGACGATCTACCTGACGTCGTCACGCGGCGGCGTCGCGGTCGCGCTCGTCGGCCTCGTCACCTTCCTCATGCTGACGCCGCGGCGGTGGGCCGCCGTCGCCGCCGTCGTCGTCGCCGCGGCCGGGTCGGCGGCGTCGATCGCGGTTCTCCTGGCGCGCGACGCGCTCGTGAACCAGCCGTTCGACGCGCCGGAAGCCGTCGGCCAAGGGCACAGCGCGGCGCTCCTCATCCTGCTTGCGTGCGCCGCGGCGGGCGTCGTCTACGCAGGCGGCGTCCGCTGGGCGGGAACCGCGATCCGGGTGCCGTCACTCGCCGGGCGGGTTGCCGCCGTCCTTGCCGTCGTCGCCGCGCTGATCGGCATTGCGGCGTCGGATCCCGTCCACCGGTTTGAGACGTTCAAGGCACCGCCCGAACAGGTGCCAATCGAAGAGCGCGACTTCGTGCGGGCGCACCTCCTGAGCGGGAATGGGAGCGGGCGCTGGCAGTTCTGGGATGCTGCGCTCGACGCGTTCGCCGACCACCCCCTCGTGGGCATGGGCGCGGGCTCGTACGAATCGTGGTGGGCGGAGCAGGGCTCGATCGCGATGTTCGTCCGCGACGCGCACTCGCTGTACGTCGAGACGCTCGCGGAGCTCGGCGTCGTGGGCCTCGTGCTCGTGGCCGGCTTTCTCGGCGTCGGCCTCGTCTCCGGCGTCCGCCGGTTCCTCGCGGCGGCCGGAGACGAACGCCTGCTCATCGCCGCTCTCCTCTCCTCGTTCGTCGCGTACCTGGTCGCGGTCGGCGTCGACTGGAACTGGGAGCTGACCGTCGTATCGATCGTCGGGGTCCTGGTGCTGGGCTTCCTCACCGGACCAGCGACGGCGGCTCCCGTTCGACCGCGCCTCGCACGCGAGCGGCCCAGGCATTCCACGCGACGCCGGTTCGCCGTCGGCGTCGGCGCGGTCGTGGCCGGGTGGCTCGTGATCTGCGCGCAGGCGATTCCGTTCCTCGGAGACGTCAAGATCGCCGATAGCCAGGCCGCCGTGGCGCGCGGGGACAGCGAGCAGGCGCTCGACGACGCAGAGTCGGCGCGGGCACTCCAGCCGTGGGCGGCGTCCCCCTACCTCCAGCTCGCGCTCGTCCACGAGGCGATCGGCGACCTGCCCGGCGCCCGTGACGCCATCGCTAACGCGATCGACCGCGACCGGCGTGACTGGCGCCTCTGGCTCATTGCTGCGCGCATAGCGACCAAGAGGGGTGAGATCCCCGAGGCGCGCCGATACCTCGAGAGGGCGGCGGAGCTCAATCCGCGGTCGCCGCTTTTCGCAGACGTCGCGTGATCACCGGGCCCACCGATCGCGCGTACCTCCGATACGGATGGAGCGCGCCTGTATCCGGCCGACGGCGATGCGATCCTTCCTACGCGGAGCACTTGGCAACAAACCGTTAACTCTTTTTGGGGACGGCTCATAGACGCGGAGGTTCTGTTACGTTGACGACTTCATCCGGGGTCTCTGCCTTCTCGCGACAGCGATGACCACCCTGTCGATTTGGGCAACCCGCACGAAATGCCCGAGGGTTCCGAGCTACATGCCGCCGCTTTCAGTGCGTAGAACATTCGCGGCGCTGACGGTCGCCGTCGTCGGCCTCCTGTGCTCCGCCGGAGCCGCCGGCGCATCGCCGTCGCTCCTGCTGGGACTCATGGACGATGCCCGCGTCTTCCACGAGCGAGAGGATGCGTTCAGGAGGCTCGGCGAGCTCCGGCCGCAGGTTCTTCGCGTCACCCTCTGGTGGCACGAGGTCGCGACCGCACAGCCATCCGACGCCTGGAACCACGGCGACCCGAGCTACCGGTGGGACCGGTACGACGACATCGCGCGCGAGGCCGACGCGCGGGGCATCCGGCTCCTTTTCTCGATCGTCGGAACGCCCCGCTGGGCGAACGGGGGACGAAGCTGGAGCTACCCGCCACGGAGCCCGGACGCACTCCAGGCTTTCGCGTTCGCAGCGGCCTCTCGCTATTCGGGACAGCAGGTCGTCACCGACGCGTCGGGCGTACCGCGCGCGCTGCCACGAGTTGCCTTGTGGACGGCGTGGAACGAGCCGAACCTGAGGTTCTTCCTCGCTGTTCGGCGGCCCCGCGGAACGTCGTATGCGACGGCCGCCGGTCGCGCCTACGCACCGCTCTGTAACGCGGTCATGCGGGGCGTTCACGGCGCGCAGGCCGCCTCAGGCGGCGAGAAGGTCGCGTGCGGCGTCACGAGCCCGCGCCAGAAGACGGCACGGACGTCGACCGGCCCCCTCGATTTCCTGCGCGCCATGAAGCGGGCCGGCGCGAGGTTCGACGTGTACGCGCATCACCCGCACCCGCCGATCTACACCCAGCGGCCGAGCAGCATTCCGCGTCGACCCGAGACGATCACGCTCGGAAACATCAACGTGCTCCTCCGAGAACTCGGGCGCCTATACGGCCGCGGCAAGAAGCTCTGGATAACCGAATACGGCTACCAGACACGCCCTCCCGATTACTTCGGGGTCTCGCCACGAAGGCAGTCCGTGTTCATGCGCGAGGCGTATGCGATCGCGAAGCGAAACCGGCGCATCGACATGCTCATCTGGTTCTTGCTTCGCGATGAGGCCAGCCGGCCGGTTCGCGGCGTTCGCGGACTTCCCGGCTGGCAGTCGGGCCTGATGTACGACCAACGTACGAACGGAGGCGCCGAGAAGCCTGCGTTCTACCGGTTCCGCTGCCTCGCCGCCCGGCGTGCGGCGTCGCGTTGCTGACGACCCCCTCTGCTCCGGCTCGCGCGAGGGGTTTGCATGCTCGCTGCCGAGAACCCTGAATCGTGAAGCGTCGGTCGGCCCGGGCTTGCTGTCTTTTCGCCGCGTGCGCGCTCGCACTCGCGGGTGCCTCGAGCGCGACCGCGTCGCCCGCGCTGAAGCTTGGCATCATGGACGATGCTCGTGTCTTCGCTGAGTCTGAGCGGACGTTCGCGAAGCTTCGCGAGCTGCGGCCGCGGGTTCTTCGCGTAAACCTCCACTGGAACGTCGTCGCCCGCCGACAGCCGAGCAACCCGAGCAACCACAGGGACCCGGGGTACGATTGGTCGGCGTACGACCGGCTGGCTCTCGAGGCGAAGGCAAGGCGCATCCCCCTACTGTTTACGGTCGTGAGTACGCCGCGGTGGGCAAACGGTGGGCGGGATTGGAACTACCCCCCGAGGCGATTCGCCTTGCTGCAGTCGTTCGCGTTCGCGGCCGCGTCACGGTATTCGGGCCGCTACGACGCTTCCCAGGATCCGAATGTCGACGTGATGCTGCCGCGCGTGAAGATGTGGACGGCCTGGAACGAGCCGAACCTCGAGTATTTCCTGCGGCCGGTCCCGCGTCCCCGGGGGATGTCGTACGCGAGTGCGGCCGCACGTACGTACGCCAAGATCTGCAACGCGGTCGTGCGAGGAGTTCATGCTGCTCAGAGACGGATGAGCGGGGAGAAGGTCGCGTGCGGTCTCACGAGCCCGCGCCGGAAGGCTCGCGCCGCCTCAACGGGCCCGCTCGAGTTCCTGGCGGCGCTCCGGCGGACGAACGCGCGCTTCGACGTGTACGCGCATCATCCGCACCCGCCGATCTACACGCGCCGACCTGGCACGCCGCCCGACGCGCCCCGCACGGTCACGCTCGGGAACATCGGCGTCCTCACCTCGCTTCTGAACCGGCTGTACGGCCCGAAACGGCTGTGGATCACCGAGTACGCGTATCAGACCCGCCCTCCCGATTACTACGGAGTGTCGCTCCGCGGGCAAGCCGCCTACCTCCGCGAGGCGTACGCAATCGCGAAGCGACATCCCCGCATCGACATGCTGGTGTGGTTCCTGCTCCGCGATGAGCGGACTCGTCGGGTGCCCGGCAAGCGAGGGCTTCCAGGCTGGCAGTCGGGCCTCCTCTTCGACCAGCGCACGCACCGTGGCCGCGCCAAACCTTCGTTCGCCGTCTTCCGGTGCCTCGCGCGGCGTCGTAGCACGGCTGCCTGCTGAGAGGCGTCGAGTGGCCGGTGCCGTCCTGATCACTGGGGGGCGAGGCTTTGTGGGGTCGTATCTGCGGCGCGAGCTCGGCGCGAGAGCTGTCGTGACGCGGGCCGATGTGACCGATGCGGAGGCCGTCGCCGAAGCGGTTCGAGACGCACACCCCGTAGCGGTCATCCACCTTGCCGCTTACTCCTCCGTCGGCGCGTCGTGGGAGAACCCGCGTGCCGCGTGGGAAGTGAACGCGATCGGGACGGTAAACGTCCTCGACGCGGTGCGTCGCCACCAACCAGAGACGCGAACACTCGTCGTTTCAACCGGCGAGGTCTACGGCAACGCGGATCAGATTCCGACCAGTGAGTCGGCGCCGGTCGCGCCGCTGTCACCGTACGCGACGGCTAAGGCCGCTGCCGAGCTCGAGACCGAGCGCGCGCGCCGGACGGTCGGCCTCGACATCGTCATCGTCCGACCGTTTCCACACATCGGGCCCGGCCAGGCCGAGCGCTTCGCGGTCGGCTCGTGGACACGCCAGATCGCCCGCCTGGAACACTTGGGCGGCGGGACGCTCTACGTCGGCGACGTTTCCGCGAAGCGAGACGTAACGGATGTTCGCGATGTCGTACGCGCATATCGGCTTCTCCTCGACCCATCCGTGCGCGCCGGCACGTACAACGTCGCCTCGGGGAGGTGCCCGCCGATGAAGGCGCTGCTCGAAGAACTCCTCTCCCGGGCACGGTGCCAGATCGCGGTCGAGGTCGACGAACGGCGGCTGCGGCATGCAGATGTCCCCGTCCTGTGCGGCGATCACTCGTTGCTTAGCACCGCAACGGGGTGGCGTCCGCGCATCCCGCTCGAACGGACGCTCACCGAGACGCTCGAGCATGCGCGCCGAACGGTGAGGGAGGAGGTCACGCAGCGATGAACGGAGAACGCCGAGCTCTCATTACGGGGATCACGGGCCAGGACGGGTCCTACCTCGCCGAGTTGCTCCTCGCCGAGGGATACACCGTCTTCGGGATGATCCGGCGCGCCTCGACGGAGAACGTCGAGCGGATCGCTCACCTGAGCGACCAGGTGACGCTCATCCAGGCGGATCTGCTCGACCAGTTCTCGCTCGTCGAGGCAATCGAGGAAGCAGCGCCGACCGAGATCTACAACCTTGCCGCGCAGAGCTTCGTCCCGACGTCGTGGCGCCAGCCCGTCTTGACCGCCGAGTTCACCGCGGTCGGCGTAACGAGGATCCTGGAAGCGATCAGGACGGCCGACCGCCCGATTCGGTTCTACCAAGCGTCGTCCTCGGAGATGTTCGGCCGGGTTCGGGAGGTGCCCCAGAACGAGCTCACGCCTTTTTACCCTCGTTCTCCCTATGGCGTCGCGAAGGTCTACGGGCACTACATCACGGTCAACTATCGCGAGTCGTACGGGCTCTTCACGGTGTCTGGCCTCCTCTTCAACCACGAGTCGCCTAGGCGCGGGCTCGAGTTCGTGACCCGGAAGATCACCGACGGCGTCGCGCGGATCAAGGTCGGTCTCGCGGATGAGCTCCGGCTTGGGAACCTCGATGCGAAGCGGGACTGGGGGTTCGCCGGCGACTACGTCCGCGCGATGTGGCTGATGTTGCAGCAGGAGCAACCCGCCGACTACGTCGTAGCGACCGGCACGCAGCACTCGGTGCGCGACTTCGTCGAGCGCGCCTTCGAGTACGCAGGTCTCGATCCTGACAAGCATGTCGTGGTCGACCCGGAGCTGTTCCGGCCCGCCGAGGTCGACCATCTGGTCGGCGACGCATCCCGCGCGCGTCAGGAGCTCGGCTGGGAGCCGAGCGTCTCGTTCGCGGAGCTCGTCGACATGATGGTCGAGGCAGACATCGCGCGCCTTTCGGGAACGCACGTGGCTGCTGCTCCGACCGCGTCGGTTCCAGCGACGTAGGCCGCTGCGCCAATGAATGGAGTCCGCCTGCTGAGAGGCTCCGCGAGCGCGGAGCAGGCAGCGCCGCCTCGCGACGTGGGTGCCGAGCGCGAGAACGTTCGCTTCGGCGCCCGCGCGGTCCGATGATGACCGCAGGACGGGCCCCGGGGATTCACTACAATCACGCGCTCGTATCGCCGTGAGTGAGCGAGACGGTGTCCCAGCCAGGTAAGGCCGACGCCACGAGCGTGGACGCTCTGTCGACAGCCGGCGGGTCGGTCGTAACGGGGACGAGGGACATCCGCTCGGCGCGTCCGTATTTCCTCACCCCACACCCGGTCAAGGCGTTCCTGCGTCGCTCGTGCAGCGTGGCGGCGCTCGTCTCGCTCGACCTCTGCGGCATCGCGCTCGGGCTTTACGCCGCGCTGGCGATTCGCGAGATCTACGTCGGTCACGTCCCCCCGCTCTGGGGCTTGCTCTGGAAAGCCGAGACGACCTGGCTGCCGTTCCTGAGCCTCGTAACGCTCCTCATCTTTTGGCAACGCGGTCTGTACGACCGCCGTGAGCGTCGTGCGGGCTTCGGCCAACTCCTCTCCTCGGTCGTTCTCATCGCCCTCGTCGCGCTGGCATTCGGCCTGGGGACGGGACACGAGTTCAACACGTTCGGGCTTGTGCCGACCGCGACGATTCTCGTGGCGGCGTTCATCGGCCTCTTCCGCTCGAGCTATGACGCCGTCACGAGCGCGCTCATGCACCGCCTTGGTATGCGGAGGCGGGCGCTCATCGTGGCGTCCCCGAGCGAGTTGACGCACCTTCAGCGCGTCCTCGGCGACTCGTACGCCGGGATCGAGTATGCATTCGTGGGCGCCGTTGCTCACCCTCGCGACGAGCGGGTGAACGGCGCCATTCGAGACATCGCGAGGATCGTCGCGACCCGGAGAGTGGACGAAGTGATCATCGCCGATGCGGACGTCGAAGGAGCCGAGCTGCTCGAGATCGTCGAGGAGGCTCACCGGTCGGGCGTGAGAGTCCGCGTCGCGCCGAAGACGACGGAGCTCCTGCTTGAGCGCGCCGAATACGTGCCCGACCAGGGTCTCCCCCTCTTCGAGCTGAAGCCGCCGGTCTTCGCAGGGACCGACTGGGTCGTAAAGCGGGCGTTCGACTTGACCGTAAGCGCCGCGCTTCTCGCGCTGGGCTTCCCGCTCTGGGCTCTTCTCGCCGCGGCGATCAAGCTCACGTCCCCCGGCCCCGTCCTCTACCGCGACCGGCGGGTCGGCGTGAACGAGGACGAGTTCTCGATGCTCAAGTTCCGGACGATGTACATCGACGCTCCAACCAGGCAGACGCAGCTCGAGGACGCGAACGAGGCTGACGGCGTGCTCTTCAAGATCCGGAAGGACCCCCGCGTCACCCCGGCCGGCGCGCTCCTGCGCCGCTTCTCGCTCGACGAGGTCCCTCAGCTCCTGAACGTGCTCCGCGGTGAGATGAGTCTGGTCGGCCCCCGCCCGCTCCCGCTTCGTGACTACCGAAAGCTCGAGGACTGGCACCGCAAGCGCTACCTCGTCCTTCCGGGGATGACCGGGCTCTGGCAGATCTCCGGCCGCTCGAACCTCGGCTTCGACGACCTCGTCCGACTGGACTTCTATTACATCGAGAACTGGTCGATCTGGCTCGACATCTCCATCCTGCTAAAGACGATCCCGGCCGTGATGAGCCGGAGGGGCGCGTACTAGCGGCTTGACGGAAACCGCCGCAGCCCCCTCTGCGGCTCTCGGGCGGGAACAGGCGCCGCCGCGTGTACGGCCGCTTCTCTCCGTCATCGTCCCCGTCTACAACCAGGAAGGCTCGATCGTCGAAAACGTTCGAACGATCTGCCGGCGCGTCGCCGAGGGAGTCGCCGAGCCGTTCGAGGTAATCGTCGTCTCCGACGGGTCGATCGACCGAACCGAGGAGTGTCTACTCGAGACGAGGAGCGACCGGATCCGGGTCATCCACTACGACCGCAACCTCGGAAAGGGCTATGCGGTCAAGATCGGCTCGCTTGCGGCCCGGGGGGATTGGATCTCGTTCGTTGATGCCGATCTCGATCTCGACCCGGGCTCTATCCCGCTCTTCCTCGACGTGGCGCGGCAGGAGGAGCTCGATGTCGCGATCGGATCGAAACGCCACCCCGACTCGATCGTCGAGTATCCACGCTCGCGTCGGACCGCGAGCTGGCTCTACCAGCAGCTCGTTCGCGCGCTGTTTCGTCTCGATGTGCGAGACACGCAAGTCGGCCTGAAGCTCTATCGGCGCGAGATCGCCGACGCGGTGATGCCACTGCTCCTAGTCAAACGGTACGCATTCGACCTCGAGCTTCTCGCTGTCGCGCGAGCTCTCGGGTTCGACCAGATCAAGGAACTGCCGATCGCGCTTCGCTACCGCTTCACCGGCTCGGGCGTGCGCTCGATCGCGGTCCTTCACGCGCTCATTGACACGGCCGCGATCTTCTATCGCGCCCGCATTCTCCGGTATTACCAGCGCAAGCGGAGCGTCCTCGGTGCGAACGGCCTTTCGAAGGCCCTCGACTATCGGCCACTCGTCTCCGTAATCGCGACGGATGCGCGCGCAGCCGAGCGGTTCGACTACCCGAGGTCGGAGTTCGTGCTCCTGGACGAGGACGCCACGACCGGGCGCGTTCGCGCCGCTCGGGAGGCGAGGGGGGAGGTGCTCGCTTTTCTTGGGTCAGGAGCGGAGCCAGCGGGGAACTGGCTGTTCGCCACGGTGCCGTTCCTCGCCCGAGACGAGATTGCAGCAGTCGTAACACCGACGATGGCATCGGTTCGTGGGTCGGCGCACGAGCAGGCGGCAGCGGCTGTGTGGGAGTCGAGGCTCGGCGGCGGCTCAACTCACTTCAGGTTTACGCCGGGAAACCTCCGCTTCGTCCGGAGCTTTCCGACCACGAATATCGTGGTACGCCGCGCCGACTACCTGGCGGTCCAACAAGGGGAAAATGCATCGGAGGAGCGCCTCTGCGAGCGCCTCGGCACGCTGGATAAGCGGGTTGTCTATACACCCGAGAGTGTCGTCGTCTCGCCAAAGCCGCCGCCGCTCTTCCGACCGCACCTGCGAACGGTCGCGCAGTACGGTTGGGCACGCGGACGCTCGTTGCGCCTCGTCGGCGCGGCTGCGCTCCGACCGTCCACGCTCCCGCCGCTCGGCCTCTTTGCGTTGCTGGCGGCAGGCTGGCCCCTCGCGCTCCGCGGCGGCCTGCTCCGTACTACGTGGCTCGCCGTCTGGGTCTCGTACGGCGGGCTCGTCATGCTCGCCGGCCTCGCGGCGGCGGTGCGATTCCGATCCCTCCGTGTCGGCGTCTTGGCCGCGGGCGGTGCCGTCGGCACACATTTCGTGTATGCGCCCGCTTTTCTCCGCGGTTTCTTCTCGAAGCGATGAAAAGGCGCTTCGTCAGCGTCGTCATCCCCGTCTACAACGAGCGGCAACACGTCACGGACGCAATCCGCGCAGTCGAGGCTGCGGTTGCAGAAGCCCCAAGCTTCCAGGCCGAACTCGTCGTCGTTGACGACGGTTCCTCGGATGGCAGCGCAGAAGCAGCGGCGTCCGCCGCGACCTTGCCGGTCCGTCTGGTTCGGCAGCCGAATCGAGGACGCTTCGCCGCCCGCCAGGCGGGACTCGAAGCAGCCGAGGGCGATTACGTCCTGTTCGTCGACAGCCGCGTGGCGCTCTTCTCGCGCGCCCTCCGCTTTCTCGCTGAACGGCTCGACGAGGACCCCGATGCCGTCTGGAACGCCCATTGCGTCATCGCGACGAATGGCAATCCATACGGGCATTTTTGGAACGTCGTCACCGAGCTTGCTTTCTCGTCGTACTTCTCGGATCCGCGAACGACGAGCTTCGACGCAGAAAGCTTCGACCATTTTCCGAAGGGAACGACGTGCTTTTTCGCTCCCCGTGAGACGTTGCACCAAGCGTTCGCCGCCTTTCAAACCTACTACGGTGATTCCCGTTACTCGAACGACGACACGGTGATACTCCGCTGGATCGCCGAGCGTGGCGAAATTCATATTTCGCCCGAGTTCGCCTGCGTCTACCGCCCACGAGCGTCGCTGGTGCCTTTTCTGCGACACGCGTACCATCGAGGGATCGTGTTTCTCGATGGGCACGGCCATCGCGAGTCGCGTTTCTTTCCCGCCGTCGTGATGTTCTATCCTGCGAGCATCGTCGTCGCGCTGCTCTCGTTGCGGCGGCCTCTTTCCGCTCCTGTCGCCCTCGGCGTGGTATCCGCGCTTGCCGCGATCCTTGCGTCCGGCAACCGGAGTCGTCGTGAGACAGCATCGTTCGTGGCGCTCGCGCCCATCTACGGACTCGCCCACGGCGTCGGCATGTGGCGGGGTGCCGCGATGGCGGCCGCTGAGCGGGCGCGGCAGCTCGCCTCACAGCTCGGACAATGATTTGCGTCATCTACGGAACCACCGGCGAGCTGATCAAGCTGGCACCGGTTCTCTCTCGTCTAGAGGCGCGTGGGCACGAATATCTCAGCGTGACAACGGCGCAGCAAGTCACGCAAATTTCGCCGTTGCTGAACGAGCTTGGTCTCCGGAAGCCAGAGATCTGGCTAGCGAACGGCGCCGGCGGACGCGATCTCGAGTCGAATGTGGATGTTCTGAAGTGGCTGCCTCGTGTGGGGCGCACGTTTCTCGCGAACGTACGGAGACTCCGTCAAGGGCTTATGAGCCAGCCCGGACGCCCGCTCGTCCTCGTACATGGCGACACGATGACGACCGTACTTGGTGCAGCGGCCGGCCGCGCACTGCGTGCCACCGTAGCGCACATCGAGGCGGGTCTCCGAAGCTTCGACTGGGCGCATCCGTTTCCTGAAGAGCTCCATCGGCGTGTCGCGTCTCGACTCGCATTGATCCACTACGCGCCTGGGGCATGGGCCGCGTCGAACGTCCGTCGCGGGACGGTCGTCGACACGGGCTCGAACACGATCCGGGACAGCCTTGAAATGTGCCCGCGTTCACACGAGATTCGTGACGCAGCGCTGGAGCCACCGTTCGGAATCGTGAGCTTGCACCGTTTCGAGCTTTTGAACAACCGACGCCTCCTCGCCGAGACGCTCCGCGTGCTCGCCGAGCATGCTCGGCGCTTGCCGCTCCTCTTCGTCGACCACCCCGTGACTGCCGCTGCCGTCCGGCGCTTTGGGCTCGGGTCGTCATTCGACGATGCTGGGTTCGTTCGGCTCCCCCGAGTCGCTTTCTTCCAGTTCGTCGCGCTAATGAAGCGAAGCCACTTCATGGTTACGGACAGCGGCGGGAGCCAGGAGGAGAGTTTCTATCTCAACCTGCCGTGCCTCGTTCACAGGAAGAGGACGGAGCGCCGCGAAGGTCTGGGCGAGAACGTCGTGCTGTCGCGCTTCGACGCCGACGTGATGCGTAACTTCCTGGAAAACCCGGAACGGTTCCGAAGACGCACAAGCTTGCCAGCCGCGTCCCCGTCGGACGTGATCGTCGCTGATCTGGCGGCACGGGGCTTCCTCTAGCGATGCCCGCACGAACCGCTCTGATCACGGGCTCGAGCGGGCTCATCGGGTCCGAGGCGGTCACGTTCCTCGACGAGCGCGGGTGGAAGGTCCGCGGTGTTGACAACAACATGCGCCGTGACTTCTTCGGGGACCACGGCGATACGACGTGGAACCTCGAACGCCTACGCCACTCGACGAGCCGCTTCCATCACCATGACGTAGACATTCGCGACCGGGAGGCGGTCTTCGGCCTGCTTCGCGAACATCGCCCAGACCTCATCTTCCACTGTGCGGGCCAGCCCTCGCACGACCTCGCCGCGAAGCGCCCGTTCGACGATTTTGAGATCAATGCACTAGCGACGTTGAACCTGCTCGAAGCGACGCGCCGCTATTGCGCGGATTCTCCCTTCATCTTCATGTCGACGAACAAGGTGTATGGAGACGCTCCAAATGAATTACCGCTGATCGAACTTGAAACACGCTGGGACTACGCGCAGCCGGACCACCGTGAAGGAATCGATGAGACGTGCCGAATCGACGCGACGATGCACAGCCTCTTCGGCGCGTCGAAGGCCGCCGCCGATCTCCTCGTGCAGGAGTATGGACAGTACTTCGGTATGCCGACCGTCTGCTTCCGCGGAGGCTGCTTGACCGGCCGGAACCACTCGGGCGCCGAGCTTCACGGGTTTCTGTCCTATCTCGCACGCACCGTCCGGGACGGCCGGACGTATCGAATTTTTGGCTACAAGGGCAAGCAGGTCAGGGACAACATCCACTCCTTCGACGTCTGCACCGCGATGTTGGCTTTCTACGAGAACCCTCGCCAGGCAGCCGTCTACAACCTCGGTGGTGGACGAGCGAACAGCATCTCGGTTCTGGAAGCGATCGGGCGACTTGAGGAGCTCATGGGTCGAACGCTCCGCCGCGAGTACATCGACCAGGCTCGCCGCGGCGACCATATTTGTTACATCAGCGATCTCGGTCGATTGAGGGCGGATTTCCCCGGGTGGGAGGTCTCGATCTCGCTTGATGAAATTCTCGAGGAGCTCGCGTCGGAGCGGGCGCCAGCGGTCGGCTCACGTGGCTAGGTGCGGTGGCACCAAACGCGAAACGCGCTCGCAGATTATGGGTTAGGCGAGGACGCGAACGTAATCGGTACCGCGACCTGAATGCTGACCGAACGAGGATCGGGTATACCCGTCGCCTCCGCGATCGACTGTGGTCCCGGCCTCGTGTCGAAGTAGAGGTCCGCACGGTGCTCGAAGCGAATGGGAATGGAGACCTTCGTCATGGCGATGCCTATGCCACGCCTCGCGATGACTTTTCCGGCGTCGTCGCGCACCGTCAGCATCCTTGGTTGCGCGAACGATGCGGCGGTCATCCGAATCTCACCAACGCAGCGGTTACAGTTCCCGCGAACCTCCACTCGGCCGTCGGTGCTCATCCAGCGCAGCGAGGCACCTGCGATCCCCTCGGGCGGCCAAAACCCGTGGCGCACGAGAACAACGCCCGGTGCTGGGTCCGCGGTGACGCGGAAAACGGTTCCCTCGTTCGTTCGACGCATTACTTGAAGCCCATCGAAGCGTTCGTCCGCGCGTGGCTCCCAGGATTCGGTCGCAGCATCGGCCACGACGACGACGTACCGAACCCCGAGTGCCGC
>DATAAZ010000074.1:0-28356 GCA_036259875.1 Gaiellaceae bacterium
GACGGCGTCGGTCAGGCGGTCCATCACGTCTCTTGCCTCGCCCATCGCTCCTCCTTGTCTCGACGGCCACGATCGTACGACCGCTGCCGCGTGGACTCAAGCCGCCGCGCCGTCCGGGCGACTGACGCCCCTTCGCAGCGCGCGGCGCAAAAACCTCACCTCGACGTCGTTCTACTCGCCGAGCTCGACCGGCTCGAGTCGAAGCCGCTCGGCTAGCTCGGGTTGGTCGGCGCGGACAACCTCGAGGAAACGCTCGGCCTGCTCACGGCGGACGAAGAGGCCGACCGCCTTCTCCGTCTCCTCGCTGACGACGGCGTAGACGAGCATGAGCGAGGCGTTTTTGCCCCATAGATCCCTCTTCCCCCTGGAAGGGGCTAGGCCCTGGCAGTACGTCCTCGGACGATCTCTCCGGCATCCGGCGTCACGCTTCACGAGTCCCCCGCTCGTTATGGGACGCCTCGTCGGGGACGCTCGTTAGCTCGAGTCTTGCGCCGGTCGGTGAAGACCTTGCGCGCGTAGACCTTCGGAGCCTGAGCGCTTCCATTGGGTCGACGTCGCCTTCCGCGTGGTCGGCTCTTGCTCGGAGTTGTCGGTAGCGCGCTCGCTAGGCTCTACCGGTTCCCTGCATTCGCGGGGATTCCGGAGTGGATGCAACGCGGGTTCGATTCCCGCCGCCTCCATCTCCCCCGTACATCGTCGTCGGCGAGAGGAATCGTGACGCGAACGAAGGGCGGCGAGCTCCTCGCGGTGAACGCAGGGCTGGGGCTCAACCGGGAGACCGCCGCACCCGCGCCGATACGGCCCACGGGACGGCCGCGGACGTGCCAACACCGGCGGTCCTGCTGCGCGTCGCTGACTCGCGCGAATGCAACGATGACCGAGGTTGAAGCTCGTATCGAGACGACGATGGGGCGCTCGCCCGGCGCGATGCCGCCAGCGGCTCCCGGCTTCTCGCGTCCGCGGGGTTGCCGTCCACTATTCCGCCTCGAACCGCGACGAGCAAGAGAGCCATGCGACCTGCGCCGCGCGCGTGCGCGCGATCCAGCGGTTCCACCAAGACAGGCGTGGCTTTTGCGACATCGCATATTCGTTCGTCTTCTGCAAGCACGGCTTCGTCTTCGTCGGCCGTGGCTGGGGGGTTCGGACGGCCGCCCAGGGCACGAACTTCGGGAACGACCACTACCACGCGGTCTGCTTCCTCGGCGACGACACGAGGGGCCGAGACGACGTGACCACCCTCGGGCGTCGCGCTCTGGCGCAGCTCGTCCTCTCGAGCCGGAGGCGGTTCGGAGACGAGGTTCTCCCTCACAGCTCCTTCAAGGCGACGGCGTGTCCCGGAGACGATCTACGCGGGACGATTCGCTTCGGCGACTGGCACCGGCTCGCCCGAGCCCGATTTCCGACGCTTCGCCGGGGAAGCAGGGGCGCCGATGTCCGCGTTGCGCAACGGCTCCTACGATCCAACCGCTTCCGGCAGAACTTTCGACCGGGTCCGGTCGACGGCGTCTTCGGGCGCCGCACGGCGGCCGCTTGCCGGCGGGCCAAGTACGCACTCGGGTACCCCAGGGCGGAGATCAAACCGAGCTTCGGGGACAGGCTCCACGACTTCCTTGCCGGTGAGCGGCGACTGCCGCCCCTGTATCGCGCACGGCGGATCGCCCGGCTCCGTCGCCGATCCCGCCGCACCCGCTCCGACGACTCACGTCCTCGGAAGCAGACGCGGGAGCAGCAGCAAAGCAACCGAACGCGGCGAGGCGAGTCCTCGTGACGAAGAAAAGGCGTACTCCCGGTGCTCGCACCGCGCGGGTGAAACCCGCGCCGGTCGAGGCGGGAGCCCCGAGCAGCCCACCCCTTCGGCGCCGCAGCTCCTCGGAGAGCGTTTCACCCCGGCGTGTGTCCAGGCCGGAACGGCCTGTCGGGAGAGCGCTACCAAAAACAGATACCCGCTCGCTCCTCGTCATCCGAGGGTCCGCCGCTGCGTCTTGCGTGGAATCATCACTCCAATTCGAAGAAGGGAGAAGTAATGCTTACGAACGCGCAGGTGGAGGCCATCATCCCCGTCTCGGACGTCGACGAGGCCGCGTCGTTCTACGGTGAGAAGCTCGGACTCGATGTCCTCGACCGAATCGACGTCCTTCCCGACAACCCGGAGGTCAGATTCCGGACCCGGAACGGCACGCTCGCTGCCTACAAGAGTGTCGGCGCCGGGCAGAGCCGGCATACGCTCGTCGGCTTCATCGTCGACGACGTTCGCTCGGCGGTTGCTGCCCTTCGCGAGCGTGGGGTCACGTTCGAGGAGTACGACTTGCCCGAGATCAAGACGGAGGCGGGCGTCGCTCAGACCGGCACCATCACCGCCGCCTGGTTCAAGGACCCCGACGGCAACATCCTCTCCATCAACTCGTACGGCTAGCTCGGCACGGAGGCAGAGAAAGCCTGCGTGCTGCCTGCCCGCGACTGGTAGCTAGGCGGCGACCTCGACCGGCTCGAGCCGAAAGTTCTCGACTAGCTGGGGCGCGTCGCTTCGGGCCGCCTCGAGGAAGTCTCGGCCTGGTCGTGGCCGACGAAGAGGCCGACGGCCTCCTCCGTCTCCTCGCTCACCACGGCGTAGAACCAGCACGGCGCGATTCGTTTTCCTGACGCCTGCGGCGAGCCGACGCGGAGAGCACCGCGCGGCGCAGACGGCGCCGGCGCGTCAGGATCGGAAGGCGGGTGCTCTCTCATGCCGCCTTCACATCCCCGCGCCGCCCGTGCGGAGAAGGGCGATCGGCTTCGGGCGGCGCGGGGTGCTGTCGAGGGTTAGCTAGCCGTTGTCTCTGTCGCCGCGTTCCTCGTTCGTGCCGCCTTCCCAGTACGGATCGCGGCTTCCGGCTTTTGCGAGCCCGCGAGCGACCATGTAGCCGATCGTCAGGAAGGCGATCAAGCGCCACGCGTCGTAGGCCGTGAAGTAGTCGCCCGCGTCGCCCCCGCGTCCGGCGTTGTCGTCCGCGCCGATCAGGGCCGACGCGATCAGAATGCCGACGACGGTCGCGATGTACGCGTAGAGCTCGGTCGTCTTCAACGAGTGCTTCGTCTCCGTGGTGAGCCGGCGGGGCCGATCGAGCATCGGCATGCGCCCGCGAATGCGCTCGGTATCTACTGCCATCAGTTTCCCCTTCCCTCGGATACATGCCGCTCTAGCGGCCTGGGGCGCTTGTACCCCGTTGAACGGGAACCGCGAGCCGCGGTGAGGTACGCCGCGGTGTATTTGCTCCGTTGCCTCGAGCGGAAGCGGCTTCCGGCGCCGGGCGCGGGTTTTCGACCACCTCCGTGACGTCGTCAACGACGCTTTACGAAGCTTGGCTTCGCCGGTCGGTCAGGAGAGTATGCGGCGTACGGGCCCCGGGCTCGATGCGGCGCCGCTCGGGGCCCGACGCGCGTTGCGCTAGACAGATTTCGGCGATACCGCCGGCCACGGGTCGGGGCTCGTTGTGGGCGGGGCTTCGCAGTTGCAAGACTGAGCCGTGAGCGAACTTCGATTTGGGGTTCTCGACGTCCCGGACGCGGAGTTCTCCACGCTCGTCGAACGCTGGCGTCGGGTCGAGGAGCTCGGGTTCGACTTCCTTTTTGTCGCCGACCACTACCGCCACACCCGCGCCGCCTCGCTTCCGTGGTTCGACGGCTGGACGGCGCTCGCCGCGATGGCGCTCGAGACGAAGACGGTCCGGATCGGCCCTCTCGTGGCGAATCCCGTCCTTCGTGCTCCAGCGGTCGTCGCGAAGGCCGCGGTCGCCGTGGACCATCTCTCGAACGGCCGACTCGAGCTCGCGATCGGGAAGGGTGTCGAGGAGTTCGATCACATGGCGGTGGGGCAGCCGTACTGGGCCCCCGGCGAGCGCAGTGCGCGCTTCCGCGAGTACGTCGAGATCGTCCACGGGCTCCTGAGGAGCTGGCAGACGCCGTTTTCGTTCGAGGGCCGCTACTACGCGACCTCCGAGGCGACCGTCGCACCGGGTCCGGTGCAACGGCCGCAACTGCCCATTACGGTCGGCGGCCAATCGCCGTCCGTCCGGCGGATCGCCGCCGAGCGCGCCGACTGCTGGAACACCTTCGCGCTGGGCGACGTTGCATTCGACGAGGTCGTAAAGACCGTACGAGCGCAGAACCGAGAGCTCGACGAGCACTGTGCAAAGCTCGGCCGAGACCCGGCGACGCTTCGTCGCTCGCTCGTCTGCTGGAAGCCACTCGACCCCTGGGAAACGCCCGATGCCTTCGAAAGGATTGTTGTCTCGTTCCGCGACGCGGGAATCTCGGAGATCATCGTCATGTGGCCGCGAGACGAGCGGCTCCCGCTCCTCGAGAAAGCTGGGGCGACGATCCCTTCCCTGAGGGCCGACTAGGCTCGCACACGCAGCAGCTGCTCCGGGGGCTCGGGCTGCAGGGTCTCGTCCAGCGAGCCGGCGGCTCGTGGGACCGCGAATCGACGGCGGCCGGCAGCCGCGCGCGCCTCGTCCCGCCCGCCGCGTGCGTGCTCCTCTACGCTGCACGTGGTGGACGCGGTGCTGACCGGCGGTTGCGGTTGCGGCGCTGTGCGGTTCGAGGTGACCGCGCCGCTCGTCTCCGCCTCCTACTGCCATTGCACGCGGTGCCAACGGCGGACGGGGACGGCGACGTCTGCGAACGGGCGCGTCGAGCCCGGCAGTGTGCGCGTCCTCGCCGGCGAGGAAGAGGTCCGCACGTGGGCGCCCGAGGGCGGGTTCGAGAAGCTCTTCTGCGGCCGCTGCGGATCGGCGCTCTTTAGCCGAGCGCCCGGGAGCGACGACTATGCCGGCGTCCGCCTCGGCGCGATCGACGGCGACCCCGGGGTTCGCCCCCAATGGCATCAGTACGTTGCGTACGCGGCGCCGTGGCAGGAGCTACCCGACGACGGGTTGCCGCGCTATCCCGAGGCGCGGCCGACCTAGCCGCGCTTCCTCCCGAACGCCCGTCCGCTGCAACGGCGCCGCGCGCACGGCCGTCGCCAGGCGGGCCACGCACGTCCGCCCCGCGACGTGAGCTAGCGACGAGCTGGCGCCTTCCTCGCTGACGGCGCGAGCGGGACCTAAACGGCCGAACTCGACTTCCGTTCAGTACGACGCGGGCGCCCCGGAGCTAGGGTGGCCGCTTGCGGAGACGGCAGGCCGCAGCCGTCGTCGCTTCGGAGCGGCGCTTGCTGCTCCCTTGGCGAGCGGGGCGTCCAGACGACCACGCGGGGCGGCCCCGCTCCGCCGCTTTTTCGGGCTCTTCGCACGCCGACTGCGGCGTCGCCCGCGGGCCGCCTCGCTAGTTCCGGTAGATCGGCGCGTACGGGTCGGCGACGAGGCCGGCGCGGAGGAGGCCGATCACTTCGTCGATCCCTTCCTCGACCGTGCGCGTTGTCCGGAAACCGAGCCGCCCGCCGACCTTCTCGAAGCTCACGCGGTAGTCGCGCGGATCCTCGTCCTTGTGCACGAAGCTCACCTGCGCCGACGGGATCCGCCTCTTGAGGAGCTCGACGAGGTCGAGCTTTCGGTAGTTCTCCGAGGTGTTCCCGACGTTGAAGACCTCGCCGCGGATCGCCTCCTCCGGCGCCTCGAGAGCGAGGGCGAGAGCCCGCGCCGCGTCCCGCACATGCACGTACGGACGCCAGAACTGCTCGCCGAAGACGACGAGCTCCTTCCCGAGCGAGAGCTCGCGCGTGAACTCGTTGACCGTGAGGTCGAACCGCATCCGGGGCGAGGTCCCATAGACGGTCGCGAGCCGAAGACAGCAGCCCGCAAATCCGTCGCGACCGTGCGCGAGCACGTCGAGCTCGGCCGCCACTTTCGACTCGGCGTAGACGGAGATCGGCCGCAGCTCCGCCTCCTCGGTGACGAGCGCGTCCGGATCGGCCATCTTGCCGTAGTTCGAGCAGGTCGAGGCGAACACGAACCGGCGGACGCCCGCCGCCTCCGCCTCGGTGAGCAGCGCGCGCGTCGCGTCGGTGTTCACCTCACGCGCCGTGTCGGGGTCGCGGGCGCACGCCGGATCGCCGACGACGGCCGCGAGGTGAACGACCGAGTCGACCCCCGCGAGCGCCGCCCGGCGAACCTCCGGGTCGCGGATGTCCCCGGGAACGAACTCGAACCCTTCCTCGCCCCAGGCGGGGAGGAGCGACGGCAGGCTGCCGTGGAGGAGCGAGTCGACGACGCGAACGCCGTACTCCTTGCGCAGGAGATCCTGCACGAGGATCGAGCCGACGTACCCGGCTCCGCCCGTGACGAGCACGCCGCGTCGCATCAGCCGCCTCGCAAGCGGTCGAGCGGCGCGGGTGCGACGGCGAGCCAGACGGCGGCGACCCAAGCGGTCGCCGCGCACCAGCCGGCGAGCACGTCGGTGGGGTAGTGCCAGCCGAGCGCGACGAGGGCGACGCCCTGGACGAGAATCGCAACGCCGCCCAGGGCGACCACGAGGCGGCGCACTCCGCCCTCGCGGAGGAGGAGCGCGGCGGCCGCGACCAGGGCGACCGACGCCATCGCGGTCCCGCTCGGGAACGAGTGCTCGTCGTGGGAGGCGCCGATCCCCGGCCGGCCGACCAGCGCCTTGAGGAGCGGCTCGAGCAGCAGCACGCCGCCGATCGCGAGCGCCCAGAAGGTGGCCTGCCGCCGGTGCCGCAGCACGAGGAGGACGACGAGCGCGGCGAGCGCGGCGAGTGCGCCCAGCACGATCGAAGCGTCGACGAGCACCCCTGTCGCCCGCCAAGCGAGGTCGTGCTCGTAGAGCGCGTCCGCGGCGCGCGGTCCGCGGTCGTCGAGCGCGGGGCCGCCGGTCGCGACAACGAGCGCGGTCAAGGCGGCGAAGCCCGCGAGCGCGCCGACGAGGACGCCGATCACCCCGGCGGGTCCTCCGACACGCGCCAGCGTCACCGTGAGCGCCGTCACGCCGGGCGCCTCGCCGCGTAGGCGGCGCGGGGGCGGCGCGCGACGAGCCAGCCCGCCGTCGCCGACGCCGTCGCGAGGCACCAGGCGGCGAGCACGTCGGAGGCGTAGTGCCACTCCTCGTACACGATGATTCCACCGTAGGCGACGACGAACGCGCCGGCGACGACGGCGGCCGTCACGCGGGCGCGAACCGTCGGCGCGAGCAGAACGAGCGCGACCGCGGTCGCCATCGACCACGTGGCGCTTCCGCTCGGGAAGGAATACCCGTCACTCGGCGCCTCGATCGGTGGGCGCTTCACGATCGCCTTCACGACCGTGCTCAGGACGACGGCGCCCCCGATCGCGGCGCCCAGGAAGAGCACCGCCCGCCATTGCGACCGCAGCGCGAGGGAGGCGCCGATCGCGGCCGTGAACAGGGCGACGGCGAGCGTCGCGCCGTGCAGGACGGGATCGATGTGAACCTCGTCGGAGGAGACGGGTGCGACGGCGTTGACCGCGTCGAGGACGGACCGCTCCCAGCCGAACTGCTCGTCCGCCGCGGCGCGCGCCGCGAGCACCGCGAAGATCGCGAGCGCGACGCCGACCGCGAGGAGGTAGGCCCACGCCGGCGAGGCGGGGCGCGACGCCCGAGACACGGCAGTCATGAGGAAGGCGGCCGGCGGTAGCCGCCCGTCGGTCTACCCATACGTGGCGATCGGGGGCGCGTCGGTGAGGACGACGGCGACGCGCGATACGCCGAGCCGCTCGAGGGTCGTCCGCACGGACTCGGCCTGGCCCTTCGTGGTGCGGCCGTGGCGGGCGACGACGAGGACGTTGTCGGAGTGCGCCGCGAGCGGGAACGCTTCTGCGGCGAGGAGCGGCGGCGAGTCGAGGACGACGTAGTCCGCGCGGCTCTCGAGGATCTCCATGAGCCCCGCCGCCGCCTGCGGCGAGAGCGGGCCGCCGAGCCGGGCGGGCGCCTGCCCTGCCGGAAGCGCCTCGAGGCGGCCGCGCGGCGGGCGCGCGCCGTTCTCGCTCGCCCAGCCGAGCTCGATGGGGACGAGCGCGTCTTCGAGATCGACGCCCGCCCGCAGCACGTCGGCGAGCCCCGGCGAGTCGGGCTGGAAGCCGAGATACCGGTGCAGGCTCGGGTGCCGTGTGTCGGCGTCGACGCAGACCACGCGCTTCCCGTCGTGGGCGAGGGCCGCGCTCAGGCTGGCCGCGACCGCGGACTTCCCGTCGCCCTCGGATGCGCTCGTGACGACGACCTTGCGCCCCGGCCCGGCCTGCGTGTACTCGAGCCGCGCCCGGAGTAGGTCGAGCGAAGCCTGGCGTTGCGCCTCCCGGCGCCGGCCGAGCCGGCGGGTCGTCCCGGGTCCGACGCCCGGCGGCGGGTGGCCGCGGACACCCCTCGGAAGCGCGCCGACGACCGGGGCGTTGAACCAATGCTCCGCGTCGCGGGCGTCGCGGATGCGCGAGTCGAGTGCGTCGCGCGCGGTCGCGAGCAGGAGCCCGAAAGCGAGCGCAGCCGCGCCGGCGAAACCAAGGAGGGTGGCGTCGTTCCGCTCGACCGGCTCTGGCTCCACGTGCGGCGGGTCGAACACCTTCACGACGAGCTGGAATTCCGACGTCGAGAAGGGCTCGTTCGGCCCGCGCAGGCCGAGCGTCCTGTCGAGCTGGGTCGTGAAGATTGCGGCGAGCCGCTCGATAATGGCGAGTCCGGTGTCACGGTTTGTCGTCTCGTACGTCACGTCCAGGACCGAGGTCTCCGGCATGACCTCGACCTCGAGCTTCTCGAGGAACTTCTCCTTCGTCGTGTCGAGCTGCAGGTCCCGGATCACGTTGCGCGCGACATGGTCGCTCTTGAGCAGGCTCGTGAGCGTCCCCGTCAGGGCGACGGTGCCGAGCGTAGGCGCGAACTCGCCACCGCGGGGCTGCTCTCCGACGACGAGCGTCATCGCCGCCCGGTAGACGGGCGGGCGCCTCTCGAGGTGCACGTACGTCGCGGCGAGCGCGACGAGCGGGACCAGCACGATGATCCACGTCTGGCGCCGGAGGATCTGGAGGTAATGCCGCAGAGGAGAGTCCGACTGCTCCACTCGATGGAGATTGTATGGAAACCTCGGAGTTTTCCAGTCCTTCAGGCAAGATTCTGCCCCGGCTCGGCAAGAACTGGCCCGGAAACAGGCAGGCGTGGAAGAGACGAGACCGGCGGATGAGGGGATCGGGCTCCGGCGGGGGCGTCTCGGCGTCTACCAGGACGGGCCGTTCGCGGTCGTCCGCGCCGACGGCGCGACGAGCGTTGCCCCCGATCCCGCCGACGCGCCGTTCTTCCGCTTCCTCTCCGGAGTCGGCGAGCACTTCGAGTCATTCGTCGTCTTCGCGCGGACCGTCGCGCGCGAGCGCGGGTCACGCCCCGACGTCCTCCCGCCCGGGACCGAGGCCGTCGAGCTCCCCGACTACGGCGACCTTCGCCGCGTGCCCGCGGTCGCCCGGTCGCTGATCCGGACGGCGCGGGCGTTCTGGACGGGCGTCGACCGCGTCGACACGGTTTGGACGTTCGGGCCGCACCCCTTCGAGTTCCTCCTCGTCGCGGTCGCGCTCGTCCGCGGCCGGCGAGTCGTCCTCGGAGTCAGGCAGGACACGCCGGCGTACTTCCGCGCCCGCCTGCCGAGCCCGCGCTGGAAGCCGGCCCTGGTGGCGGTTCACGGCATGGACGCCCTGCACCGGCTGCTCGCTCGCCGCATCCCCGCGACGGTGGTCGGCACGGAGAACGCCCAGCGCTACGCGAGCCGCCGAGGGCGCGTCTTCGCGATGACGCCCACGCTCGTGCGCGCGGCCGACCTCGTTGTGGAGCCCCCGCCGCGCGACTGGTCGAAGCCGATCGAGCTCCTCACGGTCGGGCGGGTCGACCGCGAGAAGAACCCGCTTATGCTCGTCGAGGCCGTCGCGGCGCTCGGGGGAGAGCCGCCGGCCGGCTTCCGGCTCACGTGGGTCGGGGTCGGCCCGCTCGCGGATGCCGTTCGCGAGCACGCGGCCGCGCTCGGGATCGCGGAGGCCGTCGAGCTTCCCGGCTACATCCCGTTCGGCCCCGAGCTCCTCGAGCGGTACCGCCGCGCGCACGCGTTCGTCCACGTCTCGCTGACCGAGGGGGTCCCGCAGGTGCTCACCGAGGCGCACGCGTCGGGCACGCCGATCGTCGCGACCGACGTCGGCGGAGTGCGCGCCGCGCTCGACGACGGCCGCGCCGGGCTTCTCGTCCCGCCCGACGATGTCGAGGCGCTCGTCGCGGCGGTCAGGCGGCTCGTGGGCGACGAGCGCCTGCGCTCGCAGCTCGTTGAGCGCGGGCTCGAGCTCGCGCGGGCGCGGACGCTCGAGGGCGAGGCGGCGCGGGTCGCCGCGTTCATCCGGGACGCCCGGTGACGCTTCAGCCGCGCGGCGTCGTGGAAGCGCAGACGCGAAGCACCGCATAGCGCTCGCGGCCGAGCAGCGGTGTCGAACGTCGAACGCGGCGCCCCGGCGATCTCGCGGCCGACCGAGAAGCGGCGTAGCGCTCGAGGCTGTGGGCCAGGTCGCGTCGGATCAGGATCCACCACGCGAAAGCGGATCGGTGCGCAGGGATCGTTGACGCCGGGCCCGCGAGGCGCCGGCGCACGCTAGCCAGCCTCGCGCGCCACCCGTGCGACGAGCGGCGTCGGCGCGCCGCCCGGGCCGACCCGGACGGACCTCCTCGCCGCTCTCGTCGAGGAGCGCGCACCGGCGGCCGGCGCCGGGGACGGGTCGGATTCTGGGCCGGCCGAAAATCCGGACGACCCGAACTACACTTCGACCGATGTGCGGCATTTGCGGTCTCGTCTCGCTGAACGGGTACGGCATAGAGCGCGGCGTGCTCGAATCGATGAACGAGACGCTCGTCCATCGCGGGCCCGACAGCGGCGGCGTCGCGCTCGAGAAGGGCGCCGGCCTCGCGGCCCGCCGCCTCGCGATCATCGACCTCACGACGGGGGACCAGCCGCTCACGAACGAGGACGGGTCCGTCACCGTCGTCCAGAACGGCGAGATCTATAACTACCGCGAGCTGCGCCGCGAGCTCGCAGCCCAGGGGCATCGATTCCGGACTCAGGGCGACACCGAGGTGCTCGCGCACCTGTACGAGGAGCGGGGGCCGCGCTTCGCAGACGCCCTGCGCGGCATGTTCGCGACCGCCGTGTGGGACAACCGGCGGAGGCGGCTCGTGCTCGCGCGCGACCGCTTCGGGATCAAGCCGCTCTACTACCGCATTGGGCCCGACTCCCTCTCGTTCGCCTCCGAGCTGAAGGCGCTCCTCCGCCAGCCGGGCTTCTCGCGCGAGATCGATCCTGACGCCGTGGACGCCTTCCTCGCGTTCAGCTTCGTGCCGGCGCCGCTCTCGATCTTCCGGGAGGCACGGAAGCTGCCGCCCGGGAGCGTCCTCGTGTGGGAGGAGGGTGACGGCGCCGAACCGCGCGTCGAGCGCTATGCCGAGCCGCGGCCGCTCCCGACCGACGCGCTGCGCCGCGAGGGGGAAGCCGAGCTCGCCGACGAGCTGCTCGGGCGCCTCCGCGACTCCGTCCGCGCGCACATGATCGCCGACGTCCCCGTCGGCGTCCTGCTCTCGGGAGGAATCGACTCGTGTACGCTCGCGGCCCTCGCCTCCGAGCAGGTCGGTCGCGTGAGCACATTCACGATCGGCTTCGAGGAGCGCGACTTCGACGAGCGGAGCCTGGCCCGCCTCGTCGCGGAGCGCTACGCGACCGATCACCACGAGCTGCTCGTGCGGCCGGACGCCGCCGAGCTTCTGCCCGCGCTCGCGGAGGCCTTCGACGAGCCGTTCGCGGACTCGTCGTCGATCCCGACGTACCTCGTCTCGCAGCTCGCGCGCCGGCACGTCAAGGTCGCGCTCTCGGGGGAAGGCGGGGACGAGTTCTTCGGCGGCTACAACTACTACGCCGGCCACGGGCTCGCCCGCGCGCTCGCGCCGGCGGCGCCGCTCGTCCGCCCGCTCGTCGAGCGGCTGCCGACGTCCACGTCGGGGGCGAGCACGCTCGACTGGCAGGCGAAGCGGTTCGTGCGCGCGGCGCGGCTCTCGACCCTCGAGCGTCACTACGCCTGGAAGTCCGTCTTCGCGCCCGAGGAGCGCGCCGACCTCGTCCGGCCCGAGCGGCGGCCGGCGGGCGACCCGCTCGATATCCTCCGCCCGCACTACGCGGCGACGGACGGAGCCGAGGAGCTCGCCCGCGTCATGGGCGTGGACCTGGCCGTCTTTCTCGTCGACGACATGCTCGTGAAGACCGACCGGGCCAGCATGGCGCACTCGCTCGAAGCGCGCGTGCCGCTCCTCGATTCCGTCGTCGGCGAGCTCGCGCTCGCGCTGCCGAGCCGGCTCAAGGTCCGGGGGCTCGCGAAGAAGCGGCTACTCCGCCGCGCGGTCGAGCCGCTTCTTCCTCGCGCCGTCCTCGAGGGCAAGAAGCGCGGCTTTTCCGCGCCGATCGGCACGTGGCTCCGCGGCGAACTCGCGCCGCTCGCCCGTGACGTCCTCTCGCCGGACGCGGTCGAGAGGCAAGGGTTCTTCCGTCCCGCATTCGTGACCCGCCTCCTCGGCGACCACCTCGCCGGGCGCGCCGACAACAGCCGCAAGATCTGGGCACTCCTCACGTTCGCCCTCTGGTTCGACCGGTACGGCGTTGGCCGCGCTCCGGCGGAGCACGCCACAGTCGAGACGACGTCCTGAGGCCCGGTATCCTGGGCGCTCGAATGCCCGGCCACGCCGTCCGCGTCCGCTGGGCAACCGCCCTGGCCGTCGGAATCCTCGCCGCTGCGGGCTGCTCCGCTGGCGGGAGCGCTACGACTCCGACCACGGCGACGCCGGCCACCAGTACGCCGGTTGCCCCCCGCCTGCCGCCGCCTCTCCCGAGCTCGACGGGGCGAACGTTCTACGTGGCGCCAAATGGAAGCGACGGGAACCCGGGCACGCTCCAGCGGCCGTGGCGAACGATCCGGCGGGCGGTGAGCCGTCTCCGGCCGGGTCAGAGGGCGCTCGTGCGAGGCGGAACGTACCGTGAGAACGTCGAGATCAACCGTTCGGGGAGGCGTGGAGCGCCGATAACGATCGCCGCGTTTCCCGGCGCCCGTCCCGTGATCGAAAGCGCCGAGTACCCGCTCGAGATCGACGGCTCGTACGTCCGCATCCGGGGGTTCGTGATCCAGGGCGCCCGGGGCACGTCGTCGACAAACGTGTACTTCGAGAGCGGCGCGGACCACATCGAGCTCGTCGAGAACGAGATCCGCTTCTCGCAGGACCAGGGGGTCTTCAGCGAGGAGCAGACGTCTCACCTCCTGATCGTCGCGAACCGGATCCACCACAACGGAGTCGATCACCGCCCCGGCCAGCACCAGAGCCACGGGATCTACCTCCAGGGCCGCAACCACTTCGTCGCCAACAACGCCATCCATGATCACCGCGAGGGGTTCGGGATCCAGGTCTACAACGAGAACGGGGGCTCGGTGATCGTGAACAACACGGTAGTCGCGAGCGCTCAAGGCGGGATCGTGGTCGGCGGCTCAGGCGGCGTCTCGAACATCACGATCCACAACAACATCCTCGCCTATAACGCGACGTACGGCGTCCAGATGGACAGCGACTGCCCGACGGGCGTCTCCGTCGACGCGAACGTGATCTTCGGGAACCGGAGCGGCGCGGTCGAGCGCGGGTGCGCGCGCGTCGTTGTCGGCCGGAACGTCCGCTCGAACCCCCGCTTCGTCTCGTACGCGCGGCGGGACCTCGCCCTCCAAGCGCGCAGCCCCGCCGTCAACCGCGCCCGGGCCGACTCCGCCCCTCGCTTCGACATCCGCGGCGTGCCGCGGCCGCGCGGCGCTGGCTACGACATCGGCGCGTACGAGCGCTAGCGCGCTGCGCCGTTGGCGCGCTCGTCCGCGGGCGCGGAAATCAGCTTCGGCAGCGCGAGCGAGAGCCCGATGATGATCCAGAACATGCGCGCAGTCTCGGCGCTCAAGAAAATCGACGCCACCGCCCACGCGGCGAGGCCGAGGACGAGCGTGTTGGCGACCCGCCCCACGAACGGCTTGCCGGCCTCGAACGCCCGCCGGGTCGTCCGGCGCAGGTAGAAGGCCGTCGAGAAGAGGACGCTCAGGTAGAGCACGAGGCCGACGATCCCGAGCTCGGCGGTCGTTCCGAGGTACGTGTTGTGGGCGACGAGGTTGGTCTCGTCGCCGCGGAGCTTGTAGACGTCGAGGGTGATGTTCGGCGTCTCGAAGATCAGCTCCTCGGAGATGTAGATGAAGCTCCCGAAGCCGACCCCGAGGATCGGGTGCTCTGCGGCCGCCCGCGTCGCCGCGCTCCAGATGACGGTCCGACCGGAGCCGGTTTCATCCTGGCGCGTCTTGGGCGCGTAGATCGACTCGGCGCGCGACACGACCTCCTCGCGGACGGACGGCCGCACGAAGAACAACGTCATCCCGAGCGCGATCACGAGCAGCGCAGCCGCCTTCTCCTGGCGCGAGCGGAAAACGCGCTCGGGGCGGGAGATGAGGAGGAGGAACGCGAGGACCGCGGCCGCGAGGAAACCGCCGCGGGAGAGCGAGGTGAAGACGGACGCGAGGATCGTAAGCAGGCCGGCGTAGAGCGCGAGGCTGACGTGGCGGCTCTTCGCCTCGCCCGCGAGGACGAGCACGAGCGGGACTGCGACGAGCTGGATCGCGGCGAAGAAATCCGGATCCCCGACGCCGCCCTGCGACCGGCCTTCCTGGAGGAGCTCGAGAGGTGGGATCTCGAGGTTGCCGAGGAACGCGATGACGGAGAGCCCGCCCAGGAGCGAGGCGGCGAACGCGAAGACGTAGAGGAGGACGCGGAGATCCCGCTCCGAGTTGAGGAGCGACGCGAAGGCGAGCATGAAGATCACGGCGATCGCGAGCGACTGGAGCAGAAAGCGCGTTCCCTCGACGCTCTCCGTCCAGAGCCCGCTCGCCATCGCCCAGGTCACGTAGCCGCCGACGCACCAGAACGGCGGGCCGAGCCGGATGCGGGCGCCGCCACGGACTAGCTCCGCGAGGACAACGACGAGCATGAGGGGTGCGAGCAGCCGCGTCAGGTTGACGTCGCTCACGTTCAGGTCCTCGAGGTTCACGGTTACGAGGCCGATCGGGAGGAGGAGGACGGGGCGCGCCAGCACGATCGCGGCGACGATGAACCCGAGCGCCACCGCGAAGCCGAGCTTGAGGTCGACCGTGACGGCGGTCGCCTCGACCACCGCCACGACCGTCCCGAGCGCCGCCCACCCGAGCGCCGAGAGCCACGGCGGCCTTCCCGCCGCGGCCGGAGCGGACCGCGAGTACGCAGCCGCTTCTCGCGGTGTCAGGCCTGCCGGAGTTGTCGCCCTGGCGACGATACGCTTCGATCATAGTCGTGAACCGCCCGATTTCCACGGGCCGCCCACCGCCTCTCCGCTCCGCAGCCCAGACGTACGTCGCGAACGTCGCCGGGGCGTTCCTCTCGCTTGCGAATGTCCTCGTCGTCGCGCGCGCCCTCGGTGCGGAGGGCCGCGGCCACGTCGCGTTCCTGACGGCGATCGCCTGGTTCGTCTCGAACCTCTCGACGTTCGGTGTCCAGGAGGCGAACGCGAACGTCGCCGCCGCGGAGCCGGAGCGGCGCCGCGCTCTTGCGACGAACTCGCTCGTGTTCGCACTCGTGTTCGGGGCAGTCGCGATCGCAGCCGTGGCCGGCCTCGTCGAGCTCGTCCCGGCCGCGGGCGGCGACTCGCATTCGACGCTTCTCTGGGCGACGCTCGCGTTTCTCCCGGTCCTGGTCCTGCAGCCGTTTCTGCGCTTGCTGATCCAGGCCGACTACGGGTTCGCGGTCACGAACCTCGGGTACGTCCTGCCGCCGGTCTTGAACCTGGTCGCGAACGCGGGCCTCGCCGCGGCCGGCGTCCTCACCGTCGGGACGGCGATCGCGGCCTGGCTCGCGGGCCAGGTGGCCATGGTCGCGCTCTTCGTCTGGCATGTAGAGCGGCGCCTCGCTGGGTTCGGGCGTCCGGACCTCGGGCTCGCACGGCGCGCGCTCGCGTTCGGCGCGAAGGCGCACCTCGGGCGCGTCATGCTGCTCGGCAACTACCGCCTCGACCAGTGGCTCGTCGGCGCGATCTCGGGGGCGCGCGAGCTCGGGACGTACAGCGTGGCCGTCGCGTGGGCCGAGGCGCTCTGGTACCTCCCGACCGCGCTCGCGGCGGTACAGCGGCCCGACCTCGTCCGCGCGCAGCCGCGGGCCGCAGGCGCCCAGGCCGCGCGGGTCTTCCGGGTCGCGACGCTCATCACGGCGGTCGCGGCGCTCGCGATGGTGGCCGCCGCGCCGGTCCTCTGCGTGGCCCTCTTCGGCGAGGAGTTCCGCGGCTCGGTCGACGACCTCCGCGTGCTCGTCGCGGGCGCGTTCGGCGTCGTCGCCGTCAAGCTCTTTGGCGGGGCGCTCGTCGCGAAAGGCCGGCCGGTGCTCCAGAGCGTCGGGATCGGCGCCGGGTTCGTCTGCACGATCGTCCTCGACGTCGTTCTCATCCCGCCCTTCGGGGGCCTCGGCGCCGCGCTCGCCTCGACGCTCGCCTACGCGGCGGCCGGCGCTGCCATGGCGTTCATGTTCCTGCGGGCGCTCGAGACAGGGCCCTCCGAGCTCGTGCCCCGGCCCGGGGAGGTAGGTGGGTTCGTCCGCGATGTGTTCGGCCGGCTTCGCCGGCGTCCGGCGGCGCCGCAGCCCGAGCAGACGACGATTGCGCCGTAGCGCGAGTCGCTACAAGATCGATGCGAGCGCGTTTCCGGCGACGGCCGAGCTCCGACGGCCGCCGCGTCGCAGCCACCCGGCGATCATGCCGATGCCGTGCGCGAGATGCATCGTCGGGAACACGGCGATGATCCGAGGCAGCAGCGTCCAGGGCTCGCGTCGCCGTCGGAGGCCGGCGATGCCGAACCCGATCGCGAGCGCAACGTACGCGCTCACCTTGAGCGCCAGCAGCGCCGCGGCGTGTGGGTGCCAAGCGGACAGCGGGATGAGCGCCGCAAGGCCGAGGACGAAGGCTCCCGGCGCGAGGCTGCGGGCGCTCGTCGGCCGCCCGTGCTTTCGCATCACAGGAGCCTTCCAGCGCCCGTACTCGTAGTACTGGCGGAAGAGCCGCCGGAAGTTGCCCCGGGGCGTGTAGTAGACGCGAATGGACGGGTCGAGGACGACCCTGCCGCCCGTGCGCCGAAGGCGCAGGTTGAACTCGTCGTCCTGGTTTCGGACGAGCTCCTCGTCGAAGAGCCCGGCGCGGTCGAAGACCTCGCGCCGGTACGCGCCGTACGTGACGGTGTCGACCTCTCGCCGCTCGTCCGTCCGATGGCGCGTCCAGCCGATCCCCCCGAAGGCGCTGTCGAGCGCAGCGGCAACGGCCCGTTCCATGAGCGTCCGGCCGGTGGGCACCAGCATTCCGCCGACGTTCTCGGCCCCCGTCTCCTCGGCCGCCAGCGCGCAACGGCGCACGTAGTCGGACGGATAGCGGCTGTGGCAGTCGATGCGGATGATCACGTCGCCGCTCGCCGCGCGGATGCAGCGGTTGAGCGCGTGCGAGACCGATCGCTCGGGGTTCTCGAGCACGACCACGTCGAGGCGCGCACGGGCGGCGGCCGCGCGGAGGCGCTCGACGGAGCCGTCGCTCGAGCCACCGTCGGCGACGAGGACATCGAGTTCGCCGTCCCAGTCCTGGGCCGCGATGTCGCCGATGAGCCCGTCGACGTGCTCCGCCTCGTTGAGCATCGGCGCGATCACCGAGATCCGGCGGATGGATCGGTCGCCCACGTATTCATCTTTTCGCAGGGCCTGCTGGCCGAACAAGGACGGAGTCCAGACGGCCCCGCGGCCGGTCCTTCCCGGCCGAACGGCTAGGTCGCCCCCCTCCTCCGTCGGGGCTTTCGGGTCCGGCCTATCGGGGCGCCGCCGCGTTTGGGTAAATCTGTCGCACTTCGGCGTGATCCGCCGAACTTCGAGCTTTTCCAAGCGGCCTGGAAAGGAGCGAGAGGGCGATGCGGGCGTTTGCGGCACCTTCCGCCGAGACCGATCTCGGCCTGATCCCGACGGCGAGCGCGGACTCGGTGTCGCCTGACGACGTGCAAGAGAACGCCCGCAACCGCGTCCTGCTCGGGTCGGCCATCCTCGTGCCGGCGGCCGCGTTCGTCCTCGTTCGTCGCTACGCAGATCCCGCGCTCAAGCGCGGCCTCGACGTCGCCGTCTCCGCGTTCCTCCTGCTCGTCCTCGCGCCGCTCGTCCTCGCGCTCGCGATCGCGATCAAGCTCGACAGCCCCGGCGAGGTCTTCTACCGCTGCCGGCGCGTGGGCAAGGACGGGCGCGAGTTCGGGATGCTGAAGTTCCGGAAGATGCGAAACGACGCCGCGGGCGTCAAGCTGACGTCCGCGCACGACGCGCGCTTCACGCGGATCGGCCGGTTCCTCGCGTCGTCGAAGCTCGACGAGATTCCTCAGCTCTGGAACGTCTTAGGGGGCACGATGAGCCTCGTCGGCCCCCGCCCCGAGGACCCGGGCTTCATCGCCGAGCAGCGTGTCGCGTACCGGAGGATCTTGACCGTTCGCCCGGGCATCACCGGCCTCACGCAGCTCGCGTTCGCACGCGAGAGCGAGATCCTCGACCCCGAGGATCGTGTCGGCCACTACATCGCGAGGCTCCTGCCTCAGAAGGCGAGGCTCGACTGCCTCTATGTCGCACGCCGCACGATCTGGATGGACATCCGCATCCTCGTCTGGACCGCGGTCGCCGTGCTCGTCCGGCGCGACGTCGCCGTGCACCGCGAGACGGGGCGGATGAACCTCCGAGCACCCAGACAGGGCGTCTTCGTACCGAGCGCCGCGCCGAGCGAGGTCGCCGCCTCGTGAGGCAGGTTCGTCGCACCGCCCGTGACGATGCGCGGGCTCTGCCCGGCCGTCCGCCGGCTATGGCCGGTCGGCAGACGCCGAAGTAATCTTCGGAACGGGCAGCGGATGGGAGAGACGCGCTCTAGCCTTGTCGATGCGCTCGTTCCGGGTTCCGACCGGCGAAACGGGCGCGCCGCGACGAAGGCGGTCGTCCTCGCCGGCGGCCGGGGCACGAGGCTCGCCCCCTTCACGTCCGTGCTCCCGAAACCGCTCATGCCGGTCGGAGAGCGCGCGATCCTCGAACTCGTCGTGGACCAGCTCAAGGGATGTGGGTTCACCGACGTCGTCTTCTGTGTCGGGCACCTGTCGCACCTCATTCGCGCCGTCTTCGACAACCGCGAGAACGGCGACGTGAGCATCTCGTACGTGCAGGAAAAGGACGCGCTCGGGACGGCCGGGCCGCTTCGCCTCGTCGAGGGGCTCGACGACACGTTCCTCGTCATGAACGGCGACGTCCTCACCGACCTCGACTACGGCGACCTCGTCCGGTACCACCGCGAGAACGGGAATGCCCTCACCGTCGCGACGCACGAGCGCTCGATCAAGATCGACTACGGCGTCCTCCACCTGCGAAAGGGCCGGACCGAAGCCGACATCGCGGGCTACCAGGAGAAGCCCGAGATCCGGTCGACGGTGAGCATGGGCATTTACGTCCTCGAGCCGTCCGTCCTCGAGCACGTCCCCGAGGGGCGTCCCTTCGATTTTCCCGACCTCGTCCAGGAGCTCCTCGCCTCCGGCGCGCCGCTCGGCGCCTACCGCTTCGATGGGCTCTGGTTCGATATCGGGCGCCGCGAGGACTACGAGCACGCCGTTGGCGCCTGGCTCGACCGCGACCGGCCGCTCCGCGAGCCGACTTCGGTCGTATGACGGCGCTGCTCCAGGACTACGCGACCCGCCAGGCCGAGACGCGACCCGACGCGACCGCGCTCGTCATGGGCGACGGACGCCTGACGTACGGGGAACTCGAGGAGCAGAGCAACCGCCTCGCGCGCGTCCTCCGCGAAGTCGGCTGCCGCCGTGGCGACCGCGTCTGCCTCTTCCAGCCGAAGAGCATCGAGGCGATCGTCGCGATGCACGCGACCCTGAAGGCCGACTGCGCGTACGTCCCGATCGACGTCGCGAGCCCGGCCCCGCGGGTGGCGAAGATCGTCGAGTCGGCGGCGCCGCGGCTCGTTCTCGCGAACGCTTCCGAGGCCTCGCTCGTCGAGCAGTCCCTCGCCGCGGCCGAGCTCGACGAGCGGCCGCTCATCGGCCTCGTCGACGCGGAGCGCGACGCGACTGCGCTCGACGCCGTCTTCGGGCGGGACGACTCGGAGCAGCTCTCCGCCGACGCGCCCACGCGCGCGAACACGGAGACGGACCCCGCGCATCTGCTCTTTACCTCCGGCTCGACGGGATCCCCGAAGGGCGTCGTCATCACGCACGCCATGGTCGAGCGGTTCGTCGAGTGGGCGACCTCGTACTTCGGAACGGCGCCCGGCGAACGGATCTCCGGCCACCCGCCGCTCCACTTCGACCTCTCCACGTTCGACATCTACGGCACCTTCCTCGCTGGCGGCGAGCTGCACCTCGTGCCGCCGAAGCTCAACCTCTCGCCGCACCGGCTCGCCGCCTGGATCCGGGAATCCGAGCTCGTCCAGTGGTTCGCCGTCCCGTCCGTGTTCACGCTGCTGGCGAAGTTCGACGTGATCGCGCAGGACGACTTCCCGACGCTAGAGCGGGTGCTCTGGTGCGGCGAGGTGCTGCCGACCCCGATTCTGCTCCACTGGATGCGTCGGCTGCCGCACGCGCGCTTCACCAACCTCTACGGGCCGACCGAGGCGACGATCGCGAGCAGTTACTACACCGTCCCCCGCCTTCCGGCGACGGAGACGGAGCCGATTCCGATCGGAACGCCGTGCGAAGGGGAGGAGCTGCTCGTGCTGGACGAACAGCTGAAGCGGGTACCGAAGGGGGAGATCGGAGATCTCTACATCGCGGGCGTCGGCCTCAGCCCCGGCTACTGGCGCGACGAGGAGAAGACGCGCGCCGCGTTCCTCCCCGACCCGCGCTCGCCGGGCTCGGGTGAGCGGATTTACAAGACGGGTGACCTGGCGAAGGTAGGCGACGACGGCCTCGTCCACTTCCTCGGCCGCGCGGATTCGCAGATCAAGAGCCGCGGCTACCGGATCGAGCTCGGCGAGATCGAGACGGCGCTGAACGCGCTCGATGACGTCAAGGAGTGCGCGGTCGTCGGCGCCGACACGGGCGGTTTCGAGGGCACGGCGATCTGCTGTGCGTTCGCGCCCGCGGCGGGCGCCGACGGTCGCCCGCCGCAGATCCGCGAGCGGCTCGCGCGCGTCCTGCCGACGTACATGCTTCCCACTCGGTGGCTCGTCCTCGAGGAGCTCCCGAAGAACGTAAACGGGAAGATCGATCGAAGGCGGCTTCGCGAGCACTTCGAACGGCAGGTGCAGTCCGACGAGGCGTCGGCGCAGCCTGCTGCCGCCCGAACGCTCGGCTAGATTCGGTTCCCTCCGTGACCGCTGACGTGAACGAGCGCGTCCGACGCCTGCTGGCCGAGACGCTCAACGTGGAGGTCTCGTCCGACGAGATGGATCTGATCGACACGGGCGTGATCGACTCGCTCGCGCTCGTCGAGCTCCTCGTCGCGCTCGAGCGGGAATTCGAGGTGACGATCCCGTTCGACGAGCTCGAGATCGACACGTTTCGAAGCGTCCGCTCGATCGGCGAGTTCATCGCCGTTCAGGACGGGCGCGGCGGGTAAGCGGTCCCGATGGCGACGATCCGCCCGCTCGAGCGCGCCGACCTTCCCGAGGTCACGAGCCTCTACGAGCTCGTCGCGCGCTCGGGGTCGCGGACCGCTCCGCCCGGCCTCGCCTCGTATTTCGAGGAGACGTTCTTCGACTACCCCGGCGCCGATTCAGAGATTCCCTCGCTCGTCTACGTCGACGACGGCCGAGTCGTGGGCTTCCTCGGCTCGAGCGTGCGCCGCCTCGTCTTCGAAGGTCGCCCGCTTCGGCTCGGGATCAGTGGACAGCTCGTCACAGAGCCCGAGGTGCGAAACCGCGCCGCGGGTGCGTTCCTCATGAAGGAGTACATGAACGGGCCGCAGGACCTCACGCTCACCGACACGGCATCGGACGTGGTCCGACGGATCTGGGAGGGGCTCGGCGGTGAGACATCGCAGCTCGCCTGCATCGGCTGGGTGCGTCTCTTCCGGCCCTTCCGCTTCGCGGGCGATTTCCTCGCGCGCCGCCGCGAGCGCGCGAGGCTCGCGAGGGCAGGCCGCCCGCTCTCGGCGGCGCTCGACGCGGCGGGCGCGGCGATCGCGGGCGGCGTCCTTCGCGCGCCGGCGCCCGAGGGCGAGACGGAGGACCTAACCGCCGAAGCGCTCGTCGCGCACCTGCCCGCGGTGGCGAGCTCGTTCCGGCTGCGGCCGGACTACGGGGGCGACGGCGTCGCGCGCTGGCTGCTCGACGCGTTGCGCTCGGTCGGGACGCGGGGGGAGCTCGTCGGACGGCTCGTGCGAGCCCGCGACGGAGCCGTGCGCGGCTCGTACGTCTACTACCTGCTTCCGGGCGGGATTGCACAGGTCGTCCAGGTCGCCGGCGACGAGCGCGAGGTCGGCGAGGTCCTCGACCACCTCTTCCACGACGCGAGGGAGCGGGGCGCGTCGGGGATCCAGGGCCGCCTCGAGGCGCACCTGCGCGCGCCGCTCGCGGCGCGCCGCGCCGTCTTCCACGCAAGCGGCTACCTGGCGCTCCTCCACTCGCGCGATGCCGAGATCCTGCACGCGATCCAGTCGGGTCGCGCGCTCCTGACGCGCCTCGAGGGCGAGTGGTGGATGGGCCATCACCTCGAGCCGTTCGGCGGGACGTGGGCAGGAACGCCCTGAACGTCCTCCTCGCGGCGGAGGAGTCGGCCGGGATCCAGGTGCTGCGGACGCTTTCCCGGAGCCGGCACCGCACGCTCGCGGTCCTCACGACGAAGCCGACCCGGGGCGGCGGAGCGACCGTCGCGGGCGTGGCGGAAACGCTCGGCGTTCCGGTCGTCCCGTCGGAACGCGTCCGGGACCCCGAGCTCGCGCGCTTCGTACGCGACGAGAAGGTCGACCTCTTCCTGAACGTTCACTCGCTCTTCCTCGTGCACGCCGACCTCGTCCGCGCGCCCCGGATCGGGGCGTTCAACCTCCACCCGGGGCCGCTGCCCGAGTACGCGGGTCTCAACGCGCCGAGCTGGGCGATCTACAACGGCGAGCGCCGCCATGCGGTGACGCTCCACTGGATGGAGCCCGAGATCGACACCGGCCCGATCGCGTTCACGGCCGAATTCGACCTCGAGCCAGGTGAGACCGGGCTCTCCGTCAGCGCCAAGTGCGTCCGCCACGGCGTGCCGCTCGTGGAGCGGCTGCTCGACGTCGCAGCCGCCGATCCGGGCGCGATCCCACGCATCGAGCAGGACATCTCGAGGCGCCGCTACTTCCGCCAGGGCGACGTTCCCGACGGCGGCCGCATCCTCTGGTCGCGGCCCGCCCAGCGCGTTGTCGCGCTGGTGCGGGCTTGCGACTACTTCCCGTTCCCGTCGCCGTGGCGCCACCCAGTGGCGCGGCTCGGCGAGCAGGAGCTCGCCGTGCTCAAGAGCTCGCCCGCGGGCGAGCTCGCCGACGCTCCGCCGGGCACGGTGCGCGCGGCGGAGGGCGACGCGGTCGCCGTCGCGACCGGAGACGAGTGGATACTTCTCCACCGCGTGCAGCTGAACGGCGAGGCGCGGCCGGCGGCAGACGTCCTCGCGCCCGGCGACCGGCTCTCCGACGGTGTCTAGGACGGCGTCAGCGGAGCGCGCGGGCCCGGTCGAGGACGCTGGTCGCGGGGTCGCGCACGAACGACGACTTGACCATCGCGCGAAGAAGCGAGTCGCGCCGGTAGAAGTCGACGCGCGGCAGGGCGTACGCGTTTGCGCGGTCGGTCGAGGCCCGCAGCCCGAACGCGGCGGTGTAGCCGGCTCGCCGTGCGGCCGCCTGGACTCGGCCATCGTGCTCGCCGAACGGGTACGCGAGCAATCGGCAGGGTCGCCCGACCTCGTCTTCGCAGCGCGCGCGCGAATCCGCGAGCTCGCGCTCGAGCTCGGCATCCGACAAGCGAGGCAGGTGGGGATGCGTCACCGTGTGGGAGCCCACCTCGAACCCTCGCTCGGCGAGCGCTCGCAGCCCGTCCCAGGTGAGCGTCCGCATCTCGTCGGGGTGCGCGCGGGCTTCCCCGGCGAGCTCGGGGATGTCGAGCGGCCGGCCGTCGGCCGCGAAGGCGGACACCGCGAAGATCGTCGCGGTGATCCCGAGGCGCTCGAGGACGGGCACGGCGTTCTCGGCGACGTTTTCGTAGGCGTCGTCGAACGTGACGTGAAGAAGGCGCCCGCGGCCCGCGAGCACGTCCGCGGACGCGGCCGGGCGAAACCGGCGGCGAAGCAGCGTCGTCAGCTGGCGCTCGAGGGCTCCCGTGCGTACCGCGAGCTTGTGCTCCCACCCGTCCGCGACGCCGTGGTAGCAAAGGATCAGCGGGCGTGACAGCGGCTGCTCGCCTCCGCCTCGCACGCGACGCCGGCTCGGCTTCCCTTGATGTCTACGAGCACGGGTGGCTTGCGGCCGTCCTCCCCGCGGCGGCCCGTCGCGTCCGCGTCGCCGACGCGAGGCTCGCGCAGACGCTCGCCGACGCGGGCGCCGACCTCGTCGACCACGACCCCGATGTCGAAATCGGGCCGGCGGGCTGGCTTCGCGGGGACGCGTCGCTCGCCGTCGTCCCGTTCGGAGCGCCTCCGCACGACAGCCCGAGCCGCGCGCTCCGCGTCGGGAGGCGTGTCGTGCGGTCGGGGCGAACCCGCATCGCGGCCGCGCGCGCGCGCCCCATCGTCGCGCGACGCGGCTATGAGCGTCCGCGCGTGCTCCTCTGGGACCTCCGCCAGCCGCTGCGCGGGCCGGGCGCGCGCCCGGGCTCGCTCGTCGAGCGGCTGCCACAGCGGGCGCTCGTCGTCGGCGCGAGGCGGGAAAGCCCGCCGGCGCTCCTCGAGGCGTGCCTCGCGGACGCCGCGGCGCAGGTGGGCCTGCCGCTGCGCGCGGAGCCGGCGACGCCGAGGTCGGGCCTGCTGACCGCCGTGACCGACGGAGGCGTGCTTCGCGTCGCCGTCGGGCCCGCCCGGACGCAGATCGAGGCCCAGGTCGACGTCCTGACGACCCTGCACGATCGCGACCCCTCGCCGCTCGTCTCCGCGCGCGTCCCTGAGCTCCTGGCGCACGGCCGCTCGGGCCTCGCCCGGTGGTCGCTCGAGGAGCGCCTCCCCGCCGCCGGCTCGCCCGTGGCCCTTTCGCCGGCGCTCCTCGCGGCGTGCGTCGACTTCCTCGTCGCGCTGCACGGTACGAGCGGCACCGGCCGACCGCAGTCGCTCGTCGCGGGCGCCGAGCTCGTCGTGCGCGTCCGCCCGGGGGGCGCCCGCCTCCGCGCGGTCGCCGCCCGCCTCGACGAGACCCTCGCGGACGTCCCGCGCGGCTTCGGTCACGGCGACTTCTTCCTCGGCAACCTGCTCGTCGACGAGCGAGGCGCGCTGGCGGGCGTGGTCGATTGGGACGCGGGCGGGGCGGGCCGGCTGCCGCTCCTCGATCTCGTCCACCTGCGCCACATGGCGGAGTATCCCCTCCCGGACGACGATTGGGGCCCGTCGTTCCTCGAGCGCGTCGTCCCGTGGGCTCGCGCGGGCGGTGACGAGGTGGCCCGCGGCTACTGCCGGCGCGTCGGCTTCGATCCCGAATCTCGGCGCCTGACAGCGCTCGCGTACGCGTACTGGCTCGACCGGCTCGCCTACCAGGTCCGAACGCACGTCCATCGGCACGGTCAGGAGCGTTGGCTCGCGCGCAACGTCGACCTGGTATTGGACGCCGCCTCGGAGGAACGGTGGGCCTAGCCGTGAACGCGGCCGTCCCTTCCCGGTACAGGCGCGCGGGCCGCCGCGCGTTCCTCCGCGTGGCTCGCATCGTGAACGCCGGCTCGCGGGTCGAGTGCCCTTGCTGCGGACACCGCTACCGGCAATTCGCGCGCTTCTACGGCCGACGAGACCAGTGTCCCGGGTGCGGAGGGCTTATGCGCCACCGGGCGCTTTCCCTCGTGCTCCGCGACCGCGTGGCCATCGAGTCGAGCGGGGGCGACGTCCTCCACTTCGCGCCCAGCTCCGGGGTCGACGAGTGGCTGCGGTCGCTCCCGAACGTCAGGTACCTGACCGCCGACCTCGACCCGGACGTCGCCGACATGCCCGCCGACATCACGCAGCTTCCCTTCGGAAACGAGTCGTTCGACCTCATCGTCTGCCTACACGTGCTCGAGCACGTGCCCGACGACCGTGCGGCGATGCGGGAGCTCATCCGCGTGCTTCGGCCGGGCCGGATCGCCGTCGTGCAGGTGCCGCCGAGCGAGCTCCTGGAGACGTTCGAGGACTCCAGCGCGACGACCCCACGGGACCGGGCACGCCTTTTCGGCCAACACGATCACGTGCGGATCTGCGGAGCGGACTACGGCCGGCGGCTCGAGGAGGCGGGCTTCCTCGTCGAGGAGCTGGATTACGTCGAACACGTTGATCCCGGCCGGCGAGCGAGGTACGGCCTCCGAATCGGCGAGCCGTTCTACCTCTGCACGAAGCCCGCCGCCGAGGACGGCGCGTAGCCGTGCCGATCCAGCGCGTCTCGGTGATCGCGCCGATGCGGAACGAGGCCCGCCACATCGAGCAGTTCATCGCCGATCTCGCCGCCCAGGACTTCGCCGGCGAACTCGAGGTCCTCGTGGCCGACGGCGGCTCGACCGACGGCTCGGTCTCGAAGCTTCGCTCGGCGGCCGAACGCCGCGGCCTCCCAGTGACGGTCCTCGACAACCCGAGGCGGTGGGTCTCCCACGGCCTCAACGCGTGCATCCGGGCGGCGGGCGGCGACCTCGTGGTCCGCGCCGATTGCCACAGCCGCTACCCGAGCGACTACGTGCGCAGGTGCGTCGCAGCCGCCGAGGAGACGGCGGCCGAGAACGTCGGCGGGGTCTTCGTTCCTGCGGGCTCGACGCCGACGGAGCGGGCCGTCGGCTGCGCGATGAACAGCGCCTTCGGCGGCGTCCACTGGACGCGCCATGGCGGGCGCGGTCGCGTCGAGACAGACACGGTCCCGTACGGCGCGTACCGGCCCGAGGTCTTCGAGCGAATCGGGCTTTTCGACGAGACGCTCGTACGCAATCAGGACGACGATTTCAATCTGCGCCTCCGGCGCGCGGGTGGCAGGATCGTGCTCGACCCGTCGATCCGGATCTACTACACCCCGCGCGGAAGTTTCCGGCGGCTCTTCGGCCAGTACTACGAATACGGGCTCTGGAAGCCGGCGGTGATGCGAAAGCACGGGCGTGTCGTTAGCGCGCGAAGCCTCGTCCCCGGCGCGTTCGTCGCCTCCGTCGCCGTGCTCGTCGCGGCCGCGCCGTGGAGCCGCGGCGCACGCCGCGTCCTGCGCGCCGAGGGGGCGATCTACGCGGCGGGAGCGCTCGGGTTCGGCGTCGCCGCGCTCCGGCGCTGCCGCGAGGACGGGGCGCTACTCCCGCGCGTCCTCGCCGCCTTCCCGACGATGCACGCCGCGTACGGCGTCGGAATGCTCGCGGGCATCGCGCGCGTCGCCGTCGGAGCGCGGGGCGGCCGCGAACGGAACCTACGGGTCGTCGAGGGTCATCGCGAGATAGCGCATCCCGGCCGCCTCCCCCTCGGCCTCGACCACGAACCCGAGTGACCGGTAGATCTCGACGGCGTGGTCGTTGTCTGCGGACACGTCTAGACGGAAGCGCCGGAACCCCGCTGCAAACCCGCTTCTGAGGTATTCCTCGGTGATCGCACGCCCGATGCCTTGCCCACGACAGCGGCGCACGACGGCGATCTTGCTGAGGTACCAGTCCTCTGGGTCGACGGGTGCGAAGAGGCCCTGCGCGATCGCCAGCCGTTCGACGAGACGGGCGCGCTCGGCCGGTCGGCGCGCGACGCGGGCGAGCAGCGCAAGCGCGTCCGCGTCGCGCGCCCGCCGCAGGTCGGCGCCGCTCAACGCAACGTACGCGCCGACGATCGTCCGGCGCGAGCGGGCGACGACGACGCGGTCGAGCGAGATCTCCGATCCGGGGCGTGCAAGCCATGCTCGCAGCGCCGACCTCGACGCGGTCGGGTCGCCGAAGAACCAGTCGTAGTACGGATTCCCGGCCTCGTGGACGAACGAGAGGACGGACGCGGGGACGCCCCGTGGCCCGCCGGGCCGCACGCTTCGCTCGAACGCAAGCGGCGTAACGCGCTCGGGGTGCGCCCGCTGACGAGGCGGGCCTTGCCGCACTCCGCGCACAGGCAGGATTGTAACTCCGCGTACGACGGCTTCCAAGGCGCGGGAACGGCGTCAGGCGCGCGCGCCCTTCAGCACCAGGGAGGCGCCTCGCCC
>DATAAZ010000075.1:0-79429 GCA_036259875.1 Gaiellaceae bacterium
AGCGCGGCCGGGTCGGCCGCGCGATCCTGGAGGCACTGTCTTGACAATCGGGATCCTCGGTGGGACGGGCGGCTTCGGCCAGGGCCTCGCGACGCGCCTTCGGCGGCTGGGTGAGGAGGTTCTCGTCGGGTCGCGCTCGCCGCGCGACGAGATCGTCTCGAACCGCGAAGCGGCCGAGCGCGGCGAGCTCGTCTTCCTTTCCGTGCCGCCGGCCGCGGTCGAGGCGACCGCGCGCGAGCTCGCGGACGTGCTCGCGGGCAAGATCGTCGTGAGCGTCGCAAGCTCGGTCGTCTTCCGCGACGGCCGGCCGGCCGCCGAGACGGGCGAGAAGTCGCTCGCCGAGCTCGCCGCCGAGGCCGCACCCGAGGCACGCATGACGGCCGGCTTCCACACGGTCGCCGCCCGGGCACTCGAGCGGCCCGAGCCGCTCGACGAGGACGTGCTCATTTGCGGCGACGACGCGGAGGCGAAGGCCGTGGTCGCTGAGCTCGGCGAGCGGATCGTGGCGGGAAAGGCAATCGACGTCGGCCGACTCGAGTGCGCGCGCTGGCTCGAGACGCTTACGGCGCTCCTCCTCAACATCAACCGCAACTACCGCTGCGAGACGGGCGTCCGGATCACTGGGCTCTAGGCCCGTTCGATTAGCCGCACGGCGAAGACGCCTGCTCGCGCCGCCGCCGCTCGCGTGCCGCCGCGATGCTGCCGACCGACCCGGAGACCCGGCTGTGCGGCCGGTACGGTCCGCCGGCCGGTGAACGAGATCACGATCACGCCGCTCCTCGGGATCCCCGAGCTACAACCCGGAGACGACCTTCCACGCCTCGTCGGCGACGCGCTCGAGCGGGCGGGCGGGCTCGCGGCTGGGGACGTGCTTGCCGTCGCGCACAAGGCGATCTCCAAAGCAGAGGGACGCGTCGAGCGCGCCGACGACGAGCAGGCCGTCGTCCTTCGCGAGGCGCGTGCCGTTCGGCGCCAGCGCGGCGGGCTCGTGATCGCCGAGACGGCGCACGGGTTCGTCTGCGCGAGCGCGGGCGTCGACCGCTCGAACGCGCCGGGCCCCGGCTGGCTCGTCCTCCTCCCGGAGGATCCCGATGCCTCGGCGCGCACCCTGCGCGGCGCGCTCGGCAACCGGTTCGGGCCGGCACCGGCGGTGGTCGTCACGGACTCGTTCGGCCGGGCGTGGCGGCAGGGGACGAGCGACGTCGCGATCGGCGTCGCCGGGCTCGCGCCGCTCCTCGACCTCCGCGGAACCACCGACGCGGCTGGGAGGACACTCGAGAGCACGGTCGTCGCCGTCGCGGACGAGCTCGCCGCCGCGGCCGAGCTGGTGATGGGGAAGGCCGCCGGGATCCCCGCCGCCCGCATCCGCGGCTACGAGGTCCCACGCGGCGACGGGTCGGCGCGCGAGCTCGTCATGCCGCGCGAACGCGACCTCTTCCCGTGACGGGCTGCTGTGACGGCGCGCGACGATTAGCCTGGCGTCGTGTTCGAACGGCTCACCGACTACGTCTCGGGATCGCCGTGGACGTACGTCTACCTCTTCGTCGTCTCCGCGCTCGACGTCCTGATCCCGCTCGTCCCGAGCGAGACCTCGGTGATCACCGCCGGTGTCCTGGCCGGAAGCGGCGACCTCGTTCTACCGCTCGTCATCGTCTCGGCCGCCGCAGGAGCGATCGTCGGCGACAACACCGCCTACGCGATCGGCCGGCTGGCGGGCGGCTGGGTCCGCCGCCGCTTTTTCTCCGGCGACCGGCGCGAGCGGCTCGAGTGGGCGGAGAAGAACCTGACCGAGCGGGGGGGCTACCTGATCGTCGTCGGGCGTTTCATCCCCGGCGGGCGGACAGCCGTCACGCTGACGGCCGGGCTCCTGAAGATGCGCTGGCGGCGGTTCATCGTGTTCGACGTCGCGGCCGGCCTCGTCTGGGGAAGCTACGCGGGCCTGCTCGGCTACTTCGGGGGCAAGACGTTCGAGGACGAGCCGTGGAAGGGGCTCATCCTCGCCTTCGCGATCGCGTTCGGCGTCGTCGGCGCCGTCGAGACGGTCCGCTGGCTCCGCCGCCGGCGCTTGGAGTCGGCGTGAGGCGCTCGTCCGCGTAGGCGGCGATCGCCTCCTCGAGCGGCGGAAGGAGCTCTCCCCGCTCGCTCGTCAGCGCGCTGTAGCGAGGCCGAGGGGCGGCGAACCCGAGCGACCCGAGCGGGCGAGGCTCGAGCAACCGGGCCGAGATCCCGCACGCCGCCGCGGCCGCGGCCGCGAGCTCCACCCACGTGACGGCCCCGTCGTTCGCGATGTGCCAGATCCCGCTCTCGGCGTCGATCGCCAGGTCGAGCACCGCGTCGACGAGGTGCGGGACGTACGTCGGGGAGACGACCGCGTCGGCGGCGGCGGCGAACTGCTGGCCCGCCGCCAGGGCCGCAAGCGCACGCGTGACGAAGTTGTAGGCGTCGTGGGGGCCGAAGAACGCGCTCGTCCGGACGACGAGCGCGGCCGGGTTGGCGGCGAGGACGCGGCGCTCGGCCTCCGCCTTCGCGCCCCCGTACACGCTCAGCGGCCGCACGGGATCGCTCTCGACGTACGGGGCGCGCTTCTCGCCGTCGAAGACGAGGTCGGACGAGAACGTGACGAGGCGGACGTCGCGCTCCGCGCACGCGACGGCGAGCGTCGCGGCCCCGTCCGCGTTCTCGCGCCTGCACGTGGCCGGGTCTGCCTCCGCGTCGTCGACGCGCACGTATCCGGCGGTGTTGACGAGCGCCCACGGTCGGATCGCGTCGAGCGCCGCCGCGGCGGAGGCGTGGGACGCGATGTCGAGCTCGGCGCGCCGAAGAAGCCGGAACGGAAGCCCGCGCGCTTGGCAGGCGCGCGCGACGGCCTGTCCGAGCGTTCCCGTCGCGCCCGTCACGAGCACGGGCCGCGAGGGGGCGGATGCGCGGTGGCCGTTCGCGACCCGTCCGACGGAGACGGGCGGGTACCAGATCCGCTCGTCGCGCCGCCACCAGCCCGGGCCCTCGGCGGCCGGCTCGGGCCGCTGCCCCGTGGCGAGCGCGCGCGCGAGGCGGGCAAGCGCGGTCGGCCGGGGCGACGGCGACCGAACGTCGTACACGCCGGGCTCGTAGCGCACGCTTCGGCCGGTCGCGAGGGCGTCCCAGCCGACCGCACCGAAGACCGACCAGAGAGTGACGGCGCGGACGTCGGCATCGGCCGCGCGCGCCGCGCGCGCTGCGTCCCAGACCTCGGCGAGCCAGCGCAACTGCTCTTCGCGGGTGCAGCCGTTGTGCGCCTCCGTGACGGCGACCGGCCGCCGGTAGCGCTGCCAGGCCTCGCCGAGGAGGATGCCCGGTCCCGCGGGGCCCTCCGCGACGACGCGCGCCGCGAGCACGTCGGCGTACGCATGGCGACCGTTGCCCCCGTGCGCCTCGCGTGGATAGTGCGCCAGCCGCTCGTCGAGGAACCGCTCGCTCGAGAGGTAGTGGTTCAGCCCGAGCACGTCGGGAGGGCACGGGTTCGCCTCGAACCACGCGAGCTCGGCGTCGGGCACGCCGATTTCGGCCAGCCAGCGAGCCACCACCCCGTCGCTTCGAAACCGCCCGCACAGGAGGTCGAACGAGAGCCAGCGCCGCTCGTTCTCGAAGTCGGCCTGGTAGGCGAGTGCGCGCGTCGCGAAGGTCTTGCCGACGTCCTCCGTCTGGACGAGCCGCGCTGCCGGGATCCGCTCGCGGATCGCCCTCATGCTGAGGACGACGGCGCGGCACTGGTTCAGGAGAGCGCGTGCGAACGTGCGCGGATTCCGCGCGTGGGGGTACCAGTGCCCGTAGAGGGCGCTGAAGCGGGCCGTCGTCAGCGGCTCGTTAACGGGCGTCCAGTCTTCGACCCATGGGTACCGTTCGGCGACCAGCCGGGCGTACGCCGCGAGCTTCTCCGGGAACTGCGGATCGACGAGACTCGTCCATCGAGGGCCGCTTCCGTGATGGACGAGTCCGACAATCGCTCGAAGCCCGAGCTCGCGAAGACGACCGAGTCGCTCGTCCGTCCATGACCACCTCGCGGGCCCGCCTTCGTCGCGCGCGACGCGTTCCCAGAGGACGGGGTAGCGAACCGCGCGGACGCCGAGCCGCGCGAGCAGGTCGAGGTCGGCTAACCGGCGGTCATGGCCGGTCAGCGCGAGCTGGTCGAGGTACTCGTCGCCGACGCGGTTCACCGTGCACTCCGGCCCCGCCCAAAGCTCCAGCGGGCCGGGACGCGGCGACTTCCCCATCGCCATCCTCCCGGTCGCGCCGCTTACGCGTCAGCCGGTCGAAGACGGCCAGCGCCTGCGCGACCACCTGGTCCATGTTGTAGTACCTGTAGGTAGCGAGCCGACCGACGAACTCCACCCCGTTCGTCGCGTCGGCCAGGTCCTTGTACCGCTTGTAGAGCGCCGCATTCTCCGGGCGCGGGATCGGGTAATACGGATCGCCCTCGGCCTGCGGGTACTCGTACACGATGCTCGTCTTCGGGTGCTCTTGGCCTGTCAGGTACTTGAACTCCGTGATCCTCGTGTAGTCGTGGTCGTTCGGGTAGTTGACGACGGGCGCCGGCTGGAAGCGCGGGACGTCGAGGGTTTCGTGCCGGAACGCAAGCGAACGGTAGGGCAGCTTGCCGTAGCAGGAGTTGAAGAACTCGTCGATCGGCCCGGTGTACACCAGCCGCCTGTACGGAACGAGGCGCTCCACCTCGCGGTAGTCCGCCTGGAGGAGAACCTTGATCCGCGGGTGGTCGAGCATCCGTTCGAACATCCGCGTGAAGCCGTGCAGCGGCATCGCCTGGAAGGCGTCCGGGAAGTACCTGTCGTCGCGGTTCGTCCGCGTCGGGACGCGCGCCGTCACCGACGCGTCGAGCTCTGAAGGATCGAGCCCCCACTGCTTGCGCGTGTAGCCGCGGAAGAACGTCTCGTACAGATGACGGCCGACCGTCCCGACGACGACCTCCTCGGAAGTCCGGGCCCCGGCTCGGCGTGGTTCCGCCCGGTCGGCGAAGAAGGCGACCAGCTCTTCCGGCGTAAGGTCGAGGCCGTAGAGCCCGTTCACCGTGTCGAGGTTGATCGGCATCGGCAAGAGCTTGCCGTCGACTGCCGCACGGACACGATGCTCGTACGGGCGCCACTCCGTGAAGCGCGAGAGGTACTCGAACACGCGCGCGCTGTTCGTGTGGAAGATGTGCGGGCCGTACCGGTGGACGAGGATTCCGGCTGCGTCATAGTGGTCGAACGCATTGCCGGCGACGTGCGACCGGCGGTCGACGACGAGCACGGACTGGTCAGCGCCCGCCGCGAGGCGCTCGGCGAGCACGGCTCCGGCGAACCCCGCGCCGACGATGAGGTAGTCGAACCGCGTGATCGCCGGGCGCGCGCGAGGCTCCGGGCGCGACACGACCCCGTCGACGAGGTCGGCCATTCGTGACCATGTCCGGTCCCACGAGAGCTCCGCGAGGTGGGCGTCCGCACGGGCCGTCCGCTCGGTCCCGTCTTCGGCGAGCGTGTCCTCGACCGCGTCGACGAACTCGTAGACGCTCGAGGCGATCCGGACGAGCCCGAGCTCGCCCCAGGGGCGCACGATGTCGCGGATGGGCGTCGCGACGACCGGCTTGCCGGCGGCGAGGTACTCCGGCGTCTTCGTGGGGCTCACGAAGCGCGTCGCCTCGTTGCGCGCGAACGGAACGAGCGCGACGTCCCAGCCGGCGAGGTACGACGGAAGCTCCTCGTAGCGCTTCCCGCCGAGGTAGTGGATGTTCGGCTCCCGCGGAAGAACGGTCGGATCGAACTTCGGGACGGCCGGGCCGATCATGACGAGGTGCCAGTCGGGACGGGCGCGCGCGAGTGCGCCGAGGAGGGCGAAGTCCATCCGCTCGTCGATCACGCCGAAGAAGCCGAGCCGCGGGGCCGGGACCTCCGCCTGGTCGGCCGGCTCGGCGAGCGGAGCGCGCGCGGTGCGGAAGTGGTCGGCGTCGACGCTCGACGGGAAGAGGTGGACGTTTCGGTGGCGCTCGCGCTTCGCCTCGTAGAGGCTCTGGCCGCCGGTAAAGACGAGGTCGGCGCGTTCGAAGAGCTCCTCCTCGCGAACGCCCAGTTCCGGCGGCGCCCCCGCGAACGCCGCGAGTTCGTCCATGCAGTCGTAGACCGTCGCGATCGGCGTCAGATGGCGGGTGAAGCCGACGGCGAGCGGCGTGTAGTACCAGAGGACGTACGCGTCGATCTCCTGCTCGACGAAGAGCTCGTCGATCAGCATCCGCTGCATCGACTCCCCGTCGCGTTCCGCGGCGCCGGCCGGGAGGCGTGGGACGGCGACGACGATGCCGTTCTCCTTCTCCGTCAGGTCGAGGCGCGGCTGGTTCGCGTCGAGTGGCGCCCACGGGCCGTTGCCGAACGTCGGCTCCTCGAAGAAGAAAACGCGGCGGTCGCGAGCCGCGCGAGTGAGCAGGTGTTGAGGCCGCTGAAACACGAAGTCCCAGCGGAGGTGGGAGAGGCAAATCAGGTCGTACGTCGGTGTCATTCCCCCTCGTTCGCGTTCGGAGACGCCGCTTGCAAGGCCGCAACGACCCGGCGTCTCGAGCGGACGAAAACGCTACTGCGAGTCCGAGGGTGGGCCTGGAGTATTCGCGGCGGTATCGATGACGCGGCCGCCTCGCCGCCGCGCTACCGACCGCAGCGGCAGACGGGCTCGCCCAGATGCCGGCGCTCGTATCGCCGGCCACAGCGCGCGCACGTCGGCGGCAGCTTCTGCGCGAAGACCAGCATCGCCCGCGCGACGGTCAGCCACGCGAGCCCGACGACGAGCGCGATCCACGCGTCCTGGCGCATGACCCTGGTATCGGCGATCGACTTCGGCTGCTTAGCGCCGGCGTGCGAATCGGCACAGCGGCGCGGCGACGTGGGCACGCGTACGGAGGACGACGCTTCTTTAGAATGGGCTCGTGGGCATGCTCGCCCTCGTGCTGCTCGTCCTCGCCGTCGTCCTGCTCGTCGCGGCCGAGTGGCCCCGGGTCTCGGCCCGCTTCGGGGCCGACGCCCGCGCTCAGCGGGCCCGGCGGCGGCGGAAGGCGGGTCTGACCGTGATCCCCGGCGAGGGCGAGGCCGACGACTTCGCCGCCAGCGTCGAGCGCGACCTCGCGAACCTTCCCGTCATCGAGGAACGCGACGACCGCTCGCGCCGGTAGGCGCGCGCGCCCCCGCCGCTACAATCGCCGATGCGCGGATGTGGCGGAACTGGTAGACGCGCACGGTTCAGGTCCGTGTGGGCGAAAGCCCGTGGAGGTTCAAGTCCTCTCATCCGCATCTAGCGCCTGAGCAGGGGTTTCTCCCCGAGGTATCCCGGTGCGCGGCCCAAACCGTGCCCGAACGGGAACGTTTCGAAAACGTCGGAGGGTAGCCGTCACGGTACGTCTGGCCCCTCCGGGCGAGGAGCGTCAACGCGTTCCAGCCGAAGAACGTCGACCCAGTCGGGCTTCTCCAGAAGGATCCGCACCATCTCTCGCCCCGCCTCGTATGGGGTCGGGAACGCCGCGAGTTGGCCCTTCGTCCGGTGAACGACTGCGTAGAGAACCTCGATGCACTCGATCGTTCCGCCGGGGCCGAAAAAATCACCGCGTAAGCGGATTGAACAAGGGCGCGGTACTGCGCTGCGCGGTCACGGTCTCGTGGATCGAGTTTGGCGGCGACGGTGCCTGCCTCATTCACCTCCGCCAATCGGCGATACGATGTCCCTCCAAGTCGCGGGGCGCGCCTCTTTGTGCCCTGAACCCGCGCGAGCGCCGGATCGGCGGAGTGCGGAGGAGGTTCGGCGCCCATACGACCAACGGGGGTCTCTCCAGCGTGGCTACCAGCGACGAGATGCAGATCAAAGGCGGACGGCGTCAAAGCGTCTTTCGCCTCGTGAACGAGCGAATCGAGGAAGTCCTCGCCTCGGACGACGGCGAGATCCTGTGCGAGTGCTACCGCGAGGACTGCGCGGACGTGATTCCGCTCACGAGGGAGGAGTACGAGGAAGTGCGCCGTTTCTCGACCCGCTTCCTCGTGAAACCGGGCCACGTCCTATCCGAGACGGAGCGCGCAGTCGAGACGAACGAGCGCTACGTCGTCGTCGAGAAATCCGGCGAGGGCGGGAAGAACGCCGTGGAGCTCGACCCGCGGAGGCGCCGGCGCGGAGACATCGATCCGCGCCGTACCGAGCGGGCGACCCACGCCGGGTAGGCGCTCAAGCGAGGACTCGCGTTCGGGCTCACCGCCCCTGCACTACCGGGTGTCGAGATAGGGTCACACTGCATGGGGAAGGACGACACGAGAGCCACGCTGCGCCTACAAGCTCCAAGGCGTCGTCTGTGGGCGGTTGCGGCACTCTTCCTGCTCGTGATCGCCGCCGGGATCGTCTACGCGCTCGTCGGCGGCTAACGCGCTTCGCGAGAGTCGTTCCGATGAGCCGCTACGACGAAGTCAACGGCTCGACCCGCAACGGGCCGGCCCAGGTGGGTTCGTCGGCGACACCGCTCAAGCTCGTGGTCGTCCTTCCGCGCATGAGGAACGTGCTCATCGGCCCGACTCGACATGGGCGAGAACCTAAGGTCAGGCACTCCGGAAGGATGCGCCCCCGCCTTGAACGCCGGATGTCGCACGCGGTGTCGCGCGCGGGGTGATCTCTCGAGGCTCGCTCTTCACGCCAAGGCTCAGAGCATCGCGCCGACGGGCGCGTTCGTCTCCGACGTGTAGGTCTCACGCCCGCCTGACCTCGCCGCGCGAAGGAGCAGCGCCATCTTGACGGCGAACTAGCCTGTGCGGCGTTCCCCCTCGATCTCGAGGCCCCGATGCCCAGACGCGCCGCCGCGGCGGGATTGGCGCCACGCACGCCGAATCCGTGGGTCGTGCGAAAGAGCGACGCCCGTGCTCGCCTCGGCGCCGCCCGGCGTCGACTAAAGGAAAATCGGCCCGGCGCCGAACAAATGCGTGAGGCCGGGGCGCCGCGCTCTCCCGTTTCGCGGTACGGGCTCGGAGTAAGCCGCAGGCTTCGGGCCTGCCCCGGCCTCCCCGTTGGCCGGCTGAACGCGGCGAGTGAACGCGGCGCGTCGGTCGCGAGGTTTCCGTCCCCCTTTTTCGGGTTAAAGGTCTGCTCGTGTTGACCGATGCGGCGAGCATGGGCGTTATCCGGGAGCTCGCCGCCACGCCGCGTCGCCTCGCCCTCAACGGGGCTTCGGCCGCGGCCGCGCTGACTCTCGGCGCGCTCGCCGCCCATCAGTTCGCCAAGACGGGCTGGCCGCTCGCCGACGCGAACCCCCGGCTCGTCGCCGCGGCCGCGCTCCTCTTCCTGCTCGGTTTCGCGTTCAAGGCGTGCGGCTGGCAACGGTTGTTCGTTCCGCATGAGCGACCGGGCTCCCTCGCCCTCGCGGCCGCGAGCGGGGCCGCATCCGTGGGCGGCGCCGCGCTGCCCGGCCGCGTCGACGACGCAATTCGCGTCGCCGTCGTCCGCCGGTATCCCGGGTGCCGCGCGGGCGTCGGGACGCTCTGCCTCTCGCTCTTCATGCTCGGCCTGATCGACACCGTCGCGCTCATGCCGTTTGCCTCGGCTGCCGCGGCGACGAGCGAGGCGCCGCTTTTCGTTCGGGTCGGGCTCGGCGTCGTCGCGTTCGCCGGTCTCGGCGCTGCGCTTCTCGTCGTCGTGCTCCCGCGTCTCACGACGAGCCGGCGGCTCGGTCGGCTTCGCGCGGCCCGCTGGCTCGCCGCGCGGGGGACGTGCCCGCGCGAGGCCTGGAAGGCGGCCGTCCTGATCGCGCTCTCGTGGTTCGTCCGCGCGGCGGCGCTCTTCCTGCTCCTCGGAGCCGTCGGGGTCGGCCTCTCGTTCCCGCTCGCGATTGCGTTCCTGTCCGCTGCCGCCGCTTCGGGCGCGCTGCCCGTCGCTCCGGCCGGTGCGGCGACGCAGGCGGGGGCGGGTGCCGCGATCCTGGCGGCGAGCGGCATCGGGACCACCCAGGCGATCGCCTTCGCGGTCGCGGCGCAGGTGCTCGTGATTCTCGCTGGCGCCGCCGTCGTCCTCTTCGTCCTCGCGTGGGGCGGGGGCCGGCGGGTCGTCGCGCGCTCCCGCGCGGCCACCGCCTGACAGCCCCGACGCGGCCGGTACGCTCCGGCCGAATGCGCGACCTCCACGCTGTCAACGGCATGGTCGTGGTCGCCGCCAACGCGCTCGCGGTCGGCTGGGGGACGGCATACGTCCTGCGCAAGCGGATGCCCGGTCGCGTGTATGCGCACGTGCTTGCCGGCGCCCAGGCGCTCGTGATCGCGCAGGTCGGGCTCGGCCTGCTCCTGCTCTCGGACGAGGCGCGAACGGCCGACCGCCTCCACTACGTCTACGGCGTCCTCGCGCTCCTCGCGGTGCTCTCGCCGTGGCTCTACGCGCCCCCCGTGCCGGCGCGGCGTCTGCTGTGGTTCGTGGCAGCGAGCCTCGTCGCGGGTGCCCTCTCCGTCCGCGCGTACACGACCGGGAACTGATGGATCTCGACCCGCGCACCAACGGGACGCTGCGCGGCTTCCTGATCGTGATCGCGATCGCCGCCGCGCTGACCGCGCTCGGGACGATCGGCGACGTCGGCCTCGGAATCGTCTTCATCGTCCTGCGCGTCGCGTTCATCGTCGTGATCGCGCTCGTCCTCTTCCGCCTCTGGCGGTCCCGGCGCGAAGAGATCTCGTTGTGGCCGCGCCGCTCACGCGCCGTCTTCTACGGCGGCGCGGCGCTCGCACTCGTCAACCTCGGCGCGTCGGTTCTTCTGGCCGGCTACCCGACGGGGGGCCTCGAGGCGCTCGTCTTCTTCTTCGTGCTGGCGGCGTGCGGCTTCGCGATGTGGCGGGTCTGGCGCGACGAGCACACGTACGGGTACTAGGGAACGCGCCGCCCGTGAGGCGTGTACCGGGGAGGAACGTGCGCTCGCTCGTCCTCATCGTCGCGCTCGCTGGTGCGGCGGTACTCGCCGTCGCGGTCGCCGCTCTCGTCGTGGCCGACGACGCCGACGAGCTCCTTCCCGACCTCGACCAGGCCGTCCCCTCGGCGGTCGCGATCCGGCTCGAAGGTGAGCGCGAGCTCCTCGTGTTCGCTTCGGCAGTCGACAACGTCGGTGCAGGACCGCTCGTCGTTCGCGCCGCGCGGTCGGGTACGGACGTGGCATCCATGCCCGCGCACCAGGTCGTCCGACGCGCGGACGGCTCGGAGACGAGCCGGCCGATCGCCTCGCGCCTTCGGTACGAACGGGCAGAGACCCACGCGCACTGGCACCTCGACGGCTTCGAGCGGTACGAGCTCCGCGATACGAGCGGGAGCGCCCCCCTGCTCGTCGCGCGCAAGGCCGGCTTTTGCCTTGGCGACCGGTACGAAACCAGACGCTCGCTCGACGTGCCCGGCGAGCCTACCGAGGCGGTCTGGACGCACGAGTGCGGAAAGGGAGCCCCCGAACTGCTCTCGCTCGAGGAAGGGATCTCGGTCGGCTACGGCGACGACTACGCGCCGCGGCTCGAAGGGCAGTTCGTCGACGTGACCGAGCTGTCGCCCGGCCGCTACGTGCTCGTCCACGTCGCGAACCCGGAGCGAACGCTCCTCGAGCGCGACTACGCGAACAACGCCGCGTCGGTCGCTCTCGTCCTCCGCCGCCCGGCCGGCCGAGCGGAGATCGAGGTCGTCGCGCGCTGCCCGGACGCGGCGAGGTGCGCTCCCTGAGGGAACTCGACGCCGGGGACCGGTGTAGACGCGCAAAGTGACCAGGAAGGGAGACACGATGCGACGCTTGCTCACCGCAGCCGCGCTCACCCTCGTCGCCGTCGCCGCGCTCGCGGGCCCGGCGTCCGCAAAGGACATGAGCGTCTCGCTCTCGGGAGGCGGCCCGCCTTCGAATATCGATCCAGGCGAGCCGTGGAACGCACGGCTCCTCGTCCACGGCGAGCCCGACATCCTCGCGGAGGCGACGCCGGGCATCACGATCAGAAACGACGACACCGCGGCGAGCCGCACGTTCGACGCCCGGCCGACCGGCGAGCGCGCCCCGGACGGGCAGCTCATCTACCGCGTCCGGGTCGTCTTCCCGTCCGAAGGCGGGTGGTCGTACACGCTCGTCGACGGCGTCACCGACCGCGCGTACGAGGGGGGCTACGTCCAGGTCGGCAAGGCGCCCGCCGAAGCCGCGCCGGAGGCGTCGCGTCCGAGCCCGGCCGCCGCACCGGCGAGCGACGACTCGTTCCCCCTCTGGCCCGTGCTTGGCGGCATCGGCGCCTTCGTTCTCGCAGCCGCCGGTGCGCTTGTGGCCGTTCGTCAGCGGCGACCGCAGCCGACCGCGTAACGGGCGCATAACAGTCTCGTACTGGGCTCGTCAGGCGTCTCGTGCCAAGGAGGGCGGCTGGGCCGCCCTCCTTGGCGCCGAGGCCCCGTCGAGCGAGTCGAGAATCGAGCGGATGTCCGCAGCAGCCCCGACGAAGATCGGCGTGTCGCGCTCGGTGTAGCGGCTCGCCTCCGTTTCCCGAAGCGTCATCATGAGCTCGAGGAAGTCGGACGGGCTCTCGCACTCGAACGCCGTCATGAACTCCTGGTCGTCGATCCCGAACGAGTATGTCGTGTGGTTGGTGATCGTCACGAAGCGGCTTCCGACCTCGGCGTGCTCGCGCATCGCGCGCGCCCGGTCCTCCATTGGGAGCGAGTACCACTCGCGCTTCTTCACGAACGGATAGACGACGAGGTACGGCGCGCCGCGCGGCACGACGCGGCGTGGCGGCCGGCTCGGGTCGCGCTCGAAATACTTCGACGGCCGCGCCGCGGCCAGGTACGAGTACGGCGTCTCGAGATAGGCGGCGAGCGGGGTCCCGTTGAGCTCGGCGGCGAGCTCGCCGAAGTCCTCGAACCGCTCGGTCAGCTTCCAGAGCATGAAGTCAGCCTCGGGGCGCACGCCGAGGAAGCTGTACCCGCGGAGCTCGAAGCGCTCCGCCCACGCCTCGACGACGTCGGCGAACGCGTCCTTCCCCGCGGCGCGCTCCTCGACGGGTAGGCGGCGCCAGGCCGGATCCACGCGGTAGAGCGTGTACGCGACGTACTGATCGGCCACGACAGGATCGTATCGGCCGTGTGCCAAGCTCTTCACGGTCGGCGCGCCCCGCGTTTCGCGTCAGCTCCTACGTTCGAACCGGGCGCGTTCGTCGGGCGGGCAGACGGACGCGCCCTAGGTTGCGACGTGTGGGCCGGCAGCGGTGTTCCGGCGCGTGGCGCGGGGGTAGAGGAGCGTCGAATGAGGCTCGTCGGCCGCGACACTGAGAGTGGAGGACGGTCGACGTGCGCTGATCCGCAGCGCGCGGACGAAGATCGCTGGAATCTGATCCGGATGGCCGAGGATCCACGAATCGCGAGCCTCGCCCGGCTGCTCGCGGAGAACCAGCCGTGCGTCGCGCTCACCGGCGCCGGGGTCTCAACCGAGAGCGGGATTCCGGACTTCCGCTCGCCCACGGGGAGCTGGGCGCGCTTCGACCCGCGTGAGTACGCGACGGTGGGCGCTTTCCGGCGCGATCCCGAGAAGGTGTGGCGCTTCTACGCGCCGCGCTTCACGATGCTGACGGACGCCGAGCCGAACCGGGCCCACCGCGCCCTCGCCGAGCTCGAGCGGCTCGGCCTCCTTCGCGCGGTCATCACGCAGAACATCGACCTGCTCCATGAGCGCGCGGGGACACGCGACGTCGTCGAGGTCCACGGCTCGATCCGCACGTCGTCGTGCCCGGGGTGCGCGGCGAGCTACCCGCTCGCGATGGTCGTGCCGCTCATCGAACGGGGCAACGGCGCGCCGCGCTGCCCGGCGTGCGGGACGGTGCTCAAGCCCGACGTCGTCTTCTTCGACGAGCTCTTGCCCCCGGACGCGGTCGATCGCGCAGTCGCCCTTGCCGCCGGAGCACGGCTCCTGCTCGTCGTCGGCTCTTCGCTCCAGGTCTATCCGGCCGCCGGGCTGCCCGAAGAGACGCTCGCCGCGGGAGGTGAGGTCGCGGTAGTGAACCGGACGCCCACATGGGTCGACGGCCGTGCTGCGCTCCTCCTCCGGGGCGACGCGGGCGACGTCCTCGAGGCGACGGTCGCGGCGCTTCGCGACGCCTGACGCGGGCCCGGGCGGGGGCAGGCCCGCGCCTACACTGGCTCCGAGATGGCGACCGCCGTCGACACACGGGAGGCGCGCATCGAGGCGCAGCTAAAGGGGCTCCCGGCGAAGCCGGGCGTCTACCTCTTCCGGGGCCCGCGCGACGACGTGCTCTACGTCGGAAAGGCGAAGTCGCTCCGCCCGCGCGTGCGCTCCTACTTCCGCGGCGGCGACGCGCGGCGCGGCCTCGACAAGCTGATCGACCGGATCGAGCGGATCGAGGTCATTGCGACGCAGACGGAGACGGAGGCGTTCCATCTCGAGCAGAACCTCATCCGCCGGTACCGCCCCCCGTTCAACGTCCGCCTGCGCGACGACAAGTCATACCCGTACATCGCCGTCACCGTCGAGGACGAGTTCCCGCGGGTCATGTTCACGCGGGAGCGGCATCGACGGGGCGTCGTCTACTTCGGGCCGTACGCGAACGCGAAAAAGGTGCGGGAGACGCTCGACGTCCTGAACCGCGTCTTCCCGTACCGGCCGTGCGAAGGGCCGAGGCCCGGTCGCCACTCGGGAATCCCGTGCCTCGACTACCACATCGACCGCTGTCTCGCACCGTGCGTCGGCTACGTGTCGGCCGACGACTACCGGAAGATCGTCGACGGGGTGATCGAGTTCCTCTCCGGCGAGACGCGCCCGATCATCCGCGAGCTCGAGCGGAAGATGCATGCGGCCTCGGAGGCGCAGCGCTTCGAGGAAGCGGCGCGCTACCGGAACCGGCTCTTCTCCGTCCGTCACCTCGCCGACCGGCAAGCCGCCGACAAGCGCGCGATCGGAACGGTGGACGTGATCGGGATTGCGGCGAACGGCGACCGGGCCGCCGTCCAGGTCTTCCCGCTGCGCGGCGGGCGGCTCGTCGACCGCCACAGCTTCCACCTCGAGAACGTGGCGGGCCAGGACGTCCCGACGCTCCTCGAGGCGTTCTGCCTGGAGTACTACGGGAGCGCGCCGAGCGTCCCGCCCCTGATCGTCGTCCCGCCGGAGGCAGGAGACAACCGAGCGCTCGAGGAGTTCCTGACCGAGCTGCGCGGAGCGGCGGTTGAGGTGCGGTCACCCCGAAGGGGCGAGAAGCGGCGGCTCCAGGAGCTCGCGGCACAGAACGCCGAGCTCGCGCTTGCGCAGGACGCCGCCGAGAGCGAGCGGAAGCGCATCCGCCGCTTCGAGGCGCTCGAGGAGCTCCGCGAGGCGCTCAATCTCGAGAGCCTCCCGATTCGGATCGAGTGCTTCGACATCTCGAACATCCAGGAGCAGGCGCCCGTCGGGGCGATGGTCGTCTTCCAGGACGCGCTTCCCAAGAAGGCGCACTACCGCAAGTTCGCGATCCGGCGGACGGGCGGACAGGACGATTTCGCGATGATGGCCGAGGTCGTCTCGCGCCGCTTCGCGCGCGCCCGGTCGGTGACGGCCGAGGAGTACGACGAGGGGTTCGCGGCGATCCCGAATCTCCTGGTCATCGACGGCGGCAAGGGTCAGCTCTCGGCCGCGCTCACTGCCATGCAGGCTTACGACCTCCCGCGCGTCGCGGTGATCGCGCTCGCGAAGCGCGACGAGGAGGTGTTCCTGCCCGGCCGGGCCGAGGCGATCAGGCTCGATCCCTCGTCGCCCGGGCTCCAGCTGCTACAGCGGATTCGCGACGAGGCGCACCGCTTCGCGGTCGGGTTCCACCGGCGGCGCCGCGACGCGGAGGCGCGCGAGTCGATCCTCGACGCGCTCCCTGGCGTAGGTCCGGCGCGCAAGCGCGCGCTCCTGCGCCACTTCGGCTCGCCCGAGCGGCTGCTCGCCGCGACGGCGGAGGAGCTCGAGGGCGTGCCGGGTGTGCCCGCGAAGACGGGCCGCGGGCTCTACGCGGCGCTCCACAAGGCGGGCCGAGCGTGACCCACTAGGATCGAGTGCCGCCGGAAACCAACCGAACGAAGGGAGAGCCGTGGCCGCGAATCCGATCCCGGAGGGCTACCACAGCGCCAACCCGACGCTCGCGCTCGACGACGCGAACGAGGCGATCGAGTTCTATAAGCGGGCGTTCAGCGCCAAGGAGCGGGTGCGCATGCCGACGCCCGACGGTCGCGTCGCGCACGCCGAGCTCGAGATCGGCGACTCCATCGTCATGCTGGCCGATACGTTCGAACACTCGACTGCGAGGCCGCCGAAGGAGCTCGGCGGCACGACGGCGGGCGTCATGCTCTACGTCGAGGACGTGGACGCGGTCGTCGAGCAGGCTGTTGACGCGGGCGCGACCGTAACGATGCCGGTCGAGGATCAGTTCTGGGGCGACCGGTTCGGGTCGATCCTCGACCCGTTCGGCCACTCCTGGTCGATCGCGACGCACAAGGAGGACCTGAGCGGGGAGGAGGTGCGGGCGCGCGCGGAGGAGGCGATGGCGCGCCTCACCTAGTCGCGAACGGGCGAAGGGCGGCGACTCAGTCCTGGGAGAGGAGCCAGAGGCCGCCGACCGTGTAGGCGACCATCAAGACGAGGAGCGGGTACTGCGTCCGAAGCGCGCGGCTCGCCGAGGGAAAGAGCGCGATCGCGCGGTCGTGCGCAAGCGCGAGCCCGATCACGTGGCCCGCGACGAGCGTTCCTACCTGGACGTACCAAATCGTGTTCGGGTCGAACGGGGCGAGGTTCGGCCGGAAGTCGCTCCCGCCGAAGAGGTCCCACCCCCACCCGAACGGGTCCGAGGCGAGTGGAACCGTGAACTGGCCCTGGATCACGAGGAGCGAGAAGTAGTGCGAGACGGCGTAGACGAGCGCGATCGGGACGAGGCTCCCGACGAACGCGCCGGCGAGCGCGCGCCCGCCGCCCGCGAGCGCGCGCGCGATCGAGACCGCCGCGATGTACACCGCCGCGACCGCGGCGACAGCGATCGCGAGGCCGACGAGCGCGATGAGTGTTCCCTGCACGTCGCCGAGCGCAAGGACACGGTCGCGCCACCACGCCGTGCGGCTGAAGCCGTCGAAGCCGACCGAGCCGAGCATAACGGCGACGACGCCGATCGTGCCGGCGGCGGGGTTCCGGAGCGATGCGAGGCCCACGAACGGCGGTCGCAGGACGAGCTCCTGCCGCCCATCGCGCTCGATCGCGGCGAAGGGCGCCATCCGCGAGAGCAGGTCGAAGTAGACGCTGAACCCGTCACCGCGCCCGAACCACGCCCTGCTCCCGAACACGAGGGCGCCGATCCACGTCGCGCCGCTATAGAGGGCGATCGCGAGCGCGAGCGCGCGCGGGTCGGCGGGGTCGAAGTACGCGAGCTCGAGCGCCGCGAAGAGGAAGAGCAGGACGGCGGCGGGCCACCGCCCGAGCCGCTCGGGGTATTCGATCGCCTCGGCGCGCGCGCCGAGGCGCCCCGCCGTCCACTCGGCGGCGTCGGCAGTGGCTTTCCACGGGTTGAGCACGGGCCAGACGTTTCCGAGGACGACGACGACGGGCACGAGGCCGAGCCAGAAGACGACGTAGACGAACGTCGGGGCGAGGTTCCCGACGGGAGAGCGCTCTCCGACGAGCGCGGTCGCGAAGACGAGCGCGAGGAGCGCGACCGCGAGCGCGCCGAGCGCGACTCGCAGCGCTTGCGAGAGGAGGACGCGCTGCAGGGCGCCGGGAAACGGCCGGCCGCCGTCGTACGTCTCGAGGAGCGGACGCCGCCACAGCACGGCGAGCGCCGCGAACGACGCGATCAGGACGACGCCGGCCCCGTAGAGGAAGAGCCACTGCGGAACCGGGAGGTCCTGCACGCTGCCGACGCCGTGCGCTAGCGCGGGCGTCACGAAATGTGCAGATCTGCGATCGGCTGGCCCCGGTCCTCGAGCTCCATCTCGAAGCGACCGGGGGTATCCGCGACGAAGGTCATCCGCGCCGGGCGGCCGCCGCCGACGTCGACGAAGAGGTCGTAGCCGTGGAGGTGAGCGTGATCCGTGACCTGGGAGACGATCGTGAGCACGACGCGCTGGCCTCGGCGGGCGTCGATGCGCCGGATTTGCGGCGGGCCGTCGGGACCGATCGTGATGCGGGCGCGGACGACTTGGGGAGCGGCGGGCGGCGGCGCAGTCTCGGTCGTCGCGCCTCCGTCCGTTTCCGTCCCTGCGCCCGTCGCCGTCTCGCCGGTCGTCGCCTCGGCCTGCTGGGCGGCAGGCGACGGGGGCGCAGCGTCGTCGTCACCGCCGCGGAGCGCGAGAAACAGGACGACTGCCGCGACGATCGCGGCCGCAGCGACCCCGAGCTTGGCTGCGTTGCCCACCCCGGGATTATCGAGAAAGGGCCCGGAGCGGATTCCGGAGAACCCGCCCCGGTCCGCCGACTACGTGTGCTCGGTCACCTCGTAGATCTCTTCGGCGACGAGCCCGTGCGCCTCCCGGTGGACGGTCTCAGCCGCCTCGGCACTCGGGGCGTCGACGAGGCAGAAGATCTTGCCCGCCTTCTCGTCGACCCAGTACTTGAGGTATCGGACCCCGTGCGGCTCCTGCGTCTTGAGGTCGGCCGCGTGGGCCTTCGCGACGTCCTCCTCTGTTGCCCCCTCGACGGTGTGCACGTCCATGTAGAGCGGCACGAGCGCCTCCTTTTGGTTGACCGCGCGCACCTCAGATCCTAAGCGGTTGCCTCGGGGCGTTCCAGCGTGAGGCTAGGCGGACTTCAGGGCCGGTCGGTCGGTCCGGATCCGTCGCCGGAGACGGCGTCGGGCTGCATGTACGGATAGCGGTAGTCCGTCGGCGGGATGAAGGTCTCCTTGATCGTCCGCGGGCTCGCCCAGCGGATGAGGTTCCACATGGACCCCGCCTTGTCGTTCGTCCCCGATGCGCGGGCGCCGCCGAAGGGCTGCTGCCCGACGATCGCACCCGTCGGCTTGTCGTTCACGTAGAAGTTCCCGGCCGCGTACCGAAGCGCCTCCTCCGCCTCGATGACGGCCTCGCGGTCGTCCGCGAAGACGGCCCCGGTGAGTCCGTACGGCGCCGTCTCGTCGATCAGCTCGAGCGTCTCCTCCCAGTCGCCCTCCGGGTAGACGTACGTCGTCACGATCGGCCCGAAGAGCTCCTCGCGCATCAGCCGGAAGCGCGGATCGCGCGTCTCGATCACCGTCGGCTCGACGAAGTAGCCCTCGCTGTCGTCGACGCCGCCGCCGACGACGATCTCCGTATCGCCGCTGCGCCGCGCTTCCTCGATCGCCTCACGGTGACCCTTGAGGGCCACCCCGTCAATCACGGCGCCCATGAAGTTTCCGAAGTCCGTGACGTCGCCCATGCGAATCGCGGCCACCTCCTCGGCGAGCCGCTCGCGGAGCTCCGGCCACAGGTTCGAGGGCGCGTAGACCCGCGAGGCGGCCGAGCACTTCTGGCCCTGGTACTCGAACGACCCGCGGACGATCGCGGTCGCGACGGCCTGCGCGTCGGCGGAGGGGTGCGCGACGATGAAGTCCTTGCCGCCCGTCTCGCCGACGATGCGGGGGTAGCTCCGGTACCGGTCGATGTTGTTCCCGACCGTCTTCCACATCCCCTGGAAGACGGGCGTAGACCCGGTGAAGTGAATCCCGGCGAGGTGCGGGCTCGCGAGGGCGGCGTCGCCGAGCTCGGCGCCCGGGCCGTACACGAGGTTGATGACGCCCGGCGGCAGCCCCGCCTCCTCGAAGAGGCGCATGATGTAGTACGCCGAGAGGCTCGCGGTCGACGCGGGCTTCCAGACGACGGTATTCCCCATCAACGCTGGCGAGCTCGGGAGGTTCCCCGCAATCGCGGTGAAGTTGAACGGCGTCACCGCGAAGACGAAGCCCTCGAGGGGCCGGTACTCCATGCGGTTCCAGGTCCCCTGGGAGGAATCCGGCTGCTCCTCGTAGATCCGGTGCATGAAGGAGACGTTGAAGCGGAGGAAGTCGGTCAGCTCGCACCCCGCGTCGATCTCCGCCTGGTGAGCCGTCTTCGACTGGCCCAGCATCGTCGCCGCGTTCAGCGTGTCGCGCCACGGACCGGCGAGAAGCTCGGCGGCGCGCAGGAAGATCGCCGCGCGCTCCTCCCACGGGAGCCGGTGCCAGTCCTCCCACGCCGCGCCCGCCGCCTCGATCGCCCGCTCGACCTCCGCGGCGCCGCCCTGGTGGACGTCGGCGAGCACGTGGTCCTTGTCATGCGGCATGACCGCCTCGCGCGTCTCGCCCGTGCGAACGTCCTCGCCTCCGATCACGCAGGGGATCTCGATCCGCTCGCGCTTCATCTGCTCGAGGCGCTGCTTGAGGGTCGCGCGCTGCGCCGAGCCGGGCTCGTAGCCGCGAACCGGCTCGTTGACCGGCGGCGGTGGGCGGAAAATCCCCGGGGCGCTCATCCAGGGGCATTCTATGGCCGTGCGGGTCGTCACGTACGAAGCGGAAGGCTGGGGCATCGGCGAGCTGTGGCTGGAGGACGGCGTGCTCGTGAACCACGAGCTGCCGCGGCCAGGCCGCCGCGCAAGCACGCGCGCGGAGCACGTCCCGCCCCTGCGAGACCTGCTTCTCGCGTACTTTCGCGGTCAGAGGCCGGAGTTCGCCGACGTGGAGCTCGATGTGGACGGATGCACGCCGTTCCAGCGAGCCGTCATCGACGCGCTGCGGGCCGTCCCGTACGGTGAGACGGTGACGTACGGCGAGCTCGCGGCCCTCGCCGGGCACCCGAACGCGCACCGGGCCGCAGGAAGCGTCTGCGCGGGGAACCGTTTCCCGATCGTCGTCCCCTGCCACCGCGTCGTCGCGGCCGGCTCGCTCGGGCCGTACGGCGCCACGGGAACCGAGTACAAGCGGCGGCTGCTCGCGCTCGAAGGTGTCACTCTCTGAGGACGTCCGCGGCGAGCTCGCCGCGATCGAGCCGCGCAAGGCGTGTTGCCGTCTTGCGGAGCTCTCGGCGCTCGTCCGGACGGCCGGGAGTGTCCACCTGCGCGGCGGGGGCCGGATCGGCGTCCACCTCGAGCTCGCGAGCGCCGCTGTCGCGCGGCGCACGTTCGCGCTGCTGCGCGCGTACGGCGTCCCGTGCGAGATCCACACGTACCGGCGCCGGTCGTTCGACCGCGCGACGCGGTTCCAGATCCACGTCGACGACGATGCACCGGCGGTCCAGGCGCTCAACGAGGCCGGGATCCTCGGCGACCGCCTCGAGCCGCTCGAGCGCCCGCCCTCACGCGTCACCGCTCGCTCCTGCTGCCGCGCCGCGTACCTCCGCGGCGCCTTCCTCGCGGCCGGATCCGTCTCCGGCCCCCGGTCGCCTCACTTCGAGCTCCGAACCGCGATGCCGGACGCGGCTCGGTTCCTGGCCGGGCTCGCCGGCGCGGAACGAATGCCGATGGCGGTGGCCGAGCGTCGCGGCCACGCCCTGGCGTACGCAAAAGGCACCGAGACGATCGCCGACCTGCTCGCCTTCGTCGGCGCCCACGACGCGGCGCTCGTCTTCGGCGAGCGGGCCGTCATCGCCGCGACGCGCGCGCGCGCGAACCGGCTCGCGAACGCAGACCACGCGAACATCGGTCGGGCGAGCCGAGCCGCGGAGGCGCACGTCCGCGCGATCGAGCGCCTCCGCTCGGCGGGGCGCCTCGACCACGTCTCGCCGGAACTCCGTGAGCTCGCCGACCTGCGGCTCCGCCATCCGACGCTCTCGCTGCGCGAGCTCGCGCGCCGGTGTAGCCCGCCGACGACGAAGGCAGCGGCGCACCGCCGCCTCGCGAAGCTCCAGCGCCTCGCCGAGGGCTAGGTGGCCGCTCCGAAGGTCGAGAAGTCGTACGTGCGCTCGCGGCCGCTCCTCGAGGGTGTCACGTTCGTCGTGACGACGGGCCGCGGCTCGATGGACCACTACGCGCAGAAGCTTGCCGAGTGGCTGCCTGTCCGGACGCTCGAGCTGTATGCGTTCGCTCGGAGCGGCAACCTCTTCGGCGAACCCCTCCTCAGCACCGCCGCCGGGCGCCAGTTCGCCCGCGACGTCGCACTCGTGCGCCGGCTACGACGGGTCGAGGGGCTCTTGCACATCCCGAACCACCACCTCAGCCGGTACGGCCCCTTTCTCGGTGGCCCGTACGTCGTCACGGCGCACGACGTGATCCGCTATCTCGACCTGACGCGCGACGAGCCGCTGATCCACGCTCCGAACCGTCGGGACCGCCTCTACATCGCGCTCGACGTCGCCGGGATCCGCCGCGCCGACGCGGTGATCGCGCCCTCGCACGCTACGAGGCACGACCTCGTCCGGCACCTCGGGATCCGGGAGGACCGGATCGCGGTCGTCTACGAGGGCGTCGACCACGCCGTCTTCCGCCCGACCGACCGACGCCTCCTTCCCGATCCGTACGTCCTGTTCGTGGGCTCCGAGCACCCGCGCAAGAACCTTGCGTCCCTGTTTCGAGCCCTTGCGAGGCTCAAGCGTGATCCCGCGCTCCGTGATCTCAGGCTGGTGAAGGTCGGCGCGCCGGGCGGCCGGGAGGCGCCCTTCCGCGAGCAGACGCTCGAGGCGCTGCGCACCTCGGGGCTCGCAGCCGAGGACGTGCTCTTCATCGGCCATCTCCGGGCCGAGAACCTTGCCGCGTACTACGCAGGGGCCGAATGCCTCGTCTTCCCCTCCCTCTACGAGGGGTTCGGGCTTCCGACCGTGGAGGCGATGGCGTCGGGCTGCCCCGTGATCGTCTCGAGCGTGGGCTCGCTCCCGGAGATCGCCGGCGAAGCCGCGCTGGTCGTTCCACCGAGCGACGACGCCGCGCTCGCAGACGCGATCGCGGCGGTCGTGGGCGACGAGGCACTCGCGCGCGGCCTTCGCCGACGCGGCCTCGCACGAGCACGCGAGTTCTCGTGGGCGCGCGCCGCGCGCGAGACGGTCGCGGTGTACGAGCGCCTGCTCTGACGGAGGAGCACCGCTTCGCTCGCGCCGAGCACCCGTGGAGGTATGCGTCGAGCGGGCCGGAGGGGAAGCTCCGAGGACGACCTCCCCCTCCGGTTTCAGCCGCGCTCCGGACCTTTGGCGTCGGACGGGGTCTAAATCCAACACCGGACGAGCGCGGACCCGCTCCTCGCCAGTATGACCGTTTTCCGCGCGGGCGCGCAACCTGGAACCCGGCTACTTGTCGCAAAATGCGCGCTCGGTAGACTCGCCGCGCTGCACCGACCAGGAGGGAGCCGATGAGCGTGCGCGTAGGGATCAACGGGTTCGGCCGGATCGGCCGCAACTTCTTCCGGGCGGCCCGCAGGCAGGGCGCCGACCTCGAATTCGTCGCGGTGAACGACATCGGCGACGCGAAGACGATGGCCCACCTGCTCAAGTACGACTCGGTTCTGGGGCCGCTCGACGACGACGTCGAAGCGGTGGACGGCGGGATTCGCGTCGGCGATACCGAGCTTCGGCTCCTCAACGAGAAGGACCCGGCGGCGCTTCCCTGGCGCGATCTCGGCGTCGAGATCGCGGTCGAGTCGACCGGTCTCTTCACGAAGCGCGAGCAGGCGCAGCTCCATCTCGACGCCGGTGCCGAGAAGGTCGTGATTTCCGCGCCCGCGACCGACCCCGACGTGACGCTCGTCCTCGGGGTGAACGACGGCGATTACGACCCCGACGGCCACCGCATCATCTCCAACGCCTCCTGCACCACGAATTGCGTCGCGCCGCTCGCGAAGGTGCTCCACGACGCGTTCACGATCGAGCAGGGGTTCATGACGACCGTGCACGCGTACACGAACGACCAGCGGATCCTCGACCTCCCGCACAAGGACCTCCGGCGGGCGCGGGCGGCGGCGATCAACGTGATTCCGACCTCGACGGGCGCGGCCCGCGCGATCGGGCTCGTGCTCCCGGACCTCAAGGGAAAGGTCGACGGAATTGCGCTTCGCGCTCCGGTCCCGGACGGGTCCGTCGTCGACCTCGTCGTGCGCGTCGCGCGCGAGACGAGCGTCGAGGAGGTGAACAACGCGTTCGGCCGCGCCGCGGACCGCGGCCCGTTCGAGGGCATCCTCCGCTACACCGACGAGCCGCTCGTCTCGCAGGACGTGGTCGGCTCGTCGTACTCGTGCGTCTTCGACAGCGAGCTCACGATGGTGAACGGCCCGCTCGTCAAGGTGTTCGGGTGGTACGACAACGAGTGGGGCTACAGCTGCCGGCTCGTCGACCTCGTCGAGCGGATGGCGCGGAAGGAGGCCCCCTCGGCCGCCGCGGTCGCGTAGCGTCTTCGTGCACCGTCCCCGCTCGGTGCGCGACGCGGACGTTGCCGGCCGGCGCGTCCTCTGCCGCGTCGACTTCAACGTGCCGGTCGAGGACGGCCGCGTCGCCGACGACACGCGGATCCGGGCCGCGCTCCCGACGGTCCGGCTTCTGCTCGACAAGCACGCGGCGGAGCTCTCGCTCTGCTCGCACCTCGGCCGGCCGAAGGGCTTCGACCCGGCGTTGTCGCTTCGGCCGGTGGAGGACCACCTGCGCACGCTCCTGCCCGACGAGCGGGTGCGCGTGCTCGAGAACACGCGCTTCCATCCCGGCGAGACGGCGAACGACCCCGAGTATGCGCGCGAGCTCGCCTCGCACGGGGACGTGTACGTGAACGACGCGTTCGGCTCGGCGCACCGCGCGCACGCGTCGACGGTGGGCGTTGCGGAGCTTCTGCCCGCGTACGCGGGCCTCCTCCTCGAGCGGGAGCTCCAGGAGCTGGGTCGCCTGCTCGAGGACGCCGAGCGCCCCTTCGTGGCCGTGCTCGGCGGCGCGAAGGTCGAGGACAAGGTGGGCGTCGTCGAGTCGCTCGCGCACCGGGCCGACGCTGTGCTCGTCGGCGGGAAGATGGCCGCCGAGCTCGCTGCACGATCACCGTTAGAGGGACGCGAGGTCGTCCTTCCCGCCGACGTCGTCGCCGCCGAGCGATTCGACCCCCAGGCGGAAGCGCGCGTCGTGGACGCCGACGCCGTTCCCGACGGCTGGCTCCCGCTCGACATCGGGCCTCGGACGCGGGCGGCCTTCGCCGCGCGGATCGACGATGCGCGCACCGTCTTCTGGAACGGGCCGATGGGCGTCTTCGAGTGGCCGCGCTTCTCCGAGGGGACGAAGGCGATCGCCGAGGCGGTCGCGGCAGCGGAGGCGCACGCGGTTGTCGGCGGCGGCGACTCGGTCCGCGCCGTCGAGGAGCTGGGAGTGGCCAATCGGATCGACTGGGTCTCGACCGGCGGCGGCGCGTCGCTCGAGCTCCTCGAGGGCAAGGAGCTCCCGGGCGTCACCGTCATCCCCGCGGCGTAGCCCGATCCCGCGGCGGGGCCCGCGCGCTCGCGTGTCAACAGCCACGTTGCCCCCGAGTCGCGCACGGCAGCTCCCGCCGCGCCTCGGTGGGACACCCCGGGATACCGGCCCAAGGCACCGCGCAGCGGGGGTGCGCGACGGCGTAGCGCTTAACATCCGCGTCCGCCATGCCAGCGCTCGTCGCCGGGAACTGGAAGATGTACAAGGGGCCGGTTGAGACGCTCGCGTTCTGCGAGGCGTTTCGGCCGCCGGCCGGGGTCGACGTCGTCGTCTGCCCGCCGTTCGTGTCAATCGCCCCGGCACTCGCGAGCGGCCTCACGGTATACGCGCAGAACGTCCACTGGGAGCGGGAGGGTGCCTTCACGGGCGAGGTCTCGGCGCCGATGCTCGTCGAGCTCGGCGTCTCCGGCTCGCTCGTCGGCCACTCCGAGCGGCGCCAGTACTTCGGCGAGACGGACGAGACGGTCTCCGCGCGCGTCGCCGCAGCGCTGGACGTGGGCCTCGCCGTGATCGCGTGCGTGGGCGAGACCGAGGCCGAGCGCGAGCGAGGCGAGACCGAACGCGTCCTCCGCCGGCAGGTCGACGCGGTCGCCGACGCGGCCGGCCAGCACGATCTGCTCTCGATCGCGTACGAGCCGGTCTGGGCGATCGGAACCGGCAAGACCGCGACGCCGGAAACCGCAGGGGAGGCGCATGCGTTGATCAAGAGCCTCCTCGACGTCGCGGTCCTCTACGGGGGGTCCGTGAAGCCCGAGAACGCCGAGGAGCTCCTCGCGCAGCCCGATGTGGACGGCGCCCTCGTGGGCGGTGCCTCGCTCGACGTGGAATCGTTCGCCGCGATTTGCGAAACGGCGGCCCGCCTTTCTCTCTCGTAGCGCTCGTCATCCTCGACGGGTGGGGGTGCGCGCCGCCCGGCCCCGGGAATGCAGTCGACCTCGCCTCGACGCCCGTGTTCGACGGCCTCTGGACGCGCCACCCGCACACGACGCTCTCGGCCTCGGGGCTCGCGGTGGGGCTCCCTTCGGGCCAGATGGGGAATTCGGAGGTCGGCCACCTGACGATCGGCTCAGGTCGGGTCGTCTTCCAGGACCTGGTCCGCATCAACAACGCGATCGAGGACGGCTCCTTCTACGAGAACGAGGCGCTTCGGGGCGCCTTCGCACGGGCGCGCGAGCGAGGCGCGAACGTCCATCTGCTCGGCCTCGTCTCATACGGCGGGGTCCACTCGCACATCGCGCACGTCCGCGCGCTGCTCGAGCTCGCTCGGCGCGACGGGATGAACGAGCGGACGTTCCTCCACGCGTTCACGGACGGGCGTGACGTCTCGCCGGTCGCCGCGAGCGACGACCTCCGCGAGCTCGTCGCCGAGGGCGCGTTGGTCGCCACGGTGAGTGGCCGCTATTACGCGATGGACCGGGACGGTCGCTGGGACCGCACGGAGCGCGCCTACGCGGCGATCTGTCTCGGGGAAGGAGACGCACAGACGGATCCGGTGGCGGCCGTCGAGCGGAGCTACGCACTCGGGGTGACCGACGAGTTCGTCGAGCCGGCACCCATTCCCGCCTTTCCGCGCCTCGGGCCGAGAGACGCTGCGATCTTCTTCAATTTCCGTCCCGACCGGGCCCGTCAACTCTGTCAGCGGCTGCTCGACGGCCGATACGACGTGACGACGATGACGCGGTACCGCGAGGACTTCCCGTTCCCCGTCGCGTTCTCGGAGCAGAACGTCGAGGAGGCGATGGCCGAGGTGCTCGCGGAACAGGGAGTTCGTCAGCTCCACCTCGCCGAGACGGAGAAGTACGCGCACGTGACGTACTTCTTCAACGGCGGGATCGAGTCGGAGTGGGCGGGAGAGACCCGCATCCTCGTCCCCTCTCCGCGCGACGTCCCGACCTACGATCGAAAGCCGGAGATGTCGGCGCGCGAAGTGGCCGGGCGCTTCGTCGAAGAGATCGGCAAGGGATATCGGTTCGCGATCGTGAACTTCGCGAACCCCGACATGGTCGGCCACACGGGCGTGATCTCGGCCGTCATCCGCGCGGTCGAGACGGTCGACGAGTGCCTGGGGCGCGTCGTCGATGCCGTCCACGCGCACGGCGGCGTCTGCGTCGTCACCGCCGACCACGGCAACGCGGAGCAGATGCTCGACGCGGACGGCGTGAGCGCGCATACCGCGCACACGACGAACCCGGTTCCGCTGGTCGTCACGGTCGAGCGAGGGCGGCTCGGCGCCGGCGGCACGCTGTCCGATCTCGTGCCGACGTGCCTCTACTTGCTCGGCCTCCCCCAGCCGCAGGAGATGACCGGCCAGAACCTAATGGAAGCGTAACGGCCGGATTCCGGCTCCGCTCCTATACTCCGTCCACCGCAGCATCGAGACGCACGTGTCGCTTCCTCAGCCGGATTTCGCCCTTCTCCGCAAGGCGCAGCGGGGGGACGAGCGCGCGTTCGCGGTCATCGTCCGCGCGTACGAGCTTCCGGTCTTCAACTACGTCCTTCGTACGGTCGGCGACCGTGCGCTTGCGGAGGACCTGACCCAGGAGATCTTCCTCCGGATCTACCAGGGCCTCCCGAGCTTCTCGCTGCGCTCCCGCTTCACGACGTGGCTTTTCCAGGTCGCCAAGAACCGCCTGCTCGACGAGCTTCGTGCCCGCGAGCGGCGCCCGCGCCGCGCGATCCCGATCGAGGACGCGCCGCCGATCGACGTCGTCGATACTCCCGTCGAGCGCCTGGAGGCGATCGAGGCGGTGTGGCGCGCGGTCGGAGCGCTGAACCCGGACCTCAAGATGGCGCTCTTGCTCCGCGACGTCGTCGGCCTGCCCTATACGGAGATCGCGGACTCGCTCGAGATCACGCTCGCGACGGTGAAGTGGCGAATCTACCGCGCGCGCGAGGAGGTTCAGCTCGCCCTAGCGCGCGAGGGGATCACGCTGCACGACCGCGACGAGGCGGTCGCGGCGCACGACGAGGCGTAGCCCGTCAACGCCTAGGCCGACACCGCCCCGGCGCGTCCCGATTCGGCCTTGCGCAGGAGCTGAAGCGCGACGAACCCGAGCCAGAGAACCCAGGCAAACGTGGTCGCCCGCATGGCGGCACCGGTCCCAACGCCGAGAAGAGGACGCCGACGAGAACCGCGCTCAGTCCGCGACGATCACGGCGCGAATGCCCGGGTGCCTCGCCCGCCACTCGTCGAGATCGCGCTGGCCGCGTCGGCGGTCGGCTGATGCGCTGACGGCGTTGATCGGCACCGCGACGACCTGGCCCCGTTCCTCGATGGCGAGGTACCCCCGGGCTCGCAGGAACCCGATGAGCTCTTCAGTGAGAGCGGAATCGCTGATCTCGATGAACATCGCCGCAGAGAAGGAGGGAGCACCGGCGTCCACGTCTTCATCGGTCGGCGCACGGCGAAGGTGTTCCCCCATCGTGGGGTGACGAGCCACCGACTCTCGGAAGCGCCGTGGCCGTCGCCGTCCCGCGGTCCAATGGGCGACGACGTGCCGTATGACGCAATCAGCGGACCCGTGGACCTCGTGCCCGGGCTCAGCGACGACGAACGCCCGCGTAGAAACGCTTACATCTGGTATACGAGCCATGGGCGCCGGTCTTGCGTCCCGAGGTCGGCCGCAGCCTCGCGGATCCCGGCGCCCTCTACCTACTCAGATGCACCGTGGACCTCGAACCTTGTGCCGTGCCCTAGTCGCGGCGTGTGTGGTCACGAATCCACTCCGCGAACTCCCGGGCCTGCTCGGCGGCGTCGTCGAGGCGCGGCACCGGTTCGATCTCCGCGGGAGCGGGGTCGGCGCCGCCGCGGCTCTCACGCGCGAGCGCGTAGACGCCGAGCGCGATCACGGCAGCGAGCGCGATCCCGAGCACGAGCGTGAGGATCGGGATCCCGGGGCGCTCGCGGCGAAGCGGCGCGGTCGCGCGCGTCGGCTGCTCGGCGTCCCGTGCCGGCCCGGTTTCGATCCCCCGGGCAAACGGCACGGTCACCGCCTCGGGGCGAGGCGTGCCGGTGAGCGCGTCAGCGACCTCGGCGGGCGAGGCCGGGCGATGGCGCGGGTCTCTCGCGAGGCAGCGCATCACGGCGTCCTCGGCATTGGGGGGGACGTCCGGCGCGAGCTCGCGCACCGGCGTCACGGGTTCGTCGTGGGCGCCGGCGAGGTGAACGAGGGTTTCGAAGCGGCGGGGCGGGCGGCCCGTGTACAGCTCATAGAGGACGACGCCGAGCGAGTAGACGTCGGCCGCGGTTGTGACCTCCTCGCCGCGAGCCTGCTCCGGCGCCAGGTAGTTGAGCGTGCCGAGGATCGTCCCGACCTGCGTGAGCTGGGTCGCCTGCGCGGGGCGCGCAATCCCGAAGTCGACGACCTTGAGGACGCCGTCGTGGCGGCGGAGAAGGTTTGCCGGCTTGACGTCGCGGTGGACGACGCCGCGGCTATGGGCCGCCTCGAGCGCCGCGCAGGCCTGAACGCCGACGTCGGCGACGTGCGCGGGCTCGAGTCTCCCTTCGCGTTCGAGCACGCGTTCGAGGCCCTCGCCGTCGACGTACTCCATCACGATGAAAAGCCGGCGCTCGTCCTCGCCCGTGTCGAAGATCTGGACGATGTTCGGGTGCGCCAGCTGCGCCGCGACCTGCGCCTCGCGGCGAAAGCGGCGGGCGAAGGCGTCGTCCGCAGCGAGCGACTGCTCGAGAACCTTGATTGCGACCGGCCGGTCGAGCGCGGCATCGCGCGCGAGGTAGACGGTCGACATCCCGCCGCGGCCGAGCGTGCGCTCGACGACGTAGCGGCCCCCGGCGAAGGAATCACTCGTCGTCGCCATCCTCGCCGTTTCCTTCCCCGTCTCCGCCGCCGCGGTTTTCCTGCTCGCATTCCTTGAGCGCGTCCTTGACGGCGTCACGCTCCGCCTCGAGGGCTTCGCGGACCGGGTCGTCCTTCGGCACCTCACCGATCTGCGCCTCGAGCGCGTCGAGCTCCGCCTGGAGCGCCTGACACGGATCTTCCTCGGGGACAGGAGGCGGCGGCGCCGGAGGCGGTGGCTCGGGCGCAGGCGGCGGCGGCGGCGGGGGTGGGGGAGGCGGTGGAACGAGCTCGAGGAGGTGCGCCGCGCCTGCGCGAAGCTCGCCGCGGAGCGCGCGCGGCACGTTGCCGTCCTCGATCGCGGCGTCGACGAGGCCGATGAGCTCCACCGCCTCGGCGCGGGCGCGCCCCGCGTCGCCGGCGGCGAGCGCCTCCTCCACGTCCGCCGTTTGGGCGGCGAGCTCGTTCCCGAGCGCGGCCGGGAGCTCGGGCGCCGGGCGTCCCGAGCCGTCGGAGCCGCCGCAGCCCACGAGGGCGAGCGCCACGAGCAGGGCGCTAAAGACCGTGCTCGAGACGCTCGGCCAGTGTCTCCGGAAGGCCGCGCTCGCGGATCTCCTCCTGGGTCGTTGCGACCGCGTACGGAACACGCCGAAAGACTGCACGACGCGTGTCGAGGTCGAGCAGAAGGTAGGCCGCGTTGGGATCGCCGTCGCGCGGCTGTCCGACCGACCCCGGGTTCAGGAGCCACCGCTCTGCGTCGCCGAGCTCGAGCTCGGTCCCGCCGGGCGCGAGTCCGCCGAGCACCCGGTCGTCCGCGAGCGCGAAGGCGAGCGCGACATGGCTGTGTCCGACGAGGATTGTCGCCTCCGGCGCGGCGAGCATCGACGCGAACGCGACGTCGGCGGAAAGGACGTACTCCCAGACGGGATCGCGTGGGCTCGCGTGGTAGAGCCCGATCGTCTCTCGCACCGAGCGTGCGTCGAGCTGCTCGAGGAACGCACGGGGCTCGCTGACGAGGACGGCTCGCGTCCAGCGCGCGACGGCCGCGGCGTCAGGCGAGAACTCCTCGAGGTCGATCAGCCCCAGCACGCCGAGATCGTGGTTGCCGACGAGGCAGACGTCCGCGCGCTCGGCGACGAGGCGCACGCACTCGTTGGGGCGCGGCCCGTACCCTAGGAGGTCGCCGAGGCACCAGACCTCGTCCGGGTCGTCTTCGGCGACGGCGGCGAGCACCGCCTCGAGCGCATGCAGGTTTCCGTGGACGTCCGTGATCACGCAGGCGCGCATCGCAGGCGCGCAACGCTAGCCGGTGCCGTCGCGCTCCTCGCCGCCGGTGCGGCTGCCGCGCTTCTGCTGCGGACGAAGACGCCCGCGCTCGATCTCCCAGAGCTCGCACCCGAGCGGTACTTTCCGGGTGCCGACCTCGAGCGCGCCGACGGGTTCCGGCGCGTCACGCGCGGCCTTTGGGCCGGGTCGGTCGTGGTCGAGCTCGCCGTGCTCGGCATCCTGGTCTGGAACCGCCGGCCGCTCGCCGCCCGGGTCGCGCGCGTCGCGCGCGGTCGCGTGCGCACCGGGATCGGGCTCGGGCTCGTTGCCGTCGTCGCCGTGTGGGTGGCGTCGCTTCCCCTCGACGTCGTCCGTCACTGGTGGGATCGTCGCTACGGGCTCTCGCGGCAGGGCTACGACGCGTGGCTCGGCGATCGCGGGGTCTCGCTCGGCGTCCGCGCCGTCCTCCTCTCGATCGCGGTCGGCGGGGCGGTGTACCTGGCGTCGCGGCTCGGTCGGCGCTGGTGGCTCGCGGGAGCGCCCGCGCTCGTCGCCGTCGGGACCGTCTACCTCCTCGCGCAGCCGCTCGTCGTCCAGCCGCTCTTCAACCGCTTCTCGCCCCTTCCCGATCCCGCGCTCGCGGGCGAGATCGAGCGCCTCGCCGAGCGGATGGGGGTGGAGGTCGAAACCGTCCAGGTGGCCGACGCGAGCCGGCGGACGACGACGGCAAACGCCTACGTCGCCGGGCTCGGGCCGACGCGCCGCGTCGTCTTCTACGACACGATCCTCGACGGGCGCTTCACCGACGCCGAGCTCGTCGCGGTCGCGGCGCACGAGCTCGCACACGTCGAGCGCCGGCACCTCTGGAAGGGGCTCGCATGGTTCGCGCTCTTCGCGGTCCCCGGCGTCGCGGCGGTCGCGGCCGTCACCGAGCGCCACGGCGGCCTGCGCGATCCGGCACTCGTGCCGCTCGGGCTCCTGACAGCCGTCGTCGTCTCGCTCGTCGTGATGCCGCTCGCGAACGCGGTCTCGCGGAGGTACGAGGCCGAGGCGGATTGGCTCGCGCTCACTGCGACGCGCGATCCCGACGCGGCCGTCGGCCTCGATCGCCGCCTCGTCCTGACGTCGCTTGGCGACCCGACGCCGCCCGCATGGGCGAAGGTGCTCCTCTCGACGCATCCCCCGGCGATGGAGCGGATCGCGATGGCGGAGGCATTCCGGGCGCGGCTCGGCCGCTGACAGCGGCATACGATTGCCCCGATGAGCGGGGCGCTGGAGCGGCTCGAACGCGAGCTGAGCGAGCTCGCGAACGCGCCGGTGACGCTCGAGCGCCCGCGCGACGCGGCATACGGCGACTACGCGACGAACGTCGCGCTTCGGACGGCGGCGGAGCGCGGCGCGCGGCCGCTCGACCTCGCGGAGCGGCTCGCCGCGGCCGCTGCCGGACGGCCCGGTATCGAGCGGGCGAGTGCAGCGGCGCCGGGGTTCGTGAACCTCGAGCTCGGCCCTGCGTGGTACGGCGAGGCGCTGACCGAGATGCTACGGGCGGGGGAGCGCTACGGCGCCGGCGATCCGCGCGTGCGCGAGCGCGTCCAGGTCGAGATGGTCTCTGCAAACCCGACCGGGCCGCTTACGGTCGGCTCTGCCCGCAACGGGGCGTACGGCGACTCGGTCGCCCGCTTGCTCGAGCTCGCCGGGCACGAGGTCGAGCGCGAGTACTACTTCAACGACGTCGGCCGCCAGATCGAGCTCTTCCGCGCCTCGGTCGAGGCTGTGCGCCGCGGCGAGACACCCCCCGAAGGTGGCTACGTGGGTGACTACGTCCGCGAGCTCGCGGCCGAGGACGGCGACCCCGTCGAGCGGACGATCGAGGAGATCAAGGCGGAGCTCCATCGCTTTCGCGTCCACTTCGACAGCTGGGTCCGCGAGGAGGAGGTCGAGCAGCAGGTGCCCGACGCGCTCGCCCGCCTCGAGACGTACGAGGCCGAAGGGACGCTGTGGGCCAGGACCTCGGCGCACGGGGACGACAAGGACCGTCCGCTCGTGCGCTCGGCGGATCGGAGCTACCTCTACTTCGCGCGGGACGTCGCCTACTTGCGCGACAAGCTCGAGCGCGCGTTCGACCGCGCCATCTACGTGCTCGGCGCCGACCACCACGGGTACGCCGCGCGGCTGCGAGCGGCAGCCGCGATGCTCGGCTACGACCCGGACGCGGTCGAGGTGCTGATCTACCAGCTCGTCCACGTCACCGAGCTCGGAGAGGCGAAGCGGGTCTCGAAGCGCCGCGGGGACGTGGTGTTCCTCCGCGAGCTCCTCGACAAGATCGGCGTCGACGCGACGCGCTGGTACCTAGTCTCGCGGGGGCACGACCAGACGATCGAGATCGACGTGGAGCTGGCACGTGAGCGAACGGAGAAGAACCCCGTCTACTACGTCCAATACGCGCACGCGAGGATCGCCGGGATCCTCCGCAACGCGGGCGACCGCCGCGTGGGCGGCGATCCCGCCCCGGACGTCACCCGTGAGGAGCGCGAGCTCGTGAAGCAGCTCGCGGAGTTCCCGCGCGTCGCGGCCGAGGCGGCGGAGCGGCGAGCGCCGCACATGATCCCGGTATACGCGATCCGCGTCGCGGACGACTTCCACCGGTTCTACCACCATCAGCGTGTCCTCGGGAGCGACGCAGAGGCGTGGCGGCTCGGCCTCTGCCGCGCGACGCAGCTCGTGATCGCCCGCTCGCTCGACCTGATCGGTGTCGAAGCGCCTGAGCGGATGTAACGGACCCGCGCACGCTCGGCGTAGACGCCGCGTGACCGGCTTTTCGTCGGTCGCCGTGCGCGAGCGCGACGTCGTCCGACTCGGCGAAGTCCTCGCCGGAGTGCCCCTTCGCGACGCCGAGCGCGCGGAGGACGGTCTCGTAGAAGCGCTCGGACGTGTCGCGCCCGGACGCGCGAATCGTGACGTGGTCGTAGACCCGCCGACGATCGCGGAAACGTTCCGCCTGCACGCCGCGCGTTTTTTGCGTGCGCGCCGAAGCAATAACCTTGGACAGGACAAAGGAGGAAGTGCCAGATGAGCAAGGTGACGATCAGCGCGATCAAAGCCGACGTCGGCGGCTACGTCGGCCACGGCGACGTCCACCCGGACATGATCGCCGAGGCGCAGAGCCGCGTTCAGGAAGGGATCGCGAACGGCGTCCTGATCGACGGGAAGGTCGGCGCGTGCGGCGACGACATCAACCTCGTGATGACGCACGAGCACGGCGTCGATGCCGAGGACGTGCACAAGTTCGCCTGGGACACCTTCATGGCCGCCACTCAGGTCGCGAAGCGCCACCACCTCTACGGTGCCGGGCAGGACCTGCTCGCGGACTCGTTTTCGGGAAACATCCGCGGGGCGGGTCCCGGTGTCGCGGAGATTGAGATCGAGGAGCGCCCGTCGGAGCCGATCATCGTCTTCGCGGCTGACAAGACGGAGCCGGGCGCCTGGAACTTCCCGCTCTACAAGATCTTCGCCGACCCCTTCAACACGGCCGGGCTCGTGATCGACCCGAAGATGCACGCCGGGTTCGCGTTCGAGGTGCACGACCTGATGGAGAACAAGGGCGTCTTCTTCGACTGCCCGGAGGACGTTTACGACCTGCTCGTCTACATCGGCACGCCGTCGCGCTACGTGATCAAGCACGTGTTCAGGAAGGACAACCGCGACGAGCCCGTCGCCGCCACGTCGACGTCGCGCCTCTCGCTGATCGCGGGGCGCTACGTCGGCAAGGACGACCCGATCATGATCGTCCGCTGCCAGAGCGGGCTTCCGGCGGTCGGCGAGGTGGTCGAGCCGTTCGCGTTCCCGCACATCGTGGCCGGGTGGATGCGCGGCTCGCACCACGGCCCGCTCATGCCGTGCGGCCTCGACTCGAGCCAGCCGTCGCGCTTCGACGGCCCGCCGCGCGTCGTCGGCATGGGCTTCCAGGTCGCCGACGGGAAGCTCATCGGCCCGCGCGACATGCTCGGGAACAACTCGTTCGACCGCGCACGCCAGATCGCTCTCGAGGTCACGGACTACATGCGGCGCATGGGACCGTTCGAGCCCGAGCGCCTGCCGCTCGAGGAGATGGAGTACACGACGATGCCGGAGGTCGCCGAGAAGCTCGGAGAGCGCTGGCACTCGCTCGCGGAGGCAGACGAGATCACGGTCGCGGCGCCGTCCGCGGACGTCGAGTAGGACTGACGGTTCGTTTTCAGCGGGGGACGGCACGCGGCAGCCGTTCCCCGTTTCGTGCGCGTGGAGGCTAGGTGAAGAAGCCGGCCACTGTTTCGAGCCGCTCGATGAAGGAATCCGAGAGGACGGCGAACGCCGCGACGATCGCGGGCGCGATGACCGCGAGCACGATCGCGTACTCGCTCATCGTCTGCCCGTCGCTTCGCCTCCAGACCGAAACCGCCTGCATGCGGCCACCTCCTGTCCGGTCGCCGCACACCCGGGGGTCGTGTCTCTCCCCCATTGTCGGGCAGGAGGCCGTTTCGGCCATCCCCCGCTAGAATGAGCCGCGTTCGCGGACGTAGCTCAGTTGGTAGAGCATCAGCTTCCCAAGCTGAGGGTCGCGGGTTCGATCCCCGTCGTCCGCTCTCACGAAAGCCCCGCTCCGGCGGGGTTCCCTTTAGCGGAGCCCGGTGCACAGTCGCGGGTCGGGGGCTGCTAGTCAGCTTCTAGTCAGCTTCTCAACGCCTGTCAGTGGATCGACGCTGGGCCGGTTCGAGACTGAGAAGCACCGGTTCCACCGCACAGAGCAGCACGGCGCCCATTCGCGCCACGAGCCTCCTCGTAGAGGACGGGCTTGCCGTTTCTATATCTGTTTGATCCGATCCCGATCAGTGTCTAGGGACGATCGTGCTGTCACGCGATCTCTAGAGGGGTTGACCACGCCTTCGACGGCGCTGCCGCTCCGGATCTCGGCTAGCTCGGCCCACCGATGACGACATCTCTGAAGCGCGCGGCGCGCTTCACCAAGCGCAGCGATCGCAACGTCAAGATCTTGGGCGCGGCGCGCTTCACCAAGCGCAGCGATCGCAACGTCAAGATCTTGGTTCAGTTGCTTGATTTGGCTGGAAATAGCCGCCTTCCCCGCGGAAGACGCGTCTTGATACCCCGCTTTTGCAGCACTGATTAGCCCTTCGATCCCGTCGACGACGGCTTGCGCTTGACAGACGTCGATCGTGGCCGGTCGGGCGTCGACGGATCCATTGATCCGGTACTCCTCTGATCCATTGTCTGACCTGAGAACCAGCTCAAGCTCCGCTGGAGCTGGCTTGCCGAAGTAGAAGGCGAACCCGACATAGTCATCGAGGTTCAGTGTGCCAAGCACAACCCGCGTCTTTTGCCACCCCGTGAGTTCGTTCCATGTCGCGGAGTTTGTTGCAGCCTTGACTTGAATCTTGATCTCCTCGATGAGTCGCTGCAACTCTGCGTCGTCACCCTGCGCGATTGCTGCCTTGAGGTATGGCAGGCGCTGAGCGATGGCTGTACGAAGCTCACTTGCGAACGCTTTGCAGCCAGCCCACATGGCGGCCTGAGGCGTCTCGTCCCGGTCGAAAAGCGCAACGACAAGAAGTACGTACGAAAACATCGAGGCTTCCAGCAGGCGAACGCCGAGCGTGCCGAGCGGAAATGGGATCGGGGCGGTTTCGCCACCGCTCATCCTCGCCTTGAGTACGACGCGTGCGTCCCCGAGCACGGGGCCTCTCACCCCGAGCACATCGTCGCCCTGGTTATGGATTGTCGTGTCGTCAACCCACAGCAGAACCGGCCAGATATACGGCTCAGAGCCCTCTTCGCTCTCTTTCACGCAGTGGAGTTCGTGCAGAACAAGTGTCACCTCCAGGGCCATCTAACCTCCTCCCGTCCGACGACCTGTCGGCGGCGGAAGTGTTCCGCACCTCGGCCAATCGCGTCAACCAGCACAAGCATCGGCGGCAGCCGATCGCGCCCGCGACGGACGCGACGCGACAAAGGCGTCGCCTTTCCGCTCGTATCACCGTCGAGCGGGGACGACGCGCTCACCTCGAAGGTTTCGATTCTCAACGCCGTCTTCAGGCCGATCCCGGTTACTCGAGATCGCTCGCGGGCGAGCGACGGCGATCCCGTACGCAGGCCAAGCCGGATTTGCTCGGCTTGATACGGCCGAACCGGAGGAGCAGGTTCGTGCGACGGCTCTTCGAGGAGGCTTCAGATACGCAGGTGGCTCGAAGCCGTCCTCGTCGCGGGTGGCGCTGTGTTCGTTTCCACGGCGCACACGGCGCCTACCCCATCTCACCGGACCGGGCGCCGTTGTCTCGACTTCGCATCCGCTTTTTACTTGGACGCTTCCGTCGAACGAGGAGTCGTGGGCGATCTACATCTCGAAGCGGCCTGACACGACGCCGGAGGGCAAGTTCTACGACGAGAACGTCGAGGATCTCGATCTCTTCCCGGCGGCGAGACGATGTGGTCACCTACGTCGCCGCTGTCCGCCCGCGCGTACTGGTCGATCGTCGCGTCCTCGGATCGCGAGACGTTCCAGCTCTACTACAGCGCCCCGATCCCGTTCACGATTCGCGCTCAGGCGCGGATTGCTTCGCTTGCCTTAGAGCGGTATCTCTTCATCGACAATCTCGACGCGACGGTAGGTGGCGTGCGAATACGCGCGACGTATTCGTAACGGCCACCATCTCGACGCTCTCGGGTCGCCGACTCTGGCGTGACCGAGAGAGGGAGCCAGGCGACCGCTTCCCACCTTCCCAAGCTGAGGGTCGCGGGTTCGATCGCCGTCGTCCGCTTCACGGAGCCCACGCAGCCGGGCGTTCTCGTTACGCGACGAGGGCGGCGGTCATCGCGAACCCGAGGCTCCGCAGCCGCGATTTACAGCGCTCGACCGCCTCGGCTCGAGTCTCACCCGCGCCGTACACGATCGCCAGCCGGTAGCTCTCGACGTCGTTCGGCCCCTGCTCGGAGAGCCGGAGGCCGGGGCGAACGAGGATCTCGATCCCGGGCGTCGGCTCGGGGACCGACTCGACGAACGCGTCGGCGAAGGCTCGCAGCACGTAGCTGACCGCGACGCCGTCGGGGGCGGCGGACCGCCATTCGGGATCCCGACCGCACGCGAGCGCGAAGAGGGCGTCGTACGTCGAGCGCCCGTGCACCGCGTCGATCATCGGCGCGAACTGTGAGGCGATTCGACCGTTCACCTCGATGAGCGTCGGGGGTCCCTCGGCGGGGACGACGAACTCGACGTTGAAGAAGCCGTCGTCGAAGCCGAGCGCGGGAACGACGCGTCGTGCTAGCTCGCCGAGCTCCGCCTGACGCTCGGTCGGAAGCGCGGAGGGGTACTCGAAGCGCTCGAAGCTGTTCGTCCCCGCATACATGATCGAGTCGGTGATTCCGATGACGGTCACGCGGCCGCCGAACACGTACCCCTCGAGCGTCACCTCCGCACCGCGCGCGAGCTCCTCGACCAGGAAGCCCTGCACTGCATCCCGCTCGACGCCGGCAAGCTCGGCGATTCGCGCGTACGCGGCGGCGTAGCCGGACCGGTCGTCGAGCTCGGCGAGCTCGTCCCGGCGGTCGACCCGCCGCGCGCCTTGCGAGAGCCGGCCGACGACCGGTTTCGCGAACCAGGGCGGCGCGCACGCGGGCGGCGGATCGTTCGCGTCGCGAACGAGCGAGAACTGCGGGGTCGCAGCGGGCACGACCGCCCGGTGGATCAGGCGAGCCCGGGCCTTCTGCTGGCAGTTCAGAACCGCTTGCGGCCGCGGTCCCGGTAGCCCGAGGCGCTCGGCGAGGACGGACGCGAGGAGCGCCGAGCGGTCCTTCGTCGCGACGACGCCGTCCGCACCGGCTCGTGCCGAGCTCGCGAGGAAAGCGCCCGGATCGAAGTCGTCGACCACGTCGAGATCGGGTCCCGCGTAGCGCACTCGGTAGCGCTCGTCGAGGCCGACCGAGCGGATAAGCGCCCGGTCTCGCTCCTGCGGGCAGACGACGACGATCTCACGCCTGGCGCTACCGGAACGGTTCACACGCGGGCCCATTCCCGCTAGAGCTCGACGATCGCAGGCCGAGTGATCCCGTCCAATGTGAGCTCCGGCAGCTCGGCCGTCCTCGTGACGATTTCCACGCCGTCGGGACCGACGAGCGCGGTGTCTTCGGATTTCGCGCCGCCGGTGATCGAAGGGTTCCACGCGACCGCGCACGACTCGGGAATGAGCGCGCCGCTGCCCGCAACGGCGAAGACCTCACGCCCGCGGTACCCCGTGAGGCCGCCCTGGTGATGGAGCCGCCATTCGTCCGGGAAGCCCCGCTCGGCGTATGCGTCGGCTAGGACGTCGAATGCCTCGCCCACCGTCCGCCCCGGGACCGAGGCGGTAAGAACGGCCGCGTCAACGGCGGCGACCGCCTCCACGAGCGCCACGAGCTCATGAGGCGGCGGACCGAACGAGACAAGGCGCGTGAGCGAGGTGTGGAGACCGTCCCGCTCGGCGGTCACAGCAACGAGTGCATGGCGGCCGAGCCGCGCGTCCGTCGGGACGGGATGACGATGCACCTTCTGGCGTGCGTCCCCGGCCACGAGGATGACCGGCGCGGTGAAGCCGCGCGCGTGCGTCTCGCGGGCGAGCTCGCCCGCGACCTCCGTCTCACGCTGCTCGGGCGAGAGGCAACGCACGACGTTGACCATCGCGGCCGCCGCGTCGGCGGCGGCCGCTCGGTAGCGGCCGCGCTCCTCGGCCGAGAGCCTCCGGCGAAGCGAAGCGAGCGAAGCATCGAGATCGGTGTCGCTCACGACGCGCGCGCCCGCCGTCAGACGCGCAATCGCGGGCGCGGGTCCCTCGTGCCACGGATACGAGATGAGCTCGTACTCGAGTTCCTCGAACCGCTCCTCCGTCTTCGCGCGCCCAGCCTCGATGTTCGGCGTCAGGACGAGAGCTCGTTCGCGCACGAGCACGACGGCGTAGCCCGCGTCGGGAGCAGCCGTGTCGACGGGGCGTCCGCGCCCGCAAAGGAGCCAGCGGACGCTGGCCGGGGTCGAGGCGACGAGCCCCTCGAAGCCCGCCGTCTCGGCGGCCTCGAGCGCGAGCTCGCGCTTGCGCGTCGCCTCAGCCGAGCTGGCGGTCGAGGTTCGTTGCGGCACTGATGAGCGACAGGTGGGTGAATGCCTGCGGGAAGTTTCCGAGCGCCTCGCCGGTCGGCCCGATCTCCTCGGAGTAGAGGCCGAGGTGGTTCGCGTACGTGAGCATCTTCTCGAAGGCGATGCGCGCCTGGTCGATCCGGCCCGCGCGGGCGAGCGCCTCGACGTACCAGAAGGAGCAGATCGAGAACGTCCCTTCCTCGCCCTGCAGCCCGTCCGGGGAAGCGGCCGCGTTGTAGCGGTAGACGAGCGAGTCGGAGACGAGCTCGCGCCCGATGGCGTCGAGCGTCGAGAGCCAGCGCGGATCGGTCGGCGAGACGAACTTGACGAGCGGCATCAGAAGCACCGACGCGTCGAGCACGTCGGTGTCGTAGTGCTGGACGAACGCGCCCCGATCCTCGTGCCAGCCGCGGGTCATGATTTGCTCGAAGATCTCGTCGCGCACGCGCATCCAGCGGACGATGTCCGCCGGCAGCCCGCGCTGCCGCGCGATCCGGACGGCTCGCTCGACGGCGACCCACGACATGAGCCGCGAGTAAGTGAAGTGCTGGCGTCCCCCCCGGGTCTCCCAGACGCCCTCGTCGACCTGGTTCCAGTTCTCCGCGACCCAGTCGACGATGTCGGTCAGGTTTCGCCAGGAGTCGTACGAGATCGGCTCGCCGTACTTGTTGTAGAGGTAGACCGAGTCGATCAACTCGCCGTAGATGTCGAGCTGGAGCTGGTCGGCGGCGCCATTCCCGATCCGGACGGGCGCCGAGCCCCGGTAGCCCTCGAGGTGATCGAGCGTGATCTCGTCCAGGTCGGGGCGCCCGTCGATCCCGTACATGATCTGGAGAGGGCCGGAGTCGCCTTGCATCCGTTCGCGGAAGCGATCGCCGAGCCAGCTCCCGAACGAGGCCGCCTCCTCGGTGAACCCGAGCCGAAGGAGCGCGTACAGCGAGAACGACGCGTCCCGGATCCAGGTGTAGCGGTAGTCCCAGTTCCGCTCGCCGCCCAGCTGCTCCGGAAGGCTCGTCGTCGCGGCCGCGACGATCGCGCCGGTCGGCTGGTAGGTCAGGAGCTTGAGCGCGAGCGCGGAGCGGTGGACGACCTCGCGCCAGCGCCCCATGTAGCGGCACTGCCGCAGCCACCGCTGCCAGAAATCGACCGTGTCGATGAGGAGGGTCCGCGCCTCGTCCTCACCGTAGCGGCGGGGCCGAAGGTCGCCGTCGCCGTTCTCGAGAACGAACGTCACGCGCTCGTCCGGCCCGACCGTGACCTCGCCGACGGCGCGACCCTCGTGGACCCGCAGCCGCGCGTGCGTCGAGAGCGCGAGGGAGCGGCCGCTCGAGCGGAAGACGACACCGTCGTCCGCGACGTGCGCCTCGTGTCTGCGGCGCGCGTAGTCGAAGCGCGGGTCGATCTCGACGTGAAGCGGAAGCTCGCCGCGGATCCCGACCACGGTGCGGACGACGCGGTCGCGTCCTCCGTCGCCCGGCCGCATGATCGGCATGAAGTCGATCACCTCTGCGACCCCGTCCCCGGAGGAAAAGCGGGTGATGAGGACGTTCGTATCCGGAAAGTAGAACTGCCGCGACCTCCAGCCGGTGCCTGCGGGCGCGATGACGAACGACCCGCCCTTCTCGCGGTCGAGGAGTGACGCGAAGATGCTCGGCGCATCGAATCGGCCGGGGCAGTACCAGTCGATCGTTCCATCGGTCCCGACGAGCGCGACCGTACGGAGGTCGCCGATGACGCCGTGGTCCTCGATGGGCAGGTAGTCGCGAGCGCGCTGCGGCGCGCGCTCCCGGGTGAGCTGTTCGATCGTTGTCGTCATGGAGCGACAGTCTCGGCGGCCGGGTGCCGCGTTACGCGACTCGATTAGAGGAGCCGGAGCTCGCGCGCGCGCGCGACCGCTTCTTCGCGGCTCGAGGCGGAGAGCTTGCGGTAAATGCTCCGCGTATGCGTCTTGACGGTGTTCGCGGAGACGTACAGCGCTGATGCGATCTCGCGAAGTGACCGGTCGGACGGCAGGAGGCGTAGGACGGCCAGCTCGCGCTCGCTCAGCGTCTCGCCGCGATCGGCGACCTCGACGCGACCCCTCCGCCCGGCGACCGTCCGCTCCGCCCGCTCGAGCTCGACGCCGAGCGTCCCGAGCTCCGACCGGCCGGCGATCGCCGCGCGCGCCTCACGGACGAGCTCCCGCGCGGCGTCGTGATTGCGCTCCGCGTGCCGGACGGCCGCGAGGGAAAGCAATGCGAACGCGAGCTCGACTCCACCCGCCCCCCGTCGTCCGAGGGCGACGGCACGCTCTGCGTGCGCGCGCGCGGCGTCGAGGTCGCCGTGTTGACGGTTCGCCTTCGAGCGCGCGACGAGCGCAGGGAGCGCGACCCAGTGCTCGGCCAGACCCTGCTCGTCGCTCATCGTGAGCGCGGCGGCGGCGCGTCGCTCGGCGGCCACCAGATCGCCGCGTTCGGCCTCAATCGCCGCGAGATACCCCAGCGCGCCGATGACGGAGAGGTTGTTGCTCGCGCCTTGGCGGAGGTGAACGGCTTCGTCAAGCCGCGCCGCCGCTTCGTCGAGTTCGCCGAGCCAGAAGAGGCTTCGGCCGAGCGCGGCGCACGCCATCGCGCGCCACGGCGACGCGGGGTCGCGTTCGAGCTCGACGGCACGGCGGCCCGCTTCGGTCGCGCGCCGGAACTCGCCGACCATGTAGAGGCGGACGGCGCGGTAGATCGCCGCCTCGGCCTCGACCGTTGACGCGCCGCGCCGAACGTCGCCCGCGAGTGGCGCCTGCTCCGCAGCGTCGAGCCACGGCTCGACCTCGTCGCGGCGCCCGAGCGTCAGCGAGGCGCCCGCCTTCGCGAGGCAGAGGCGAGCATCCGCGCGGACGGCGTCGGGCGGGAGCGCCGCGATCCATGCCGCGACCGTTTCGCTCCGTCCTCCGTTCACGTACTCGTTCCAGTTGAGGGCGACGAGGTCAGCCGCCTCCGCGATCGACCCCGCCGCGACCGCGTGGCGAATCGCCTGGGAGACGGAGCCGTGCTCGCGATGCCAGGCGCTCGCGCGGCGGTGGAGCGCCGGCACGAGCGCGGGCTCGCTTCGCTCCAGCTCGTGGCGGAGGAGGTCGGCGAACAGGTGGTGGTAGCGGTACCAGTGTCGCGTCGTGTCGAGCGGGACGAGGAAGAGGTTCGACCGTTCGATCTCCACGAGCATCCGAGCCCCGCCCGCCGTCCCGGTAACGGCGTCGCAGAGCGGTCCAGAGAGGCGGTCGAGGATCGACGTCCGGAGGAGGAACGATCGGACGCGCTCCGGCTGCCGTTCGAGCACCTCCGTGACGAGGTAATCGACGATGTGGCGGTCGTCTCCGGCAAACACGCGGATGAACGCGCGGCGGTCCTCCCGCCCCTCGAGCGAGAGCGCAGCGAGGTAGATCCCGGCCGCCCACCCTTCCGTACGACGGTGCAGGAGCGCGACGTCGTCGGGCTCGAGCCCGAGCGAAAGCGTCCGGTTCACGAAGGCCTCCGCTTCCGCCTGTGTGAAGCGAAGGTCTTCTGCCCGGAGCTCGGCGAGCTCGCCGAGCGCTCGCAGCCGTGCCAGCGGCAGCTGAGGATCGATCCGGGTCGCGACGACGAGACGGAGGGAGCGCGGCATCCGCTCGATAAGACGGGAAACCTGGTCGACGATCTCGCGATTCGTCACGGCGTGGAAATCGTCGAGGACGAGGACGATCTCCTCCTCAAGCCACTCGAGCTCGTTCACGAGCTCGGCGAGCGCAACGTCGACGACGCCGGCGGCGGGCGCTCGGAGCAGCGCGCTCGCGTGCTCGCCGAGCGAAGGCTCGACGGTCCGCAGCGCAGCGACAACGTAGAGCCAGAAGCGGACGGCGTCGTTGTCTCCCTGGTCGAGCGAGAGCCATGCGAACCGCCGACCCGGGTGCGGCTGCGTTTGCCAGTCGGCGACGAGCGTCGTCTTTCCCCACCCAGGCGGCGCGTCCACGAGCGTCAGCTTCGGCAGCCGCTTCGCCGAGAGCCGGGCGAGCAACGCGCTCCGCGGAACGAGCTCCCGCGCGGCCGCAGGCGGATGGAGCTTCGTCGCCACGAGGACCGGGCCGGCCGGCGGTGCGGGTCGCGAAGCGGCGCTCGCGGCGGCCGGCGCCATCACGGGTACGCGGCGACGTGCGTCGCCTGCGGGCGGAGCGCGACGGAGGTTGTCTCGAAGTCGGGCGGGTGGCCGACCGCGCCGCGGCCGAATGAGCCGGGCGGGCCGAGCGCCGTGACGCGCTCGCCGTCAACAACCAGGTCGAGCGGCTCGCTCGCGTCCGGCGTGACGACGGTTCCCCCCCGGAAGAGCAGGTCGTGCATGTGCTCCTTCCCCCGGTCGGCTGGCGTCGCGCTCGACGATAAAGGAGCCGGAGAAACCCGTCCAGACGGCGTTCAGCGCTCGAGGTACCCCTCGAGGACGCGGCGGACTTTCGAGCGGGCGCGGTGCAGGAGAACCCGCTGATTGACCTCCGAGAGCGCGAGCAGCTGGCAGACCTCCTCGGAGCTCCACCCCTCGACATCGCGAAGCGTGATCACCTGCGCCTGCAGAGCCGGAAGTCCGGCGATCGCCGAGCGGATCTCGGCGAGCGTTTCCTCGGACGCAAGCCGCCGCTCTGGGATCTCGTCCCAGCTCGCGGGCGGTGACGCCCAGTGGCCCGGCCAGACCGGGTGACTCGCGTCGAGGAAGCGGTTGGGATCCACGGCGGGTTCGTCCTCGCCCGCCGTGCCGAGCGCCGCGAAAGGAATCGTCCGCCCCTCACGCTCGCCCCGCGTCTTCGCGGTGTTCGTGAGGATGCGGAAGATCCAGGTCTTGAGCGACGAGCGGCCCTGGAAGCGGTCGATCCCCTGGACGACGCCGAGCCAGGTCTCCTGGGCGACCTCCTCGGCGACGGTCCGGTCGCGCACGTAGACGGTCGCGAGCCGGACGAGAGACGCGTGATAGCGGTCGACGAGCTCGGCGAAGGCGCCCTCGTCGCCGCGGCGAAGCGCCGTTACGAGGCGCGCTTCCTCCGCAGAAGCCCAATGCCCCGTCGGCGGGTCGAGTTCGGCCTGCAAGCTCACGTCTCCACCTCCTGCTCGACCTTTACGAGCTCGAGCCCGAAGTCGCGGATCCGGTCGAGGAGGCCGTGAAGCTCCGACTGATCACGCACGTCGCCGACGAGCGCGGTAACGCCGGTCCCCGCCTCGAGCGCCATGCCGTCGAACGCCGACGCCAGGCGCTCGGTCAACCTCCCGCGTACGACGATCCGATACCGCGCCGGCGCGGCTCGCGTCTCGCTCTTTCGCATCTCGGTCATGCCGCGACGTTTGCACTCGGGAGGGTGAGACGTCATCACCCGCGAGGCCGATTCACCCGGGTGAATCGCTTTGCTACGCGGCCGCTGCGACGGGGGCGGGGCGGTAGCGGTTCGGGTGGTAGAACGCGTCGAGCGCGGCGGCGTTCGGAACGTCGACGACAAACGCATCGGCCTCCCGGTCGTCGTGGTAGCGGAGAAACGCCTGGTTCCGGCCGGCGTCCCAGAGGAGCCGGACGAGGAGGCCGCCCTCGCTTCGCCGCGCGAGTTCGTAGACGATCATGCCGAGGAGTCCCTGAACAGGACGCGGCGTTACGCGTCTGTCCTCGTCCAGCCCCGAAACGCCTGGAGAAGCGCCTCGCGCGCGCCCGGCGGCACGTCCTCCTCGCGGAGCCGCCCTGTGAGCCGAACAGTTTCCCGCATCTGCTCGATGTACGTCGTGCAGCCGGGGCAGTTAACGACGTGCGCTTCGACGCGCGCGCGCTCTTCGGCCGGCAGCGTGCCTTCCAAGTAGTCGGTGACGATCTCGACCAGCTCGCGACAGCTGAGCTCGTCGCGGGTGCTTCCGTTCGATCCTGTGTCGCGCGCGTCGGCCGTCATGTCAGCTCGGAGGGCGCACGGTCGTCCGGCGCGGCCGGACGTCGTCGCGTCTCCCGCTCGATTCGTCCTCGCTCGAGGCGAAACGTTACAGCGGGCGCGCGTAACGAACGCCCGGTGCCCACGACTGTTGGGCAGGCAGCGCCGACTCACCGATGGAGCTCGACCTCTCGAACCTGCTGATCGTCACGGCCGTCGCCTTCGCGGCGCCGCTCCTCCTCGGGCTCGCACCGGCGCTCCGGCTCCCGTCCGTTGTCCTCGAACTCGTCGCGGGCATCGCGATCGGTCCGGCCGTCCTGGGATGGGTGGAACCGGACGAGCCCGTCCGAGTCCTGTCGCTCGTCGGGCTCGCGTTCCTCCTTTTCCTCGCCGGCCTCGAGATCGAGTTCGACCGTCTGCGTGGGCGGCGGCTCGCGCTGACCTCGTTCGGATTCGCGCTCTCGTTCGCGATTGCGGTCGTCATCGGGTTCGTGCTCGGGGCGATCGACCAGGTCGAGACGCCGCTCTTCGTCGCCATCCTCCTGGTGGCGACGTCGCTCGGCGTCGTCGTCCCGGTCCTCAAGGACTCGGGCCGCGTCGCGTCCGACCTGGGCCAGCTTCTGATCGCGGCCGCGTCGATCGCCGACTTCGGGGCGGTCATCCTGCTCTCCCTCTTCTTCTCGCGGGAAGCGACCGGAACCGGTGCGCAGCTCGTCCTGCTCGGCGGCTTCTTCGTGGTTGCGATCGTGCTCCTCATCGTGTTGATGCGGGCGGAGCGCTCGCGGCTGCTCTCGAGCGTATTCCTCCGCCTGCAGGACACCACGGCCCAGATCCGCGTCCGCGGCGCCTTCGTCCTTCTCGTCGGGTTCGCTGCCCTGGCCGGTGAGCTGGGGCTCGAGGTCATCCTCGGTGCGTTCATGGCGGGCGCGATCCTCACGCTCGTCGACCGCGACCAGACGATGACGCACCCGCAGCTTCGCGTGAAGCTCGAGGCCGCCGGCTTCGGGATCTTCATCCCGGTGTTCTTCGTGACGAGCGGCGTCCAGTTCGACCTCGACGCGCTCTTCGCGAGCGGCGAGACGATCGCGCGGGTGCCGATTTTCTTCGGAGCCCTCATGATCGTTCGCGGGCTCCCTGCGCTTCTCTATCGCTCCACGATCGGCGCGCGTAACACGGTCGTCGCCGCGCTCCTCCAGGCGACGTCGCTCCCCTTCATCGTCGCCGGGTCGATGATCGGCATCGAGCTCGGGACGATCGACGAGGCGACCGGTGCCGCGCTCATCGCGGCCGGGTTGCTGTCCGTGCTCGTCTTCCCGCTGGTCGCGCTGACGATCTTGCGCCGCGACGAGCCGACCGCGCGGCCCGCTGAGCCGGTGCCGCCCATCGGCGCCGGACGGGCGACGCTCGAGCATTCGGCGACGTAGCGTCACCGGCCGCTCATGGCCGATTCCCACGTCGCCGCCTACCACCGCGAGCTCGTTGCCCGGCTCCACGCCGTCCTCGGCGACCGCCTGGTCGGCGTGTACGCGGGCGGCTCGTGGGCGCTCGGCGACTACCAGCCCGGCCGTAGCGACGTCGACGTGGCCGCGGTCACGCGCGGTCGGCTCACACGGCCGGTGAAGGAAGCGATCGTCGCCGCGGTTCGCCACGAGGCGCTCCACTGCCCCGCGCGGGGGCTCGAGCTCGTCGCCTACTCGGATGCCGCCGCCGCTCGTCCCGCCCACGCCGACTTCGAGCTCAACCTGAACACCGGCGCGGACATGGAGTTCCGCGCGGACTTCGAGCCCGGTACGGAGACCCACTGGTTCGCCATCGACCGTGCGATCCTCGCCGCACACGGAATCGCGCTCGCCGGCCCGCCGCCCGGGGACGTGTTCGGGCCGATCCCTCGTCGTGTGCTGCTCGACGTGCTCCGACGAGGGATCGGCTGGTGGGAGGCGTGCGACCCCGCAAGCCCCGATGCCGTGCTGAACGCGTGCCGGTCGCTTCGGTTCGCTGCGGCCGGCCGCTGGGCGTCGAAGCGGGTTGCGGCCGAGTGGGCGCTCGACAACGGCTACGACCCCGAGCTCGTGCGAGACGCGCTCGCCGCTCGAACGACCCGGCGGGCGCTCGACCCGCGGCGCGTCCGGCGCTTCCTCGCCGCCGTCGAGACGCGGCTACGCGAGCAGGTAGCCCGCGACGAAACCGAGCACCGTCGCTGACGCGACGAGGCTCGAGACCTCCTCGAAGGCGTGGGGGATGATCGAGATCGAGACGACTGCGAGCACGGCGCCGGCGGCGATCGCCTGCGCGGTTCCGACGACACTCGGGCTCGCGTCCGAAAGGACCGTGCCGCCGAGGAGCGTCGCCGCGGCAAGCGCGACGCCGATCGCGCCGAGGAGGACGACGGCGAACCGCCTCGAGTGGCCGCCGGCGATGATCGGCTGCCCTGCGCCGTAGGCCTCGACGACGTTTCCGACCAGGATCCCGACGAGGAGCGCGAGGCCGATCTCGCCCTCGGCGATCGTGAGCCCGAGCGCGATCGACTCCGGCACACCGTCCACGAAGAGGCCCGCAGCGATCGCCTCGCCGCGCGCCGCTTCTGCCTGATGCGCCGGCATGGTCATCGCGCGCCCCGCGGCCGCTGCGTGACCGGATCGCCGCATCATCTCCATCTCCGGGTCGCGCGTCAGCCACCCGTCGAGCGCGACAAACACCGCGGTCCCTGCGAGGAGCCCAACGGCTGTCAGCCCGGCACCCGCCTGCTCGTCCGCTTCCGGCACGAGCTCGAGCGCGACCGCGGAGAGGAGGAGACCGCCGCCGAACGCCGTCAGGCCTGCGGCGACGCGCGCGGGCAGGCGGAGTGCGGCCGCGGCGAGGGCACCCATGAACAGGCTGCCTCCGACCGCGAGTCCCCACGCGAGTGCGGCGCCGGCGTTCGACACGCCGCCTGCCTACCACAGCGCCGTCACGCGTGTAACGCCCCACGACCGCCCGAGACTGACCGAGCGAACCGACGAGCGTCCGCAAGGAGGAAAGGGATGACCGCAGTCGCGCCCGCACCCGCTACGGAAGGCATGCGAGGCCTGAAGGGCAAGAACGTGCTCGTCACCGGCGGAACGTCGGGAATCGGGCAGGCGATCGCGGTCCGCTTCGCCGAGTACGGCGCGAACGTCGCCATCAACTACCTCCGCCGCCCCGAAGAGGCCGCCGACACCGACGAGAAGGTCCACGCATGCGTCGCGCAGGTACAGCAGATGGGCGTCCGCGACGTCCTCGTCCAGGGCGACGTCTCCAAGGAGGACGACGTCGTCCGGATGTTCGAGCACACGGTCGACAAGCTCGGCGGACTCGACGTGCTCGTCAACAACGCGGGGATCCAGATCTCGCGTCCGTCGCACGAGCTCTCGGCGGAGGACTTCGACAAAGTCCTCGCGGTCAACCTGCGCGGCGCGTTCCTCTGCGCACGCGAGGCGATCAAGCGCTTTCTCGCCGCCGGCACGCCGGGCGTCGTCATCAACATCTCGAGCGTCCACCAGCTCATCCCGAAACCCAATTACCTCGGCTACTCGACGAGCAAGGGCGGGATGCAGAACCTGACGCGGACGCTGGCGCTCGAGTACGCCGGTCAGGGGATCCGAGTCAACGCCATCGGCCCGGGCGCGACGATCACGCCGATCAACCGCGCCTGGGTGGACGACCCCGTGAAGCGCGACATGGTCGAGTCGCACATCCCGATGGTCCGCGCGGGCACGTCCGACGAGATGGCCGGCGTCACCTGCTTCCTCGCGAGTGACGACGCCGCCTACATCACCGGTCAGACGCTCTTCGTCGACGGCGGCCTCACGCTCTTTGCCGACTTCCGCGAGCCGTGGTCGTCGGAGTGACGTCGGACATCGGGGCGCTCGCGAGCGTCACGGACGAGAAGCGCCTCGAGGCGCTTCGCCTCGTCCGCCGCGGCCGCCTCTACGACCTCGGGCACGTGCTAGACGAGAGCTGCCCCGTCTTTCCGGGGCGGTACTTCCGCCAGACGCTCGTCACGACGGCACACCACGCGAACGGCGACGGCATCGGCGAGAACCGCGTCAACTGGATCACGGAGGTCTTCAGCGCGACGACGCAGCTCGGGACGCACCTCGACACGCTCGGCCACCTTCAGATGGGCGAGCGCGGGTACGGTGGCCTGACGGTCGCCGAGCTCGCCGGGCCGTCGGGGCTCATGCGCCTCGGCGCCGAGACGATCCCCCAGATCGTCACGCGAGGCCTCCTCGTCGACGTCTCCGGCGCCGGGCTCGGCCCCGGGGGCGTCATCGGCGTCGAGCACGTCGGCGACCTCGATCCGGCGCCCGGCGACGCCGTCTTCTTCCACACCGGCTGGGGCGCCCACTGGGAGGACGCCGAGACGTACCTATCGGGCGAGCCGGGCCCGGGGATCGAGCTCGCCGAGTGGCTCGCCGAGCGGAGGGTCGCCCTCACCGGCTGCGATACGTGGAGCTACGGCCCCGTCCCCGCCGAGGACCCCGACCGGCCGTTCGAGGTGCCTCAACGCCTCAACGTGCAGCACGGCGTCTTCGTCGTCGAGAACCTCGACACGGCCGAGCTCGCCGCCGACGGCGTGCGCGAGTTCGCCGTCGTCCTGACGCACCCGAAGCTTCGCGGCGCCACCGGCGCCTGGGTATCGCCGATCGCCCTCGTCTGACAGGAGGAACCCGATGGCCAGCGACTACGACGTCATCATCATCGGAACGGGCGCCGGCGGCGGCACGCTCGCCCACCGGCTCGCGCCCTCCGGCAAGCGGATCCTGCTTCTCGAGCGGGGCGACTACCTGCGCCGCGAGCCGGAGAACTGGGACTCGAAGGCCGTCTTCGTCCAGGCGAGGTACAAGACGCACGAGACCTGGTACGACAAGGACGGCAAGCCGTTCCATCCCGGCCAGCACTACTACGTGGGCGGCCAGACGAAGTTCTACGGGGCGATCCTCTTCCGTCTGCGCGAGCGCGACTTCGGCGAGGTCCGCCACCACGGCGGGATCTCGCCCGCCTGGCCGCTCTCGTACGAGGACTTCGCGCCCTACTACGACGAGGCGGAGCGGCTCTACCTCGTCCACGGCGAACGCGGTGAGGACCCGACCGAGCCACCCGCCTCGGGCGCGTACCCGTACCCGGCCGTCTCGCACGAGCCGCGTATCCAGAAGCTCCACGACGACCTAGTGCGCACGGGCCACCAGCCGTTCCACCTCCCGGTCGGCGTCCACCTCGACGAGGAGAAGCCGGAGGAGAGCCGCTGCGTGCGCTGCACGCGGCTGGACGGGTTCCCGTGCCTGGTCGACGCCAAGGCCGACGCCCACGTCCTCTGTGTCCGGCCGGCGATCCAACACTCGAACGTCACGCTCGTTCGGAACGCGTACGTCGAGCGCCTCGAGACCGACGAGAGCGGCCGGGCCGTCACCGGCGTCGTCGTCGACCGCGGAGGGGAGAAGGAGACGTACCGCGCCGACGCCGTCGTCGTCGCGTGCGGAGCGATCAACTCGGCCCTGTTGCTCCTGCGCTCGGCGAACGACCGGCACCCGACCGGGCTCGCGAACTCGTCCGACGTCGTCGGGCGCCACTACATGGCGCACATCAACTCGGCCGTGATCGCGCTGTCGAAGGAGCCGAATCCGACGCGCTTCCAGAAGACGCTCGGCGTGAACGACTACTACTGGGGCGGGGACGACGGCTTCGACTTCCCGCTCGGGCACATCCAGATGCTCGGGAAGACGGACGGGCAGATGCTGAAGGCGGGCGCGCCCTTCCCGACCCCGGGCTTCGTGCTCGACTACGTGGCGAAGCACGCGGTCGACTTCTGGCTCACGACGGAGGACCTCCCGAACCCGGAGAACCGCGTCATTCTCGACCGGCACGGGCGGATCCACGTCCGCTACACGAACAAGAACCTGGAGCCCCATCGGCGCCTGCTGGGGAAGCTGAAGAGGCTGCTCACGCGCCTCGACATGCACGAGCACCTGCTCCCGAACCAGATGATCCGCGACGAGCGGATCCCGATCGCCGGGGTCGCGCATCAGTGCGGCACGGTGCGGTTCGGCACCGACCCGGCGACGTCGGCGCTCGACGTGAACTGCAAGGCGCACGACGTCGACAACCTCTACGTCGTCGACACGAGCTTCTTCCCGTCCGCGAGCGCGGTCAACCCGGCGCTGACGGCGATGGCGAACGCGCTCCGGGTGGGCGACCACCTGCTCGAGCGCTTGGGTGCTCGCGCGCCCGCGCGCGAAGCGGAGAAGCCGGCACCTCTGCCGGTGTAACGGGTTCCGGGACGACCGAGACGGATCCGCATGACCTCGAGCAGCGCGTCTGCGCCGGCCCCCGTGCTGGTAGCGCGAATCGACGCGCACGAGGGTCCGGTGTACGCGCCCGACGGGGACACGCTCTACTTCACGACCGTCCGGCGCGCGCGCGTTGCGATCAAGCGGCTCGCGCTGCGCGACGGCTCGCTGACCGTCGTCCGTCCGGACGCGAACATGGCGAACGGCATGTGCGCCGGCTCGGACGGCGATCTGCTCGTGTGCGAGCAGGGGACGCTCTCGCAGCCGGCCCGGATCACGCGGCTCGATCCTTCCTCCGGCCGCGTCGAGCCGGTCGTCGACTCCTTCTTGGGGCTGCCGCTCAATTCGCCGAACGACGTCGTCGCCCGAAGCGACGGCACGATCTGGTTCACCGATCCGAGCTACGGCTGGCTGCAGGGTTTCCGGCCCGCGCCCCGCCTCGCCGATCACGTCTACCGCTACGACCCGGCGACGGGCTCGATCGCGATCGTAACCGACGCGCTCGACAAGCCAAACGGGCTCGCGTTCTCGCCGGACGAGCGCGTGCTCTACGTCGGCGACAGTGGCGCCGTCCACGGGCCGGACGACTACGACCCGGCTCGGCCGCGTCGCGTCCTCGCCTTCGACGTCGTGAACGGCGGGCTCGCGAAGGAGCGGGTCTTCGCGGACGACATTCCCGGGTTTCCCGACGGGATCAAGGTCGACGTCGACGGCCGCGTGTACGTCTCGTGCGCGGAAGGCGTCCTCATCTTCGCGCCCGACGGCCGGCCGCTCGACGAGATTCCGCTCCCCGGCGCCGTCAACTTCACGTTCGGCGGTCCCGGCCGCGACGTCCTCTTCATCACCGCCGACACGGCCGTCTGGGCCGTGCGCCTGAAAACGGAAGGAGATTGAGAAATGGATGCGATCCGAAGACGCCGCGTCATCGACGAAGCAGGTGTCGAGACGGTCCTCGACACGGCCGAGGCGTTCGCCCGTCAGGCAGGCCACCGCGTCGTGATCGCGGTCGTCGAGCCGTCCGGCGAGCTCGTCGGCTTCCGGCGTACGCCGGGAGCGCAGGTCGCGAGCTCGCGCGTCGCCGTCGACAAGGCACGCACCGCGGCGATCTTCGTCCGGCCCAGCCGGGAGCTCGAAGAGCAGGTCTCGAGCGGCCGCCTCGGCGCACTCGCGCTGCACGGCGCGAGGGCACTGACGGGTGGCATCCCGCTGCGCGTGGACGGCGACGTCGTCGGCGCAATCGGGACGAGCGGCGAGACGCCCGACGAGGACGAGGCCGTCTCGCTCGCCGCGGCCGAGGCCGAGTTCTCGACCGCGGAGGTGCCGGCGCTCACGTACGAAGGCGCTCGGCTCGTCGCGGAGGCGGCCGGGGCGGTCGCTCACGATCGCGGCGTCGCGCCCGTCGTCGCCGTCGTCGACGCGGGCGGCGACCTCGTGTACCTGCTGCGACCGGATCGCGCGCAGGTCGCGAGCGTCGGCGTCGCGACCGACAAGGCGCGCACCGCCGCGATCTACCGCCGGCCGAGCAAAGACTTCGAGGAGCAGGCAACCGGCGGCCGGCCGTCCGCGCTCCACCTCGCGCGCGCCGTCCCCCTCCAGGGCGGTATGCCGCTCGTCCGCGACGGCGAGGTGATCGGCGCGATCGGGGTCAGCGGCGCGTCGTCGGCGGACGAGGATCAGGAGCTCGCTGCGGCCGGAGCCGAGGCGATCGCCAAGGCCACGGTCACCCGCGGGGACGGACGGGCGAACGGCGCCGCGTTCTTCCCGAGCGCGGCCGTCCGCGAGCGGTTCCGGACGGGCGGGCTCCTGCTCGACACGGAGCGCTACAAGCTCGACGCCGGCCGCCGGGTCGAGCCCGGGGAGGTCGAGTATCACGAGCGGGTCACCGACGTCATGCACGTCGTCCAGGGCCGCGCGAAGGTCGTCACGGGCGGCGAGATGGTCGACGCCCGCGAAGTCGCGCCCGGCGAGCTTCGCGCCCGAGCCGTCGAGGGCGGCACGGCACAGGAGCTTCGCGAGGGCGACGTCCTCGCGATCCCGAACCGCGTCCCGCACCAGTTCGTCGAGGTGTCCGACCCGTTCCTCTACTTCGTCGTGAAGGTCGAGGCCTAGTGCTCCTTCCGGCGATACACGTCGGCCCCGGACCCGCGATCACGCGGCGCCAGAGCCCACGCTCGTCCTTGCAAAGGCGCCCAGCCTTCGCTGCGGCCGAGTGCGTCCTCTGGCTTGGTGCTCGCGACCCAGGAACTCGACAGCATCACCGAGAGGAGCACTGATGGCCGCGACCGAGACGCTCACGGGCGCCGCGCGGCTCCCCGGCCCGCCGGAGCTTCTGCCCGGCCGGCCGGACGCGATCGTCGACCTTCAGACGGAGGAAGGCGCCGCGCTCGTCGCCGGCGAATGGCGCTACGCCGACGCGCGTGTCGAGGAGGTCGAGTTCGTCGAGGTCGGAACCGAGGCCGACCCCGATCCGCTCGGCCCGGGAACACGTCCGAACCGAACCTACGACGTTGTCCCGCATGCCGAGGACATCGACTTCGACGACTCCGGCTGGCGCGTCCTCGCCCCCGAAGAGACGATGCTCCGCCTCGCGAGTGGGCGCGTGTGCTTCAACTGGTACCGGATCGCGGTCACGATCCCGGAAGGGCTCGGCGACCTCGATCCGACGGGGGCGACCGTCGTCTTCGAGGTCGTCGTCGACGACTACGCGGAGGTCTGGGTCGACGGGAAGCTGCCACTCGCGCTCGGCGCGACGGGCGGGCAGGTTGTCGGCGGCTTCAACGCGCCGAACCGCGTCGTCCTCACGCACGACGCGCGACCCGGCCAGACGTTCCAGCTCGCCGTTTTCGGGATCAACGGGCCGATCTCGGCTTCGCCCCGGAACTACATCTGGATGCGGACCGCAACGCTCGACTTCTACGCGCGCGCGCGGACGCGCGCGAGCGAGGAGGCGCCGCTCGAGATCGAGCGCGCCGACCCGCGCCTCGACGAGCTCGTCCCCGAGGCGACGGCGCTCGAGCGGATCGCCGGCGGGTTTGAGTTCACCGAGGGGCCGGTGTGGACGCGCGACGGCGCGCTCCTCTTCAGCTCCCCGAACACGAACGTCATCTACCGGTGGACGCCCGACGGGTCGGTGGCCGTGTTTCACCCGAAATCGGGCTACACCGGCGTCGACATCGGGCGCTACCACCAGCCCGGGTCGAATGGGCTGAGCTTCGACCCGGAAGGCCGGCTAACGATCTGCCAGCACGGGAACCGGCGCGTCCTGCGCGTCAACCCGCACGGGGACACGACGGTTGTCGCCGACCGCTACGACGGCAAGCGCCTGAACAGCCCCAACGACCTCGTTTACCGCTCGGACGGAACGCTCTTCTTCACCGACCCGCCCTTCGGGCTCCCCGACCCCGCAGAGAGCGAGCTCCGCTTCAGCGGCGTCTACCGCGTGCGCGACGGCGCGGTCGAGCTCGTGACCGACCAGCTCGAGGGCCCGAACGGGCTCGCCTTCTCGCCCGACGAGCGGTGGCTCTACGTCGGCAACTGGGATCCCGACCGCAAGGTGGTCATGCGCTACGACCCCGAGACGGGCGCGGGCGATGTCCTCTTCGACATGACCGAGGCGCAAGGAGAGGACGCCATCGACGGACTCAAGGTCGACGAGCGCGGCAACCTCTACGTCTGCGGCCCGGGCGGTATCTGGGTGCTGTCGCCCGACGGCGAGCACCTGGGGACGCTCCGCCTCCCGGAGGCACCGCACAACCTCGCCTGGGGTGACGCGGACGGCCGCAGCCTGTACGTCACAGCCGAGACCGGCGTCTACCGGCTCCGCACGGGCGTCGCCGGGATCCGCCCCCGCTAGCGAAAGGAGAACTCGATGAGCCAAGGCCTTCACCCGCGAGCGACGATCCCCGACTTCGAGCTTCCCGACGAGAACGGAACGCTGCACCGCCTCTCCGATCTCCAGGGCGCGAACCCGATGGTGCTCATGCTCGGCCGCGGCGAGCACTGCCCGCGCGAACGGCAGCACCAGCGCGAGATGCTCAAGTTCCACGAGTGGTGCGCGACCGCGCTCACCGAGCTCGTCACGATCGTCCCCAACAACCTCCACGACACCAAGAAGCTCCGCATGACGACGGGCGCGCACTGGACGTTCCTCGCGGACGTCGACCAGGAGGTGCAGCGCACGTTCGACATCGAGGAGTACGTCGACACGCACCACGAGACGGCGACGGTGCCGCACACGCTCGTCCTCGCGCCCGGCCTCGTGATCGACAAGGTCTACGTGGGCTTCTGGTACTGGGGCCGCCCGTCGCCGTACGACCTCTGGGCCGACCTGCGCGAGCTGCGGAAGCGCATCAACCCCGACTTCGATCCGACGCTGCCCGACATCCGCACCGCCTGGTTCGAGCGGCACACTGACGTAAAGCCGAGAGGCGCGAACGATCCGAAGAAGCGGGCGAAGCGCGGCCGCGCGCGGGCGCGGGTGTAACGGCGTTCAGCGCCGCGAGACTGGAACGCCATGAGCACGATCGCCGCGACGCCGCCGCCACGGACGCCGCTCGTCCTGCGGCTGCTCGCGATTCCAGGGACGGTCTGCGTGATCCTCGCCGGGCTCTGGATCGCGGGCGGCAAGCTGACGAACGACTTCGCGCTCGCGATGTGGCTCTCGGCCGGGTGGATGGCGCTCGCGGGGCTCGCCGCCGTCGCGATCGCATTCCGGAGCCGGGCCTTTCGCTGGCCCGTGCTCGGCGCGTACGCCGTGACGGCGGCCGTGCTCGCCGTCTACCTCGGCTCCTCCGTCTTCATGGACGACGTCGTGAACGAGCGGGTTGCCACCGCTGCGCCGGCACCCGCGGGCGCGAGCGGCGGTCGCGAGCAGCCGACCCGACCGGTGAACGTACTTCTGAGCGCAGGACGCTTCGAGTCCGTCCGGCACGAAGCGCGCGGTGTCGCTCGGGCGATCGAGCTCGCGGAAGGCGGTCGCGTCGTCACGCTGACCGAGCTCGAGGTCGACAACGGCCCCGATCTCCGGGTGTACCTCGTCGCCGGCCCGGCGAGGTCGGAAGGCGAGGTCGAGGACTTCGTCGATCTCGGCGGCCTCAAGGGGAACATCGGGAACCAGCAGTACCGCGTGCCGGCGACCGTCGATCTCGAGCGCTACTCGACCGTGGTGATCTGGTGCCGCGCGTTCTCCGTGCTCTTCGCGCGCGCGCCGCTTCGGGTCTGAGAGGAAGGAGAGGAAAATGAAGAAGGTAAGCCCGGCCGGAGCCCTCGCGCTCGGCGTCGGAGCAGGCGTCGTCGGGACGGCGTTCATGACTGCCTGGCAGGAGACCGTCGCGCACCTGCGCCGCTCCATGACGCCCAAGCACATGGCCGACGGCGACGATCCGTGGAAGCGCGCGCCCGCGCCGGCGCAGGTGGGCCGCCGGTTCGTCCAGCTCGCGACCGGGCGCGACGTCCCGCCCGAGCGGATCCCCTTCTTCACGAACGCCGTCCACTGGGCGTTCGGGTCCGGCATGGGCGCCGTGTACGGCCTGATGCGAAGCCGGCTCCGCCCGAAGCCCGCGCTGCAGGGGCCGCTCTTCGGGCTCGGCGTCTGGGCGCAGTCGTACGCCACGCTCGTCCCCATGGGCCTCTACGAGCCGCCGTGGCATTACTCCGCGCGGACGATCGCGAAGGACGTCTCCTACCACCTCGTCTACGGCGGCGGTACGGCCGCAGGCTACGAGCTGCTCGCGCGGCTCGCGCGACGATGAACCGCTTCGACGCCGTCATCCTCGGCGCCGGGCCGGGCGGTGAGGTCGCCCTCAACACGCTCCTGAAGGCAGGCCTTCGGGTGGCGCTCGTCGAGGAGAACGTGATCGGGGGCGAGTGCTCGAACTGGGGCTGCATCCCGACGAAGACGCTGCTTCGCCCGCCGGAGCTGAAAGGCAAGTGCGAGCGGGCGGCGGGCGTAGGGGCGCCGGTTCTCGACTTTCCCCGCCTTGCGGCGTATCGCGACTACATGGTTTCGAGCCACGACGACTCGAGCCGGGTCGCGCGGTACGAGGAGCGAGGTGCGACCGTCGTCAAGGAGCGCGGCAGACTCGCCGGCCCCGGCCGCGTCGAGGCGAACGGCCGCGTCGTCGAGACGGACGCCGTCATCGTCGCGACGGGGGCCGAGGCGGTCGTCCCGCCCATCCCGGGCCTCGCCGAGGCGGGCTACTGGACGAACCGCGAGGCGACCGACCTGACCGAGATCCCCGCAAGCGCGGTCGTGATCGGCGGCGGGCCCGTCGGGATCGAGCTGGCGCAGTTCCTCGCCCGCTTCGGTAGCCGCGTCACGATCGTCCAAGGGGCCGAGCGGCTCGCGGAACGGGAGGACGAGCGGATCGGCGAGATCCTCGCCGAGCTCCTCGCCGACGATGGGATCGAGCTTCGGCTCGGCGTCCAAGCGTCGGCCGTCCGCCTCGAAGGCAGCGAGCGCGTCGTGGTGCTCGGCGACGGCTCCGAGGCGCGCGGCGAGGTGTTGATCGTCGCGACGGGCCGGCGACCGCGCACGCGCGACATCGGCCTCGAGACCGTCGGGATCGAGCCCGGTCGGCGCGGCATCGAGATCGACGACCGCTGCCGCGCGGGCGAGGGCGTCTGGGCGATCGGGGACTGCACCGTCCGCGGCGGCTTTACCCACGTCGCCAAGTACCAGGCGCGGATCGCGGCCGCGAGCATCCTCGGGCACGAGGACGTGAAGGCCGACTACCGGGCCGTCCCGCGGGTCACGTTCACGAACCCCGAGGTCGCCGCGGTCGGCGTCTCCGAGGCGGACGCGCGCACGGCGGGGCTCGACGTCGTCGCCGCGACGATCGAGCTGCCGACGACGATCGCGCGGCCGTACACGTTCGAGGAGCACCCGACCGGGACGTTCGGCGTCGTCGTCGACCGCTCGCGCGGCGTGCTCGTCGGCGCCTGGGCGGTCGCGCCTCTCGCGAGCGAGTGGATTCACCAGGCGGTGCTCGCGATTCGTGCGGAGATTCCGACCTGGGTGCTTCGGGATACGATCGCGCAGTTCCCGTCCTTTTCCGAAGCGTTCGGCGCGGCGCTCCGGATGCTTCCGGACGCGATCGGGACGACGATGGACCACCGCGCGCACCCGATGATCGAGGGCGCGCTGGCCGAAGCTCGCTGAGATGGGTGAGCAGGTCAGCATTCTCGACGGCGCCACGTTCGTCGTCAGCGACCGCCGCGGGGACGTGAAGGCGAGCCCCGACGAGGTCGCGGGCCTTTTCCACCGCGATACGCGTTTCCTGTCGCGCTGGCGGCTCTTGGTCGACGGCCGGCAGCCCGACGTGCTCGCTGTCGAGCGGACGAAGTACTTCGCGGCGCAGTTCTTCCTCTACCCGCCGACGGGGACGATCTACGAGAATCCGTACCTCTCCGTGATCCGGAAGCGCAAGGTCGGCGACGGCTTTCACGAGGACGTCGCGCTCCTGAACCACGACCCGAAGCCGCGCACGGTCGAGCTTCGGATCGAGGCAGGCGCCGACTTCGCCGACCTCTTCGAGGTCAAGGACGCGCTCGCGAAGAAGGGCGAACTCTACCGCGAGGTGCGCGGCGAGACGCTCGTACTCGGCTACCGGCGCGACGATTTCTCCCGCGAGACGCGGATCGCCGCGAGCGAACCCGCCGAGGTTCGCGAGGACGGCTTCGTCTTCCGCGTCGAGGTCCCTGCGCAAGGCGAGTGGGCGACCTGCATCGACGTCGTTCCGGTGACGGAGGCGCCTGATGCGCCGGCACCCGTGCGCCACGGCCACGGCGCCGACGAGGCGCGGCCGCAGATGCCGGTCTCGCTCGAGGAGTGGCTCGAGGAGGCGCCCGAGCTCGAGTCCGACTCGGACGCGCTGGAGCACATCTACCGGCAGAGTCTCGTCGACCTCGCGGCGCTCCGGTTCTACTCGCTCCTCTTCCCGGGCGAGTCGCTCCCGGCCGCCGGACTGCCGTGGTTCATGACGATCTTCGGGCGGGACAGCCTCATCACGAGCTACCAGACGCTTCCGTTCACACCCGATCTCGCGCGCACCGCCCTTCGCGTGCTCGCGGCTCGCCAGGGAACGAAGGTGGACGACTTCCGCGACGAGGAGCCGGGCAAGATCCTCCACGAGATCCGCTTCGGGGAGCTGACGCATTTCGGCGAGCGGCCCCACTCGCCGTACTTCGGCGCGGCGGACACGACGCCGCTCTTCCTCGTCGTCCTCGACGAGTACCACCGCTGGACGGGCGACGGCGACCTCGTGCATGAGCTCGAGCCGAACGCCCGCGCGGCGCTCGCGTGGATCGGGCGCTACGGCGACCGAGACGGCGACGGCTACGTCGAGTACGAGCGGCGGAATTCCGAGACCGGCCTCGAGAACCAGTGCTGGAAGGACTCGTGGAACTCGATCGTGTGGAACGACGGGACGCTCGCGAAGCTCCCGCGCGCGACGTGCGAGATCCAGGGGCTCGTCTACGACGCGAAAATGCGTTCCGCCCGGCTCGCGCGCGACGTCTGGGGCGACGAGGGGCTCGCGGCGCAGCTCGAACGCGAAGCGGCCGACCTGAAGCGCCGATTCAACGAAGACTTCTGGATCGAGAAGCGCCGGTTCTTCGCCGTCGCGCTCGACGGTGACAAGCGCCCGGTCGACACGCTCACCTCGAACATCGGGCACCTGCTTTGGAGCGGGATCGTGGCCGACGACAAGGCGGAGGCGATCGCCGACCACCTCCTCGGCGACAAGCTCTTCTCCGGCTGGGGCGTCCGGACGATGGCCGATGGCGAGGGGCCGTACAACCCGATCGAGTACCACAACGGGACGGTCTGGCCGCACGACAACTCCTTCATCGCCGCGGGCCTCGCCCGCTACGGCTACGGCGAGGAGGCGGCGCGGGTCGCCGCAGGCATCCTCCAGGCCGCGGCGTTCTTCGACTACCGCCTTCCCGAGACGTTCGCGGGGTACCAGCGCGAGCGGACGGAGTTCCCGGTCGAGTACCCGAGTGCCTGCAGCCCACAGGCGTGGGCGACGGGCGCACCGCTGCTGCTCCTGCGCGTGCTCCTCGGCCTCGAGCCCGACGGCGAGACGGTCGCAGCCTCGCCAATGCTTCCCGACGGAATCGAGCGGATCGAGCTTCGCGGCGTTCACACCGCGTCGGGCCCGGCGGACGCGCTCGCCGAGCGCGAGGTGTCTCTCTAGTGTCCTTCGTCTCTCGCGGCTTCCGCGGTCGCCGGCGCGACGATGCACCGCCCGGCCGGCTGCCGCCGGGCCAGTACCTGACCACGGACTTCCCCGTTCTCTCCGCAGGCCCGACCCCGCGCGCAGCGCTCGCCGAGTGGACGTTCACGATCGAGGGCGGCTCGGAGGCGGTGACGTGGACGTGGGACGAGTTCCGCGCGCTCCCGAGCGAGACGGTCACGGTCGACATCCACTGCGTCACCCGCTGGTCGAAGCTCGACACGACGTGGGAGGGCGTCTCGGTGGACACGCTCCTCGAGGCGGTGGACCACGAAGCCGCGTACGTTCTCGCGTTCTGCGACGGTGGCTACACGACGAACCTGCCGCTCGAGGACGTGACGGACGGCAAGGCGTGGATTGCGTTCGCCTACGACGGCGAGCCGCTCGACCCCGAGCACGGCGGCCCCGCTCGGCTGCTCGTTCCACACCTCTACTTCTGGAAGAGCGCGAAGTGGGTGCGCGGCCTGCGGCTCCTCGACGAGGATGAGCCAGGTTTTTGGGAGACAAACGGGTATCACCTGCGCGGCGACCCGTGGCGGGAACAGCGCTACTGGGGCGACTAGCGCCCCATCCAGCGATGCCCGTCGGGCCCCGGCCCGCGATGACGCTGCGCCAGAGCCCATCCTCGCCCTTGTCAAGGCGTCCAGCCTTGCCCGCGGGCGGGTGCGAACTCTGGCTTAGTTGCGACCCATGACCTCGACAGACCCATGACCTCGACAGCATCACGGGAAGCGGCACGCACCTCCGCGTGGCAGGTCGCGGAGGTGGTCGACACGACCTTCGAGACGCCCCGCGTGCGCACGCTCGTGCTCGAGGCGGGCGCGTGGCCCGGCCACCGAGCCGGCCAGCACCTGGACGTGCGACTCACGGCCGAGGACGGCTACCAGGCGCAGCGGAGCTACTCGCTCGCCTCGGCGCCGGGCGACGCACCGGCGATCACGGTCGAGCGCCTCGACGACGGCGAGGTCTCCCCCTACCTCGTCGACGAGCTGCGGCCGGGTGACCGGTTCGAGATCCGCGGCCCGATCGGCGGCCACTTCGTGTGGGACGCGGCTGACGGAGGGCGCATCTTCCTCGCGGCAGGCGGTTCGGGCATCGTCCCGCTCATGGCGATGGTCCGCCATCGAGCACGGAGCGCAAGCGACACCCGGATGCGGCTCCTCTACTCGTCGCGTTCGTGGGACGACGTGATCTACCGCGACGAGCTCGGCGAGCTGGCCGAGCGCGGCGACGGGCTCGACGTCGTGCACACGCTGACCCGCTCGCGGCCGCCCGGGTGGGCGGGACATCGGCGGCGTGTCGACCGCGAGCTCCTGGGCGAGGTCGCGTGGCCTGCCGAGGACGACGCGCACGCATTCGTCTGCGGGCCGACCGCGTTCGTCGAGAGGGTCGCATCGGGGCTGGTCGAGCTCGGGTACGCGCCTGAGTTCGTGAAGACCGAGCGGTTCGGTCCGACGGGAGGATGAGGTGAGAGCGGGCGAGACGAGGCTGGACGGGAACGCGATCGGCGGCCTCCTGCTCGAGCTCTTCGGCAGGGAGATGACGATCGCCGTCACGACGTGCCGCGCGTGCGGGGCACGTGGCGAGATCGCCCGGCTCGAGGTCTATGTCCGCTGCCCGGGGACCGTCGTGCGCTGCCCTGTCTGCGGCGCGGTCCTCATGCGGTTCGTCGAGGGAGGCGAGCGCATCTGGGTCGATTTCGGCGGAGTACGATCGCTCGAGATCGACAGGCCGCCCGGGCGGCGAGAACGTTGAATCGCCCCCGCCTCACCATTCTCGCCGTCGTCGTCCTCGTGCTCGGGGTTTCCGCATGCGGCGGCGACGACGGATCTGCGCCGCAGCAGGCGGCCGAACCGGCTGGCCCGACCGCGAGCCCGCCGCCGCCCGGAGCGGGCGAGGAGACGACTGCGGGGGCGACCGACACGCACGTGAGCGCCACGACCCCGTCCGCTGCCGCCCTGGCGCGTCGCCCTGCCGGGACTGAAGGGCTTCGCGTGCCCGCCAGGCGGGCACGGATCGTCGCCCGCAACTCGCGCTTCGGGCGGGTTCTCTTCGACGCGAACGGACAGGTCGTCTACGTGTTCGAGAACGATCGGCCGAACCGGTCGAACTGCACGAGCGAAGACTGCGTCGAGGCGTGGCCGCCGGTCCTGACTCGGCAGCAGCCATCGGCCGGGACGGGGGTGAACGAGCGCCTGCTCGGCACGATTCGCCGAAGCGATCGGAGGCTCCAGGTGACGTACAAGCGCCGGCCGCTCTACTTCTACGAGCACGAGGCCCCCGGCGAGATCAGGTGCCACAACGTCGACCTGCACGGCGGACTCTGGTGGGTCGTCACGCCTCGCGGCGACCCCGCCGCGTGACGGCGCTCGCGGCGATACCGTTTCAGCGACGCCGAAATGACCCGCTTCTCGGATCCGTTCAGGCACGGCGTCGCGAGCGGCGATCCTCGGCCGGACGCCGTCATCCTCTGGACGCGCGTGACGCCCGATGCGGATGGCCCGATCGAGGTCCCGTGGCGCGTCGCACGCGATCCCGACCTCGACGAGGTCGTCGTCGAGGGGACGAGCGTCACCGACGCGTCGACCGACTACACCGTCCACGTCGACGCGCGCGGGCTCGAGCCGGACGGCACCTACTTCTACGCGTTCGGCGCGCCGGGGCGGCGTTCGCCCGTCGGGCGGACGAGGACGGCGCCGCGCCACCACCGGGACCGGCTTCGCCTCGCGCTCGTCTCGTGTGCCAAGTACACGGCGGGCTACTTCAACGTCTACGCCCGGGTCGCCGAGCGCGACGACCTCGACTTCGTCCTCCACGTCGGCGACTACATCTACGAGTACGGAAACGACGACCCGAAGTCGTCGCCGGGCGCGAGGATCGGCCGCGCCGTCGAGCCGCCCCACGAGGCGCGCACGCTCGCGGACTACCGGGCGCGCTACGCGCACTACCGCCTCGACCCGGACGTGCAGCTCCTGCACGAGGTGCATCCGGTCATCGCGACGCTCGACGACCACGAGCTCGCGAACGACGCGTGGCGCGGCGGCGCCGGCGGCCACGATCCGGCGAGCGAGGGAGACTGGGCCGTGCGGAAAGAGGCTGCGCTGCGCGCCTGGCGGGAGTGGATGCCTGTCCGCCTCCCGCCGCCGCCGGACGAAGACCGCGTCTATCGCACGCTTCCCTTCGGCGATCTCGCGGACGTGATCATCCTCGACGGGCGAACGAAGCGCGACGCGCCGACGAAGGGACCCGGGATGGATGCGGCCGGTCGCTCGGTGCTGGGGCAGGACGAGCACGACTGGCTCCTGGGCGAGCTCGCGCGGTCGGACGCGACGTGGCGGCTCGTCGGGAACGACGTCATGATCGGCCAGGTCTACACGGGCTTCATGCCTGAGGAGCTCGGAAACCCGCTTTCGGAGGTCGGGATCCTGACGAAGCGCGAGTACGGGCCGGACCCTGACCAGTGGGACGGCTACACGGCCGAGCGCGCGGAGCTCATCCGGTTCCTCGAGCGCGAGCGCATCGACAACGTCGTCTTCCTGAGCGGGGACGTCCACACGGCCTGGGCGGTCGAGCTGAAGCGGCGGCCGGAGGACGACCGCGAGGCTCCGGCCGCGGTCGAGTTCGTGACGGCGAGCGTTACGACCGAGAACCTCGACATCGAGGTCGGCGCCGAGAACGTCCGCTCGGGAGAGGTCGAGCGGAGGGTGATCGACGAGAACCCGCATGTCCACTGGGTCAATCTGGACGCCCACGGATACGTCCTTCTCGATGTGACGCACGAGCGCATCCGTGCCGGCTGGTGGTTCGTCCCCGAGACGAGCCGTCGCGTCCCGGGTGAACGCCGCGAGGCGGTGTTCGAGGTCGCCGCGGGCGAGGCTCGCCTCCGCGAGGTCGAGAGCGGCGGGTAGTCGCCCCTGCTTTTCCGTCGACGCCCGCTCGGTGGTGCGCCGATATCCGCGCCGGCGAGAACAGGCGGGCGGAGACGGCGACCGTGACGGCGGATCCGCTGAAACTCAGGTACCCGGGGCTCTTCCCGACGATCAGGCTGCCGGGGTTGGAGACATCGGCCGCGACCGGGCCGGGATTCGACGTCCACGTTCGTCCCGTCGACGTAGACCTAGGTGCCCGGGTCGCGGGGCGAAGTTCGACCCGGGCGTCGCCTTCGAAGGGCGAGGTTCTCCGCGTGACCCGTAGGTCGAATCAGCCGGTCGAACGGCGCGTTCGACGCTCGTCGCCGGGGGTCTTCTGGTGGTAGCTTCACTCTCGTGGGCGCCAACGGGCATCCCGATTCCGCTCTCGTCATGCTTGGCACGTCGCACCGCCGGGCCGGCCTCGACGTCCGCGAGCGTTTCCACCTCGTGCCCGCCGCCGCCGCCGCGCTCGCCGCGCGGCTCGCCGGAGCGGGCGCGGAGGCGGTCGTCCTCTCGACCTGTAACCGGACGGAGATCTACCTTGCCGGGAACCCGGCCGGGCTCGAGGCCGCTCGCGCCGCACTCGTCGAGCGATCGGGACTCTCGCGCGCCGAACTCGACGCCGTCCTCGACGAGCGGCGCGACGCCGAGGCGGCCCTTCATCTCTTCCGCGTCGCCGCGGGGCTCGACTCGCTCCTTCCCGGCGAGGCGCAGATCCTGGGCCAGGTGCGAGAGGCCTACGAGCTCGCGCATCGCTCCGGCGCGACCGGCCGAGTCCTGAACCGGGTCTGCGAGCATGCGCTCCACGCCGGGAAGCGTGTCCGCGCCGAGACGGGCATCGGCACGACATCCGCCGCCGTCCCCGCCGCCGCCGCCCGGCTCGCCCGCGAGGTCGTCGGCGATCTCGAGGGAACGCGAGTCCTTGTTATCGGCGCGGGCAAGATGGGGAGCCTCGCAGCCGGGAGCTTCCTCGCGCTCGGCGCCGACCGCGTCTTCGTCGCGAACCACCGGATCCAGCGGGCCGAGGAGCTCGCAAGGCGCTTCGGCGGCGAGGCGGTCGCCTTCGAGCAGATCCAAGACGAGCTCGCCCGCGCAGACGTCGTCCTGAGCTCGACGCGCTGCCCGCAGGTCATCCTGCACGCCGCCGATGTCGAGCGCGCGCTCGCGCGGCGCGACGGCCGGCCGCTCCTCCTCGTCGACATCGCGGTTCCGCGCGACCTCGACCCGGCGATCGCCGACCTCGACGGCTGCCTGCTCTTCGACCTCGATGCGCTCGGGACGGTCGCCCTCGACGCGGCCGCGCGCCGGGACGAGGACATGCGCGCCGCCGAGTCGATCGTCGTCGACGAGTCGGCCGCGTTCGCCGAGTGGCTCCGCGCGCTCGACGTCGTGCCGATCGTCGCGGCGCTTCGGCGCCGCGGCGAGGAGATCCGCGCGCGGGAGCTGGAGCGGCTGGAGCCGCGCCTGCGCGAGCTCTCGCCGCGCGAGCGCGCGAGCGTCGAGATGCTGACGGCCCAGATCGTGAACAAGCTGCTCCACGAGCCGACCGTGCGGGTGAAGGAGGGGACGGCGCCGGTGTATGCCGAGGCGCTCGAGCACCTCTTTGCGCTCGACCCGGACGAGCGGCCGTGACGTGGCGCCGCTAGCGACCGGCCTCTACGAGCGCGCGCTCGAGCTCATTCCGGGAGGCGTGAACTCCCCCGTCCGCGCTATGAAGGCGGTGGGTCTCGACGCGCCGATCTTCGTTCGCGGCGGCGAGGGCGCGTACCTCGAAGACGTGGAGGGCAACCGCTACGTCGACTGGGTTCTCTCGTGGGGGCCGCTCCTCTTCGGCCACGCGGATCCGGAGACCGTCGATGCGGTCGTGACGGCGGCGCGCGCGGGGACGAGCTTCGGCGCGCCGACGGAGGCCGAGGTCGCGCTCGCCGACGAGATCGTCGACGCGGTGCCGTCGATCGAGCAGGTGCGGCTGGTCTCCTCGGGAACCGAGGCCGCGATGAGCACCGCCCGGCTCGCGCGCGCCGCGACCGGCCGCGACCGCCTCGTCAAGTTCGCCGGGTGCTACCACGGGCACGTCGACGCGCTGCTCACAAAGGCGGGGTCGGGCGTGGCGACGCTCGGGATCCCGTCGACGCCCGGCGTCCCGGCGGCCGTGACCGCCGACACGGTCGTCTGCGCCTACAACGACCTGGAGGCGGTCGCGGCGATCGCGGACGAGCAGCTGGCCGCGATCTTCGTCGAGCCGGTTGCCGGGAACATGGGCGTCGTCCCGCCCGAGCCGGGGTTTCTCGACGGCCTCCGCCGCATCTGCGACGAGGCGGGTGCGCTGCTCGTCTTCGACGAGGTCATCACGGGCTTTCGGGTCGGGCGCGGCGGCGCGCAGGAGCGCTACGGCATCCGTCCCGATCTCACGATCCTCGGCAAGGTCGTCGGCGGCGGGCTGCCGGTCGGCGCCTTCGGCGGGCGGCGAGACGTGATGGAGCGCCTCGCGCCGGCCGGCGACGTCTACCAGGCAGGGACGCTTTCCGGCAATCCGCTCGCCACCGCGGCCGGGATCTCGGTCCTGCGGCGCCTCCGCGAGCCGGACGTCTACGCCGACCTCGAGCGCCGCGGGTCGCGCCTCGAGGAGGGCCTCCGGGCAGCGACCGGGGGAGAGGCGGCGGTGCAGCGCGTCGGCGCGATGGCGACGCTCTTCTGCGGGCCCGGGCCCGTTCGCGACCTCGCCGGCGCGCAGGCGAGCGACGCCGAGCGCTACGGCGCGCTCTTCCGCCATCTCCTCGAGCGCGGCGTCTACCTCGCGCCGTCGCAGTTCGAGGCGATGTTCGTCTCGCTCGCGCACGGCGACGAGGAGATCGACCGCACGGTCGAGGCCGTCGCCGAGTTCTTCAGCGGACGCGCCTAGAAGTCAGTGCATCACCGCGGGCGGCGGACGACGCGCACGCGGAGCGACACAGGACCCGGGGAGGCGAAGCCCGCCTTCGCGGCCGTTACGACGACGCGTCCGCGGCGGGTCGGGCGGATCGTGAAGCGGGCGCGCCCCGAGGCGTCCGTCGCGCGCGCGCGCAAGCGCATCCCGGGGACGCGCACGCGAACGGTGGCGCCCGCGACGGGGCCGCGGCCCGACGCGACGGTGACGGTGAGCGTCGTCCGGCGGCCCCGGACCGGCGAGCCGATCGCGCGGAGGCGCAACCCCTGCGAGATCCCGAACGCCTGGACCGGGCTCCAATCGCCCTGGTTTCCGTCTGCGTCCATCGCGGCGACCCGCCAGTAGAGCTGGCCGCCGTTCACGTAGTCGCGCTGCGTGAGGAGCGGCGCATGGTTCGTCGCCTGCGTGGTCGCGTTCTCGGCGAGCGTCGAGAAGTCGGGCCGCGTCGCGACCTGAACGCGGTATTGCTTCGCGCCGAGGCGAGAATTCCACGAGAAGAGGAGGTGCTTCGGTCCTCTCTCCGTCGCCGCGCCGCCCGGCTCGGGGATCGTGCGGGTGAAGGACATGAGCGGCGAGTACGGCCCGTGGACGAGCGTCCCGCCCGCCGTGGGGAAGTTCGCGCGCGCCTGGAGCTTGAAGATCCCGATCCCCGTCATCTTGGTCGGAGTGAACGCGTGGGACGGGAGGTCCTCGAAGTCGCGCTGGTCGCCGTCCGCCTCCTCGGCGTGGACGTCGTACGAGACGGCGCCGGGGACGGGCGACCACGCGAGCGTGGGCAGGAAGTTGCCGCGGGTCGGGTTCGACGCGTCGGGCGTCGGTGCCGAAAGCGTCTTCTGGAACGTACCCGTCGCCGACCAGGTGAGGCCGACCGTGTCGGAGTTCCCGTCCTCGGCGTCGGCCCGGACGCGCCAGTAGAGGATCGTGTCGGCCGGGTAGGTCGTGTTGCTCGTGTACGCCGTCGAGTCGGTCAAGACGGCGCGGTTGTCGATCAGGTTCGCGAAGCTGGGGTCCTGCGCAACCTCGACCCGGTACCGCCGTGCGCCCTCAACCGAGGTCCACCGGAAGGTGACTGGGCCGCTCAGGACGCTCCCCCCGGGCGGCTCGAGGAGCGACGGCGGGGCCGACTGCTTGTGGAAGTTGCGCGGGAAGCTCGCGAGCGGGTTCGCCGAGACGGCGCCGCCGTTCGCCTGCGCGGCGGGGAGGACGGCCCAGTAGTAGAGCGTCAGCTCGTCGGGGTAGCCGCGCGACATCGAGCCCGTGCGCGGCGCGTACGCGGCGACCCGCGTGTAGGCGTAATCGACGAGGTTCGTGAACGACGGGTCCTTCGCGACGAGCACGTAGTAGCTCTGCGCGCCGGGAACGGCCTGCCAGGTGAAGAGCGGCATCCGCGCGAGCGTCGTCCCGGTGATGGGCTCGCGGTAGTCGGATGCGGCGAGCGAGCAGGGGGCGCACGCGCCCGCGGCGGGCGGCCCCGTCCACGTGAATGCGGCCGTGTTGTTCGCCGGGAGGTACGTCCAGTCGCCGAACACGAGCGGGCCGTTCAGCGTCGACGCGCGGTCGACCGGGCGAACGCGGACGCAGTACGACCAGCCGGCGTCGAGCTGCGTCAGAAGGTCGTTCGAGACCGAGAGCGGGTGCGGGAACGGCTTCACGTTCACCCAGCTCCAGCCCAGCGGCGTCCAGGACGTGCTCGCCGTGTACTTCACCCAGTGTCGGACGCTCGGGTGTGACCAGTCGCACGCTCCCGAGAGGTGCGGTGTAACGTCGACCTGGTAGCCGGACGCCCCCGGGACGGGGTTCCACGAGACGACCGGGGTGGCCGTCGAGACGGGGTAGGGGACGCTTGCCGGATCCACGCCGCTGTACGGGTCGCCAAGGTTGTCGCGCATCCGGAGGTTCTTGACGCTCGGCGCGACGGTCGGCGGGACATTCGCGAACGTCTTCGGGAACGAGGGGCCGACGTTCCAGACGCCGGCGTTCCCGGCCGGATCGATCGCCCGGACGCGCCAGTAGAACGTGTTGTTGTCGAGCTGCTCGGGCGGCGCGAGCGAGAGCCCGAACGTCGTGATGTCGGTGCCGATCCGGAGCGGGTCGCAGCAGACCTTCGAGCCGGGCGCCCAGTCGGACGAGGAGTTCACCTCGACCTCGTAGCCGGCGGCGCCGGCGATGCGCGCCCAGGAGAAGTACGGGTCGACGATCTCCGGTTCGGGTGCGAGGTCGGCGTACGACGTCGTCGTCGTCGAGGGCCAGCGCCACTGGAAGGACGCGACGGCGGACGCCGTCCCCGCGTGACCCTCCGCGTTCAGCGGCGTGATTCCCCAGTAGTACGTCCCGGGCGCAAGCGGATGGGCGAGCGTGAAGCTCGTCGCGCCCGTCTTCACGGGGCCGGTCGACCAGACGAGCGACCCGAGCGCCGGATCGGTCGCGAGCCGAACCAGGTACTCGCTGGCGCCGGGGACCGGCGTCCACGAGAGCTTGAAGGCATCCAGCGGATACGTGAGCGTCGCCCCGCTCGTCGGCGAGAGGAGCGACGGGCGTGCCGTCCACGCCATCTGGAGCGTCCGCGTCTCCGACCAGGCTCCCAGGGTCCCGCCCGGCCCGATCGCGCGGACATGCCAGTAGTAGCGCCCGTTCGGGATCGCCGTCCTGAGCGTGGCGCGGGTGTTCTTCGTCGAGGCGGCCCCGAGTTCGGAGTTGAACCCGGGATCCGCCGAGAACTCGAACTCGTAATGTTCGCCTCCGGCGACGGGCTCCCAGGCGAACGCGGGGAGGGCGTCGACGGCCGCGGCTTCGGAGGGACCGATGAGCGCCGGGGCGGCGGGCGCCGTGCTCGTCCGCTCGGAACCGGCCGGCCCGGCCGATGCGAGGACGAGCGCTAGGGAGGCTGCGAGGAGGAAGGGGAGGAAGCGAAGTCCTCGTGTCCTGAAGCGCGGCTTGGCGGGTTCCATGAAGCGGTCGTGAGGAGCCCTGGCCGCAGGAGAGCTGTCTCGCTGTCTCCTTTCGGGTGCCCTCTCAGGCTCGGCGCTCGCTCGCCCCCGCGCCATCCCTCGGGCGAGGGGATGGACTAATCCGCCCGCGACGGGGAATAGGACACCCATGGCGGCCGAGCACACGACAGAATCCACGCTGCATCCGCAACTCGAAGCGCTCCTCGACCAGGGCGAGGAGCGAGGCTGCGTCAACCTGAGCGAGTTCACGCAGCTCGTCCACGCGCTCGACCTGGACGAGGACGAGGTGGAAGGCCTCTACGCGCGATTCGACGAGCGCGGCATCGACCTAACCGACGACTGCGGCCGCGAGGCGGTCGACGCGACGTACCTGAACGGCGACCTCGCCAGCTCGACCACGGACACCCTCCAGCTCTTCCTGAACGAGGTCGGCCGCTACCCGCTGCTGACGGCCGAGGAGGAGGTCGAGCTGGCGAAGCGGATCGAGCGAGGCGACAAGGAGGCGAAGGACCGCATGGTCAACTCGAACCTCCGCCTCGTCGTCTCGATCGCGAAGCGCTATCAGGGCCACGGCCTCTCGCTTCTCGACCTGATTCAGGAAGGGATCATCGGCCTGATCCGAGCGGTCGAGAAGTTCGACTGGCGCCGTGGCTTCAAGTTCTCGACCTACGCGACGTGGTGGATTCGCCAGGCGGTCCAGCGCGGCGTCGCGAACAAGGCGCGGACGATTCGGATCCCCGTGCACATCGTCGAGCGGGAGCAGCGGCTTGCTCGGGCGGCGCGCGAGTTCGTGACGAAGCACGAACGCGACCCGACCGACCAGGAGCTCGCGAAGGCGACGAAGCTCTCGCTGAAGCAGGTGCGCGAGGTTCGCGAGGCGGCCCGTGCGGTGGCGAGCCTCGACAAGCCCGTCGGCGAGGACGAGGGGACGGCGTTCGGCGAGCTCTTCGCCGGGCGGGAAGCGGAGCCCGAGGAGGAGGTCACCGTGAGCCTCGCCGAGCGGGCACTCCGCACGGCGGTCGCCGAGCTTCCCGAACGGGAGCGCGAGGTCATCAGGCTCCGGTACGGGGTCGGCGACGGGGACGAGCCGCAGTCGCTCGAGGAGATCGGGCGCCGCCTCGGCTTGACCCGTGAGCGCGTGCGACAGATCGAGTCGAACGCCCTCGAGCGGCTCGCCGTCAACCGCGAGATCGAAGCGCTCCGCGAGGCCGCCTAGCGGCTCACGGTTGTCGGCTCGCGCCGATGGCGCTGGCGCTCCGTTGCAGATCGTCCGGGCGCGCCTGGGGGCGGCACTTCCCCGCCGGGAGTCTCAGACTCGGTCGGTGATCCCGCCTACGCCGGATTGCGCGGCGCAGTGGGCGCAGCAGAACATGCGGCCGTCGGCCTCGACGCCGTGCCCGATGATTCGGCAGCCGCAGTGCTCGCATGTCGGCGCGAGCGCGTGGATCGCGCACTCGAAACTGTCGAACGTCCGCGTCTCGCCGCCGGCCGTCGTCACCTGGAACGTCTTGTCGTACTCGTTTCCGCAGACGTCGCAGCGCGCCACGCCGGGATCCTAGCGCAACACGAACGTATGTTCTAGAATGCGAGGAGACGTGGCGAGGGCGACCTACCTCGAGGACACGTGCAAGACGGCGCTCAACCGGGTCCCGGAGGCGAGCAGGGTGCCGTTCCGGTGGACCGTCAATCCGTATCGCGGCTGCACCCACAGCTGTCACTACTGCTTCGCCCGAGCCTTCCACACCTACCTCGACATGGACATCGGGGACGACTTCGCGTCGCGCATCGTCGTCAAGACGAACGTCGTCGGGGTGCTGCGCCGCGAGTTCGCGTCGCCGAAGTGGACGGGAGAGCACGTGGCGATGGGGACGGCCACCGACCCTTACCAGCACTGCGAGGGCCGCTACCGGCTGACGCGGGGCGTCGTCGAGGCGTTCGCCGACTTCGAGAACCCGCTCTCGATGCTGACGAAGTCGACGATGATCGTCCGCGACCTCGACGTCTTCCGGCGCCTCAACGGCGTCGCGGACGTCACGGTGTCGATGAGCGTCGGGACGCTCGACGAGGAGGTGCGGCGCGTCGTCGAGCCGGGTACGCCGCCGGGCCACCGTCGGCTCGAGATCCTTGCGCGCTTTGCCGACGCGGGGATCAGGACGGGCGTGCTCGTTGCGCCGATCCTCCCGGGTCTTACGGACGACGACGAGCACCTCGAGGAGGTGATCGCGGCCTGCGTCGAGGCGGGCGTCTCGTCCGCAGCCCCGATCGCGCTTCACGTCCGCGCGTCGATCCGCGACTACGTGCTTCCGTGGATCGGGCGGACGTACCCGGCGCTCGTGCCGCTCTACCGCGAGCTGTACGGCTCGCGCGCGTACGCGCCCAAGGCCTACCAGCAGGACCTCTCGGAGCGCTTCACGCGGATCCGCGACCGGCACGGCCTCGAGCCGAGCGGGCATCGTCGTGGCGCGCCGCGACGTGAACGCGAGGAGCAACTCGCGCTCGCCGTGTAGAGCCCGGCATGCCCGCCCAGCGCCCCGTCACACGGGCTCGGTGTGGCGAACGAGCCCGCCGTCGACGGAGTAGGTCGCACCCGTGACATACGCGGAGCGATCGGATGCGAGGAAGAGCGCGACCTCCGCGACCTCCTCCGGCTCGCCCCAGCGCGCGAGCGGCACGACCCGGCGCAGCAGCGCGAGCGTCTCGGGATCTTCGAGCGCCTCGCGGTTGATCGGGGTCGCGATCGGGCCCGGCGCGATGTTGTTGACCCGGATTCCGAACTCGGCCAGCTCGACCGCGGCGTTTCGCATCAGCATCCGCAGGCCACCCTTGGCGGCGCAGTAGGCCGTGTTCTCGAGGAAGGGCAGATCCTCGTGAACCGACGAGATGTTCACGATCGCTCCGCCGCCCGCTTCGCGCATGACCCGACCGCAAGCCTGTGCGCAGAGAAATGCGCCGGTCAGGTTGACGGCGAGCACGCGATTCCAGCTCTCCTCGTCAAGTTCGAGGAAGGGCGCGGCCTCCTCGATTCCCGCGTTGTTGACGAGGACGGTGACCGGGCCGAGCTCGGAGACGACCCGTTGCACCATCGCACCCACCTCGGCCGATTTCGACACGTCGGCCTGCACCGCGATCGACCGCGCGCCCGCCTCGGTGAGTTCCGAAGCGAGGCGCTCCGCGGGCTCGGCGTTGCCGCGGTAGTTGACGGCGACGCGTGCTCCCTCGTGCCCGAAGCGGCTCGCGATCGCGTGGCCGATCCCCGTGCCGGCGCCCGTGACGAGCGCGACCTTCCCTTCCAGCTCGCCCATGCGTCTCGTCTTCCCGTCCGCGTCGGTGCGGACACAATGCGACCGAGGGCGCAGCCGTCCTATGCGACGAGCTGCCCGCACAGGAACAGCCGACCGTCGCGAACGTCGGCGTCCTCCATGCGCCGGTGCGCCTGCGCCTCGTGCGGCCGGATCAGGTGGACGACCTCGTGGCCGCGCGCGACGAGGAGCTCGGCGACGAGGCGGCGGTGGCAGCGCCACCAAAGCGTCTCGGCGCACATGATGCACGGCCGCGGCTGGGTGAGCGCGGCAGCGAGCGCCGCCTGCCACGGCTCTGTTCCCATGCGGGCGGCGTAGCTCCGGAACGCGCGCGTCTCGATGCAGCGAAACCGCTCCTCGCCCGCCTCGCCCGTGCGCCGCCCGCCGAGCTCCTCCGCGTGCCGATAGCCGATGCCGGCGTCGGCGAGCGTCTCACTCAGCGCGTCGCGGTTGAACTGGGGGTTGCGCCGCGACGAGGGGAAGCGGCGGACGTCGACGAGCGTGGCGACCTCCGCCGCGCGGAGACAGTCGACCAGCTCCTCGGCCGGGCGGGTGCCGTGTCCGATCGTGAAGACGAGCATCGTCTTTCGCGGTTTTGCCTTTTGGGCGCGAAGGGTACGACGCTTGGTGACGCTCCAACCCGGCGGGAAGGAGGACCATGGGATCGATCAGAGACGTGATGACGAGCAACCCGAAGTCCTGCGAGACCTCGACAACCGTCATCGAGGCCGCGAGGGTGATGGCCCAGGAGGACGTCGGGCCGGTCCCGGTCGTCGAAGGCGAGCGGGTGGTCGGGATCGTGACCGACCGCGACATCGTCGTGCGCGTGGTCGCGGAGGGACGGGACCCCAACTCGACGACGATCGGCGAGATCGCCTCGAGCGACCTGGTCACGGTGGAGCCCGACACAAACCTCGATGAGGCGCTTCGCCTCATGGCGCAGAACCAGGTGCGCCGCCTCCCGGTCGTCGAACGCGAGCGGCTCGTCGGAATCGTCGCGCAGGCCGACGTCGCGCGCGCGGCCGACGAGGAGAAGACCGGCGAGGTCGTTCAGCAGATTTCCGAATGAAGTCGGCGCTTCGCGCCTTGACTTCATCCGGAGAGCGCTGACCAACACCGGGCAGCGAGCGGAGGCGGGCAAGCCCCGCCTCCGCGGCGCTTCACAGCGTTCTCGAGGACCAGAGGATTGCCGCGAGCAGCACGGTGACGGCTGAGACGACGAGGCCGACGATCCACGCGTCCACGTCTTGCGACCCGAGGATCGCCGCGAGCGCGGTCCCGATCCCGACGATCCCGCCGGTCGCGACGATCCGCATCAGAAGCGACTCGAACGCGCGGCGGTGTGTGCGGGTCGGGATGAACGTCGACGCCTCGTCGTCGCCGGGCGTCACCTCGCGCGTGCGCCGGAAGATCGCCACCGCGCGATTCTAGTGCCCCATTAGGCGGCCGCCCCGACGAGGACGGCCCGGATCGCCTGGTCGCTCTCGAGGTCCGGCGACTCGCTGATGATCGTCGCCGGGCGGTCGAAGCGGGCGAGCGCGTTCGCGAGCGGCTCGGCGCGAAGCGTCCCGTCGCCGTAGCGGAGGTGCTTCGTCTCGTTTCGGTTCGCAAACGCCGTATCCGAGAAATGGGGGTTCGCAGAGCGGGCGGGACCTGAAGCCGACGGCGACCTGTACTAGCGTCTGATGGGCGTGTGGTGCCGTCTGTCGCTTGTTGCGCTGGCAGCGGCCGGCAGCTTCGTCCTCACCGCCTGCCTGTCGAATGAAGACCGGGCAACCACGACTTCCCGAGCGCCGACGAAGAGCCTCCGTGCCCACGGCGTCCACATAGAAATCCCCGCTGGTTGGGACGGCCGCGTCGATTGGCCCTCCCGGGACTATGTCAGAACCGTCCATCTGGCGAGCTTTCGTCTTCCGAGCCGCATCGACGGTCGCGGGCACGCCGCCGAGCGCAGGATGAGACCCGGCGACGTCTACATCAACATGGCCATCGAATCCGCGCTTCAGGCCTCGCCGCCGCTCTCGAAGCTTGAGATCAGACGCTCGCATCTGACGTCCGAATGGGAAGGGAAGGTCCCTGAGGCGGCAGTCCGAGCCTCGCGTCACGCCCTTGTCGACGGTCGCTCGATTCAGATCTGGGTCACCTTCGGCTCGGCGCCCACGGATGCCGTTCTCTGGAGCGTGAACCGTATCGTGGAGACGCTGGTCGTCGAAACCGCTGCGGCAACGGCCAACACCTAGACGGTCGCGCCGACCAGCACCGATTGGATGGCCTGGTGGCTGCGTTCATCAGGGGATTCCGATATGACAGTTGTGGGCCGATCGGAACGCACGAGCGCATCCCGTAGCGGCTCGGCTCGGAGCGTCCCCTCGCCGTATGGGAGGTGGCGCGTCTCGTTCCCGCCTCGCCTTCCACTCTCGAGTGTATGGCTTGCGAACTGGAAGTCGAGTAAGCGGTTCCGACCTTGGAGGCGGCTCCGGCCCCTGACCCGGAGCGCGAGGAGCGCGGTGTTACAGTCGCCGCGTGGAGCGCCGGACCGTCGCGATTCCGAACCCGTACGCCGAGCGCATCGGGTTCTCGCGCGCGGTCAGGGTCGGTCCATTCGTGGCGGTCGGCGGCACAGCTCCGATCGGGCCCGACGGGAAGACCGTAGGCAGCGGCGATCCTGCGGCGCAGGCGCGCCGCTGCTTCGAGATCATCCGTCAAGGGCTGGAGGGCGCCGGTGCCTCGTTGGACGACGTGGTTCGCACGCGAACGCTCCTCACGCGGGTCGCCGATTACGAGGCGGTGGCAGTCGTGCGGAAGGAGTTCGTCGGCCACGTGAGGCCGGTCGACACGATCATGCAAGTGGACGGGTTCGTCGATCCGGAGTGGCTGGTCGAGATCGAAGTCGACGCCGTCATCGCCGATCCGGCCGCTTGACGCAGTGATCCTCCGGGCCGCGAGGCGCCTTCCGGCTCGCGGTTCCGTGACCGCGCGAATGGCTAGGCGCGCGACTCGGCGAGGATCGACCGGATCGCTTGGTCGCTCTCCAGGTCCGGCGACTCGCTGATGACGGTCGCCGGTCGCTCGAATCGCGCGAGTGCTTCGGCAAGCGGCTCCGCGCGCAGCGTCCCTTCGCCGTAACGCAGGTGCTTCGTCTCGTTCCCGCCGCGTCGTCCATTCTCAAGCGTATGACTCGCGAACGCGACGTCCGAGAAGTGGACGTGGAACGGCGCCGCCCGCTCGAGGACTCCGTCTGCGAGCTCGAGGATGCCGGCGAAGGCGTCGGCGCCCACGAAGGCGCCGTCCGTGACGGCGTGGAGGTGCGCGAAGTCGACGACTGGGCGAACCCAGCCGAGCCGCGCCGAGACGGCGAAGACGTCCTCGGCGGTGCCGAGCTCGCGAACGCGGCCCATGATCTCGATCCCGAACGGGACGGCGCGCCCCTTCGGCGCGAGACGCTCCCGGAGCTCGGCGAGCTGCTCGCAAACGTCGTCGAGCGCCTGCTCGCGCGCGCGCCCGAGCAGAAAGCCCGGGTGGAAGACGACGAGCTCAGCGCCGCAGGCGACGGCGATGCCGGCCGTGTGGTCGAGCATTCCAATCGCGCGCCGGTACTTCTGATCCCGCTCGACGTGCCCGAGGAACGCGGCGATGGGCGCATGGATCGAGAGCGTGATCCCGGCATCCCGAGCGAGCTCGCCGAGCCGACGCGCCCACGTCCACTCGTCCTTCATCCAGAACCCGCCCTCGAAGTCGACCTCGCAAGCCGTGTAGCCGCGTTCGAGGAGCGTCGCCACGGCGGCGTCTGCGGTTTCGCGGCTGGGGACGCGCGCCGGGCCGTAGCGAATCTCGCCCACGCCGTGAGCGTATCGGCGCCGGTGTCGTCCGATCGGGCTCGTACCGTTTTCAGCGCGATGGGCAAGCGACCGACGCGAATCGAGCTTCTCGAGCTGGACATCGACGTCCGTCTCGCCGACCTCTGGGGAGAGGCGTGCGAGGTGGGCGAGTGGAATCTCGAGGTCGTCGCGGCATTCATGCGCGCGGCGTACGGGAAGGGATACTGCGACGCGTTGACGGAGGACGCGCCCGGCTCGCTCTGCCGCGACCACGGGTACAAGATCCCGTTCCGGAACCCGTCCGTCTTGCCGGATTAGCGGCGCTCGCAGCGGTTTTCCGCGGATAGACTCGCAACGTGCCTCGGCGGAATCCGGCGCGTCTCGTCATCGCCCTGTCGATCGCGGCCGTGCTCGCGATCTTCCTCGTGTACACGAGCTTCGCCGGGGGATCGACCCCGCTCGTGCAGCCGAGCGAGCTCGCCGAGCCGACGCGCCCACGTCCACTCGTCCTTCATCCAGAACCCGCCCTCGAA
>DATAAZ010000076.1:0-5722 GCA_036259875.1 Gaiellaceae bacterium
GTTCCGAGCCGGATGAACATCGGCCAGATCCTCGAGACGCACCTCGGCTGGGCGGCGATGCACGGCGTCTTCGCCGAGAACGGCGATCGCGACGGGCCGACCCCCGTCGCCTCGGCGGTCTTCGACGGCGCGACCGAGGCCGAGGTCGACGACGCGCTGATCGAGTGGACGCGCCAGAACCCCGACCATCCGGTCAAGTTCAACGTCGACGAGAAGCGGCGGCCCGGCCGGCGCTGCTCAGGCAAGGTGCGGCTCTTCAACGGCCGCACGGGCGAGCCGTTCGAGCAGAAGGTGACGGTCGGCTACATGTACATCCTGAAGCTGCTCCACCTCGTGGACGACAAGATCCACGCGCGCTCGACCGGCCCGTACTCGCTCGTCACCCAGCAGCCGCTCGGCGGCAAGGCTCAGTTCGGCGGCCAGCGGTTCGGCGAGATGGAGGTGTGGGCGCTCGAGGCGTACGGCGCCGCGTACACGCTCCAAGAGATGCTCACGATCAAGTCCGACGACACCGTCGGGCGCGTGAAGGCCTACGAGGCGATCGTCAAGGGCGAGAACATCGCCGAGCCGTCGATCCCGGAGTCCTTCAAGGTGCTTCTGAAGGAGATGCAGTCGCTCTCGCTCGACGTCGACGTCATCTCCGAGGAGGGCGGCGAGGTGGAGATCCGTGAGGAGGACGACGAGCTTCTCCGCGCCGCCGAGGAGCTCGGCATCGACCTCTCGCCGGGCTCGCTCCGCGCCGCCGCGCGCGAGCCGACCGCCGAGGAGGCCGAGGAGGGTCAGGAGCGAATGGACGTGACCGGCGAGAGCGAGCTCGTCCTGCCCTCCGACGAGACGCTTACGGATATCACCGAGGCGGATGCGGACGTGACGGGCGGCGAGACGCCCGCCGAGGAGGCAGCCGACCTGGTCGGCCCCTTCGAGGACGCACCTGATCTGGCCGATCTGGAGCTCGAGGAATGATCGCCCTAGACAGAAACTCGACCCGCGCAGACTCCGGGCCTTCGGCCCTCCGTTGCAAGCACCTGCCCTCCCGAGACTCGTAGGAAAGAGGCGCCTTTAGTGATTGACATCAACAACTTCGACGCAATCCGGATCGGCCTCGCCTCGTCGAAGCAGATCCGTGACTGGTCGTCCGGCGAAGTCACGAAGCCGGAGACGATCAACTACCGGACGCTGAAGCCCGAGAAGGACGGGCTCTTCTGCGAGCGGATCTTCGGTCCGACGAAGGACTGGGAGTGCTACTGCGGGAAGTACAAGCGCGTCCGCTACAAGGGCATCATCTGCGAGCGCTGCGGCGTCGAGGTCACGCGGCAGAAGGTGCGCCGCGAACGGATGGGCCACATCGACCTCGCCGCGCCCGTCTCGCACATCTGGTTCTTCAAGGGCGTTCCGAGCCGGATCGGCTACCTGCTCGACATCGCTCCGAAGGAGCTCGAGAAGGTTCTCTACTTCGCCGCCTCGATCGTGACGGCGGTCGACAAGGAGAAGCGCGACGCCGACCTGGCCGATCTCGAGGACAAGGTCCGGGGCGAGTCGGAGCGGATCTTCGTCGACCGCGACGAGCAGCTCGCCGCGCTCGAGGACCGGCTCGCCCGCCGGCGCGAGTTCTTCACGAAGGGAAAGGAGCGGGACTTCGACGAGGACGACGAGTTCTGGGCGCGCGGCCTGATCGCGTGGGCCGAGGAGCAGGGCCTCCCGCCCCTCGAGGAGGCGCGCACGCTCGTCGGCGGCCTCTTCGTGGACGTCGCCAAGCAGATCACAACCGAGGACTCGAAGAAGATCCGCGAGCTCGTCCGCAGCGCTGCGATCCGCGACGACCGTCGGCTCGCCCCGCGCGAGCTCGACCAGGTCGCGAACGCGGCGGTCCAGGTGCACGAGGCGCTCTCGCCGCTCCAGGCGGAGTACGAGCGCTCGTCCGGCGCCAAGAAGGGCGCCGTGACGAAGCACATCGCCCGCGTCCAGGAGGCGCTGCTGACGGGCGGCGAGCTTTCCGAGGATGACGCCGCGCTCGCGGCAGGCGTCGACGGAAAGAACCTCGAGAAGGCACGCGAGCTCGGCAACGGGCTTCTGCAGGAGGTCCTCGAGACCGCGCCGCCGGAGGCTTCCGCCGACGAGCTTCGCGACCTTACGAACGACCTCTGCCTGAAGACGGACGGGCGTATGCAGAAGGAAGACCTCGACGCGCTCGTCCAGTGGTCGCTCAAGGTTCGCGAGATGTACCTCGACATCGAGTCGCGCCGCGCGGACGCGCGCGACGCGGCCGAGGACGCGCGCGCACGGCTCGAGGAGACGTGGAACCGCTTCCGGACGCTCGAGGTGAAGGAGATCGTCACCGACGAGATGCTGTTCCGCGAGCTGAAGGACCGCTTCGGCTCGCCGTACGGATTCGGCGTCTACTTTCGGGGCGGCATGGGCGCGGAGGCGATTCGCGACCTGTTGAAGGACCTCGACGTCCAGGCGGAGGCAAAGGCGCTTCGCGAGACGATCCGCACTTCGAAGGGGCAGAAGCAGAGCCGTGCCATCAAGCGGCTCAAGGTCGTGAGTGCGTTCATCACCTCCGAGAACCGGCCCGAGTGGATGATTCTCGAGGCGATCCCAGTCATCCCGCCCGAGCTTCGCCCGATGGTGCAGCTCGACGGCGGGCGCTTCGCGACGAGCGACCTGAACGACCTCTACCGGCGTGTGATCAACCGGAACAACCGCCTGAAGCGGCTGCTCGACCTCGGGGCGCCCGAGATCATCGTGAACAACGAGAAGCGGATGCTCCAGGAGGCGGTCGACGCGCTCTTCGACAACGGGCGGCGCGGCCGGGCCGTCACGGGCCCCGGGAACCGCGCGCTCAAGTCGCTCTCCGACATGCTGAAGGGCAAGCAGGGGCGCTTCCGCCAGAACCTGCTCGGAAAGCGCGTCGACTACTCGGGCCGCTCGGTGATCGTCTCGGGCCCGCAGCTGAAGCTGCACCAGTGCGGGCTTCCGAAGCTGATGGCCCTGGAGCTCTTCAAGCCGTTCATCATGAGCCGGCTCGTCGAGCGGAAGTCGGTCCAGAACATCAAGGCGGCGAAGAAGTACGTCGACTCGATGGCGCCCGAGGTCTGGGACGTCCTCGAGGAGGTGATCGCCGAGCACCCCGTGCTCCTGAACCGGGCGCCGACGCTGCACCGGCTCGGGATCCAGGCGTTCGAGCCGGTCCTCGTCGAGGGGAAGGCGATCCAGATCCACCCGCTCGTCTGCCACGCGTTCAACGCCGACTTCGACGGCGACCAGATGGCCGTCCACCTCCCGCTCTCCGCGGAGGCGCAGGCGGAGGCGCGCATCCTCATGCTCTCGGCGAACAACATCCTGTCGCCGGCGCACGGAAAGCCGCTCGCGACGCCGACGCAGGACATGGTGCTGGGCGGCTACTACCTCACGTACTGCGCTGAGGAGCTCTCCGGCAAGACGGCGGAGGAGCTCGACCCGCGCCCGCGCCGGTTCGCCTCCGAGGAGGAGATCATCCTGGCGCACGACGCGAGGCAGGTGGGCCTCCACGAGCCGATCGAATACCGCCGCAACGGCGAGCTCCTCGTGACGACGCCGGGGCGCGTCATCCTCAACGAGGAGGTCACGAGGGCTCTTCGCACGGCCCTCGGCGACGGCTTCGACGCGGGCAACCAGCCGTTCATGAACCGGACGCTCGCGAAGAAGGAGATGAACGACTTCATCATCGACCTCGTCGACCGCTTCGGCGCGCTCGCGATCTCCGCGGTCCTCGACACGATCAAGGAGCTCGGCTTCTCGCACGCGACGCGGGCCGGGATCACGATCTCGAAGAACGACATCGTCATCCCGGAAGACAAGGACGAGATCCTCGGCGGCTACGAGGACCGGGTCCAGCGGATCGAGCGGGACTACGAGCGCGGCCTCATCACCGAGGACGAGCGCCACGAGCGGATCGTCGAGGAGTGGACGGAAGCGACGGACGCCGTCGCCGACGCGATGCAGGCGACGATGTACGAGCTGAACCCGATCTACATGATGGCCAATTCCGGCGCCCGCGGGTCGATCAAGCAGATCCGCCAGCTCGCCGGGATGCGCGGCCTCATGGCGAACCCGAAGGGCGAGATCATCGAGCGGCCCATCAAGTCGAACTTCATGGAGGGCCTCTCCGTCCTCGAGTACTTCATCTCGACGCACGGCGCGCGGAAGGGACTTGCGGACACGGCGCTTCGCACCGCCGACTCCGGCTACCTGACCCGGCGCCTCGTCGACGTCTCGCAGGACGTGATCGTCCGCGACGAGGACTGCGGGACGGACGAGTACATCGAGATCCCGCTCGTGACGCCCGACGGCCTCAATCGCTCCCTCGCGGGGCGAGTCGTCGCGCAGGACATCGTGAAGCCGCTGAAGGACGGAAAGCCGGGGAAGACGGTGCTCCTCGCCGCCGGCGACGTCGTGACGAACCAGGAGCTCCGGCGGCTCGCGACCGAAGTGGGCGAGCACGCCGAGACGTTCCGCGTCGCCGTCCGCTCCGTCCTCAAGTGCAAGAGCGAATTCGGCCTGTGCCAGCGCTGCTACGGCGTCTTCCTCGCGACGGGCGAGATGTGCGAGGTCGGCGACGCGGTCGGAATCATCGCTGCGCAGTCGATCGGCGAGCCCGGCACGCAGCTCACGATGCGCACCTTCCACACGGGCGGCGTCGCGGGCGCGGACATCACGCATGGCCTCCCGCGCGTGGTCGAGATCTTCGAGGCGCGCAACCCGAAGGGCGCCGCGCGTCTCGCTGAGATCGGCGGCCACGTCGAGGTCGAGGAGACGGACCGCGGCCCGAAGGTCACGATCGACCCGAGGGCGCTCGACGAGGCGGGCGAGCCGCTTCCGGCCAAGGAGTACCAGCTCCCGCGCCGGACCCGCCTGCTCGTCCGGACGGGCCAGACCGTGGAGCCGGGCGACCCGCTCCACGAGGGGTCGCTCGCGCCGGCCGAGCTCCTCGCGCTCCACGCGAAGGCGGGGAAGGGCTCGACGCCGACCGAGGTCTACCTCGTCGGCGAGGTGCAGAACGTGTACCGCTCGCAGGGCGTCGACATCCACGACAAGCACATCGAGCTGATCGTGCGCCAGATGCTGAAGAAGGTCCGGATCGAGAACGCCGGCGAGACGGAACTCCTGCCCGGCCAGCTCGTCGACAAGGTCGTGCTCGAGCGGGAGAACGCGCGCGTGCGCGAGGCGAAGGGCGAGGAGGCGACGTTCGAGCCGCTCATCCTGGGGATCACGAAGGCCTCCCTGGCGACCGAGTCGTTCCTCTCGGCCGCGTCGTTCCAGGAGACGACGAAGGTGCTGACGGACGCCTCGATCGAGGGCAAGGTCGACCGCCTGCTCGGCCTCAAGGAGAACGTGATCATCGGCAAGCTGATCCCCGCGGCGACGGGGCTCAAGAAGTACCGCTCGATCGAGATCCGCCCGACCGAGAAGGTTCCGGTCGCCGCGTTCACCCGCCCGGCGACGGAGGAGCAGCTTCTCGCGGCGCTCGAGGAGATCGGCTCGGACGGCGAGGGCCTCGACCTCGCCGGCCTCGACCTCTCCTTCGGCGGCGAGCCCGAGACCAACGGCGGCTCGGGCGAGCTAGAGTCGATGGAGGCGGAGGAGATCCCCGAGGTCGACACGCCGCTCGACGACGAGAGCGCGTCGTAACCAGCGCTAACGGATGTCGGGGGCCCGGGCATGCCCGGGCCCCCGACGATCA
>DATAAZ010000077.1:0-21942 GCA_036259875.1 Gaiellaceae bacterium
GGGGGGGGGGGGGGGGAGCTCGCAGACTGTGACGTCGCGGTAGGGAAGGGCGAGCGGCTCGACCCAGCGCGGCCGGTACGCGGCGAGGTCGTCCTCGTCGAGCCAACTCGCCGTGGCGATCGCCCGAGCGACCTCGCCCCGGTAGAAGCCGTTCGGCCCCTCGGCCGCGATCCGGCGCAGGGTCGCCGCCAGGTCAGGGAAGCGGATGCGCTCGCCGACGCGCGGGGCGGGGCCGAGTTCGGGCGGGCCACCCGCCCGGGCCCACACGGCCGCGGTGACGGGTGCGACGGCGAACCCGCGCTCGGCTGCGTCGACCGCGTCGGCGAGCGCGGCGTCGAGCCCGCGGCGGGCGAAGCGCTCGGCGAGCGCCGCCCACCCGGCGACGGCCCCGGGGACGGTGACCGAGCGCGGCCCGCGCTCCTGCACGGGTGCCGCCGGATCGGCGCGCTGCGGCGCCGGCCCGGCCGCGTCGAGCCCCACGAGCTGCCCGTCGCGCCAGACGAGCGCGAACGCGTCCGCGCCGATCCCGGTCGACATCGGTTCCGCCACGCAGAGCACCGCGGCCGCCGCGAGCGCCGCGTCGGCCGCGTTCCCGCCCCGCTCGAGCGCGCGCAGGCCGGCCCGCGTCGCGAGCGGCTGGCTCGTAGCCACCATCGCCTCCGCGGCGACGGCTGGCGGACGCGCGGGCGCTAGCCGAAACGGCACGCTCGGAGAGCGAATCGCCGCGGGCGCGGCGGGACTGTATTTGACATCTCGCGCACGTGATTCGCGGGCGGAAGACAATCGCGTCGGCCGCGAGTGCTGGCCGGTCGTGAATGTTTACTCGTCTCGTACCGGCGAGCCTCGGCTTGCGGCCTGGGGCGAACAGAACAGGCTCGTCGCAAGATGTTCGCGGCGGTGCCGAGGCGCGAGCAGAGCCCGGATCCGTGGCGCGAATGCGAGGCGTGCGGCTGGCGTAACTACGCGGTTGCGAACGAGGACCCCGTCCGGGCCTCCGTCGCCGTCGTTACGAGTTGGGTGCCGGCCGAGCGCTGCGGCGACTGCGGCGAGCCGCTGGGCGTCGACGTTCCGAAGGGGCCGTAGACCACCGCAGCACGCCTACGACCCCAGGACATCTTGCGCGACCACGCGAACAAGTCAGTCGCGACTACCCAACGTGCGTTCGCATCTTGTTACAACGGGTGCAAGGATCGGCCCGTCGCTGCGGTGCCGGAAAGGAGACGAATGAAGCTGCGGCTCGGGATTGTCGGCTGCCTCGCCGGCCGAGCGCCCGACGCCGACGCGGCGAACGATCCGTCGGACCAAGCGTCGGGAGAGGTGCAGCATGAGGAACGTCGGGCTCGCACCGGCAGTTGAGCGTGCTCGGCGACGCGAGCCGCTGGGATCGGCTCGCACCGCTGAGCGGCGCGGCGTTCTTCGTGCTCCTCCTGGTCTCCGCGATCTCCGGCGGGGAGACGCCCGGCGACCATGCCTCCGGCCGCGAGGTGCTGTCGGACTTCGCGGCGAACGCGACTGCCCAGACGGTCTCGCGCCTGCTCGAAGCGCTGGGGGTCGTCTTCCTCGTCTTGTTCGCCGGTCGGCTGCGCGCGTGGCTGCAGGCCGGCGGGGCGGACGCTCTGGCGTCGGCGGTATTCGGCGGCGCGGGTCGTGATCGCGGTCGGCGGGGCAGCTCGCGCCGGAATCGGCTGGGCGCTCGAATCCGGTCACGACAGCCTCCAGCCGAGCACGGCGCAAAGCACTCCACGTCCTGGTCGCGACCGACTACCCCGCCATCGTCGGCATCGCGATCTTCATGTTCGCCGCCTGGGGCGCGATCCTGCGGACCCGCGCGTTGTCGCTGTGGCTCGGGTGGGCCGCGCTGCCGATCGCGATTGCGGCCGTCGCGCCGCCGACCCTCATCCCCCTCATCGGCACGGGCGTGTGGATAGCGGTTGCAAGCGTCGTCATGTATCGGCGCGACCGCGAAGCGCATCAGTCCCGTCCGCTCAACCAAGCCGTTCCCGCCAAACGAGCTTGAGTCCGTACCGCTGCATGCAGCGCGCCGTCCTCTCGGATGGCGCCGGGTCGAGTTCTGCAGCCGCCTTCGCGAGGGCCCGCCTGGGCGCGCCTGGAACTGCGGCGTCCCCGTGGATCACGGTGAGCGCGCCGGCGATCCGGTCAACCGCCCGCGCGGCTTCGCGCGCGCGTGTGACCAAGCCTGGCAAACCCGTCGTGTAGCTAACCCACCCGGCCGGTCAGCCCCGCGCCCCGACCACGCGGGAGCGGCTGCCAGTCGGGGAAGAACTCCGGCAAGCTGTTCCGCGTCAGGCGCGTGACGTTGCTTCCATCCGCGTTCATCGTGTAGATCTCGAACGCGTTGTTCAGCCGGCGCCTCTGCCCGGGAAGATGGCGATCGCTCGTAAACGCGATCTTCGTCCCATCAGGCGACCACACGGGGTTGGTGTCGAACCTTGGCGACCTCGTCAGCCGCCTGACGCCGCTCCCATCGGCGTTCATGACGAAGATGTCTGACGACCTTGGCCCTCGCTCTCGACTAACCGAAAACATGATCTCGAAGGCGATCTTGCTGCCGTCCGGCGACCAGTTGGCGTTCACCTTGCTATTCGCGCGCGAGAACGCGGTCAGACGCCTGACCCCGCTCCCGTCTGCGTTCATGACATAAAGGGCGGCGGTCCGGGCCGTTACGGAGCGGAAGAGCGCGAAGGCGATTCTGCGGCCATCCGGCGACCAGGCGGGGTCGATCTGGACGGCCCGGTCGTTCGTGAGCCTCCTGTCGTCCCTGCCATCCGCGCCGATGACGTGGAGCTCGGGCGGCGGCGGCGGCTCGTCCTCTCCCGGAGGCGGGAAGTCGGCGTCTGTGAAGTAGGCGATTCGGTTCCCGGTCGGCGACCAGTACGGCGCGATGCTGAAGGCGCCATGTCGAGTGAGCTTCCGGAGCCCGCGCCCCTGGGCGCTCATCGTCCAGATCTCGAACGGAAATCCGCCGGGCTCGCTGCGGGCGAAGGCGATTCTGCGACCGTCCGGCGACCAGACGGCTTCGGTCTCGATGCGCGGGCTTCGGAAGAGGCGCCGTAGCCCCGTGCCGTCTGGATTGATCGTGAAGAGATCAGCTTGCCGGCCGATCGGCCGCTCGAAGCTGATCTTCCCGTTCTGCCCCGGGAACGTGGCGGAGGCGGGAGCGGCCGCAACGGCCGCCGCAAGCGCAGCGACGAGGGTAGTGAAGAGCGGCTTCGGCCGCATGGGAGACTCCTTTCGCGGAAGCAGAACGTGCGGATCGTGTCAAGCCGCGGGGATGCGAGTCAACCTCAAACCCTGTGCCTCAGCGCTCCGGTCCTCCCTCCCTGCCGGAGCCGGATCGGGAACGGGGGGTCGAGGCGTGCGAACACCTCCACCGCGCGGCACGCCCGAACGAGGCTCGAGGCGCGCGGCTCGCCTCGGGCCCTTTGCGTACTGCCTCGACCGGTGGCGACGGCTGAGCCCACACGGGACCACACGGGGATGCGATTCCGCGACGTTCACAGCAGATACGACATGCCGTTTTGCAGGGATTCCCCTTGACGCCTAGCGTCCTGCGTTTCCGTGCGGGGGAAGCGCCAAGGGCGCCGGCTCGGCGCCGGGCGGCTAGGAGGAGACGATCGCGGCGGCCTCGACGAGCCCGCCGTGAGGTGCGCGTGGCGCGCGTGGTTCCGTGGCGCCGCGCGGGCGCGAGAGCGCTATTTCGACGCCCGCCCTAGTCGTCCACGTGGACCGGCGTGAGCCGAGGTTCTCGGCGAGTTCGGGTTCGTCGGCGCGGACCGCCTCGAGAAAGCCTCCGCCTGCTCGCGGCGCACGAAGAGCCCACAGCTTCGTTGTCTCTTCGCTAACGACGGCGTAGACGAGGACGAACGGATTCTCGCGCGCCGACCTCACGCGACGGTCAGCGACGGGTGACCCGGCCGATCTACGCGGCCGGCCGCTCGTCGGCGAGGAGCTCTCGGATCCGCGTGAGCGCCGCGTCGACGTTCGGCGGGACGGCTTCGAGGTCGCTACGCACGCTCCCGAGCAAATCGGCGAACGCTGCGGCGTAGAAGCGTTGCGTCTGGTAGGCCTGCTCGCGCGACTCGGCGTGCGCGACAGCCAGCGCTGCTTCGAGCTCTTTGATTCGCGTCTTGTACGCCCGCTCCGAGCGCTCGTGGTGACGCTGGGCCGACTTCAGCTGCGCCTGCAGGTCAGCGATGATCGCGCCTCGCGTCTCGGCAAGAGCGAGCGCTTCCTCCCGCGCGTTCTCCACGCCACTGCGGCGCAGGTAGTACACGTAAGCAAGGAACGCCCCGATGGTCGCGGCGGTGGAGACGGCGGCGATCAGCGTGGCCGTGGTTACGCCGAGTGGAAAGAACATGGTGAGGTCGGACGACGAGCGATACGCGGCCCGTCGCGAGGGCGGGTCGCCGGTGTGAGCGGCCCGAAAAGCGACAGAACCTGAAGACGCACTGGGGAAGGCTCGCGGCTCTCGAGATCCTGACTGCCCGCTGCCTTGTCCCTCCCGGACTCGAACTGTAGCCAAAAGTCACGAAAGCAATGTCTTTTGTAAACGAACGGTTGCGACACACGCGATTCTTCGCCGGGTGCGTCCGGTCGTTCGACAGGCGACGACCGAAGGTGGAGCTACGACGAGGAGCCGCGAGGCGAGCCGACCGGTGCCCACAAGGAGTTCCTGGACGCGGCGATCTCGCCCGCGGTGGCGCGGTTGTGGGCGGCCGCTCGACGTACGAGGCGGCGGAGGCGTGGGGTGGCCGGAATCCGTTCGGGATCCCGTTCTTCATCGTCACGCACCGCCCGGAGGATGCCCCCGCGGACGCGGCTTTAGCTTCGTGAACGGGCTCGACGAGGCGATCGCGCGGGCGCGTGAGGCGGCGCGCGAGAAGGACGTGTTCATCATGGGTGGGGCGGACGTGATCCGGCAGGCGCTCCGCGCCGGATACGTCGAGGAGCTGTCGATCTCGATCGCGCCGCTCGTGCTAGGCGCCGGCAAGCGTCTCTTCGACGGCTTCGACGAGACGGTGAGCCTCGAGCACGTCGGCCTACGCCAGTCCCGGTTCGCGACGCACATCACGTATCGCGTCGTCAGCTGACGGAGGCCGCACTGGAAGGGCGAAGGAGCTCCACGAGGTTTCGGACTCGTAGCGCGCTAACGCCGCCGGGTGATCGTCGCAGAACGCAAAGCGCGCTTGTGCGTTGCATCGCGCGGCGAGACGCAGCGAATCGACATCTTCCGGGAACAAGTCGTCGCTCGCGACGGACTTGTGCCTGCTCATATCTCGAGGGTTTCGCCGTCTTCCGGGACGAGCGCCTCGGGGACTGCGCCGCGGACGTCTGCGCGCGTCTCCAGACAGTGGTTGATCGCTTCCAGGTGGACGACCACGACGGTCGGTACGCGCGCGACGACCTCTCGAACGTCGTCCACCGTCATGACGAGCGGGTCGCCGTCGAGGAAACGCGCTCCGCTCCCGTTGACGACGGTCACCCGAGGCCGGTGCGCGCTGATCGTCGCCTCGACCTCGCGGCACCAGATCGTGTCGCCGGCGACGTAGAGGTCGTCAAGCACGAAGCCGCTCACGGGGCCGAGCCGGTCGGCCGTCTCGCCGTGTCCGTGTCTCCCGTCCGTTCGGACGACGCGCAGCCCGGCCCAGTCAACGGTCGTCTCGACCGGCCGCGCGAGCAGGCCGAGGGCGCGGAGCGCCGGCGCGTCAGCGGGCTGGCAGAAGACGGGTACGTCCCTGGGGAGGAGGCGGGCGGCCGTCTCGTCGAAGTGGTCGCGATGCAGGTGCGACACGATGACGGCGTCGAGGCGGCGCACGATCTCCTCCGCGGGGGCCGGCAGCGGAACAAGCGGATTCCGGCGCCCGTTCGGCGAGTCCTCGACCGGAGGACGGGCGCCGACGGGGTCAAGCATTGGATCGACGAGGATGCGGCGGCCAACGAGCTCGAGGAGAAGCGTCGCGTTCCGGATCAAGGTAACGCGCACGGGCTTTTCAGCAGCCATTGTCGATCACCCCGTCGGCGAACGAGGGGCTCCTCGCAGCTCGCTCAGAAGGGAGCCGCTTGGCGGCGGCTCAAGCCGCCAGCTCCCCGGGCAGCGCGAAGCGCGGGAAAAGCTCGGTTTCGCGGAAGGCGATCACGTCCGCGACCTGCGTTCCGCGCAGCGCGACGACGTCGAGAGCGATCGGCACGAAGCGGTTTCGCGCGCGATCCAAGCAGTAGACGCCGAACGCGAGCTGGCCGTTGGCGCGCGCCTCGATGTAGCGCAGGTCACCCGGCGGTCCGCCCGGCATGAGCCACGAGTCGGCGATCGCCTCGCGGCCGCGATACCACTCGCGGTACGGCGGCATCGCGAACGTCGCGTCCGCGGCCAGGAGCGCGGTGATCGCGCCCACGTCGCCCCGCTCGAACGCGTCGACGAAGCGCTCGACCACGTCGCGCACGCGTTCGTCGCCGAGCGACCGGAGCGTCTCCTGCTGGCTCTTCTCGGGCAGGCGGTCGTCAATCGTCTTCCGGGCCCGCTGAAGCGCGCTGTTCACGGATGCGACCGTCGTCCCGAGCGCCTCCGCCACCTCCTTCGCCGAGAGCGCGAGCACCTCTCGGAGGATGAGCACGGCGCGCTGGCGCGGCGGGAGGTGCTGGAGCGCGGTAACGAACGCGAGCTCGACCGCCTCGCGCTGCTCGTAGCGCGCTTCGGGCGCGGCGTAGCCGTCCGCTAGCCCGAGAACCGCGTCCGGGTAAGGCTCGACCCAGGCAGCGTTCGCGACCGGCTCGGCCGGCTCTTCGCCGCCGAGCTCGGCGGACGGGGCGTAGTCGATCGGAAGGACGCGCTTGGGTCGACGCGCGAGGGCGTCGAGACAGGCGTTCGTCGCGATCCGGTACAGCCAGCTTCGCAGGGCGCCGCGGCGGTCGAACCCGCAGAGCCCGCGCCAGGCGCGGAGCAGCGCGTCCTGGAGCGCGTCCTCGGCGTCGTGCAGCGAGCCGAGCATTCGGTAGCAGTGGGCATGTAGCTGCGTCCGGTACGGCTCGACCAAACGGCGGAACGCGTCCTCGTCGCCTCCGCACGCCGCTTCCAAGAGCTCCTGTTCGGTCATCTGTGCCGTTAGCGAGGTCATCCCTTAATTGAGTGGACCGGCGACGAGGTTCGAAATCATCGCGGCACCGATGAGTTGTGCGGCTCGCCGCCGGTCCCATGAGACAGGCCTATGACACCGGGCGCGCCGGATCATCCCGTCGTTCACCTCGAGCTCCGCACGCGGAACGTCGCGCGCGCGTGCGCCTTCTACATGCGGCTGTTCGGTTGGCCTGCCGAGACGGTGCATACAGGCGCCGGTGACTACCTTATCGTCGAGCTCGCCGAGCAGTTCGACGGCGGCTTCGTGGAACACGAGACCGGCCGCGCGTTCTGGCTCCCGTACGTCGAGGTGAGCGAAATCGCGGACGCGACCGAGCGGGCGCGTAGGCTCGGCGCGACGGTGCTGCTCGCGCCCCGCGAAGGTCCCGCCGGCTGGCGAAGCATGCTCGCCGCGCCCGACGGCGGCGAGATCGCGCTCTGGCAGCCGAAGCCGTGCGGGTCGGGCGACGAAAGCAGCGGGCAGTCCGACGGATAGCCGCCGGCGTCGCCTCGCAAGAAGTCCGGTCGTTCGGCCTACGCGGCAGCCTCGCGTTCGCCGCGCGCGCTGAAGAACTCCTTCAGCGCCGAGGCGAGCACCGCCATCGACGGGTTGTGCCCCTGGCCTACGAGAATGCGCAGCTTCGCGTTCGGGAGGGCCTCGGCGATCGCCTCGGCGCCCTTCCGGAGGACTGGCTCGCTCTTCTCTCCGCTCAGCACGAGCGTCGGCGTCCTCACGGCGCGCCAGTCCTCGACGCGGAGGGGCTGCCCGCGCAGCGCATCCTCGACCAGCGCGGCTTCGTAGGGAAGCGTGTGCGCGACGCTGTCGAGCCTCCGTCGAAAACCCGGGATCAAGCGGCTCCCGGTCGCGACGAGGGATGGCATGCCCATGACCTTCGTGAAGTAGTACGTCGTCGCAGCCCGGCGCCGGCCCTGCGCGATCAGGTCGCCGAGCTCCTGGACGAAGTTCGGCGGGGGAAGCGGCTTCCGCTCGTCCACCACGAACACGGGGTCGTAGAGCGCGAGCCTCTCCGTCCGGACTCCGTGGGCGGCCGCCTTGAGCGCGAGGACGCCGCCGGACGACCAACCCCAGAGACTCGCCGAGCCGCCCACGGCGATGACGAGCGCCTCGAGGTCCTCGAACTCCCGCTCGACTGCGAAAGGAGGCGTATCGCCGCTCTCGCCCCGGCCGCGGCGGTCGTAGTTGATCACGGTGAACATGTCCGCGAGCTCTTCCGCGAGCCGACGGGGCTGGGGCCAGGCCCGGTAGCTGAACGCACCGCCGACGAGGATCACCGGCGGCCCGCTCCCGATGACGTCGTAGGCGATTTTCGTGCCGTCGGAAGACCGTACGCTGCTCATCCGTTTGCTCCCTTCGTTGTGAAGGCGACGCGCCTACTTCCTTAGACGCCGGCTCGACGGGCGGCTCATCGCTTTCGCGGGAGCGATGAGTCTCCGACCCTCGGCCGGTCTGTAGGGGAAATCCGAATCGACGGGAGAGCAAGGAATGACGCAGTCCAACGAAGGGACCACGAACGCCGGGGCGGGACGCGGGCGCGCGGGCGAGCGCGCGCGGCGGGCCGCGCACGAACGACTCTCGACCGGCGCGCTCGCGCGCTGGACGCGTGCCTGCGCGACGCACCCGTGGCGGGTCGTTGCCGCCTGGATCGGCGTGGTCGTCGTCCTCGTCGCGCTCGTCGCCGGCGTTGGCGGCAGCCTTCGGGACGAGTTCGAGATCCCCGGATCCGACACCCAGAAGGCGACCGACCTGATCGAGTCCGAGTTCGCCTCCGAGCAGGGCGGCGTCCTGAATCTCGTCTTCGCTGCGCCCGAGGGCGAGCGGCTCGATACGCCCGAGCGAAGGGCCGCGATCGACGAGGCGATCACGCGTCTCCAGTCGCCCGAGTTCGCACCGCGCGACGGCGAGGCCGGCCTCGAGAGCGTCGGCGACCCGTTCAGCGAGGAGACCTTCTCGGACAACGGGCGGATCGCCTACGCGGAGGCCCAGTTCGACCAGACGATCGAGCCCGCGGATCGAGACGCGGTCGTTGCGGTTCAGGACGCCGTGCGGGAGACGGTCGAGCCCGCCGGCGTGACGGCCGAGTTCAACGGCGACGCCGAGTTCCCGCCTGTCGAGCAGGGAACCTCGGAGGCGCTCGGCCTCCTCGCCGCGATCCTCGTCCTCCTCGTTGTGTTCCGCACGTTCGTCGCGATGTTGATCCCGATCGCGCTCGCGATCGCCGCGGTCGCGACCGCGTTCCTTCTCCTCTTCATCCTCGCCGGGTTCACGGACGTCAACACGATCACGCCGATCCTCGTCTCGATGATCGGGCTGGGCGTCGGGATCGACTACTCGCTGTTCATCGTGACGCGCTTCCGACAGCTCCTCCACGAGGGGCTCTCACCGCGCGACGCGGCCGCCGAGGCCGGTGCGTCGGCCGGTCGAGCCGTCCTCTTCGCCGGCGCGACCGTCGCGATCTCCGTGACCGGGCTCGCGTTCATTGGGCTCGATTTCGTTACGAAGCTCGGCGCGGGAAGCGCGCTCGGCGTCCTGACGACGGTGCTGATCGCAAACTCGTTGCTCCCGGCGGTGCTCGCGCTTCTCGGGCACAAGATCGATCGCCTCAAGGTGCCGTTCCTCCGGCGGGTCGAGGAATCGGAGGCGGCCCGTCAGCGGACGCTCGTCGCCCGCTGGGGCCGGTTCGTGAGCAGGCACGCGCGCGTCGTGTTCCCGGTCGTCCTCGTGGTCGTCCTCGGGCTTGCGTCGACGGCGGCGCTCGTTCGTCTCGGCGCCTCCGATCAGGGGACGCAGCCTACGGAGCAGACCGCGCGCCGCGCGTACGACCTCCTCGCCGCGGGCTTCGGGCCGGGCTTCAACGGCCCGATCCCGATCGTCGTCGACGTGAACGGCGACCCGCAGGCGCCGCAGAAGGTCTATGACCGGGTGCAGCGCCTCGAAGGCGTAGCGTCGGTCGGCGAGCCCCAGCTGAACGACGAGCAGACCGTGGGGATCATCTTCGTCACGCCCGAGACGCGTCCCCAGGACGAGGAGACGGACGAGCTCGTCGAGCGCCTGCGGACCGAAGTCGTGCCCGCTGCGACGGCCGGCGGCAACGCGGCCGCGTTCGTCTCGGGCCAAACGGCCGCGTTCAAGGACATCGCCGACCAGATCGTCGAGCGGATGCCGCTCTTTCTGCTCTACATCCTCGGCGTCACGTTCGTCGTCCTTGCGATGGCGTTCCGGTCGATCGTGGTCTCGCTCAAGGCCGCGATCACGACCATCCTTTCGGCCTTCGTGAGCTTCGGCGTCCTGACGCTCGTCGTGCAGGAGGGCTACCTGCTCGGGCTGACGGGTCTCGACCAGACGGGCCCGATCGAGACGTTCGTGCCGCCGATCGCCTTCGCGATCCTCTTCGGGCTCGCGACCGACTACGAGGTCTTCCTGATGAGCCGGATCCGTGAGGAGCACGTGCACGGCCTCGCGACGCGCGAGGCGGTAGAGCATGGGATCTCGGCGATCGGCCGGGTCGTCGTCGCCGCGGCGCTCATCATGGGCACGGTCTTCGCCGCCTTCATCCTGAGCGCCGATCGCATCTCGAAGGAGTTCGGCATCCTCCTCGCCGTCGCGATCCTCACCGACGCGCTGATCGTGCGGATGACGCTCGTGCCCGCGTTCCTCACCCTGCTGCGCGAGAAGTCGTGGTACATCCCGCGATGGCTCGATCGCGCGCTCCCGAACGTGACGATCGAGCCCCCGCACGACGGCAGCCGCTCCCGCGCGATCGGCGAGCAGCCGGCCGAGGCAATGGGCCGGCCGTAACCGGAAGCGGCGTACGAAGCCATGGTTCGATCAGGGCCGGACGAGGACACGGCCGGGATCCGCGAGCCGTGCGGTTGATCGTCGGACTTGTGAAGATGGACGTGCCGGTGGACGGTGGTTTACGAGCACCACTCGGAGCCAAGCAGGTGAATTTCGGGGCAGACGCTCCGACGATGGCCCTCTGCGGGCACGTTCGAGACGACGGAGGCGGGGCTTCCGCCTCCGGGCGCGGGATGGTTCGTCCTGGTCGGCCACGAGGTGCGCGGGAACCGGCGACCCGGCCGCGGAAACAGCGTCAACTTCCCAGGCTCGACCGACTTGAAGATCGAGAGCTAGCCAGTGGCCGACCTGGGAGCGACTCGCGCGCGTGACCGGCTCCTGCTCGCCGTCGCCCAGCCGCGCTCGCTCGCTCGCGACGTCGCGACGAACGCGCTGACGCACGCGGCGACGGTCCGCTCCGCGCACGCGCGAGTCGTCGTCTTCCCCGAGCTCTCGCTCACGGGGTACGAGCTCGAGTCCAGGCCGATCGGGGTCGCCGACGCGCGACTCGCGCCGATCGCCGACGCCCGCGCCGAGGCGAGCTAACTGGCGCTCGCGGGCGCTCCGGTCGAGGGAGAACGGCCGTTCGCACATCGCGACGCTCGCGATCGATGCCGCCGGCGTGCGAGTCGCCTATCGGAAGGTCTGGCTGGACGGCTCGGAACCCGAGCGGTTCGCTCCGGGCGAGGGCCCGGCGGTGGAAGAGGTAGACGGCTGGCGGCTCGGTCTCGCGATCTGCAAGGACGCCGGCGTCCCCGCGCACGCCGACGAGACCGCCGCGCTCGGGATCGACGCGTACGTCGCCGGCACCGTGAAGTCCGCCGACGAGGCGGCTCTGCAAGACGAGCGCGCCCGCCGCATCGCTACCCGCCACGGCATCTGGGTGGCGGTCGCCAGCTTCGCGGGGTCGAGCGGCGGCGGCTACGCCGAGGCGGCGGGCCGTTCCGGCATCTGGCGGTCGGACCGGGTTTCGGTCGCGCAGGCAGGCGTGGAACCCGGCCGGTCGGCGAACACGATCACGACTTCCCGGGCGCGCACGACGGGAACCAGACGCCACGACAGGCGTGGCCGGCGCTGATTCGCCGCCCTCAGCGCCGGGCCATGGCAGCGCTCTCCTCTGACTCGAACGCTCTCCGGAGGCCCTCGATCTCGAGCTTGCCCATCTGGAGCATCGCGTTCATCACTCGCTTCGCCCGTTCGGGGTCCTCGTCGTTCAGCATCTCGCCAAGGACGCGCGGAACGACCTGCCAGGAGACGCCGAACTTGTCCGTGAGCCAGCCGCAGGGGCCTTTATCGCCGCCGTCGGAGAGCTTCTCCCAGTAGTCGTCGACCTCTTCCTGCGTCTCGCAGCTCACGAAGAGCGAGATCCCCTGCGCGAAGCTGAACGAGGCGCCTCCGTTCAGCGCCATGAACTGCTGCCCGGCGAGTTCGAACGTCACCGACATGAGCGAGCCTTTCGGCCCCGGCCCCGCGTCGCCATAGCGCGTTGCGGTCACGATCCTCGAGTCGGGGAAAACCGACGTGTAGAAGTCGACCGCCTCTTCGGCTCGGTCGTCGAACGTCAAGAACGTCGTGATCTTCTGCATGTCACGCCCTCCTCTTCCTTCGCGGCGCTCGCATCGGGTCGCATTTCGTATAGAGACCGGCTGAGAGGCAGGAACTCATCGCTTGTCGACTCGTCATCCCGTATCGCGGCGCGGACGCACGTCGAGATCGCGTTTCCCTCGCCGAGGCGGCGCACGCGAACGCGCCGCTCGAGGTCGTCAACGAGCGGACCCGTCCGACCGGGGCGGCGAGCGGACCGTCCTCAGCGTCGGCGAGGCGCGCGCCCTGTGCAGGCGGGGTCGGTCGAAGCGATCGAGGCGGACGTCGACCGCCTCGCCGAGCAGATCAACGGCCGGCACATGCGTGACGAGCGCGACCCCGCCGACCGTGCGTGCTATCCCTCGTGCATGGACGCTGCGGAGCGAACGGCCGTCGTCGTGCGCCCGGGCGGAGGCCATCGCGTCGGGAACGTCGAGTTCCTCGCCCTGAGCGGCCACACGCCGCACTTCAACCTCGCCGTCATCGAGGTGAGACCGCATCGTGAGGGACCGGACGTCGACGTCCACGACCACGAGGACGATTCGTTCTACGTCTCGACGGCGAGCTGACGTTCACGGTGACCGGCCAGGAGATCCTGGCCGGCTCCGGGACGTTCGTGCTCGTCCCGCCGAGGTCCCGCACACGTTCGCGAACCGCGGCGACGTCGCCGCTCGGGTCGTCAACGTGAACGCTCCCGCGGGCTTCGACCTGCGACTCGAACGGGGATAGCGCTCGCGCGCCGGCCGGTGCGGATTCCGCGGGTGCTGGCCCAGGAGTGGCGCAGTGAGCCCGAGTGGCTGGTCTCCTTGCCGACGCTCGTGGCCGCCGGCTCGACATCCTTGCCGGCGCCGGCCTCGATCGCGACCGGTTGCGCGCCTGGGGTGTTGCGCACGCGCTCGCCTGGGGCTGGTACGAGACGAGCGGCCGGTCGCCGGACTCGGTCGCGGCGGCGTGGGCGATTCTCGCTGCGTGACGTCGGAGCGGGGAATGTCCTGCGAAAGCAAGGCGTTTAACTAGACGAAGCCCGCCAGGCGATCGCGCAGACGGCGCGGTTCTCGCCGGTGGCTCGAAACCCGACGAAGAAAGGATCGATCACCATCACGAAGACCTTGCAGTCCCACGACGTCGAGGCCCTCGTCGAAGAGGGCGACGACCGGATGACCGATACGCGCGACTTCGAGCGGGTCGAGGCCGACGCACGTCCCGACGCGTCGGACTCGCTTCAGCTCTTCCTGGCTGGAATCGGGCGCTATCCGCTTCTAACCGCGGCCGAGGAGGTCGTTCTCGCGAAGCGGATCGAGCGCGGCGATGCCGAGGCGAAGGAGCGGATGATCAACTCGAATCTCCGCCTCGTCGTCTCGATCGCGAAGCGGTACCGGGGCAACGGCGTGCCGTTTCTCGATCTGATCCAGGACGGTGTGATCGGCCTGAACCGCGCGGTCGAGAAGTTCGACTGGCGGAAGGGGTACAAGTTCTCGACCTACGCGACCTGGTGGATCCGCCAGGCCGTGCAGCGGTCGATCTCGGGCCAGGCTCGCACGATCCGCGTGCCGACGCACGTGCACGAGCGACGCCAGACGCTCGCTCGCCATGTGCGCGCGCTCGAGACGGACCTGGGTCGGCCACCCACGCACGAGGAGCTCGCCGAGGCGACCGGCCTCGCGCCGAAACACGTCGACGAGGCGCTCAGCGTGGTGGACGCGCGCGTCTCGCTCAATCAGCAGGTCGGGAGCGAAGGCGAGACGGAGCTCGGCGAGCTCTTCGCTGACGACAACGCCGACGACCCGCGTGAGGTCGCCGAGGAGGCTCTGCGTCGCCGCGCCGTCCGCGCGGCGCTCGCCGACCTGCCCGAGGCGGAGCGCAGGCTCGTCGAGCTTCGCTACGGGCTGGACGGCGCGCCGCGCTCGCTCGAGGCGATCGGGGCGGAGCTCGGCGTCTCTCGCGAGCGCGTCCGTCAGCTCGAGGCGGCCGCGCTCGAGAAGCTTGCCGAGACGCTCGGCGCTCGCGACGACGAGGTCGCGCTCGCCGCCTAGCGGCCGCACGGGCGACCCGCCGAACGACGAGTGGAATCCGCGCGGAGGCGTAACGCGTCCGCGCGGAAGCTCGCGCGCGGCCGCCGCGCTCTCCGACCGCCGCTCTAGCCTGGAACGCGTGAAGACCGACCGGATCTTCGCCGGCTTGAACCCGGAGCAGCGCCGTGCCGTCGAGGCGGTATGCGGACCGGTTTGCATTCTCGCCGGCGCGGGCGCGGGCAAGACGACGACGATCACGCGGCGGATCGCGAACCAGGTCGCCGAGGGCGCCTTTAGGGCGGACGAGATCCTCGCGGTCACGTTCACCGACAAAGCAGCCGGCGAGATGAAGGCGCGCCTTGCGGCACTGGGCGCGACGGGGGTCGAGGCGCGCACGTTTCATGCGGCCGCGCTAGGTCAGCTCCACGCGTACGGCTCCGCGCCGCCTGGACAGGTGCTTCCGTCGAAGGCGATCGTTCTCGCGAACGTCGCGCGCGCGCTTCCCCCGCCGTACCGCTTTCGGCCCGTCGGCGACCTCGCGACCGAGATCGAGTGGGCGAAGAACCGCCGGCTCACGCCCGAGACGTACGCACGGGCACTCGACGGCCACCGTCCGCCGCTCCCCGTCGACCTGATGACGACGGCGTTTCGCGAGTACGAGCGGCGCAAGGACGCGCTCGGCCGGGTCGATTTCGAGGATCTGCTCCAGCGCGCGATCCGGATGTTCGAGACCGACGACCACGCGCGTGACGACTTCCGCTCGCGCTTTCGCGCGTTCACGGTCGACGAGTACCAGGACGTGAACCTCCTCCAGCAGACGCTCCTCGAGCTCTGGCTCGGCCGCCGAAACGACCTCTGCGCCGTCGGCGACGATCACCAGGCGATCTACGCGTTCACGGGGGCGACGCCGCGCTACCTCCAGGAGATGCCGTCCCGCTATGCCGGGACGACGGTCGTTCGCCTCGAGGCGAACTACCGCTCGACACCCGAGATCCTCGCCTTCGCGAACCGCCTCGCTCCCCGTCTCGGCGGGGCCGAGAAGACGCTCCGGCCCGTCTGCCGGCCCGGCCCCGAGCCGCTCGCGCGGGCGTTTGACGGGCCGGACGAAACGCGGTTCGTCGTCGACCGGATCCGTTCCTTGCACACCGAGGACGCCGTCCCGCTCGACGAGATCGCCATCCTCTACCGGACGAACGCGCGCTCGGTCGGCTACGAGGAGGCGCTCGGCGAGGCGGGCGTCGCCTACCAGGTGCGGGAGGGCGGGTTCCTGTCGCGACAGGCAGCACGCCGAATGCGCGCCCGCCTCGGCCACTCCCGTTCGACCGCCGTCGCGGCCTCGGTTCGGGAAGCGGCAAGTCGCGAGGGCTTCCTGCCCTCACCTCCGCGCCAGCTCGGCGAGCAGGAGCTCGTCCGCCAGGCGGACCTGGCGCGGCTCGTAGCGCTCGCCGCCGAGCTCGACGACGGCGAGCGGACGATCGGCGAATACTTCAACCTGCTCGACGAGCGGTTCGGCCCGAGCGCAGCGGGGCGCGGAGTGCAGCTCCTCACCTACCACCGGGCCAAGGGGCTCGAGTTCGAGGCGGTCTTCCTGCCCCGGCTCGAGGACAACGAGCTGCCGACGCGGAAGGCCAAGGAGCCAGATGAGGTCGCCGAGGAGCGGCGACTCCTGTACGTGGGGATCACCCGCGCGAAGCGGTTCCTCTTCGTGTCGTGGTCGAGCGGCGCGCGGCCGAGCCGCTTCATCCACGAGCTCGAGCTCGTTGCCGAGCCGGTCCGGCGTCGGGCCGCGAAGGACGAGCCCGCCGACACCCCTGCAACCAGCGCCCTGCGCCTTTGGCGACGCGAGCGGGCCAAGGCGGACGGCGTGCCCGCTTTCGTCGTGCTCCACGATTCGACGCTCGCCGTGCTCGCGGATCGGCGACCGCAGACGCGGGCGGAGCTCGCGGCCGTACCTGGCATCGGGCCGGCAAAGCTCGCACGCTACGGCGACGACCTGCTCGCTGCGCTCGCGTCCGCGTAGAGGCGCCCGCTCGGTGAAGCAGCGCGGTCAACCCCGCCTGGGGGAGGCGGTCAACTCCCTCGGAGGGGAGTCGGGCGAGCCGTCGTCGCCGAAACTCCACCTACATACGACCGAGGCCCCGATGCGGCGGGGGCAGCGGTCACCCCCACGGAGACGGGGCCTGCGGCGGGCCCCGTTTTCATTTGGTTCGAGGGAGCGCTAGTCGCCGACGACCTGGACGATCCAGCGGCGGTCGCGTGAACGGTCGAGCTCCATGAAGAGCACCCGCTGCCACGTGCCGAGGCAGAGTTCGCCGTCCCGGACGGGGATCGACTCACCCGCCGGCCCGAGCAGCATCGCCATACAGTGCGAGTGGCCGTTTCCGAACTCCATGTCCTCGGGACAGACGTTCTCGGTTCGGCGGTCCCAATCGTCGTGCGCGTAGTAGCGCTCGTGTGGGACGAGCCGGCGGAGCATTCGCACGAAGTCCTCGAGGAAGCCGGTCTCGAACTCGTTGACGCGCACGCAACACGTCGTATGAGGCGAGTAGACGCACGCGATTCCATCTCGGACGCCGCTCTCGGCGACCGCCTCGCGGACGTCGGGGGTGATGTCGCGAATCTCGAGGCCGCTCTTCGTGCGCAGGCTGCGCTCAGACTGGAAGACCTTCACGGCGCCGTTTCACCTCCGGCGGGGTGTCTCGCGTCCCGCGTCCAACTCCACGACAGCGGCGCCTATTCTTGCGCCTTTCGTCGTGTCGTGTCGAGGTCGGCGAAAGCGCTTAAGGCCCCGAGTCCGACGCCCTGCTAGTAACCGCCGCCGCCTCCGCCGCCGCCGGACCCCGAGTCGTCGTCGTCCTCGGTTTCCGTCTCGCCGTGCTCGGTCTCCGTCTCCGAATGCTCCGTCTCGGTCTCGCCGTCCGTCGTCGTCGCACCGCCTCCCGCGCCTGCGCCCGAGCCCACCGTCAGCGTGCCGACCATGCCCCGGTCTTCGTGGTCGCCGACCGGGCAGTAGATCTCGTACGTCCCCTCGTCGAGGTCGACGGTCAGCGAGGTCGAGTCCCCGCCGTCGATCGTCTCGGACGCCTCCTCGACGCCGTTGCCTTCGACTTCGAGCGCGTGCGGAGCCCCGCCGTCGTTCGTCAGTTCGAAGGTGATCTCGCCTGGCTCCGCCGAGATCTCCGACGGGTCGAACGCGAACTCGGTCGCCGACACCTGAATCGTCTGTGCCGCGCCGCCGTCCGTCGCCTGCCCGCCGTTCGTAGCCTCGTCGTCGTCTCCGCCGCAGGCGGAAGCGAACGGGATGACGAGCGCGAGGGCGAGGAGGGCGAAGAGGCGCATCCGCACCGTGACTACGGGGTTCCGCGCCGGTCGGATTTCTGATGCTGGGGTACCCTCGTCCCTGCGACGGGCCCGTAGCTCAGCGGTAGAGCAGCGGACTCATAATCCGTTGGTCCCTGGTTCGAATCCAGGCGGGCCCATAGAAGAAGCCGCGCGAACTCACGGCTTGCTGATGCAGGGCCATACGGGCCGTCTGTGCAGCTCCGCAGCGGGCCGGCCGACCCGCGGAGACGCGCGCTTTACCGTTCCGCTACCGGCGCTTAAGCGGCCGCCGTGATCGTCCCCAACCAAGATGCGACGGAAGGGAGCGACGATGGCATGCGAACTGAAAACGGCTGAGGATCGGCGCGAGTTGGCTCACCGAGCGAGCGATGGCATCGAGGTTAGCCTCGTTTGGAGCAAGGGCGACGACGCACTTGCGGTCCGGGTCTGCGACGGAAAAACCGGCGACTCCTTCGAGCTTCCCGTCGGCGAGGCAAACCCTCTCGACGTCTTTCACCACCCATACGCCTACGCGGCGTTCGAGGGCATCGAGTACCGGGCGGCGGCGTAGCCCGATCTGAACGCCGACGCCGGGCGGACGGCCAAGCTCCGGCAACAAGCGGCGAGAGACCGCAGCCACCGTCGGGTCGTTCGGTCAGGCTCTGCTGTTTCGTGGCGCGCCAGATGGTTTCGCGTTTCGATCGATAGCAAAGAAGCGCCGCGCGGCGCGCAGACGCGCCGCTCCCCAGCCATACAATCATCCCAAGGACGTGGCGCCTGCTACAAGCCACCTGTTCGGTAGGGACGAGGAGCTCGCGTCGCTCGCGAGTTGTCTCGATGCGATCGAGCATGTGCCTGCGGTTGCCGTCATCGCCGGCGAGACGGGGATCGGAAAAACGGCGCTGTGGCTCGCGGCAGTCGAGGAGGCGCGGGCGCGCGGCTTCCGCGTCCTGTCCTGCCGGCCCACGGAGGCCGAGGCGCGGTTCTCGTTCGCCGGGTTGGCCGACCTTGTCGGTGGCGTCCCCGACGATGTCCTGGGCGAGCTCCCGGTTCGGCAGAGGCGGGCGCTCGACACCGCGCTCGCGCTCGCGGATGCGGAAGACGTCGTCGAGGTGGGCGTGCTCGCGTTCGCGTTCGTGCGAGTGCTCCGATGCCTGGCCGAGGACGCCGCCGTTCTACTCGCCGTCGACGACGTTCAGTGGCTGGACGCTCCGTCGCTCGCACTGCTCGCGTACGCCGTGCCGCGTCTCGAGAGCGAGCCCGTGGCCGCGCTCATGACGGCGCGAGGAGATGTGCCAGCGTGGCTCCGCCGCGACCTTCCAGCCGAGCGGATGCTGGAGGTCGAGCTCGGCCCGCTTAGCGTCGGCGCGCTTCACCGGCTGCTCCAGGACCGCCTCGCGATGAGGGTTCCCAGACCGGTGCTGCTCCGACTCTGGGAGACGTCGAGCGGGAACCCCTTCTTCGCGCTTGAGCTCCGCGCGTGCGCTCCAGCGACGTGGCGGCCGCGTAGAGCCGGGAACCGAGTTGCCGCTTCCACCCGCGTTGGGCGCGCTCCTGTACGAGCGCATCGACGGCCTCGGTCCGAACGCGCGGGCAGTGGCGCTCGTCGTGGCGGCCCTGGCGGAGCCGAGCGTGGCCCTTATCGATGCGGCCGCGGGGAACCAAGCCGAGGGGGGCCTGGCGGAGGCGCTGGACGGCGGCGTGCTCGAGCTCGATGACGAACGGCTGCGCTTTACCAATCCGCTGCTGGCGACAGCGGTCTTGGCGCGCACACCGCCCGCCGAGCGGCGCGCACTGCACGCGCGGCTGGCGCAGCTCGTGCCCGGGACGGAGGCGCGCGTGCGACACCTCGCGCTTGCGGTGTCGGGCCCGGATCGCACCGTCGCCGACGAGCTCGAGAATGCAGCGCGGCGTGCACGCGCGCGTGGTGCACCCGCGGGCGCCGCCGAGCTTGCCGAGCAGGCATTCCGCCTGACGCCGAAGGACGACGAAACCTCGGTTCGGCGGCGAATCCTGGACGCGGCCGATCATGCCTTCGCTGCGGGAGATACCGAACGTGCGATCGCGTTGCTCGAGGACGCGCTCACCGTCGCCGCACCGGGGCCGGAACGAGCGTCGATCCTCCACCGGCTCGGGACCGTTCTCACTCACGCGAGGGGCCCGCGGGAAGGGATCGCGCATCTCGAGGAGGCGCTCTCGCATACGGGATGCGAGCATGCGCTCGAGGCTGCGATCGAACTAGAGCTCGCCGACACGCTCCGGTTCGCGACCGGTGTGCTGAGCGCCGAGCCCCACGCCGTCGCTGCGGTGCGCGCGGCGAAGCGGGCCGAAGACGATGCGCTCCGGTGCGCGGCGCTCGCCGTCTTGGGGTTAATCCGCTTCAGGCTCGGCCGAGGTATCGATCGCGAAGCGATGGCCCGCGCGGTTGCGCTCGAGGAGTCGCTCGCGCTTGCTCCGGCGATGTGGAGCCCGAAATTGCTGCTGTGCGACCAGCTCTTCTGGTCGCACGACCTCGCTGGCGCACGGCAGCTGGCCGAGGAGCTCCGTGACGCGGCGGGTCGTGCGGACGGTCGGCACGAAGGCATTCGAAGCGGGCTCCCTTCCGCAACCGCAATCGAATCACGGTTCGTCTTCGAGGCTCTCGTCGAACCCGAGCCGGCCTTTTACCTCGCGTTGATCGAGTGGCGGGCGGGGAACTGGCGACGGGCGGCCGAGCTCGCCGAGGAGGCGCGGGCGGTCGACGAGGAGAGTGGCCGGGACGGACTGGCGGCGGTGGTCGAGTGGCCGCGGACGTTGATCGCGGCCCACCGAGGGTTCGTCGACGAGGCCCGGGAGCATGCACGCACGGCGGTCGCGAAGGCCGAGGCCGCCGGCATCGAAGCCGCGGTCGCGGGATACCGCTGGGTCCTCGGCTTCATCGAGCTCTCCGAGGGCGACCCGGCCGCGGCGCTTGCCGACCTGCGAGCAGCACGGCGGGCGCGCGACGCGGTGGGTCACCGCGAGCCCGGCCAGATGTGGGAGCTGCCCGACCTTCTCGACGCGCTCGTCTCCCTCGGTGAGCTGCACGAGGCCGAGGCCATCGCAGCCGCTACCGAGGAGCGGGCGCGGAGCCTCGACCGGGCCTGGGCGCTCGCGCTCTCGGCGCGTACGCGGGCGGTGGTTGCCGCCGCTCGCGGCAAGCTCGACAGCGCCTTCTCCGCTTTCGAAGAGGCGGACGCGGAGCACGCCCGCACCGATGATCCGTTCCAACACGCCCGCACGCTGCTTGCCCTGGGCACGACGCAGCGGCGGGCAAAGCGGCGCGGCGCCGCGCGGGCGACGCTGGAACAGGCGCTCGCGGCCTTCGAGCGGCTCGGCGCGCCGCTCTGGGCTGAAAAGGCACGGGCCGAGTTGGCGCGGATCGGTGGACGCGCGCCCGCGCGGGGTGCGCTCACGGAGAGCGAGCGCCGGATCGCCGCGCTCGTCGCCCAGGGGCGCACGAACCGCGAGGTCGCCGCCGCGCTCTTCGTCACCGAGCACACGGTCGCGACCGCCCTGACGCGCGTGTACGGCAAACTCGGCGTTCGCTCGCGGACGGAGCTGGCGAGCCGGCTACCCGGCCAGAAACAGGACTCGCGGCGAGCAAACACCTGAGGTTTTCACCTTTCGCGGCGGACGGCCGGGCGGGACGCTCCACCCGTCATCGAGAGAGGAGGAGCGATGAGACGTCTGCTTGTCTCAAGTCTCGTGGGATCACTCGCGCTCGTAGCCGTTGCGCCGGCCGCGGCCGACCCGGCGACCGCGGTCCGCGAGGTAACCACATTCCCGGACGTGGATCCGTGCACGGGTGCGATCCACGAGGTGACGATCGACGTGACCTTTCTCGTCCACTTCCACGACGGCGTCACGGTCGCCCGCGGCGTGCGCACGCTCACGACGAGCAGTGGTTACGCAGGCCGCGGACGGTCGTCGTACGTCGAGAACGGACGGGTCGAGAAGTTCCGATTCAGCGACCGCCTGACCGACGGCTCTGGCAATCGGACCAGGGCCAGCGGGGT
>DATAAZ010000078.1:0-130088 GCA_036259875.1 Gaiellaceae bacterium
GCGGCGGCCGTCGTCGCCGGAGCGGCCGCCACGGTCGCGCAGGCGCGCCCGGGGCTTACGGCGGGCGAGCTTCGAAGTCTCCTCGTGGGGAGCGCCCGCCAGATCGTCCGCGACGGCGTGCCCGACCCGGTGACCGTGCAAGGTGCGGGCGTCGTCGATGCGGCAGGCGCGGCCGCGGCGGAGGTCGCCGTCCAGCCTGTGACGCTCGCGTTCGGGCGCGCCGACGCCGGGGGGTGGCAGGTGACGCAGACGATCACCGTTCGGAGCCTGTCGATCGGCCGCCTCGAGGTCGGGTTCGGCATCACGCGCGACCGCTGGCGCGAGCCCGAGCTCTCGTTCGCTGCCTCGCCGTCCCGCCTCTCGCTCGCCCCGGGCGATTCGGCCGACGTCACGCTCGTCGCCTCGGGCGCGGGCCCGCTTCGCGGTGAAGCGGGCGGCGCCTTCGTCGTCGCCCCGGAGGCGTCGCAACCCGTCCGTGTCCCGTGGGCCGTCAGCTTCCGGTCCGAGGCGCCGGTGCTGCTCTCGGCCGCGTCGCTTTCCGACGACGAGATCAGGCCGTCGGACGCGGCACCGGCCGTCCTCACCTTCCGCGTCGGCCGTGTGGCGTCCGGAGCCGGCGGGCACTCGCTCGAGGCCGTGCAGCTGCTCGTCGCGGAGCTGTGGACGGCGGGCGGGAAGCGGCTCGGCGTGCTCACGCGCCTGCACGACCTGCTGCCCGGCCGCTACGCCTTCGGCATCACGGGTCGGGGGCCGCGCGGGCGGACGCTCGCGCCGGGCCGCTACGAGCTCCGCCTTCGCGCGCACCCGGTCGCGGGCGACATGGGCGCGGCACCGACGACTGTCGCCGTCCCGTTTACGATCGTGGGCTGAGCGGCGGAATTACACTCCGCGCGGCGATCGAAGGGGGTTCGGAGTGACGGCAATCGAAGCACCCGCGGCCCACACACAGGAGGACCCGTGGGAGATGGCGCGGGAGCAACTGCGGCGCACGGCCGCGCTCATGGACGTCGGGGAGAACATGCTCAACGTCCTCCTCGAGTGCAAGAAGGCGGTCGAGGTCTCGGTCCCGGTGCGCATGGACGACGGGTCGGTCCAGGTCTTCGACGGCTACCGCGTCGCGCACAACATCGCGCGCGGCCCGTCGAAAGGGGGCATTCGCTACCACCCCGGCGTCACGCTCGAGGAGACGAAGGCGCTCGCCATGTGGATGACGTGGAAGTGCGCCCTCATGGGCCTTCCGTTCGGCGGCGCGAAGGGGGGCGTCGTCTGCAACCCGAAGGAGCTGTCGCTCGCCGAGCTCGAGCGCCTGACCCGGCGCTACACGACCGAGATCATCAACCAGATCGGCCCGGAGGTCGACATCCCGGCGCCCGACGTCGGGACGACGCCGCAGGTGATGGCGTGGATCTTCGACACGTACTCGATGAACAAGGGGTACTCGGTGCTGGGCGTCGTGACCGGAAAGCCGCTCCACGTGGGCGGTTCCGTCGGCCGCGAGGAGGCGACCGGCCGCGGGGCCGCCTTCTGCGTCCGCGAGGCGCTCCGGAAGCATCTCGGGCGCGATGTCCGGGACGCCCGGGTCGCGATCCAGGGGTTCGGGAACGTCGGCTTCAACCTCGCCACCATCCTCCAGCGCTCGGGAGCGACGATCGTCGCCGTGTCGGACTCGACCAGCGGCCTCTACAACCCGGACGGGATCGACGTCGCCGCCGCCGGCGCGCACAAGCGGGACAACCGCGTCCTCAGGGGTTTCCCGGGTGCCGACGAGGTGACGAACGAGGAGCTGCTCGTCCTCGAGTGCGACGTCCTCGCCCCGTGCGCGCTCGAACAGGCGATCACGGCCGGGAACGCACCCGACGTCAAGGCGGCGATCGTGTGCGAGGGCGCGAACGGACCGACGACGCTCGAGGCGGACGAGATCCTCGACGACCGCGGGATCCTCGTGCTCCCCGACGTGCTCGCGAACGCGGGCGGCGTCGTCGTCTCGTATTTCGAGTGGGTCCAGGGCCTCCAGGAGTACTTCTGGAAGGAGGACGAGGTGAACGAGCGGCTGAACGACATCATCACGCGCGCGTTCACGGAGACCTGGGACACGCACGAGCGGCGGTCGATCTCCATGCGCCAAGCCGCGTACGCTCTCGCCGTCGGCCGCGTCTCCGAGGCGACGATTACGCGCGGCCTCTACCCGTAATCGCTCGGGGGAACCCCCGGTTCCCCACGAGCCCCCTCCTCATGAAGCGCGTGACGCTCTACGCCGCGGTCGGATGCCACCTCTGCGAGAGCGCGCGGCGCGTGCTCCAACAGGTGCGTGAGGACATCCCGTTCGACCTCGAGGAGGTCGACATCGCGGCCGACCCGGAGCTCGAGCGGCGCTACCGGGAGCGAATCCCGGTCGTCGCCGTCGACGGCGTCGACGTCTTCACGTACTTCGTGCATCCGGACGCGCTGCGGCGGCGTCTCGCGGGGTAGTGGGGCGGGCGGTTCCAGCGGCGGCCCCGGGGACGGGTGGCTATCCTCCGCGCCGGGGATGGCCTCTCACGTTGCAGCGCTCTCCGACCAGACCGTGGACCGGGCTACGAACGACCGGCTGACGGTCGGGGTTGCAGCACGGCTGAGTCAGTACCTCCGCGTCCTCACGCAGGCGCGGAAGATGGGCAAGGAACGGATCTCGTCGCAGGAGATCAGTGAGTACACGAACATCAACGCGACGCAGATCCGGCGCGACCTCTCGGGGTTCGGGAAGTTCGGCAAGCGCGGGGTCGGCTACAACATCGACGGGCTGAGCTCGGAGATCCGGAAGATCCTCCGGACGCAGGGCCAGCACAACATCGCGCTCTTCGGCGCGGGCCGGCTGGGCTCCGCAGTCGCGAACTCGTCCGTCTTCGCCGACCACGGGTTCAACATCGCGGCCGCCTTCGACACCGACCCCGACAAGGTCGGGTTGCGGATCGACGGCCTCGAGGTGCTCGGCTACGAGCGGCTGCAGGACGTAATCCGCGACAAGAACATCATCGTCGCCGTCCTCGCCGTCCCGCAGGAGGCCGCGCAACAGGTCGCGAACGACGTCGTCCGCGCGGGGGTCAAGATCATCTTCAACTACACGGACGCGCTCTTGAACGTGCCGCACGACGTGACGGTGCACACGACGAGCCCGGCCGTCGAGCTCCTCTACGCCCTCTATTTCCACCTGACGTAGGGCTCGCTAGGGCTCTACCGCGACCCGGACGCGACCGGCCGGACGGCCGGTGAGCGCGGCCCGGACGTCGGCCTCGCTCGCGCCTCGCACGACGACGAGCCGCGGGCCTTCGGCGTCCGCGTCGAGACCGCGCCGCCGAAGCGCGGCCACGACCGCGCGCGGCGGGCCAGCAACCCGCCCAACGTCCGCGAGCGCCCTCGTTGCGCCGGCCGCGGCCGCCTCGTCCTCGGCCGACTCGGCGGCAGCGCCCGTCTCCGATGGGCTGGCCCCGCCCGCTTCACCCGGTCGCCCGCGCTCGGCCTGCGCGGTCGCGTCCCCGCCTGCCTCGCGCTCGCCTCCTCCGTCACCCGCGAGGTCGGCGATCGTCACGACGAGCACCAGCGCGACCGCCACCGACGCGAGGACGGTCACGAGCCGCAGAGGGGAGACGTACGTCCGCCGGACCGGCGATGCGCGCTCGGGCCCGAAGCGGTCGAGCGTCATCGACACCCGCTCGCGCATCGTCGGCGGGAGCTTCATGAGCGGCGCGGCGCGAAGCGCATCGCGTCCCGCGTGCAAGCGATCGATCGTCTCGGTGCACGCCTCGCAGGTCGCCAGGTGGTCCGCGAGCTCGCTGCGACGCGCGCCCGGCAGCTCGTCGTCTACGTAGGCGAGGAGGTCGACGTCCGCGGGATGCTTCGTTTCCATCATCGGTTCGACGCGTCGCCGCCTTCGCGGGTTCCGAGCCGGCGCGCGAGCTCGATGCGGGCCCGGAAGACGCGCGACTTCACGGTACCTTCCGCGACCTCCATGATCTCGGCGATCTCCGCGTAAGAGCAGCCGAGTACGTCCGCGAGGACGACCGCGCTGCGGTACGGCTCCTCGAGTGCTTCGAGCGCCCGCTGCAGGTCGCCCGAGAGCTCGCGCTCCGCGAACGGGTCACGCACGTCGGGGTGCTCGTTCTCGGTGGCGTCGAGGCCGGCCGTTTCCCGACGACGGTCGCGTACGTCGTGCGCCGCGTTGACGCAGATCCGGTAGAGCCAGGTCGAGAAGCGCGCCTCGCCGCGGAAGCGGTCGAGGCGAAGCCACGCGCGAAGCAGCGCCTCCTGGACGGCATCGGCCGCGTCGTTCGGCGACCCGAGCACGCGGGCGGCGAGGGTGTAGAGCCGGTGTTGGTGCCGGTCGACGAGCCGCTCGAACGCGAGCCGGTCGCCGCGCTGCGCGCGCCGTACGAGCGCTTCGTCAGGATCCCGTTCCGGCACTCGGATGAAGGTTCTCCTCTGGCACGGCTACCTCCTCGGTGGAACGGGCTCGAACGTGTACACCCGCTCACTTGCGCGCGCCTCGCGACATCTCGGGCACGAGGTCGTCGTCTTTTGCCAGGAGCCGCACCCGGAGCTCTACGATCTCGCGGGGGCGACGGTCGTTCGCCCCGAGCTCGACGGCGGCCCGCTTCCCGTCTTCGTCCTCGACCGCTACGAGGACCTGGAGGCGCGCTACCTCCAGGACCTCTCCTGGGACGAACGGCGCGCCTTCGTCGACCGGAACGCGGCCGCGATACGAGAGCATCTGCCCGCCGATCGCCTCGTCACGAACCACGTGCTCCTAGGTGCGCCCGTCGGCGCCGCGGTCGGGATGCCGTTCGGCGTGAAGGCGCACGGCTCGGAGCTCGAGTTCTCGATCCGCGGGAACGCGGAGCTCGCCGCGTGGGCGAGCGCCACGCTCGCCGAGGCGGAATCGATCTACGCAGGCTCGGAGCACATCCGTCGCGTGCTCGAGGAGGTCGTCGGCGCGGGCGAGTACCTCGACCGCGTCCGGATCGTGCCGCCTGGTGTCGACGTGGAGGAGTTCCAGCCCGAGCCGCCCGACGTGGCGCTCGCTGCGCTCCTCGAGGAGGCGCGGCGTGACCCGCCCAACCCGGGCCGCCGCCGTGAGCGCCTCCCCGACCCCGGCAACGCCGAGCGGCTCGAGCGGTTCCTCGCGGGCGACGAGCCGACCGTCGTCTACGTCGGGAAGCTCTCGGCGGAGAAGGGCGTGGCGTTGCTCCTCGATGCCCTCCGCCGCGTTGGTGCACGAGCGGTCGTCGTGGGCTTCGGCCCCGCCCGCGCCGAGCTCGAGCGGGCGGCGCGCGAGGGCGTCCTCTTCACCGGGCCGTTGGAGCATCGTCACCTCCGGCATCTCTGGCCGCTCGCGCGCGTGAGCGTCACGCCGTCGGTCTTCCCCGAAGCGTTCGGGATGGTCGCGGCGGAAGCGGCCGCGTGCGGGTCGCCACCGCTCGTCGCGCGTCATTCCGGGCTCGCGGAGATCGCGGAGGGGCTCGAGGCCGAGTACCCGCCGGAGCACCGCGCCCTGGCGAGCTTCGAGCGCGGCAACGTGGACGACCTCGCCGCGAAGCTGGCCGCGCTCGTCGCGCTCCCGGGCGACGACTGGCGCCGGCTCTCGGCGGCGGCGCGGCGCGTGGTCGAGCGGCGCTGGAGCTGGGAGCGTGTGGCCGGGCTAATACTTTCCCTTTGATACCTTCGCGGCGTGGGAGAGGCGCAGCGCCTGAGCCCGGACGAGCAGCTGCGCCTCGCCCGGGAGCAGTTCGAGGAAGCCGACGACCTGACGGTCGCGGTCGAGGAGGAGTTCGCGCTCGTCGACCCGTCGACGCTCGACCTCGTGAACCGCTTCGAGGAGCTCTTCGCCGCCGCGCAGGGAACGGAGCTCGAGGGCTCGGTGGTCGGCGAGCTGATCGCCTCCGAGATCGAGGTCCGCACCGGGCGCTGCGACGGCTTCGCCGAGGCCGCGGCCCGGATGGCGGAGCGGCGCGCTCAGCTCCTCGCGCTGGCAGATGCGCACGGCGTCGCGCTCGCGGGCACGGGGACGCACCCCTGGAGCCCGTGGCAGGAGCAGCGGATCATCGACACGCCGCACTACCGGCGGAACGACGAGATCCTCCGCTACGTCGTCTGGCGCAACAACTCGTTCGGCCTCCACGTGCACACGGCGATCCGCGGCCCGGACCGAGCGGTTCGCGTCGCTTCGGCGCTTCGGAACTACCTCCCGGAGCTGCTGGCCGTGTCGACCAGCTCGCCGTTCGTCGAGGGCGTGTACACCGGCCTCCACTCGGCGCGGACCGAGATCTTCACGCGCATGTTCCCGCGCTGCGGCGTTCCCGACGCGTTTCCCGACTGGGCGGCGTACGAGCGCTACGTCCGCTTCCTCTACGACACCGGCTCGATCGACGAGCACACGCAGATCTGGTGGAGCGTCCGGCCGCACCTCGCGTTCCCGACCGTCGAGATCAGGATCTGCGACGGCCAGCCGCAGTTGGCCGACGCACAGGCGCTCGCGGCGCTCCTGTATTCCGTCACGGCGCGCATCGCCCGTGCGATCGACGAGGGCGAGCCTCTGCCCGACTACCCGGGCCACCTGATCGAGGAGAATTTCTGGCGTGCGATCCGGTACGGGATGTCCGGCGAGTTGATCGACCTCGGCGCTTTCCCGCACGTGCGCGTCCGCCCGGCGCGCGCGGCGCTCGAGGATCTGATCGCGTGGGCGCAGCCGGCCGCCGACGAGATCGGCGCTACGCCCTACCTCGCGGTGCCGGCGACGACGGCCGCAGAGCGCCAGATCGCCCGCGTCGAGGCAGGGGAGACGCTCGAGGCGATCTACGCCGACGAGGTCCTGGAGCCGGCGCGTGTCTGAAGCCGGCGGAGAAGCGGCCGAGGAGGAGCGGCTCGCGCGCGAGCTCGCGGAGGAGCTTCGCAAGCTCCGCGTCGAGGACGTCCTCGTCAACACGCTCATGCACGTCTCGTCGATCGGCTACCGGCGGCTCGGGCTGACCGAGGAGACGCGCGGGGACCGCGACCTCGAGCAGTCGCGCCTCGCGATCGAGACGATGCGCGCCCTCACCCCGGTGCTCGAGAAGTTCGTGCCCGGCGAGCTCGTGCGCGACTTCAACACCTCGGTCGCGAATCTGCAGCTCGCGTACGCGAAAGCCCTTTCCGAAGCGGGAGAACCGTCCGCGCAGACCCCGCCGGAGGGACAGTCCCAGGGACAGTCCCCGAGTGAGGCGCGCGCGCCCGAAGCCGACGAGCCCGAAGGTGGCGACGGCACCGGTCGCTGACCCCGCCCAGCGGCCCGCGCCGGAGCAGGCGGTCGCCGAGGTCGGCGTCTTCGGCGGGTCGGGCTTCTACGCGTTCCTCGACGACGTCGAGGAGATCGAGCTCGACACGCCGTACGGCAAGCCGTCCGCACCGTTCACGATCGGGGAGATCGGCGGCAAGCGCGTCGCGTTCCTGCCGCGCCACGGGCGAAACCACGAGCTGCCGCCCGCGCAAATCCCGTACCGGGCGAACATCTGGGCGATGAAGGAGCTCGGGGTGCGGCGGATCGTCGGGCCGAACGCGTCCGGGTCGCTCAAGGCGGAGATCGGGCTCGGCGAGTTCGTCGTAACAGACCAGTTCGTCGACCGGACGAGCGGCCGCGCGGACACGTTCTACGAGGGCCCGGCGACGACGCACGTGTCCGCGGCCGACCCGTACTGCCCCGATCTCCGTGCGCTCCTCGTCGAGACGGCGCGCGAGCTCGGCATCCCGGTCCGCGACGGCGGCACCGTCGTCGTGATCCAGGGTCCGCGCTTCTCGACGCGCGCGGAGTCGAGGTGGTTCCAGGAGATGGGCTGGGACACCATCAACATGACCCAGTACCCGGAGGGCCACCTCGCGCGGGAGCTCGAGCTCTGTTACGCGAACATCTCGATGGTGACCGACCACGACGTCGGCGTCGAGGGAGCCGAGCCCGTCTCGCACGAACAGGTCGTCACCGTCTTCAACGAGAACAACGAGAAGCTCCGCGAGCTCCTCTTCGCGGTCATCCCGAAGATCGAGCCTCAGCCGGAGGAGCACCTGTGCGCGACGGCGCTTCGCGGCGCCCGCTTTTGACGGGCGCCAGCCGGACTTTGTGATAGAACTCCGCGCCGGCAAAACCGGCTTCCCATGAGGGTTTTGGGGGTCTCGCGGGGGCTGCGCACGCCAACTTCGTGAAACGGGAAATGAGGGAGCGGTGAGCGACTTCTTCCAGGACCACAGCGTGCTCTTCGGGCTGATTTGCGCCGGCGTCGGGATCGGCTGGGCGATCGCCCTCACCGTGCGGCTGATCGGCCTGCCGGCCGGCTCGGAGCGGATGCAGGAGATCGCGCACGCGGTCCAGGAGGGCGCCTCCGCCTATCTCCGGCGTCAGTACATGACGATCGCGGCCGTCGCGGCCGTGCTCTTCCTCGGGATCGGCCTTTGGGACGACCTCGGGTGGGGGACGGCGTTCGGGTTCCTGATCGGCGCCGTCTTCTCGGCGGCCGCGGGCTTCATCGGAATGAACGTTGCAGTCCGCGCGAACGTCCGGACCGCCGAGGCGGCCCGCCACGGCGTCAAGCGCGCGCTGGCGGTTGCCTTCAGCGCCGGCTCCGTCACCGGCCTCCTCGTCGTCGGGCTCGGCCTCCTCGGCGTCGCCGGCTACTACGGGATCCTCACGAGCTGGCTCGATCGGGATGCCGAGAACGCGACACGGGAGCTGATCGGCCTCGCGTTCGGTGGCTCGCTGATCTCCGTCTTCGCGCGTCTCGGCGGCGGGATCTACACGAAGGCGGCCGACGTCGGCGCTGACCTCGTCGGCAAGGTCGAGGCGGGAATCCCCGAGGACGACCCCCGCAACCCGGCCGTGATCGCGGACAACGTCGGCGACAACGTCGGCGACTGCGCGGGGATGGCGGCCGACCTCTTCGAGACGTACGCGGTCACGGCGGTCGCGGTGATGTTCCTCGGCGCGCTCGAGTTCGGCGAAACCGACCTCGTCGTCTACCCGCTCGCGATCGGTGGCGTCGCGATCCTCGCCTCGGTGGTCGGGACGCTCTTCGCCCGGGTCGGTCGCGGGGGCTCGATCATGAACGCGCTCTACAAGGCTGTCCTCGTCGCCGTCGTGCTTTCGGCGCTCGGCTTCATTCCGGTGACCGCTGCGTTCGATACCGCGGAGTTCTCGTTCGGTGAGCTCTACGGGTGCACGCTGATCGGGCTCGCCGTCACCTTCCTCCTAGTCGCGATCACCGAGTTCTACACGGGCACCCGTTGGAACCCGGTCAAGGGCATCTCTCGCGCGTCGACCACCGGGCACGCGACGAACATCATCGAAGGGCTCGCGGTCGGGATGCAGGCGACCGCGCTCCCGGTCGTCGTGATCGCTGCCGCGATCGTCGGTGCGAACTCGCTTGCCGGCCTCTACGGGGTGGGGGTCGCCGTCATGGCGCAGCTCGCGATGACGGGCTTGATCGTCGCGCTCGACGCCTACGGGCCAGTGACCGACAACGCGGGCGGGATCGCCGAGATGGCCGACCTCCCGGACGACGTGCGCCGCGTCACCGACCCGCTCGACGCGGTCGGCAACACGACGAAGGCGGTCACGAAGGGGTACGCGATCGGGTCGGCCGGACTCGCGGCGCTGATTCTCTTCGACGGCTTCACGTCGGAGCTCGACGCCGAGGGGCTGAGCCAGCGGTTCGCGCTGAGCGACGCGTGGGTGATCGCGGGGCTCTTCGTCGGCGGCCTCATGCCGTTCCTGTTCTCGTCGCTCGCAATGCAGGCGGTCGGCCGGGTGGGCGGCCAGGTCGTGAACGAGGTGCGGCGGCAGTTCCGGGACATCCCGGGGATCATGGAAGGAACGGCGCGGCCCGAGTACGGGACGACCGTCGGCATCGTCACCGCGGAGGCGATCAAGCGGATGATCATCCCATCGCTCATCCCGGTGGTCTTCCCGATCGTCGTCGGAATCATCGAGCCGCGCATGCTCGGCGGGCTCCTGATCGGGACGATCGTGACCGGGATCTTCCTCGCGATCGCAATGACGTCGGGCGGCGGCGCCTGGGACAACGCGAAGAAGCTGATCGAAGACGGCGAGTTCGGCGGCAAGGGCTCGGAGGCGCACGCCGCCGCGGTCACAGGCGACACGGTCGGCGACCCCTACAAGGACACCGCCGGGCCCGCAATCAACCCCATGATCAAGATCGCCAACGTCGTCGCGATCCTCATCATCCCGCTGATCGTCGCGATCCATACGTAAGCGGAGCGGTTCCACGCGCCTCTCGCCGCGTTCGGGCGCCCACCCGCGCGGGTCGGCGGTACGCTGAACCGCGAGGGGGAACCCAGTGGGTCTCCGGTGGAGGGCACACGCGAGGCGGCCCCGCGTTCACGCGCGCCAGTAGCTCCGCGTAAGCAGGACGGCGACCGGGATGAGCTCGAGTCGCCCCATCCACATGAGCGCGATCATCACTCCCTTCGAGAGCGGGCTGAACGGGTCGAATGACCCCATCGGCCCCGCGAAGCCGAACGCCGGCCCGACGTTCCCGATCGCCGCGGCCGACGCCCCGATCGCATCGAATGCGGACACGTTCACGTTCGCGCGCCCCGAGTCGACCGCGATCACAAGGGCGCCGATGGCGAAGACGACGACGTAGAGCGCGACAAAAGCTACGACCGCCCGCAGTGTCCGCTCGTCGACGACGCGCCCGTTGAACCGGATCGGCAGCACGAGCTGGGGATGCACCGTCTGGTCGAGCTCGCGGCGTAGCACGCGCCCGAGCAGCAGAATCCGGATCGGCTTCATCGCGCCCGCCGTCGAACCAGCGGAGCCGCCGATGAACATGAGGGCAACAAGGACGATGGCGGCGAGGCTCGTCCATTCGGCTGCGTAATCGGTCACTGCGTACCCTGTCGTCGTCATAACTGCCACCGCTTCGAACGCGGCGTGCCTGATCGCGGTCTCGCCCGACTCGATGCCTTCGGAAACGAGATCGGTGAAGAGGACGATCGTCGCGAGTACGAGCAGGCCGATGTAGAGGCGAAGCTCCTCGTCGCGTGCGAAGGGTCCGGGCTGGCGGCGCAAGAGGGCGCGGTACGTGAGCGCGAAGTTCGCGCCCCCGACCACCATGAAGATCATGATCGTCCACTGCGATGCGGTGCCGAACTCCTCGATCGAGCGGGCTCGGGTGGAGAAGCCGCCCGTGGGGAGCGTGGTAAACGCGTGCGCGACGGCCTCGTAGAAGCTCATCGCCTCGTCGAGGCCTGTCCATGCGATCGCAGTCAGCGCGACAACCATCGCCGCGGAGAGCGCGACGTATGTGATCCAGAGCCGGCGCGCCGTCTCGCGGATCGAGGTGGCGAGCGGATCGAGCTCGGGGCCGGGCGCCTCGGATTCGAGGAGCTGGCGACCGCCGACGCGCAGGCGCGGGAGCACGGCGAGGGCGAGGACGATGATCCCCATGCCGCCGAGCCACTGAGAGAACTGCCGCCACATCGCGACCGAGTGATCCATCGCCGGAATGTCCGTTAGCACCGAAGCCCCCGTCGTTGTCATGCCGGACATCGCCTCGAAGTAGGCGTCGAGCGGGTTCCGGAGCTGCAGTGTCCCCTCGGCGTCGGGTACGCCGTCGAAGACGTACGGAAGCGAGACGAAGAACGCGCCGAAGAGCCACGCGAGCGAGACGACAAGGAATCCCTCGCGCGGCCCGATCCGCTCCTTTCCTTCCGTGACGAGCTCGAGCGCCCAGCCCGTGCCGGCGGTCAGGACCCCGCCCGCGACGAACGGCCACGGCGACTCGCCGTACCCGAGTGCGATGCCGATCGGGAGGACGAACGCGGCGCTGAAGTACTTCATGATCGCGCCGACGAGGTTCAGCGTTCCGCCGACGTCGATCCCGAGAACGTCACGCCGCATGCCGCGGCGGAGACGGGCGACCGCCGTCGTCACCGTCACGCTAGAGCCGCCGCTCGACGATCGGCACGCGGGAGGATTCGGTGAAGATGATCGCGCGGTCCCCCGGCTGCAGCATGTCGCCGCCGTGCGGGAAGATCGCCGTCCCGTTCCGGACGATCGCGCCGATCAGCGAGCCCGTCATCGGGAGGTCCTTGAACGGCGTCCCGCAAAGGTCGCTCTCCTTCCGCACGGTGATGTCGAGGACCTCGAACCGGTCGCCCTCGAGCATCGCGACCTGCTGGATCCGCGGGTCGTGTGCGAAGCGGATGATTTCCTCGGCCGTGACCGTCCGCGGGTTGACAGCCGCGTCGACACCGGCCCGCTCGAACACGTCCTCGACGAGCGAGTCGTGGACGATCGCGATCGTGAGCGCGATCCCGTGCAGCTTCGCGAGCGTCGCGCCGAAGAGGTTGTCCGCGTCCTTCGGCATCGCGAAGACGGCGGCCCCGGAGTTTCCGATCTTCTCGCGCTCCATGAAGTCGGAGTCGAGACCCGTCGCGTGGAAGACCCTCGCGTCGGGGAGCTCCTCCGCGACCTCGCGCGCCCGGGCGGCCGAGGCCTCGACGAGGCGGACGCGAATCCCCTCCGCCATGAGGAGCCGCGCGACGGCGACGCCCGTCTGGCCAGCGCCGACGACAACGACGTCGTCGATCTGCCGCTCGCCGTGCGCCATGATCTTGCCCCACTCGCGCGCCGACGCCGGCGAGCCGATCACGATGATGCGGTCGCCGGGGAGGATCGACTCGTCGCCGCGGGGGAGGATCATCTTCCCGCCGCGGATGATGCTCGCGACCTTGGAGTCGGCCGGGATGTCGGCGTCGCGGAGGCGCCGTCCGACGACCCCGCCGCCATGCGGGCGCGCGGCTCGCACGGCCGCCTCGGCGAGCGGCGCGTCGGCGGCGCTGGCCGTGGCGTCGGCGTCGACGTCGAACTCGACCATCTGCACCTGGCCCCCGGCGAAGACATCCGTCTGGCGCGCGGCCGGAACGCCGATGATCCGGGAGACGGCGTGCGCCGTCTCCTGCTCCGACGAGATCATGAAGTCGACATCGAGCTCCCGCTCGCGCCAGAGCTCGAGGTACTCGACGTTCGTCGTCCGGACGATCGTCTTCGCGTCGGGGGCGAGACGCTTCGCGAACATCGACGAGACGATGTTCACCTCGTCGCGCGACGTGCACGCGATGAGGAGATCCGCCTCGCGGACACCGGCCTCCTCGAGGACGCGCCGGCTCGCGCCGTTTCCCTGCACGGGGCCGACCTCGTAGCGCTCGGTGATCGCCGTCAGCCGGCCCGGGTCGTGATCCACGACCGTGACCTCGTGCTCGTCGTGCAGCGCCTCGACGACGGTCGAGCCGACCTGTCCGAGGCCGACGATGAAGATCTTCATCGGGCGCTCAAAGCGTACCGCCGCTCCGCGCGGGCCTAGAACGTTCCGGCTCGCGGCGAACGAGGGCGGCGCCGAGCGTCTGAGGGCCGACTCGGCCGAGGTACATGAGCACGACGAGGACGATCTTGCCAGCGGCCGGGAGGTCGGCGGTGATCGCCGTCGAGGCCCGACCGTCCCAAAGGCGGAGATCGCCTCGAAGAGCGACTGGTAGAGCGGGAACGGGCTCACCGGCATCAGGCGAGCGTCCCGATCACCACCGCGTTCAGTGCGCTGAAAGCGACGGTGAGCGCCTGCCGTTGGACGACCGGCGGAATCCGCCGATTGAACCCGTTGACCGTCGTGTCGCCGCGAATCTCGGCGAACACCATGCGTCACTGGGCGGGCTCCGACTCGACCAGCCCGAGCCGCCGCGCGAGCCATCCCTTCGTGGTCGTCTGGAGTGCGAGAGTGATGACGATCGCAAACGCGACCGCGGTGACGAGCTCGTCCTCGTACGGGACGCCTTCCGCGATCAGGATTCCGACGAGCGCGACCGGGACGACGCCCGTCTCGCGGGTCCACGCGACGAACGCGAGCTCCTCACGCGTCCAGCGGCCGCGCCGGTCCGGCACGAGCGACGCCGCCACGGTCACGGGGCGCGCGACCAGCAGGAGAGCCGCGAGCGTCGCGAGCGCCGGCCCCGCGTTCTCCGCCATCGCGTCGAGCGGCAGGCTGGCGCCTACGAGCACGAATACGAAGATGACCACGACGTCGGTGATCCGTCCCGCGACCAGGCTGAGTTCCCGCTCGTGGTGCTCGGCGAGCCCGAATCGAAGCGACTCGGCGTTTCCGGCGATCACGCCCGCGATGAAGGCACCCATGTACCCGCTGCCGCCGGCAGAGTCGATCGAAACGTAGGCGCCCGCGATGAGCGCGGCGAACGTGACGATGGGCGACTCGCGCCAGATCCCCGTCCGCCGCCGCGAGAGCACGAGGGCGAGCGCGAGGCCGAAGACCGCGCCGAGCGCGATCGAGACCGCGAGCTCCTGAACGAAGTCGGCCAGCGGCCCGGTCAGGGCTCCCTCGCCCTCGATCACGAACGCCGCGACGGAGAGCGCGAGGACGGCGCCCACCGCGTCGTTCAGCGCCGATTCCGCGACAACCGTCTGCACGACCTTCTCGCGAACGCGCAGCCGCTCGAAGAGCGGAATGAGGATCGCGGGGTCGGTCGGCGCGAGGACCGCGCCGATGAGAAAGCCGGCCTGGAACGAGACGTCGAACGCCGCGGCGGCGACCACGCCGACGACGACCGCGGTCAGGACGACGCCCGGGATCGCGAGGAGCGTGATCCCGACGCCGACACGCGACAGGACGGCGACCGAGAGCCCAAGCCCGCCGTAGAAGAGGATGAACGAGACGCCGAGCGTGAAGAGAATCTGCGTGCCGATCGAGTCGAGCGGGACGTCGACCGCATCGAGCGCCTCGGGCCCGACAAGGACGCCCGCCGCGAGGAGGACGACCATGCGCGGGATGCGGAGGGCGCCCGCAACGAGCTCCGACCCGAGCCCCACGGCGAGGACGATCGCGAGGATCTCGATGGCGTCGCGCGCCGGCACGAAGGCGGATTCTGCTCGGCGGGCGGAACGCCTGCCCGGCCGCTCGTGCTACGGCGTACCCTGTACACGATGACGCGCCTGCGGCTTACTCGCGCTCGTGTCGTCGCGCTCGCGGCGGTCGCGGTCGCCGTCGCTGCGGGCGTCCCGGCGGCACTCGCGCTGCTCGAGGACGAGGAGCCGCCGCAGCACCGAGGTCACGCGACAACCGCCGTCAGCGCGCACCCCGTCGCGGGCCACTTCAAGCCCGACGAGACCGAGCTCGCCGACTGCGAGTCAGGCGATCAGCGCTGCCTCGAGCAGGCCTTCGGAAACGTCGCCTACGACGAGGGCCCCGAAGCGGCGATCGAGCGCTTCGACGCGGCCATGCAGGCCGACAGCGCGGTCGAGTCGAATTGCCACCGGATCGCGCACACGATCGGGTCGGCGTCGCTCGCGCGCTTAGACGGGAACGTGAGCGAGGCGTTCGCGCGGGGGACGTCGACGTGCTGGTCCGGCTACTACCACGGAATCCTCGAGCGCTCCTTCACGGGCGTCCCGCGGGATGACGTCGGCGACGTCGCTCGCACGATCTGCGCGGACGACGGGATCGAGCGGACGACGTTCATCCTCTACCAGTGCGTCCACGGGCTCGGCCACGGGCTCATGATCTATTCGGGATACGATTTGCCCTGGTCGCTGTCGACGTGCGACCAGCTCGCGACGGACTGGGATCAGACGTCCTGCACGGGCGGCGTCTTCATGGAGAACATCTCGTCGACGTACGACGTGCGCTCGGACTGGCTTCGCGACGACGACCCGGTGTACCCGTGCCAGGCGGTCAAGGAGCGGCACAAGCTCTACTGCTACCTCATGGTCACGTCCCGGATCAACGAGCTGAACGGATTCGACTGGGCGCGGACGGCCCAGACGTGTCGCCGCGTCGAGCGCGGTTGGGTGGAGACCTGCTTCGAGTCGTACGGCCGCGACGCCTCGGGCTTCACGCGCCAGAACCCGACCGAGGCGGCGCGCCTCTGCGCGCTCGCGCGCGGGTACGCGGCGAGCTGCGTCTACGGGGCGGCGCGCGACATGACGTCCAACTACGCGAACGGGGAGCGCGCCTCGCAGCTGTGCCGCCTCGTGCGGCCGCGCGTGCGCGCGCAGTGCTTCAACGGGGTCGGGACGATACTCGGAAACCTCCACGCGGCGGACAAGGCGAGGCGTGACGCCTGCGCCGCCGTGACGCCGCGGCGCTATCTCGGCTCATGCGTCTCGGGCACGGGCGCCCGCGTGGGCGGCGTGGTGCAGTCACCCTCGGGCTCGTAGGCGCGAGCTGCCTCGGCCAGGCGAGCGAAGGCCCGCCTACGCGGAACGCCGGCGCCGGACCTGGGGGCCGTGCTGGCCGAGCGCCGCGTACGCGAGCGCCTGCAGCGACTCGTTCAGGTTGGCGAGCTCGTGCGCGATGCGGACGAGCGCCTCGGTCGAGTCCATCCGCCGGTTCAGCACGTGGACCTCGTCGCAGAGGCGGTCGAGGCGCTCGAGGAGCGCGTCGAGCTGGCGATCGTCCAGGTGCTTGCGCTCCGCCACCGACGCTTGATGTTAGCCGTGGCGCGGGCGTAGGCTCGCACTTGCAACGAACGTCGCGAGAGGAGGAGCAATGTACGCACGGTTGAGCACCGTTCGCGCCCCGGGTGGCGACATCGACGAGGGCCGAAGCATCATCCGCGACCAGGTTCTCCCGGCCGCGAGGGAGCTCGCGGGATTCCAGGGCGTCATCTCGATCGGCGACGCCGGAACGGGCACGTGGCGCACGATCACGCTCTGGGACACCGAGGAGGACATGCGCGCTAGTGAGGAGCGGGCGAACGAGCTCCGCCGGCAGGCGGCCGAGGCGGTCGGCGCGACCGCCGAGCCCGAGGTCGAGCGCTACGAGGTCGTCTACCTCGAGGTCGAGTCGGGCGTCCGCGTCTCGTAGCTCGCGACGAGCTCGTCGACCGCGCGTGCGAGCCCGAGGTGCGCGAGCGCGACGCGGGCGAGCGACTCGGGCGCGTCCGTGACGACGCGCACGCGGCGCCCTGACGCCTTCAGCGCACGGACCGCGGCGTTCGCCTTCGGATCGGGCCGCAAGTAGACCGGCGCGTGACCTTCGGCGAAGCGCTCGAGCGCCCTACGCCAGTCGCCGACTCCCCCGGCCGCCCAGCGGTCGAGCTCCCGGGCGGCCTTCGCCCGATCGCGGGGAAGCGCGGCCGGGTCGAGGCTCGCGATCGAGGCGAAGCGCCGCGCCGCATCCGCGAGGAACGCGTCCCAGAGTGGCCTCGTGTCGCCGAGCGCCGCATCCAGGTCGATCTCGACCACGTCGTTCATCTGAAGCGCGCGAGTACGAGCACGCCGGCTGCGGCGCCGGCCGTGTCGATCAGCCAGTCGAGCGGCGAGCCGAGGCGCCCGGGTACGAACGCCTGGTGGATCTCATCCGTCGCCGCGTAGAGGGCGCCGAGCACAAACGCGACGGGCTCGCGGCCGATGGCCCGGAAGAGGAGCGCCCCGAGCACGGCGTACTCGATGAAGTGGGCGATCTTCCGCACGACGAGGTCGGCGAGCCCGAGGCCGGTCGCGAGGTCCGGGATCGACGAGAGGACGAATATGAGCCCTCCCCAGAGGAGAACCGGCACCCAGAGCGTCGCACGCTCCAACGCGTCCATCGGCCGATTGTAGGAGCCGGACGCCGGCGCACTCGGGTCGCTGCGGCCTGGACGCCGCCGGCGTCCGTTGTTACGGTCACGCCGCAATCAAGGCGAGCGGTGAGGGAAGCCGGTGCGAATCCGGCACGGTCCCGCCGCTGTGAGGGGAGACGCTCCTCCGCCACGACGCCACTGGCCTCGGCTGGGAAGGCGGCGGGGGAGGGAGCCCCGAGTCAGAAGACCTGCCGCTCGTCGCCATCGTTCCCCTCGAGGAAGGAGGAAACGTGCGTCATCGACCCCTCGTCCTTCTGGGCGTCAGCCTGCTCGCGCTCGCGCTGGCGGCTCCGGCGCTCGCCGTTCGCGTCCATGTCCGCGTCGAGGGCGCGCGGGCGACGCTCTTCGGCCCGACGGAGCCGTTCGTCACCCCGGTGACCGGCGCCTGGGCGCCGCCCGCAGGCGCGGCGGTCGCCTTGGACGCGGCGACGCCGCTCGGCGCCCTCGAGGCCGCGAGCCGGCGCGGCGAGCTGTTCTACCGCCTCGAGTCGTTCTCGTTCGGCCCGTACGTGGCCCAGATCGGGCGGCTCAGCGGCACGGAGACGACCGGCTGGGTGTACAAGGTCAACGGCGTCTCGCCGCCCGTCGGCGCGCACGCGCACGAGCTGCGCGAGGGCGACCACGTGCTCTGGTACCACGCGACGTTCGGTGCGGCCGGGGGGCCGAGAACGCTCGCACTGCAGCGGCGCACGCCGGTACGGTCCCGCCGAGGCGTCCGCTGCTTCCGCGCGCTGAGCGTGGACGACAACGGCCGCCGCGCGGTCGAGCGGGACGTCGTCTTCCGCGTCGACGACCGGGCCGTCCGCTCCCGGTCGGGCCGGATCTGTTTGCGCGGCCACTGGCACGCCGTCCGTGCGACGAAGCCCGGCTTCGTGCGGTCACGCGTCGCGACGGCCCCTCGGTAGGTGCGCGGGGTCCCCGCGCTCCTCGCGCTCGTCCTCGTCCTCGTCCTCGCTTCGTGCGGGGGCGAGGGCGGCGCGAGTGCGCCCGCCGGCGGATCGGGCGAGACCGCTTCGCTCTGGGTGACGCGCGACCGCGGCACCGAGGTACTGATCGACGAACGCGTCCCTGCCGGGCTCGACGCGATCGACGCGCTCGAACGGCACGCCGAGGTCGAGACGCGCTACGGCGGGCGCTTCGTCCAGTCGGTGAACGGGCTCGACGGGAGCCTCGAGCGCCGGCACGACTGGTTCTACTTCCTGAACGGGATCGAGCCCGACCGGGGCGGCGCCGAGATCGAGCTGCGGCCGGGCGACGTCCTCTGGTGGGACTTCCGCGCCTGGTCGGGAGACATGGCGCAGCCGATCGTGGTCGGCGCGTTTCCGGAGCCCTTCCTGCACGGCTGGAACGGGACGCGGCGAGCGGCGGTGGTGCGCGCCCCGCCGGAGCTCGGAAGCGAGGCGGACAGGCTCCTCGAGGTGCTGGGAGGCGCGGGCGGCAAGGAGGAGCCGAACGTCTTCGCGCTCCTCGTCGAGCCCGGAGCCCGCGGCGCGACGCTCGCCGCCGCGCGCGGCGCCGAGAACGACTCGCCCGCGACGTTCACGCTCTCGGGCTCGCTCGCCGCGGTGCGCGCGGCCGCGTCGGCGCTCGCCCGCGACCCGGCGATCGTCCGCTTTCGCTACGAGGCGCGCTTCGACGAGGAGGGGAGAGTGGTGGAGTGAGGCTGGCGCCGGCTCCTGCGACGCTCCTTCTCGCCGGCGCTGCGAGCGCGGCGCTCCTCGCGCGCCAGCTCGCATCGGTCGCGGTTCTCGCTGTCCTCCTCCTCGCCGTCTGCCTGCGCAGCGAGCGCCGCCGCCGGGCGCCGTATCTCGTCGGCGCGCTCGCGAGCGGGATCGGGGTCTTCCTCGCCTCGCCGCTTCTCGCGGTGGAAGGAGCGAATGCGCTCTGGACGGGGCCGACCGTGCCGGTACTCGGCCGGCTCGACGTGACGACGGAGGAGCTCGAGGTCGCGGCGCTGAACGGCCTTCGCCTGACCGCGGTCGCGCTCGCTTTCTCCGCCTACGCGCTCCTCGTCGACCACGATCGCCTCGTCGCGGCCGCGCGCTTCGCCCCGCGCTCGGCGCTCGCGGTCGCGCTCGCGACCCGGCTCGTCCCCTCGCTCGAGCGCGACGCGGCAGGCCTCCGCGACGCCGTCTCCGGCCGCGGGATCGCGGTCCGGGGCGCGCGGGGTTACGCCCGGCTGCTCTCGCCGCTCGTCGCGGGGTCGCTGGAGCGCGCGGTCAACCTGGCCGAGGCGATGGAGGCGCGCGGGTTCGGCCGGAGCGACCGGACGAGCGCGCCCGCGAAGCCGTGGCGCCGGGCGGATCGCGCCGCGGTCGTCGGCGCGGCCGCGCTCGCGCTTGCGGGGGCGCTGTGGCTGTAGCGCGTGTTGACCGCCTCACCTACGCGTACCCGGGCGGGCCGGATGCGCTTCGCGAGGTCTCGCTGACCCTCGAGGCGGGGGAGATCGTCGCGTTGCTCGGGCCGTCGGGTTCCGGGAAGTCGACGCTCGTCCGCTCGCTTGCCGGGCTCGTTCCGCACTTCCACGGAGGCCGATTCGCGGGCCGCGTGGAGATCGCGGGGCTCGACACGCGCCGCGCGCGGCCGGCCGAGCTCGCCGGCGAGGTCGCGACCGTCTTCCAGGACCCGGAGGACCAGGTCGTCATGGCGATCGTCGCCAACGAGATCGCGTTCGGGCTCGAGAACCTCGGCGTCGCCCCGCGCGAGATCTGGCCGCGCGTCGACGAGGCGCTCGCCGCGCTCGAGTCGCTGCATCTCCGCGACCGCCGCACGGCCGAGCTCTCGGCCGGGGAGCTCCAACGCATCTGCCTTGCCGGCGCGCTCGCGGTTCGGCCGCGGCTTCTCTTGCTCGACGAGCCGACCTCCCAGCTCGACGCCGCGACGGCCGAGCTGCTGCTCGCGAAGGTGCAGCGACTCGGGGCGACGGTTGTTCTCTGCGAGCAGCGCCCGGAGCGCGCGCTCGCCGTCTGCGACCGTGTGCTCTTCCTGGAGCAGGGCCGCCTCCTCCTCGACGCGCCGCGCGCGGAGGCACGAGACTGGCTCGCCGAGAACCGGCCGTGCTACCTCGGAGCGGGAGACGCACGTAACAGACTGTTCCTTGCTCCCGGCCCGCTCGTCGTGCGCGCCGAGGCGGTCTCGTTCGCGTACCGCCCCGGGGTTCCGGCGCTCGACGGGGCGAGCATCGCGGTGCACCGCGGCGAGGTCGTCGCGCTCCAGGGACCGAACGGCATCGGGAAGACGACGCTCGCGAAGATCCTCGTCGGCCTCCTCGAGCCGTCTGCCGGGCTCGTGGAGCGGGATGGGCGCGCCGGGCTCCTGCTCCAGGATCCCGGCCGCTACCTCGTTCGCGAGCGGGTGGTCGACGAGGCGGCACTGGCCGTCGGGGGCGACGAGGCTCGGGCGCTCGCGGCGCTCGCGCGCGTCGGCCTTACCTGGGCCGCGGAGCGCCACCCGCGCGACCTCTCGAGCGGCGAGCGCGAACGACTCGCGCTCGCGGCGGTCGCCGTCGCGGAGCCCGACCTCCTCATCCTCGACGAGCCGACGCGGGGAGTCGATCCCGACCGGAAGGCCGAGCTCGCCGCCTGGCTCGCGGAGTACGCGGCGGCCGGCCGCGGCGTCCTCGTCGCAACGCACGACGGAACGTTCCCCGCCGACCGCAGCGTCGCCCTCGGCGAGGAGGTTCGGGTTGTCGCCTAGGCGCCGACTCGGCGGTGACGATCGTCAGGATGGGCGGGCTTTGCGTAGCCGTGCGTCTGGAACGACGACTCGACACGCCGGCCCGCATGTCGAAGTGGTCTCCCGGCCGCTCTTCGTCTTCGCGACGGCCGCGCTCGCGGCGGCCGCGTGGGCCGCGCTCGATCCCGCCCGGGGCGGGTTCGCCGTCCTCCTCGCGATGTTCGCGGTGCTCGTCGCCGGTGCGGCGTGGCTCGAAGGCAGCCCCGGGTCCGTGAAGGACCTGACGCTTGTCGCGACGCTCGGCGGGCTCGCGGCCGCCGGACGCGTCCTCTTCGCCCCCGTCCCGAGCGTGCAGCCCGTCACCGTGATCGCGGCAGCGTCGGGCGTCGCACTCGGCCCGAGGCGCGGCTTCGCGGTCGGCGCGCTCGCGGCACTCGCGTCGAACTTCTTCCTCGGCCAGGGGACGTACACGCCGTGGCAGATGCTCGCGTGGGGCGGGTGCGGGGTCGCGGGCGGCCTCGTACGCCGCCTCGTCGAGCGACGGGTCGTGTTCGCCCTCTTCTGCGGCGGGCTCGGGTTTGCGTACGGCGTCCCGATGGATCTCTGGCACTGGTACGCATTCCTGCCCGATGCCCCCGTCCAGGTCGTCCTCGCGAGCGGCGTCGCGTTCAACGCGACGCACGCGATCGGGAACATCGTGATCGCGCTCGCGGCGGGGCCCGAGCTACGCCGCGTGCTCGAACGCTACGACCGTCGCCTTCGGACGGAGATCGTATGGGCGTGAAGCTCCTCGCCTCGGCGCTCGCCGCGCTCGCGCTCGCCGGCTCCGCGTCTGCCGGGATCGCCGACGGCGTTCGCTACGTCCGCGCGCAGCAGAACGCGGACGGCGGCTTCGGCGAGCCGGGCGAGCGCTCCGATGCGGGCCTGACCGCCTGGGCGGTCCTCGGCCTGCGCGCCGCCGGCGCGTTCCCGACCCGTCGCGGCGCGGCGGCGGACTTCCTGCTCGACCGCGAGGACACGAGCGTCACCGACCTCGAGCTTCGCATCCTCGCGCTCGACGCGCTCGGGCGCGGCGTCGGGAGCCTCGCCGACCGCCTCGCCGCGCGCCGCGCCTCGAACGGCCGCATCGGACCGACCGTCAACTCAACCATCTGGGGCGTCCTCGCGCTGCGGGCGGCGGGCAGGCCGGCGGGCCGGGCGACGGTTCGGTGGTTGCTTCGCCGGCAGCGCCCGGGCGGCGGGTGGTCGTGGGCGGTCAGAGGCCGAGCCGATTCGAACGACACGGCCGCCGCGATCCAGGCGCTTCGTGCGGCCGGCGTCTCGGCGCGCTCGCGTGCCGTCGTCCGGGGCGCTCGTTTCCTGCGGCGACTCCAGAACGGCGACGGCGGCTTCGAGCTGACCGCCGGCCGCGGCTCGGACGCGCAGTCGACGGCGTGGGCGATCCAGGCGCTCGTCGCGGCTCGCCGCGCGCCCGGCGCCGCGGTGTTCGGCTACCTGCGCCGTCTGCAGCGCTCGAACGGGAGCTTCCGCTATAGCGCCCGCTATGCCGTCACGCCGGCCTGGGTCACGGCGCAGGCGCTCCCGGCGCTTGCCCGGCGCCCGTACCCGGTCTCGTAGCGAACGGCTCCCTCGGTCAAGGGTCTACGCTGGCTCCATGAGCGCGACCCGGGCCGAGCCGACGGCGGTCGTCCTCACGGTCGGCAACGAGATCGTCTCCGGCGACGTCGAGAACACGAACGCGTCCTGGCTTGCCCGCCGCCTCGCCTCGCTGGGCGTCGAGGTGACGCTGGCAGCGGCGGTTCGCGACGACGTCGAGGAGATCGCTGCCTTCCTCCGCCTCGAGAGCCCGCGCGCGGCGTACGTCTTCGTGACCGGAGGGTTGGGCGGCACGCCGGACGACATCACGCGGGAGGCGGTCGCGGCCGCGTTCGGCGTTCCCTGCGAGGAGATCGCGCCGCTCGCGGACGACCTCCGCGCGCGCTTCGCCTCGCGCGGTCTCGGCGAGTACGCCGCCAGGTGGGCGTGTCTGCCGCGCGGTGCAGACCCGATCGCGAACCCGCTCGGCGGCGCGCCCGGCTTTGCCCTCGGCAACGTGTTCGTCTTCCCCGGCCTCCCGAGCGAGATGGAGGCGATGTTCGACGCGATCGCGGAGCGCTTCCGCGGCCGTCCGATCGCGACCTGGAGGCGAAGCTACCGCACGACGGAAGGGCGGATCGTCACCGTCCTCGAGGAGGCGACGCGCCGTCACCCGGCCGTCGCGATCGGGAGCTATCCGCGCTTTCCCGACTCGGGGCCCGAGGTCGAGGTCGTCCTGAAGTCGAGCGACGAGTCGGCCCTCGCCAGCGCGATGGCGTGGGTCGAGTCCGCGCTCGCGACCACGCCGCCGTCGTAGGCGTCGGCTCGCGGGGCGGTGAGACCGTCTCCGACAGTGACCCAGCCGGCCACGTCCGGGGTCAGACCCCGGCCGTGACTTGTCGCGGCATGGCTTTTCGCCGTTCTTGCTCCAGATCGGCGGCGACGTGGCCGTCCGAGCGCTGCCCGGCCGGGCCCCGTCCGGGGTCAGACCCCGGACGGGGCTGCGACAGCCACCCCCCAGAAGGCCGTAGACCCCGCCGCTAGCATCGAGCGGAATGGCCGTCGCCTTGCCCGAGCAGTACCTCGCCGACCTGAATCCGGCGCAGCGCGAGGCCGTCCTCGCCACCGAGGGGCCCGTGCTCGTCGTCGCGGGCGCGGGGTCGGGGAAGACGCGCGTCCTCACGCACCGAATCGTCCACCTGATCCGCGCGGCAGGCGCGAAGCCGAACGAGATCCTCGCGATCACGTTCACGAACAAGGCCGCCGGCGAGATGAAGCGGCGCGTCGAGGAGCTCGTCGGCGAGGTCGCGCGGACGATGTGGGTGATGACGTTCCATGCGGCGTGCGGGCGGATCCTGCGCCGCGAGGCGCCGCGGCTCGGCTACCGGTCGAACTTCACGATCTATGACCAGGCCGACCAGGTGCGGCTCGTCAAGAACTCCCTCGAGGAGCTCGAGCGCGACCCGAAGCGCTTCGCGCCGCGCGGGATCCACGCGCAGATCTCGATGGCCAAGAACCAGCTCGTCGGCCCCGACGAGTACCGCCGCCGCGTCGCGTCGTTCTACGACCAGACCGTCGCGGACGTCTACGACCTCTACCAGCGCCGCCTGCACGCGTCGAACGCGCTCGACTTCGACGACCTCCTGATGCTCACGGTCGAGGTGCTCGAGCGCTTCCCCGAGGCCGCCGCGCGCTGGCAGAAGGGCTTCCGCTACCTCCTCGTGGACGAGTACCAGGACACAAACCACGCCCAGTACCGGCTGCTCCAGCTCCTGGCCGCGAGGCATCGGAACGTCTTCGCCGTCGGCGACCCGGACCAGTCGATCTACGCGTTTCGCGGCGCCGACATCCGTAACATCCTCGAGTTCGAGCGCGACTTCCCGGGCACGAAGGTGATCCCGCTCGAGCAGAACTACCGCTCGACGAACCGCGTGCTTCGCGGCGCGAACGCCGTCATCGCCCACAACCGCGAGCGGAAGCCGAAAAACCTCTGGAGCGATCTAGGCGAGGGCGAGCCCGTCCGCGTCATCGAGGTGGAGGACGAGCACGCCGAGGCGCGGCTCGTGGCAGCGGAGGTCGCGCAGCTCTTCGAGGAAGGCCATGCCGGCGCCGAGATCGCGGTCTTCTACCGGACGAACGCCCAGTCGCGCGTCCTCGAGGACGTGCTCGTCCGTCAGGAGATCCCGTACCAGGTGATCGGGGGACCGCGCTTCTACGAGCGCGCGGAGGTGAAGGACGCGGTCGCGTACCTCCAGGTGCTCGACAACCCGGCGGACGCCGTCTCGCTCGCCCGCATCGCGAACCGGCCGCGGCGGGGGATCGGCGATGCCTCGCTCGCCCGGCTCGCCGCGTTCGCCGACGCGCAGGGGATCACGATGCGCGACGCGCTCGCCCGCGGGGAGGAGGCCGGCTGCGGCGCAGCGCCGCTCAAGGCGATCCAGCGCTTCCGCGCGCTCCTCGAGTCGCTCGCCGCGGAGGCCGAGGAGCTGTCCGTCCCCGACCTCGTCGAGCGCGTCCTCGAGCGGACCGGCTACCTCGAGGCGCTCGAGGCGGAGCGCACGGTCGAAGCACAGGGCCGGATCGAGAATCTCGGCGAGCTCGTGAACGTCGCCCGCGAGTACCAGGAGACGGCCGAGCAGCCGACCCTCTCCGAGTTCCTCCAGCAGATCTCGCTCTTCTCCGACCAGGACGAGCTGACCGAGGAGGGCGGCCGGATCACGTTGATGACGCTCCACAACGCGAAGGGACTCGAGTTTCGCGCGGTCTTCCTGGTGGGGATGGAGGAAGGCGTCTTCCCGCACGCGCGCTCCCTCGAGGAGCAGGGGCTCGAGGAGGAGCGCCGCCTCTGCTACGTCGGGTTGACACGTGCGCAGGAGCGGCTCGTGCTGACGCACGCTTCGGGCCGCTCGCTCTGGGGCTCGCGCTCCTACAACCTGCCGAGCCGCTTCCTCGACGAGCTGCCGCAGGACGAGATCGTGCGCGACCGCCTCCGGCCCGCGTCATGGTCGGGCTACGGGGCGCCGAGAGTGTCGGTTCGGGCCGAGAGCGAGATCCCGGAGCTCGCGACGGGCGACTCAGTCCGCCACTCGACGCTCGGCGACGGCGTCGTGACGCGGATCGAGGCGGACGGCACCGTCACGGTCCGCTTTGCCGAGGACGGCGCCGAGCGGCGGCTCGTCCTCGAGTACGCGCCCCTCGAGCGGCTCGGGCGCTGAGCGAGTGTCTACACGTCTCGGGGCGAAGATCCGGCAAAATACCCCGGCCTTGCGGAGGCTTCTTCTGGTCGTCGGGGTCGTTTTCGCCCTCTCGCTCGCGCCGCCCGCGCACGCGCGCACGGTCCACTACTGGATCGCCGCGGTGCCGGAGACGTGGAACGTCGTCCCGAGCGGGCAAGACCCGATCTCCGGTCGGACGTTTACGCCCGAGGAGACAACGATGCAGACCGTCCTGTACCGGAAGTTCACGCGGGGCTGGGGACGGCAGCTGCCGAACCGCTTCTTCTCGGGCGACAACGACGGGATCCCGGGCCCGACGATCCGCGCGCGCGTCGGCGACACCGTCCTCGTCCACTTCAAGAACCTCGACACCGCCTTCGGACGCCCGCACTCGATGCACTTCCACGGCTTTCGCTACCGGTTCAGCTCGGACGGCTCGTTCATCCCGGGCGAATCGGGCATCGGCGCCGCCGTCCCGCCCGGCGAGAGCGTCACGTACCGCCTCCAGGCGGTTCCGAGCTCCGTCGGAGTCTGGCCGTACCACGACCACGGCCCTGCGATGCAGGCGTCGATCGGAGGGGGAATGTACGGGGCGATCTCGATCCGGGGAGCGCGCGAGCGGCGTCCAACGCGTGAGTTCGTGGTCTTCTTCGCGAACCACCTGGGTCTCCATACGGTCAACGGGCGCGCGTTCGTCGGAAACACGCCGACGTTTCGCGCCCGGGTCGGCGAGCTCGTCCAGTTCAACGTGCTCGCGATCGGCGAGGAGTTCCACACGTTCCACCTCCACGGGCACCGCTGGCGGTTCGCCGATGAGTTCATCGACAATCGAACCGTCGGTCCGGCCGAGAGCTTTCGCGTCCGCATCCGCGAGGACGTGCCCGGTGCTTGGCTCTACCACTGTCACGTCGAGTTCCACCAGGCGAACGGGATGATCGGCCTCTACCGGGTCGCACGGCGGGCGGCCGGGCGGGCCGGGACGAGCGGCGGCGCGGGAGTCGCGGGCAGGCCGTGAGGCGCCTCGCGCTCGTCGTGGCGCTCGCGTGCCTCGCGAGCCCGGCGGCCGCGGCTGCCGCGGATCGCGACGTCGCGATCCGATTCAACCGCTTTCAGCCGGCTGACCTCGTCGCACTCACCGGCGATCGGGTCGTCTGGGCGAACGGCGATCCGACCGCGCACAACGTGACGGCGACCGGCTTCCCGTCGTCGGGGACGCTCGAGCCGGGCGCAAGGCACGAGGTGACGTTCCCGGCCGCCGGCCGCTTCGGCTACCGCTGCACGCTGCACGGCGGCATGAGCGGCGTCGTCTCCGTCTACGACCTCTACCTCGCCGGACCGGCCGTCCCGATCCGGCACGGGCGCACCGCGACGCTCACCGGGCTCGCACCGCCGTCGAGCAGCGTGATGATCCACTCGAGCGCCGACGGGAACGTCGTCACGACCGTGGACGCGTCCGCGTCGGGTTCGTTCTCCGCGACGATCGCCGGCGTGCCGGGCCGCTACATCGCGATGGCCGGTGACCGGACCAGCACCGCCGTCCAGGTGGCGGTGCAGCCGCGCGTCTCGCTGCGCTACCGCCGAGGCGCGCGCCGCGTCGTCTTCACGATCGCGGCGACTCCGGCGCAGACGGGCGCGCCCGTCGCGCTCGAGCGGCGGCACCGAAGCGGGTGGAGGCGTCTCGCGCGCGGCCGCTTGAATGCGCGCTCGCACGCGACGTTCCGCGTGACAGTCCCTCGAGGGACGCGGGTGCGGGCGCGCCTTGTTCAAGGCGTGGGCGGCTACTCGCCGTCGACGAGCGGCGCGATCCGCGTCCGCTAGTCGGCTCCTTGGCGCTTGCCGCCGCCCGTGCAACACTCGCGCACAACGACGTCAGGAGGTGGCATGCGAGGGATGAGCACGTATCGACGCGCTGCGGTGGCGCTCGCCGCGCTCGCGACCGTCTTCGCGATCGGCGCGACGCCGGCGGGCGCCGCGGAGGTCGTGCGCACGATCGGCGGACCGCGGTTCGAGCCGAACGGGGGGATCTCGGACACCGTTCGGTGGTCGCCGGGCCACGTGATCGTGAGCCCGAACGAGCGGGTCACCTGGATCGACCGCGACGAGAGCTCCGAGCCGCACACGATCACGTTCGTGAACCGGCGCGAGCTGCCACGGACGATCAACCAGGTCTTCCAGTGCCGCGCGTGCGAGCTCGCGAACGCGCATCTCGCGGATCCGAGCGACCCCGAGTCGGATATCGCGCGAGTTCGGGTGAACCGTGGCCGACCGGGACTCGACGCACGCGGCGACTCGCTCGTCCTCGCGCCCGGCGCCCGGATCGGCGGGGTGGTCTCCGCGCCGGCGGGGCGGACGCTCCACTACCTGTGCTCGATCCATGCTTGGATGCAGGGCTCGATCACGGTCGCGCGGGGCGCCGCCGGTGGCGGCGCAGCGGGGCTGGCGGGCCGCTCGTAAAGCAGGGACAGACGGTTGGCGACGAGCGCCGGCCCGACCGGTGCGGCACTTTCCGCTAGCCTGACCCGCTTGCGACTCAGCCCAGTAGTCGCTGCGACGTTCGTCACGCTTGCGCTCGCCGCGCCTGCGCACGGCCTCGTCCCCGAGTACGACGACGAGGCGCGCTACCGCCCGACGATCGGGCGCTTCGCCGTCCCGCTCCGCGGTCCCGTCCACTCGCCGTTCGGCTACCGGTGGGGCCGCACCCACGACGGGATCGACATCGCCGTGCTCGCGACCGACGCCGTCCGCGCCGCGCTCCCCGGCGTGGTGACCGCGGTCGGCTACCTCCCGCGTTACGAGGGGTACGGAAACGTCGTGCGGCTGCGCCACGTCCGCGGGCTCACGACGCTGTATGCGCACCTCGCCGCGACGCGCGTCCGCGTCGGCGAGCGGGTCGCGTCCGGGGAGCTGATCGCGAGAGCCGGCTGCACCGGTTCGTGCACCGGGCCGCACCTGCATTTCGAGGTTCGCATCGCGGGAAGGCTCGTCGATCCGCTCCGGTTCCTGCGGGATCGCCTGCGCTACAATCCCCGAGCCGCGGGCGGTTAGCTCAGTTGGGAGAGCACCAGCTCGACAAGCTGGGGGTCACTGGTTCGAGCCCAGTACCGCCCACTCAGAAACTCCCTGCAAATCAGGGGGTTACGGGAAAGAGAGAGGGCCCGCAGGGGCCCTCAGGAGAAGCGGGTCTGACAGGGGTCTGATCAGTCGAGCAGGCCGACCTCGCCGAGACGCAGGCCGCCGGCGTCAGGTTCCGCCAGGAACGGGACGACGCCCAGGCTCGCCTGCGCGAGACGCAGGCGGAGATCGCCGTGCTCAGCCGGATCGCGGACCGTCACCAGTGGCTCGCCGAGGCGGTGGGCGCCGCGCTCTAGCGGAGGCCCTCGTGACCGACCTACCGAAAGCGAGCCGGCGGCGATGGGCGTTCGAGACCTCGCGTTTTGACCCAATCCCGTGCGACCCGGTCTGGTTCATCGGGAGGAGATCGAAAACGACGCTCCCCGTCGTGACGTATCTCCGTGCACAGACATAGCGAGCGCGCGCAAAACGAGGCGCTAGCGGGGCATCGGCCGGCCTGCCTGGCTCCCGCGGTACGCGGGGTCGCGCAGACGGTTCGGAAGCCCGACCGGAATCGCGCGCGGGCCCGTGTTGTAAGGATTCAGGCGGAGCCGGGCGGCCTCCCCGGGTGTTAGGCGCTCTAGGACGACAATCTCGCCGACCGGGCGGCTACCCGGGATGACGGAGAAACGGAAGCGCACGCCCGTCTCGTCAGCCGCCCGCTCGAGGCCAGCGAGCGCGTCGGAACCGCACACCGCACCGGGCACGGCTGCCCGGGCGACCAGGAGCGCAAGTCGCCTGTCGACTCGATACGGGAGGAGCGACGAGAACGCCGGCCCGAAGAACGTCCGCGTGGGGGCCGGGACGAAGCCGGCGAGCGAGGACGCAAGGAGGATGTCCTGGTGCGCGCCCGAGCCGTGCGCGTGGGCGATCCGAAGCGCAACGCCGAGGACGTCCGGGAGCGGTGCCGGTACGCCGAGCGCGCGCGAAAAGCGGATCAACCCAGCGTGCGTTCCCACGGCGCCGAACGCGCCGTCCTCGAGCCGGACCTCGCAGACGAATGCGATGCCGACGGGGTGGAAGATCCTTTGCCGCCGCTCCCGCGAGAGGAACCGAAACAGCCGGTGCGTCGCCACCGCCGTCCGCGCAGGGAGCAGGGGAGGGCGCAGGGGGGAAGGCGAGCGTGCCACAGTCGGGGATGGTGAACGATGCGAGGATTCGCCGCCGCCGCGCACCTGGAAGTTGCCGCGGCCGCGCACCTAGAGAAAGACGCTCGCGCCCGTCATGGAAGGCCCTCGCACGCCGCCGTGGGGCCCGGCCGTCCTTGGGGATCGCGGCGTGCAGGTGGCCGCGGTCTTGGGAATTTCGGGTGGGTGCGCGCCAGTGGTGCGCCACTGGGGGCCACTCTCAGGCGGCGTTGAGCGGCGTTCAGCGGAGCAACTCGCTCGGTCCGTGCAGGGACGCGTGGAGTCACAAACTCGCATAGGCAGCCGCTTTTCGCGTGAACAGACGGCCGGGGTGGGATTCGAACCCACGAGACCGTTCAGCACCGCCGAGCGGTTTTCAGACGGGCGCTGAACCGAGGCGCGATGCGGCTTTACGTCATGTGCTCGAGGTCATCCGGACCGTCGTGAGCGTCGCCACCCTGCTTATCGCCGCCGGCAACCGCCGTGGCCCTGGTGCTCGTGCTGCGCTGAAATAGAGCGAGGCCCCGTGGGGCTCCCAGGGCCTCGCGTCTGGCGAGTCGAGCGGGGCTAGCTGCGGCCGGCGCGGCGGGTGAGTCACCCAAGCCATCGCCCACCGCTGTCAGCGCGTGATCACCTTCGCACACTCGCTCAAGCCCCCGTCGGTAGACGAGTTCGGTGAGCGAACGAGCGGCAGGCCGGGCTCGCTGGCGGCGTAGCGCTCCCAGGAGCGCAACAGGTCGCGCCTCTCGACGGTCACGGCTTAGGCCGTGGGTTCGAATCGCGCCGCCCCCGCTTCGACTGCGGAGGTTCGCCCGCTCGGCGGCGAGTTGCACCCGTGCAGGACCCCTTGTCGCGAGGAAGAGCAGCGATGCAACTTGGATCGCCTCGCGTGGGGTACCCGATGCGGTACGCAGCGCCGGCCCCGTTTGGCGGCGGCCCGTGCGGAAACGTAGGCCGACACGAGGCGGGAGGATCGTGAGGTCAGGGGGTACGGCGTGAGCGTCCCGTTCGCCGGGCGAGCTGCTCGCCAGGCTGGTTGCTCGCGTCGCCCGATCTCGGTTTGACCCTCGGATCCAACGTCCCAGATCCGCGCGTTTGATGGCTGACAAGGAGAGGACACATGGCACAAATCGATGACGCAGCCGGCACGGCCGTGGGCGAGTCGACGACCGGCCAAGCGAAGGACAAAGCGCAGCGGGGAGCCCAGGAGGTCAGCGCGCGTGCGCGCGAGGGCGCCGAGCAGGTCGCCGGGCAAGCTCAGGAGAAGGCGCAGGAGCTCCGCGGCCAGGCGTCCGGCCGTATGCGCGAGCAGGTCGATACGCGCTCCACGCAGGCGGGCGAACAGGTGCAGTCACTCGCGGACGCGATACGACGGACGGGCGAGACCCTTCGGAACGAAGGGAAGGAGGGTCCTGCGAGGCTGACCGACGGGGCCGCGGAGCGCGCGGAGCGTCTCGGCGGCTACCTGTCCGAGTCGGACGCCGACCGGATTCTCCGCGACGTCGAGGATTTCGCGCGCCGCCAGCCGTGGCTTGTTGCGGCCGGGGGGTTCGTCCTTGGGCTCCTTGGCTCGCGCGTGCTGAAGGCGTCGAGCAGCCGTCGATACCAGGACTCGACGGCTGGTGGCAGCTGGAGCGCAGCGGGTCGGCCCGAATTTGCGGGGACGGGCGCTGGGCCCGATGTGGTATTCGAGCCCGACGTTCGGCCCGCTATGCCCGCGGTTCCGCCGACGACGTCGGCGCCGGCCGGCTCGCCGGTTCGCGAGTCGGTGTAGGAGCGACCGTGTCCGAGATAAGGACAGACGAGGACCTGCGCGATCGTCCGATCGGCGACCTTATGCGGCAGCTCGCCAACGAGACGACGATGCTCGTTCGGCAGGAACTCGAGCTCGCAAAGGCCGAGATGCGGGAGAAGGGGCGCAAGGCCGCGCCGGGGTTCGGCATGTGGGGCGTAGCAGGCGTCGTCGGGCTCCTCGCGCTCGGAGCCCTCACGGCCTTTTTGATCCTGGCTCTGGACGGGGCAATGCCGAACTGGGCGGCGGCGCTCGTCGTCGCAGCCGTCTATGGGGTAATCGCCGCGGCTCTGTACGTCATGGGCCGGGAACGCGTGGAGGAGGCGGGACCGCCGAAGCCCGAGCAAACAGTCGAGAGCGTGAAGGAGGACGTCGAATGGGCCAAGACCCAAGCGAGATCCGTGAAGAGATAGAGGAAACGCGAGCGCGTATGGGCGACACCGTCGAGGCGATCGGGTACAAGACTGACGTCAAGTCACGCGCGGGCGACTGGGTCTCGGAGAAGAAGGACGCCGTGTCGGGTCGCGTGCGCGGTGCGTCCCCGGACACCGAAGCCGTGAAGCAAACGGCGCGGCGGGGCGCGGGGATCGCCAAGGAGAACCCGCTCGGTCTCGCCGTCGGCGGCGCGGCCGTCGGATTCGTCGTCGGCCTGCTCGCGCCCTCGACGCGGGTCGAGGACGAGCGGATGGGCGAGGTCGCCGACCAGGTAAAGGGCGCGCTGAAGGAGACGGGGCAGGAAGCGCTCGAGCGGGGGAAGCAGGTCGCGCAGGAAGCGACCGAGAGCGCGAAGGAGACGGTCGGGGAGCGCGGCCGCGAGCAGAGCGAGGAGATGGCGTCGTCGCTCAAGGAGAGCGCACAGGAAGTCGCCTCGACGGCGCAGTCGAGCGGAAGTCAGTAGACGGCACGTGAAGCGGCGGCTCGCGGCCCCCGCGTCGCCGCTCTCGCGCCCGCGCCGTTATCGGGCGAACCACATAACCGCGTGCCTTCACCGCGATCGCCGGTCGCGTGCAATCCCGCCAAAGTCGTCCGCGCGCATGCACGACTTCGGCGCAGAGGGAACCCGCGGCTCCCGGTCTCGGACCCGGCCCCCTTCGAGATTCACAGGCGCTGCCCTAGCATGGACGCGTGCCGAGCGAGGTCGAGGATCTCGTCACCGCGGGCAACGAGGCGCTAGAGGCCGGGAACTGGGTCGCGGCGAAGCGCGCGTTCAGCGCAGCGCTCGAGGGTGGCGAGACCGGCGAGGCGCTGCTCGGCCTCGCGGAAGCGCTGTGGTGGCTCGGCGATATTCGCGATTCCGCCGCATACCGGGAGCGGGCGTACTCCGAGTTCCGTCGCCGTTCGGATCCGGTCGGCGCGGCCGAATGTGCGCTGGCGCTTTGCATCCACTACCGCGCGAAGCTCGGCAACGCGGCCGCATCAGCGGGCTGGCTGGCGCGCGCAACGCGTCTCATCGAGGAGTTCGAGCTCGACGAGATGCGCGGGTGGCTGCTGCTCATGCGGGCAGGCGACGCACCCGGCCCGATTGCGGGCGAGCACCTGTCGCGGGAAGCGTGGGAGCTCGCCCGCGAGTCGCACGACCTCGACTTGGAGCTCTGCGCCCTGGCCGAGATCGGAGCGTCGCTCGTCCTGCAGGGACGCGTTCGCGAAGGGCTGAAGGCACTGGACGAAGCGATGGCGGCCTCGCCGGGTGGCGAGGGGGCGGCCTCTCCGGTTCCGAGCTTCTCTTCAACGAGATCGGGATCTTCCGTCGCGAGACGCTCACATTCGAGCAACTGCCGTTTGAGACGTATCTCCTCGCTGTCCAGGCGGACGGCCGCTGGACGATTCGCTTCCGCCGCTGACTCGGCGGACGTGATAAGCGTTGCGCGTGCAACGCGAGATCGTCATCCGCTTCCTCGACGAGGACGTGGCCGCACCGGCGCGGCTGCTTCGGGAACAGGCGCCTGAGACATGCAGTGCGGTCTGGGATGCGCTCCCCGTCTCCGGCCTCGCGCGCCACGGGATCTATTCCGGGAGTGAGGTCTACCTCATCCTCCCCGCGCTAGTCACGGTGCCGCGCGAGCACGCGACGACGATTGTCGGGGCTGGCGACGTTGGCTTCCTCACGGTCGAGAAGGGCTCGGGGTACGGCATCGAGGAGGGCTACTCGGAGGTCTGCTGGTTCTATGACCTCGACGCAACCCCCTCGATGCCCGAGGGGCCGATTGCCGTGAACGTCTTCGCCCGGCTCCACGACGCCGACGCCTTCCTCGCCGTCTGTCGGCGTATGCGGCTGGAGGGGGCGAAGAGGCTCGAGATCACGCCCGCCTAGCATGGTCTAGCGCCTGGCCGGACACCCTTCCTAGCCCCAACATTCAGGAAGAGCGCGCCGGGGAGCTGGGCACGGATGGGCGGCCGACGTATGAATCCCTCCGGCTCCTCGCCGAGGTGCGCGAGCGGCGCGCGAAGATCGTCGCCCTCGAGGAGCAGCTCACGGAGGAGCGCGAGCTGATGTGGCGCGCCGCCGCCGCGGCGCACGCGGGAGGTGCGAGTTACGGGCTCGTCAGCCAGCTGGTTGGATCGATGCGCCAGGACGTCCAGCGCCAGGTGATGAAGCACTCCGACGCCGCCACCGCGGAGGCCGCCGGCGACGAGCCGCCCGACGAGAAGCGGGTCTGAGCCAGGTCTGGACACAGGGAGCTCCAGCCTGCTCCACGGGCGGGGCCCCATTCCGGGCGATTTCGCATGAACACAGGCAGTCTGACCCTCCCTGCTCCTCCGTAGACCCCCTCCCGCGTACTCGACAAGCTGGGGGTCACTGGTTCGAGCCCAGTACCGCCCATCTACTCGAAAGCCCCGCAGTAGTGGGGTTTTTCGTCTTCGTCGATTCGGTAGAAGCGTTTCCTCTCGGCCGCGCGTCGCTCGGTCAGCGAAGGATCTGGAGGACGGCGCGCGCATCGCAGCCGCGCCGGATCAGGTCGAATGCTTCCGCCACGTCGATCTCGGGATGGACGGCAACGACGACGGCCGCCTCGGCATCGCAGCCGAGCTCGCGGAGGGCGTGGAAGCGCGACGCGACGAGCCCGGCGGCGGCATCGCCGTCGAGCGCAAGGAACTCCTCCTGCGAAAGCGTGAGATTGCTGTCCGCCAAAGCGCCGCCTCCATCCATATGCGGCGTGTCGCGCCAAATCGAAGGTGGGGGGCGAACCGCCGCAAGTCCGCCCCCCGTGAGCGGGGAAGCGCGTACGAGGCCGCTGCTTCCATCCTGCTCTGGCTCCTGCCGCCGGGAGCCGAACAGCCGCTTGCCTGACGATGTCGGAAAGGGGCCAGTTGATCCATCGCCCGGAAGGTGGTTCACGCGCTCGCTTGACGGCGCCGACACCCGGAGCGACCCGTATCCGGCCGGCAGAGGCCACGCGGCCGATGTCTTCCCGCTTGTGCGACACGAAGGCTCCACGGTGTAGAGCCCGCTGCATTACTGCGCCGCAAACGTTGAGGGCGCCGGGTCCGCCACAGCTGTCTGCCAAGACACGCCGAGTCGGAGGGAGGCACCCTCGCGCAGATCCTACTCCCCTCGGCCGAGCCGGAACGTCGGGCGCGTCGCGGTTTCCTGACTGTCTTCGGCGACCTCGGCGGGGGAGCCGCAGCCGACCGCCGTCGCTCGAGCGGAGGCGGGCGGCGAGTGTCGCATGCCCGCCGCCCGCACGGCCCGGCCGGGGTGCCCCCTCCTCGGCGAGACAATCATGTCACAAAACGAGAAAGTTCAAACCGATTGTGAGACACATGTTTCGCAGCGCCGCTTGGAACGTGCGCCAGGCCGCGCCCTGCCGCGCCGAGGGCGATCGCGTTACGATCGCGCACAACTAACGGCCGCCGGCGACTTCCGGCAAAGCGGAAGAGGCCGCTTCGGCCTCCTCCGTGTTAACGAGACCACAGACGGAAGCGCGGGGTACTGCGCCGCCTCGGTGGCGCGAGCGTCCGCGCCCGACGAGCTCCGGGTAGTCGAGCGGCTTCGGCTCGAGCCGGTGCTCGGGGACTGGCAGGCCCCGTCCGGGCGCCGGTGTTGAAGACGTGAATGCCGAGCGTCATACTCGCCGCCGTAGCCGGCAAGACTCGGTCGAAAGGAGGCGGCATGCGAGCATTCGACTGCGTTCACGACGCGCACGACGACATTCACTTCACAGGCGAATCCGACGACGACCTCATCCGCCAGGCGCGCGAGCACCGCGACCAGTACCACCCCGAGATGAGCGACGACGACATCCGCAACTACGTCGTCGCGAACGCGTACGACGAGTGACGTGAACGCCCGCGGAGCTTCACGGATAAGCGAGCCACCGCCGCGGTCATATCGTGCGGGAATGGTGAAGATCGTGGATCGCGTCCGCGACGCCCGCGTCGCTTAGGGAGACCCCTGATCTGAAGACGGACCACGTCCGTCACGCGATCAGGGGACGTTCGTCCAAACACCGACGCCAGACCTGTTCGGTGCGCTAAACGATCGCCGCAACCGATTACTCGCGCTCGCGATCTTTTCGTCGGAGTCCTGGCGCTTGTGTCGCGTGCGGAGACACGGCGGGTCGGAGGAACGCAAGCCACGGCCAGCGAGACTTCCCGCCCTGCGAGCGGCTCGCGATTCGAAGAGCGACCGGCGCGGCCGTCGCCCGCCTCGGGCGGGGAAATGTAAGCGATCGGGCGCCGCGGGTTTCCCGGCGCGACGTCCTCTGGCACACTCGGGCGGAACCGACGGAAGGGGTCACGATCGCGCGGCAGACGAAGAGATGGCTCCTCGCCGTGCTCGCGCTCGCGTGCGCGCCTGCCGCGCCCAGCGACGCGATTGCTGCGAGGACGAGCTACGACCCGAACGGGACGTTCCTGGTCGACGGGGCGAAGTTCTTCCCGATCTCGCTCTCGCTCGGGCCGCCGCTCGACGGGACGACCCCGGCGGGGGCGAATGCGCTCGACGAGGTGACGAGCGCGGGCGTGAACGTCCTTCGGGCGGGTCCGCTCGGCGTCCCCTTCTCGGACTCGGTGCTCGCCGAGACCGAGGCCATGAATCGCGCCGCCGCGGCGCGCGGTGTCTATACGTGGGTGAACCTCCGCGAGCTTGCGCGAGCCCAGCCGGGGACCCCCGAGGAAGCGACGCTGAGGAGGGTGGTCACGAGGCTCGCAGACGATCCCGCCCTCGCCCTCTGGAAGGGCGCGGACGAGCCGTTGTGGGTTGGGTATCCGCCGGCGTCGCTCACGTACGCGTACTGCCTCACGACCGCGCGCGGAGACGACAGCTGGTGCACCAAGAGCCTCTCGCTCGATCCTTTCCATCTCTGGGTGACGATCCAGGCCCCGCGCGGGACGGCGGAGCAGCTCGCCCCGTACAGCGCCGTGACCGACAGCCACGGCGTCGACGTCTACCCGGTTGGGATCGCGGTGGCGAACCCGAATCTCCACGACGTCGGAACGTGGACGAAGATGATCGAGTCGGTGACGCCGAACCGGGTCGTCTGGACGACCCTCCAGGTCTGCTTCAGCGGGAGCTACGACGCCGCGGGGAACTTCGTTCTCCCGACGATCACGCAGGAGCGCTACATGGTCTACGACGCGATCATCAACGGGGCGCGCGCGCTCAACTTCTTCGGCGGCCAGAACGAGCGCTGTCTCAACTCGACCGACGCGGCGTCCGGCTGGAACTGGACGTTCTGGAACGACGTGCTCAAGCCGCTCGTTCTCGAGATCGGGCCTCGGGGCCCGCTCTACGCGGCGCTCCTGGAACCCGCGTCGGCGCTTCCGCTCACGACGAACGATCCGACGACGGAGGTGACGAGCCGTCGCGTCGGCAACGAGATCTGGGTGATCGCGGCGCGGCACGGCGTCGGGACGGCACACGTCCAGATCGGCGGGCTGCCGCTCGACAGCGTCACGGGCAGCGTGTACACGGAGGGGAGGTCGATCGCGGTCGAGGGCGGAACGCTCACCGACAGCTTCCCGCAGTGGGCTGTTCACGTCTACCGCTTCGAGGACACCGGCATGCCCGGTACGTGGATCACCTCGGGACCGACCGGGACCGTCTCGAGCCGCAGCGCTGCGTTCGCCTTCGGCGGCGCCCGAGTGCGTCGCTTCGAATGCTCTCTCGACCGCGGCGCGTTTCGGACGTGCACGTCGCCGGCTGCCGTCTCCCGGCTGACCGACGGCGCGCACCGCTTCCGGGTGCGCGCAGTCGACGAGAGCGGCCGCCCGGACCCGACGCCCGCGACCCGGACGTGGACGGTCGACACGACCCCGCCCGCCGTTCGCGTCGCCGCGCTCCCGGCCGTCCAACGCTCGCTCGGCTTTCCGGTTCGGTGGAGCGCGACCGACCAGGCCAGCGGCGTCGCGTCGTACGACGTCCGCTACCGGGAAGCGACCTGGCGGGGCCCGTTCACGCGGCCGCTTCCCTGGCAGGCTGCGACGACCGCCACGCGCGCGGCGTTCGGCGCACGGGCGGGGTCGACGTACTGCTTCTCCGCTCGTGCGGTCGACACGCTGGGAAACAGCTCCGCCTGGACGACGGAGAGGTGCACGGTTCTCCCGCTCGACGACCGGGCGCTCGTGGCCGCCGGGCGCTGGGCCAGACGGTCTTCGAACGGGTCCTTCCTCGCGACCCACTCAGCCGCGTCCACCCGCGGTGCGACGTTGGTGCGCCGCGGCGTCCGCGCGAGACGCCTGTCGCTCGTCGTCGGGATGTGCCCCGGCTGCGGGGCGGTGCGCGTCTTCTGGAACGGCGAGCTGGTCCGAACGATCCCCCTCAGGGCGACGACGACGCGCAGAAGCGTGATCGTGGACGTCGCGTCGTTCCGTCGCATTCGCACGGGGACGCTTGCCGTGCGCGTTCGTTCGGCACGAAAGCGTGTCGAGATCGACGGGCTCGTCGCGAGCCCGACGTAGCACGGCGTCTCGGCGCGGGATTCGGTGTTCGCGGAGCGACGGGCGACTCTCGACTTCGACGCTTGTCTCCAGTACGTTCAGCGCGTGCCAGACGCCGCGTTCGCCGAGCTGCAGGCGAAGCTCCGCGGCTTCTGGCCGACTGTGACCCTTCGCTCGATCGGCGACATCGAACGAACGGTCGTCGTCGTCCACTCGATCAGCTTCGAGGTGCCCGAACAGCTGGTTCCCGTCTTTCCCGCCTACGAGGAGCGGTTCCTCTGCCTCGTCCTCAGCCTCCTCCGCGCGCCGCGGTCGCGAGTCGTCTACGTCACGTCTCAGCCCATTCACCCCCGTGTCCTCGACTACTACTTCGGACTCGTCCCGGACCTGGACACGCCTGACGCGCGGAGCCGGTTCGCAGCCGTCTCGCTCGTAGACGGACGCAACGAGCCGCTCGCGCGGAAGATCGTCGCGCGGCCGGGCGTGATCCGCCGGATCCGCGGGCTCGTCGGCGACCCGGAGCTCGCGCTCGTCCTCCCCTTCTGCATGACCGAGGACGAGGTCCGGCTCGCGGTCGCGCTCGGGCTCCCGATCTACGGGTCCGATCCCGCTCTCAACTGGCTCGGGACGAAGAAGGGGAGCCGCCGCGTCTTCGAGGAAGAGGGGGTTCCGCATCCCTTCGGTCTCGAGGTCGACGGGCGGCGCGACCTTCCCGCGGCGCTGCGAACGATCCGTACCGAGAGCGGCGGCGCGCGCGGGGCAGTGCTGAAGCTCGACCGAGGCGTGAGCGGGCTCGGGAACGCGCTCATCGACCTCGCGAAAGCGGAAGGCAACGTGGCCGCCGCAATAGAGCTCGAGGATTCCGAGTCGACCGTCGAGGATTACCTGGCCGCCCTGGACGAGCAGGGCGGCATCGTCGAGACGCGAATCGAAGGAGTGGAGTTCCGGAGTCCGAGCGTGCAGCTCCGGATCAGCCCGGCGCGGCAGGTCGACATCATGTCGACCCACGACCAGGTCCTCGGCGGCCGGCACGGCCATACGTACTTCGGATGCCACTTCCCCGCCGACCAGGAGTATGCGGAGCGGATCGCTGCCGAAGCCCTCAAGGTCGGGCGGCGCCTCGCCCGCGAGGGCGTGATCGGCCGTGCCGCGGTCGACTTCGCCGCCGTCAAGGACGACCAGGGATGGCACCCGTACGCGCTCGAGATCAATCTCCGCTGTGGCGGGACGACTCACCCTCTCTTTGCGCTGACCGCGCTCACCGACGGCGTGTACGAGCCGCTCGCCGGCGAGTACCGGACGCGGCTCGGTGATCTCAAGTACTACGCGGCGACGGACCACCTCGACTCCGAGGCGTACCAGTCGCTCACCCCCGACGATCTCCTCGACGTCGTGGCCGAGCGCGGCCTCGGCTGGGACCCCGAAAGCGAGTGCGGGGTCGTCCTCCACATGGTGAGTGCGCTCGCGGTCGCCGGCCGGATCGGATTGACGGCGATTGGAGACGACCTCGAGCAGGCGCGTGGCCTCTACTACGACGTCAAGCGCGCGCTCGACGAGGCGGTCGACCGCGCGCCCGGCCCGGCGCCGGCGCTACGCCCGGCACCGGCGTAGCCGCGTCAGCCGAGGCTGCGGTCGAGGTTGACCGCGGCGCTGATGAGCGAGAGGTGGGTGAAGGCCTGCGGGAAATTCCCGAGCGCCTCGCCGCTTGGGCCGATTTCCTCCGAGTAGAGACCCAGGTGGTTCGCGTACGTGAGCATCTTCTCGAAGGCGAGGCGCGCCTCGTCGAGCCGGCCCGCCCGCGCCAGCGCCTCGACGTACCAGAACGAGCACATCGAGAACGTCCCCTCATCCCCGCGGAGCCCGTCCGGCGACGCCGCGACGTTGTAGCGGTAGACGAGGCTGTCCGAGACGAGCTCCTTCGAGATCGCGGCGAGCGTCGAGAGCCAGCGGGGATCCGTCGGCGCGACGAACTTGACGAGCGGCATGAGCAGGTTCGATGCGTCGAGGACATCGGAGCCGTAGTACTGGACGAAGGCGCCCCGCCCCTCGTTCCACCCCCGGGCCCAGATCTGGTCGTAGATCTCGTCGCGCGTCGCCATCCAGCCGACGAGGTCGGCGGGAAGGCCGCGCTGGCGCGCGACTCGAATGGCGCGCTCGACCGCGACCCACGACATGAGGCGCGAGTAGGTGAAGTGCTGCCGCCCCCCGCGCGTCTCCCAGATCCCCTCGTCGGCCTGGTCCCAGTTCTCGGAGACCCACTCGACGATCCGGCGGACGTCGTCCCAGGCGTCGTGCGAGATCGGCTCGCCGTACTTGTTGTAGAGGTAGATCGAGTCGACGAGCTCGCCGTAGATATCGAGCTGGAGCTGGTCGGCGGCACCATTCCCGATTCGCACCGGCGCCGAGCCTCGGTAGCCCTCGAGGTGGTCGAGAATCTCCTCGGGGAGATCGGAGCGCCCGTCGATCCCGTACATGACCTGGAGCGGGCCGGACTCGCCCGTCATGCGGTCGCGGAGGCGTCCCCCGAGCCAGCCCATGAACTCGTGCGCCTCCTCGGTGAACCCAAGCCGGAGGAGCGCGTAGAGGGAGAAGGCGGCATCTCGGATCCACGTGAACCGGTAGTCCCAGTTCCGCTCGCCGCCTAGCTGCTCGGGAAGGCTCGTCGTCGGGGCCGCGACGATCGCGCCCGTGGGCTTGAACGTGAGCAGCTTCAGCGTGAGCGCCGAGCGGTGCACGGTCTCGCGCCAGCGCCCGGAGTAGCGGCACTGCTTGAGCCAGCGGCGCCAGTACGCGATCGTGCGCTCGAAGGCATCCCGCGTCTCCTCGTCCGAGTACGGGCGCGGAACGTAGTCGGGATCGACGCGCTCGAGCACGAACGTGACGCCTTCGCCGGCGCGCAGGGTGAACTCGCTCTCGACGTCCCGTCCGTCGCATGCGATGGGAGTCGTCATCTGGAGGGCGAGGCAGAGGCGGGGCGAACGGAAGACGACGCCGTGCTCGTGGAGTTCGACGGCGTGCTCGGCGCGCGCGTAGTCGAAGCGGGGCCGCATCTCGAGCCGGAAGCGGACCTGGCCGCGAACGCAGAAGACGCGGCGAATCAGGCGATGGCGATGACGTTCCTCGCGGTCGGCGGCGATCGGCATGAACCCCTGGAGCTCGCCGACCCCCTCCTCGGCGAGGAAGCGCGTGATCAGGACGTTCGTCTCCGGGAGGTAGAGCTGCTTGACCGTCGAGCCTTCGCGTGCCGGCGCGATGCGGTAGTAGCCACCGCGCTCCCTGTCCAAGATCGCGGCGAAGACGCTCGGCGAGTCGAACGTCGGGCAGCAGTACCAATCGATCGTGCCGTCCGTCGCAACGAGCGCCACGGTGTGGAGATCGCCGACGATGCCGTGCTCGGCGATCGGCAGGTATTCGGGCGCGCGGACGGAGACGCGCGCCTCGGCCAGCTCCTCGATCGTCACAGTGCGTGTCATAGCGCACCGGCGAGGATGCGGCGACTCGATTGGGCGCCCGGCCGTCGGTCCGCCGATCGCCTCGCGTCGGGGCGCCACGCTATCCTCGCGCCGCGGTGCGAGGCGTGAGGACGCTTGTACTCGCGGCCTACTTCGTCGTCGGCGTCATCGTCGCCGCGAACGAGGACTACCTTCGGAACCTCGACAACCTGCGCCGGATCGCCTCCGCCCTCCTGGCGATCGTGCTTTGGCCGCTCGTGCTCCTCGGCGTCGACCTGCGTATCCGCGAGTAGGCTCGCGTAACCCGCCCGTTCCTGTCTAGTCGCGAACGGCTCTGGATCGCGCCTCGTCGGGGTGATGGCGCCCGTGGTACGAGATCAGCGTGCAAAGGAGCCCGGTCAGCGCGACGCCCGGGCCGACCTCGAGGAGCAGCCGCTCGGCGTCGGTGCGCTCGACGCCCCCGACGAGGCCGCCGACGGCGATCCACACCGCCGCCGCGATCGCGGGAAGTAGGAGGACGATCACCGTCCAGTCGTGCCAGGGCCGCCCCCGCGCGATCCAGAGGCGGTAGTCGCCAATCGCCGTCGCGAGCACGACCGCGGCCGGAAGGGCGCCCGTCACCACCTTGCCGGCGAAGACGATCACCCAGAGAGCGACGAGCACGGCCGCGATCGTGAGGTAGCGCGGCACGTTGAACCCGTTTCAGAACGAAGCACTGAGCCGCCGGGCCGCGGTGCACGCCGCGATGCGGCGTCCTCGGCCGCGCCCGTAACCTCCGGCTACGAACGCGACGCTGCATCCTTGCCTCGCACCGCCCACCGCACCCCGCCGACGAGTCGTCATTCGGAAACGGTTCTAACGCGTGCGCGAGAAGCGGTGTACCGCCTCCAGGAGCTCCTTCGACTTCGCCTGAGCAGCCTTCGGGTCGCCGGCGGCGAGGGCGTCCGCGACACAGTGGTCGACGTGGTCGTCGAGGATCCGGAACGCGAGGCTCTCGAGCGCCGTCGTGACCGCCCCGATCTGCGTCAGGACGTCGACGCAGTAGCGGTCCTCCTCGATCATCCGCTCGATCCCGCGCACCTGGCCCTCGATCCGGTGCAGCCGCTTCACGAGCGCCTCCTTCTCGGCCGTGTAGCCGGGCTTCACGCCGCCTCCCGCGCACTCGCGAATCGGCGGAGCCGAAGCGAGTTCGTAACCACGAAGAGGCTCGATCCCGCCATCGCGGCCGCAGCGATCATCGGGTTGAGGACGCCCGCGACGGCGAGCGGAATCGCTGCGACGTTGTACGCGAACGCCCAGAAGAGGTTGCCCTTGATCGTGGCGAGGACACGGCGCGCGAGCCGGATCGCGTCCGCGGCGGCGCGCAGGTCGCCCGACACGAGCGTGACGTCGCTCGCCTCGATCGCGACGTCGGTACCCGTGCCGATCGCGATCCCGAGATCCGCCTGCGCGAGCGCGGGCGCGTCGTTGACGCCGTCGCCGACCATCGCGACCACCTCGCCCGCGTTCTGGAGCCGTCGGATCTCGGCGGCCTTCCCGTCCGGGAGGACGCCGGCGAGCACCCGGTCGATGCCCACCGCCGCCGCGACCGCGCGCGCGGCCGGCTCAGCGTCGCCGGTGAGGAGGACGGGCTCGAGCCCGAGGGTGCGCAGGTCGGCGACCGCGTCGCGGCTCGTCGGCTTCACGGCGTCCTCGAGCTCCAAGCGGCCGGCCGGGCGGCCGTCCACGAGGACGCCGTTCCGGTCGATCGCGACGCGCTTCCCGTCGACGACGCCGACGACGCCGCGGCCCGGCAGGTTGCGAAAGCCGTGCACGGGCGGCAAGGAGCCGATCCGCTCGCGCGCCGCCTCGGCGACGGCGCGGGCGACGGGATGCTCACTCGCTGCCTCGACCGCTCCCGCGAGGCGAAGGACGTCGTCGGGAAGGCCGTTCGCGAGCCGCAGGCGGCCTTCGGTGACGGTGCCCGTCTTGTCGAGGACGACGGTCGTCACCCGCCTCGTCTGCTCGAGCACCTCGGGTCCCCGGATGAGGATCCCGAGCTGCGCGCCGCGACCCGTGCCGACCATCAGCGCGGTCGGCGTCGCGAGGCCGAGCGCGCACGGGCACGCGATGATGAGAACGGCGACCGCCGCGGCGATCGCCTCGGACGCATCGCCGGTCGCGGCGAGCCAGCCGGCGAGCGCCGCGACCGCGATCGCGAGGACGGCGGGCACGAAGACGCCCGCCACGCGGTCGGCCAGGCGCTGGATCGGCGCCTTCCCGCCCTGCGCCTCGGCAACGAGGCGCGCAATCTGCGCGAGTGCCGTCTCGGAGCCGACGCGCGTCGCGCGGACGACGAGGCGTCCCCAGGAGTTCACCGTCGCGCCCGCGACCTCGCTCCCGGGGCGGACGTCGACCGGCACGGGCTCGCCCGTCAGCATCGACTCGTCGACCGCCGATTCGCCCTCGACCACGATGCCGTCGGTCGGAATCTTGTCGCCGGGGCGGACGACGAGCAGATCGCCCGCGCGCACGTCGTCGAGCAGAACGGAAACCTCTTCCCCGTCGCGAAGCGCGTTCGCCTGCTTCGCGCCGAGCTCGAGCAGCGAGCGGACGGCCGCGCCCGAGCGCCTCCGCGCACCGGCTTCGAGGTGGCGGCCGAGCAGGACGAGCGTCGTGATCACCGCGCCCACTTCGAAGTACGTGTCCCCGCCGTCGAGCGCGACGAGCGCGACCGTCGACCACCCCCACGCGGCGAGCGTCCCGATCGAGACGAGCGTGTCCATCGTCGCCGTCCGGTGACGGGCGTATCGCGCCGCGGCGCGGTGGAACGGCCAGCCGGCCCACAGGACGACGGGCGTCGCGAGGGCGAACGCGGCCCACTGCCAGCCCGCGAACTGGAGCGGCGCGGCCATCGCGAGGACGACCAGAGGCGCCGTCAGCACGAGCGCCGCCCGGAGGCGCTCGCCTCTCGGTGCGGCGCGCTCTTCGGCGTCGGCGTCGAACGACGCGCCGTACCCGGCGACCTCGACCGCGCGAACGAGGTCCTGCGGGGACGTGCGGCCGGGGTCGTACGCGACCGTCGCCCGCTCGGTCGCGAAGTTGACGCTCGCCTCGACGCCGTCGAGCCCGCTCAGCGTCTTCTCGACGCGCGCCGCGCAGCCGGCGCACGTCATCCCCTCGATCGCGAGGTCGATCCGCTCCCGCACGGCTGCCATCCCTGGAAGTCTATACCCCTGGGAGGTATCGCGCGCCCGTTCCGGGCGCCGAGCTCGGGTGTACGATGCCGCGCCGTGCGCCTCGCGCTCGTTCCGCGGACGTCCGAGTTCTACGACCTCTTCGCCCGGGCGGGCGCGAACGCGCTCCAGGCTGCTCGCAAGGCCGAGACACGCTTCCGCGAGTACCCGAACTCGTCGATCACGCAGGCGGACGTGAAGGAGACGGAGCGCGAGGGCGATCGGATCACGCACGACATCATCCAGCTCCTCAACACCCAGTACGTCACGCCGTTCGACCGCGAGGACATCTACGAGCTCGCGACCGCGATCGACGACATCGTCGACCTGATCGACGAGGCGTCCGACCACCTCGACCTGTACGGAATCGAGTCCCCCACGAAGCACGCGCTCGACCAGTGCCGGATCCTCGTCTCCGCGGTCGACTACCTCGACAAGGCGCTCAACGAGCTCAAAGGCCTGCGCGGCATTCAGACCCACCTCGTTCAGGTCAAGCGGATGGAGGACGAGGGCGACCGCGTCGTCCACGAGGCGATCGGCAGCCTCTTTCAGGACCCCCGGATCGACCCGCTCATCGTGATCCGCTGGAAGGACATCTACGACGGGCTCGAGAACGCGATCGACGCCTGCGAGACCTCCGCGAACGTACTCGGGAACATCGCCGTGAAGAACGCCTGACCCGCGCACGCCGTGGAGCTGACGCTCGTCGCCGTCGTTGCGGTCGCGCTCTTCTTCGACTTCACGAACGGCTTCCACGACACGGCGAACGCGATCGCGACGAGCGTCTCGACGCGAGCGGTCTCGCCGCGCGTCGCAGTGGTCGGAGCCGCGATCCTCAACTTCGCGGGCGCGTTCGTGTCGATCGAGGTCGCCGCGACGGTCGCGAGGGGGATCGTCGAGGCCGATTTCGTAACGCTCGACATCGTTCTCGCGGGCCTCGTCGGCGCGATCGTCTGGGATCTGATCACGTGGTATCTCGGGCTTCCGACGAGCTCGAGCCATGCGCTGATCGGAGGCGTCTCGGGCGCCGCGCTCGCCGCCGTCGGGGGCGAGGTGATGAAGTGGGACGGCCTCATCGAGAAGGTGCTCATCCCCTCGCTCGTCGCGCCCGTGGCCGGCGTCGTCGGCGCGGCGACGCTCATGCTCGTGATCCTCTGGGTGATTCGCCGCCGCTCCCCCGGGACGGTCAACCGCGTCTTTCGCCGGCTCCAGATCGTGTCGGCCGGCTTCGTCGCGTTCACGCACGGGACGAACGACGCGCAGAAGACGATGGGGATCATCACGCTCGCGCTGATCGCATCGGGGGAGCTCGGCGCCGACGCCGACCCGCCGCTTTGGGTGATCGTGAGCGCCGCCGCCGCCATGGGGCTCGGCACGTACGCCGGCGGCTGGCGGATCATCCGGACGCTGGGCCAGCGGGTGGCGAAGCTCGAACCGCCGCAAGGCTTCGCCGCGGAGACGACGACCGCGTCGATCCTCTGGGTGACGGGGACGGTCGGCTTTCCCGTCTCGACGACCCACACGATCAGCGGAGCGGTGCTCGGGGCGGGCGCGAGCCGGCGGCTCTCCGCCGTCCGCTGGGGCGTCGCCGGCGACATCCTGCTCGCCTGGATCCTGACGATCCCGGGCGCCGGGTTGATCGGAGCGGGAATGGAGGTCCTGACCCGCGTGCCTGGAGGCGTCGCGATCGTCTTCGTCCTGACCGTCGCGATCGCGGCCGGGGCGTTCGTCGCGCGAAGCTGGCAGACCCGCCGTGTCAGGGTGCTCGCGCCGACCCCGGTTGCTCCGCCGCCGTAAAGCGCAGGACGAGCTCGAGCGAGCCGCACGGCCCCGGCCAGTTGTCGCGCACGACGTCGCGGCCACTCCGGCGGACGACCGTCCGCAGGACGAGCGCCACGGCGACGGCGTCGTCGAGGTACCCCGCGACGGGGACGAAGTCGGGAACGAGATCGATCGGCGAGGCGAGGTAGGCGGCGAGCGCGGCGAGGAGGAGGCGGTGACGCCGCCGGACGCGCGGGTCGCGCGCGAGCCGTGCGAAGAGAACGGCACAGTCGGGAACGAAGCCAGCGATCGCCCGCGCGCGCTCGCGTCGGGTCACACGGGCGCGAGTCGCGCGAGCAGGTCGCGGACGCGCTCGTCGATCTCGTCGCGGATCCGGCGCACCGTCGCGAGGTCCTTCCCGGCCGGGTCCTCGATCTCCCAGTCCTCGTAGAGCTTCCCCGGGTACACCGGGCAGGCATCGCCGCACCCCATCGTCACCACCGCGTCCGCCCCTCGCACGGCGTTGTCGCCGAGGCCTCTTGGCGTGGCGGCACCGAGGTCGATCCCGATCTCGTGCAGCGCCTCCCGAACGACGGGGTTGACTTGATCGGCCGGCTCGCTCCCGGCCGACCGCACGCGGATACGACCCTCGGCATGGCGTTCCAACAGCGCTGCCGCCATCTGACTGCGCCCCGCGTTGTGGACGCACACGAAGAGGACCTCCGGCACCCCGATCACAGCAAGGAAGGTGCCATACCGGGCCGCCGCCGCGCCCGACATGTGCGGGCGCGGCCCACAACCACCGTCAGAGATCGACCTCCGGCCGAAGCCGTCATGCCCCCGAACGGGGCGGATTTCGGTCGGTATGTGATGCGTCGGTGAACTCACGGAACTCGCCGGTCACGAGGTAGGCGGTCTGCTCTCCGACGTCGACCGCATGGTCGCCGATCCGCTCCAGGCAGCGCGAGACGATGATCATGCGAAGACCCCATTCGCGTCGCTCCGGATCGCCGCCGAGCGAGAGGACGTGCTGAACGACCCGGCGGTTCGACCGGTCGATCAGCTCGTCGAGCTCGACGAGCGTCTCGGCCCGTTCGACGTTTCGCTCCGCGAACGAGGAGAGCGCGACCCGGATCATCTCCTCCGCGCGCCCGCCCATCTCGTCGAAGCCCTGGACGAGGTTCGGCTCGGGCTCGCTATCGGCGACGAGCTTCGTCAGCTTCGCGATCGTCACGCAGTAGTCGGCCATCCGCTCGAGATGGAGGTTGATGTGCAGGACTGCGAGAACGAGGCGGAGATCGATCGCAACCGGCGTCTGGCGCGCGAGGAGCGACTGGATCCCCTCCTCGATCGCGAGGTAGCGCTCGTCGATCTCGTCGTCGAAGGCGATCACCTCGTCGGCGAGCTCGGCGTCCTGGCTCGTTAGCGCGCCGAGCGATCCCCGGAGCGCGCGGAGGACGAGCTCGCCTTCCTCCTGGAGCCCCGCTTCGAGCTGGTCGAGCTCTTCCTGGAGGGTGACGCGCATCTCTATCCGAACCTCCCGGTCACGTAGTCCTCGGTTCGCTTGTCGGACGGGTTCGTGAAGATCGTCGGCGTCGCGTCGTACTCGACGAGGATTCCGGTCCGGCGACCATCGTCGGAGACCCGCACGCTGAAGAAGGCCGTCATGTCCGCGACCCGGGCCGCTTGCTGCATGTTGTGGGTCACGATCACGATCGTGTAGTCGCGCTTCAGCTCGTGCATGAGGTCTTCGATCCGCGTCGTCGAGATCGGATCGAGCGCCGAGGCAGGCTCGTCCATGAGGATGACGTCGGGCTCGACGGCGAGGCAGCGGGCGATGCAGAGGCGCTGCTGCTGGCCGCCCGAGAGGCTGAGCGCGCTCTCCTTGAGGCGGTCCCTCACCTCGTCCCAGAGCGCGGCCTGGTGGAGCGCACGCTCGACGCGCTCCTCGAGTCCCTTCGTCCATCCGAGCACGCGCGGCCCGAACGCGACGTTGTCGTAGATCGACTTCGGAAACGGGTTCGGCTTCTGGAAGACCATCCCGATCCGCTTTCGCACCTCGACCGGGTCGACCTCCGGGTCGTACAGGTCCTGGCCGTGGTAGAGGACGGTGCCGTCGACGGTCGCGCCCGGGATGAGGTCGTTCATCCGGTTGAAGCAGCGGATGAACGTGCTCTTGCCGCACCCGGACGGCCCGATGAAGGCGGTGACGAAATTCCTGTAGACGTCGAGCGAGACGTCCGAGAGCGCCGGGAAACCGCCGTAGCGGACGGTGAGGTCAGAAACCCGGAACAGGGCCTCGCGGTGCTCGGGCGGCGGCAGCGCGCGGTCTCGCTCCGCGACGGCGGGCCTGTCCACCCCGCGGTTTCTGACGAACTCGGTCTCGGTCTCGGGCATCACCATTTCCTCTGGTAGCGGTTGCGGATGAAGATCGCGACGGCGTTCAGCGTGAGCAGGATCGCGAGGAGGACGACGATCGCGGCGCCGGCGAGGAGCTTGAAGTCGGGGTCGGGGAGACGCGTCCAGATGTAGATCTGCACGGGGAGCGCGGTGAAGGCTCCGAAGAGATCGGGGTCGAACGCCACGTACTGGAGCGCGCCGATCAGGAGGAGTGGCGCGGTCTCACCGAGCGCGCGCGAGAGCGAGAGGATCGAGCCGGTCGCGATTCCCGGCAGCGAGGCGGGAAGCACCTGCCGCCAGATCACCTGCCACTGAGTCGCGCCGAGGGCGTACGCGCCCTGGCGGATCGAGTCGGGCACGGCGCGGATCGCCTCGCGCGCCGCGATGATGATCGTGGGGAGGACGAGAAGCGTCAGGATCAGCGCTCCGGCCATGAGCACGCGCCCGAGGCCGATCCCGCGGACGAGGAAGGCGAGCCCCAGGATCCCGTAGACGATGGACGGGACGGCCGCGAGGTTCTGGATGTTGACCTCGAGCAGGCGGTTGTACCACCGCTCCTTGTTCGCGTACTCCTCGAGGTAGATCGCGGTCCCGACCCCGATCGGGACCGTGAAGGCGATCAGGAGGACGCCGAGGTAGATCGTCGCGAGGATCGCCGGCCGGGCGCCCGCGAGCTCCGGATTGGTCGACGGCGGGTTCGTGAGGAGAAGCGGATCGAGGAACGAGATCCCGCGCTGCAGGATGTCGACGAGAAGCGTCCCGAGCGTGACGAGGCCGATGCCGAGCGAGAAGACCAGAAGCGCTCGGAACGCGAAGCCCTTCCAGCGGCCGCGCCGCGCGCCCTTGCCGATCGCAAGGGGCTCGGCGGCGACGCTCATTGTCCGGCCTCCGGCCGATGAGCGTGGGGAAGGGGTCCCGGGGAACCATCCCCAGCCGCGCACGGTTCCCCGGCCGGCGAGAAGCGGGTCGGTGGCGGAGACACGGTTTCGCCTGCGCGAGCAAGCCGAAGGCGAGCGGCGCTCATTCGTACACCTCCCGGTAACGCCGCACGAGGCGGATCGAGAGGAAGTTCATGACGAGCGTCATCGCAAAGAGCGTGAGCCCGACGGCGAAGATCGTCTTGTACTCGATCGACCCGGTCGGGACGTCGCCCGCGCCCGTCGCGGCGATGAACGCGGTCATCGTCTCGACGGCCTCGACGGGGTTGAAGGTGAGGTTCGGCTGCTGCCCGGCCGCGATCAGGACGATCATCGTCTCGCCGATCGCACGCGAGATCGCGAGCACGTAGGAGGCGACGATCCCCGAGATCGCCGCCGGAACGACGATCCGGGTCGAGACCTGGAGCTTCGTCGAGCCGAGCGCGTACGCGCCGTCGCGCAGGTCGCGCGGGACGGCGGCCATCGCGTCCTCCGAGAGGGAGGCGACGGTCGCGATCAACATGACGCCCATGACGAGCCCCGCCGAGAGCGCGTTGAAGACGCCCACCGGGAGCCCGATGTCCCCGAGGAGCGGGGTCACGAACGTGAGCGCGAAATAGCCGTAAACGACGGTCGGAATCCCCGCGAGGACCTCGAGGATCGGCTTGAGAGCGGCGCGCACGCGCGGCCGCGCGTACTCGCTCAGGTAGATCGCGGCGCCGAGCCCGAACGGCATGCAGACGATGCACGCGCAGGCGACGACGGTAACCGTGCCCGCGACGAGCGGGAGGACGCCGAAGTCCGGCTGCGCGAAGAGCGGCGCCCAGCGCGTCCCGGTGACGAAGTCGATGAAGTCGATCTCACGGAAGAACTCGATCGCGGGCCCGGTGAGCGCGACGACGATCCCGACCGTCGTCGCGACCGAGACGAGCGCGCAGAGAGCGAGGACGCCCTTGATGACGTCCTCGCCCCAGCGCCTGCGAGCGGCGCGCAGCCGGACCGGGCGCGCGCCGAGTGCCTCGGGGGTCGCCAACTAGCGGGCCGCGACGGCGTCTTCGACCGTCGATTGCGTATCGGCGAGCTGCTCGTCGTTCAGCGGGATGAAGCGCGCCTGCTCCGCGATCGGAACCGCGTTGTCGACGATGTACTGGACGAACGCCTCGACCTCCGGCCTCTCGACCGACTCGTTCTTCACGTAGATGAAGAGCGGCCGCGCAAGCGGCGTGTAGTCGCCGGCCTGCGCCGCCTCGACGCTCGGCGCGACGCACCCGTTGCCGGAGTCGATCTCGACCGCGCGCAGCGTGTCCTGGTTCTCCTCGTAGTACGAGAAGCCGAAGTAGCCGAGCGCGCCCCGGTCGCCCTGAACGGCCTGGACGATCACGTTGTCGTCCTCGCTCGCCTGGTAGTCGGAGCGGCTCGCGCCCTCCTCGCCGTTGATCTCGTCGGTGAAGTAGTCGAACGTCCCGGAGTCGGTACCCGGGCCCGCGAGCGTGAGCTCCTGGTCGGGGAAGCTGGGATCGACCTGGTTCCAGTTCGTCACCTTCCCCTCGGCCGCGGGCTCCCAGATCCTCTTCAGCTGCTTGGTCGTGAGGCAGGTGGCCCAGTCGTTCTCGCCGTTGACGACGATCGTGAGCGCGTCCACCGCGACCTGGAGCTCGGTGTACTCGATCCCGTTCTCCTCGCAGATCGGCACCTCCTCCTCGTCGATCTGGCGCGACGCGTTCGAGATGTCGGTCTCGCCGGCGCAGAAGCGCTCGAAGCCGCCGCCCGTTCCCGACGTACCGACCCGAACGTCGACATCGGGTTGTTGCCCGCGGAACTGCTCGGCGGCCGCGGTGACGAGCGGGCCGACGGTGCTCGAGCCGTCGACCTCGATCGCACCCGAGAGCTGCCCCTCGCTCGCCCCATTCGCTCCGGTGGCGGACGTGTTCCCGCCGTCGCCCTCGTCGCGTCCGCATCCGGCGGCGACGACGGCGGCCAGCGAGGCGGCCAGGGCGAGAAGGAGGAGCCTGGGAGGGAGGCGAAATCTCACTGTTCTCCTTTCGGCTGGTGTCATCACCCCGAGTGTTCGGTCCACGCGGTCGCGCGTGGGCTGAAACGTGGTGAACGACCGGCTACGAAGTGGTGAACCCGGGGCGACGCCTGCGGCGCCGACCGTCAGGACGCCTGGGCTCTGCCCGCGCGTCCGTCTGAAATGACCGGTCGAGCCGCAGGCGTTCGCGGCACGTCTATGAGGACGGGAAGACGCAGCGGACGGTCAGGCCGCGCCCGCGCCCGCCGGTTGCCTCGACGCGGCCGCCCGCCGCGGTGACGACGTGCTTCACGATCGCAAGGCCGAGCCCCGTCCCGCGCGAGGCTCGGGCGCGATCGGTCCGGTAGAAGCGCTCGAACAGGCGCGGCAGGTCGTCGTCCGCGACTCCGACGCCGTCGTCCGCGGCCGAGAGGACGACGGAGCCGTTCTCGCCCGCGACCGAGAGCGTGAGCGTCGCGCCGGTGCCGGCATAGCGTGCGGCGTTGTCGACGAGATTCGCAGCGATGACGCTGATCATCCGCCGGCGAAGGGGGAGCTCCGCCGTCTCGTCCCCGTGAACCTGCGCGCGGACGCCCGCGCGCGCGAGCTTCTCGGCAGCCCGCTCTGCGGCGTCCCGCAAGACCGGCAGAGCCGCGGTTGAGCCGAGCCCGACGATCTCCCGTCCGGACTCGAGCTCGCTCAGGAAGAGGACGTCGTCGATGAGCTCGCCGATCTCACCGACCTCGGCTCGCGCCTGCTCGATGAGCTCCTCCACGTCCGCGTCGGGGAGGAGCGCCGTTTCGAGGAGCGAGAGCAGGCGCGCGAGCGGCGTTCGGAGCTCGTGCGAGACCGCCGCGGTGAAGCCGGCGCGGAGCTCCTCGTACGCGGCGAGGTCACCGGGATCGCTCAGGTAGAGGAGCGTCTCGCGGCGTCCGTCGATCTCGTACGGGACGCGGAACGGCACCCGGGTCGACCCCGACCGCAGCATCTCGTCCGTGACGCGCGCGCCGTCGACGACGCCCTCGAGGGCCTCGCGCGCCCTCCTGCTTGCGGCGACGACGCGGTCGTGCTTGTCGACCACGAGGACGAACTCGCGACTCTCCTCGATCAGCCTGCGGCCGCGCTCCGCGTCGAGTCGAAGATGGGTGAGCGCGGGCTCCACGGCGTCAGCTTCGCTGCCGTGACGCGCGCGCCAAGGCAGTTTCACCGCTTCTTCACCAGTCCTTCACACATCCGCGACCCCGGGGGCGAAAGGCCGTCGTCATTATCGTGGCGAGCGTGGCGAAGGTGCTCATCATCGAGGACGATGACGTGATCGCCGACGGCATGGCGCGTCACCTCGTCGCGGCGGGGTTCGACCCCGTCTGGGTCAACAAGGGAGAGCCCGGGCTCGCGCGCCTGCGCTACGAGCACCCGGACGTCTGCGTCCTCGACCTGATGCTCCCCGGGCTCGACGGGTGGAAGCTGATCGAGACCGCGCGCCGCGAGGGGATCGGCACGCCGATCGTGGTCGTGAGCGCGCGCGGCACCGAGCACGACCGCGTCCATGCGCTCGAGATCGGCGCGGACGACTACCTCGTGAAGCCGTTCTCGATGAAGGAGCTCGTCGCGCGCGTGCGCGCGGCCGCGCGCAGAGGCGTCCGCGCGCAGGACGAGGAGCGGGGCGAGCCCGTCGAGGCGGCCGAGCTGAGGATCGACCCGCTGAACGTGCAGGCCTACCTCGACGGCGCGACGCTCGAACTGACCCCGACCGAGTTCCGGCTTCTGTACGCGCTCGCGCTCGAGCGGGGCCGCGTCGTGACCCGCGACGAGCTCCTCCAGAAGCTCTGGGGCAGACGGCAGACGCGCCGCGACCGCACCGTGGACGTCTTCGTCCGCAAGGTGCGCGACAAGATCGAGGCGCACCACCCGTCCCACACGTTCATCCAGACGCGCTACGGCGTCGGGTACAAGTTCGAGCCGCTCCCGAAATAGGCGCTGCCGAGGGGCCGGCATGTCGGGCCCGCCGCACCACGATAGGATCGCGCGGCATGCCGACGGTCGGCGACGTGATGACGCGCGATCTCCTTACGATCGAGCCGGCCGCCGCGCTGACGGACGCCGCGCAACGCATGGCCTCGCGCGGCGTCGGCGCAGTAGTCGTCCTCGACGGCGAGCGGCTGACCGGGATCCTCACGGAGCGCGACGTCCTGAAGGCCGTCGCCACCGGGCTCGCCCCCGACGCGAAGGTCTCCGACTGGATGACCCGTCATCCGGAGACGGTCGAGAGCGACGACGCGACCGACCACGCCGCCTCGCTCATGATTCACGGCGGCTTCCGGCACCTCCCGGTCGTGGACGAAGGCCGCGTCGTCGGCATCCTCTCGATTCGCGACCTCATGCGGGTCGCGCTCGAGGACCGCGCCCCGCGCGGCGTGTAGGAGCGGGCCACGGCCGGTCCGGGGGCGGCCACGACCGGCCCCTACAACGAGCGCACGACCTCGCGCTCGCGCTCGTGCGTAAGGAGGGCGGCGGCGTCGCCGGGCGGAAGCCAGCGGACCTCGTCGACCGTGTCGCCTGCCCCGGCCTCGCCCGCGACGATGTCCATCCGCCAGTAGCGAACCGTCTTCGGCCGGCCCTTCGGGTCGGCGTACGACACGGCCGGGAGCTCAGGGCCGAGCGAGCACGTGAGGCCGGTTTCCTCGCGCACCTCGCGGAGCGCGGCGTCCTCGTCGCGCTCGCCCGCTTCGACCTTGCCCTTCGGGAGCGTCCAGTCGTCGTACCGCGGCCGGTGGATGAGGAGGAGTTCGACCCCGCTCGCCCCGCGGCGGCAGACGACGCCGCCCGCCGCCCGGACGACGTCCATCCTCAGTCTGCGGTCGGGACGTCGTCGGCGTCGCCGGTGTCCTCGCGCTCGGGGTCGGGGATCGGCGGCCCCTCCTCCGTGGGCTCCGGGTCTTGCTCGGCGGGGGCCTCAGTATCCTCAGCCACGTGAAGGTGATTCTTCCAGATAGGTCCGAGCTGGAGCTCCCGGACGGCGCCACGGGGCTCGATGCGGCTCGCGCAATCGGAACGCGCCTCGCCGAGCAAGCGGTGCTCGTCCGCTCGAACGGAACGGTGCGCGACCTGCGCCTCCCGCTTCGCGACGGCGAGCGAATCCAGATCCTGACGACCCGCGACCGCGACGATCCCGACGCGCTGGCCGTCCTGCGCCATTCCGCGGCCCACCTCCTGGCCGAGGCCGCGCGGCGGCTCTACCCGGGGACGAAGGTCGCGATCGGGCCACCGATCGAGAACGGCTTCTACTACGACTTCGAGTTCCCCGACCCGGTCGGAGAGGAGGCGCTCGAGCGGCTCGAGGAGGAGATCCGGCGCGAGATCGCCGAGGGCCGCGAGTGGGAGCGGTGGGAGGTCGGGCGAGACGAGGCGCGAAGCTACTTCGAGGAGCAGGGAGAGCCGTACAAGGTCGAGCTCGTCGAGAGCGCCGACGGCGAGATCTCGTTCTACCGCCAGGGCGACTTCGTCGACCTCTGTCGCGGGCCGCACCTGCAGAACGCGAAGCCGATTCGCGCCGTGAAGCTCCTCTCGCTCGCGGGAGCGTACTGGCGTGGCGACGAGTCGAAGCCGCAGCTGACCCGCGTCTACGGGACGGCGTTCTACGACGCTGCGGACCTCGAGCGGTACCTCCACCGGCTCGAGGAGGCGAAGCGGCGCGACCACCGGATTCTTGGAAGCCGACTCGGTCTCTTCGAGTTCTCGGAGCTCGCGCCCGGGATGACGTTCTGGCACCCGAAGGGCATGGAGGTCTGGAACGTCCTTGAGGACCTTCGTCGGCGCGAGAACGAGCGCCGTGGCTACGTCGAGGTCCGGACTCCCCAGCTGTACGACGCCGATCTCTGGCGGACGTCAGGGCACTGGGAGAAGTTCCGCGACGACATGTACACGCTCGAGATCGAGGAGCGGCAATTCGGGCTGAAGCCGATGAACTGCCCGGGTCACTGTCTGGTCTACGCACAGGCAGCGCACAGCTATCGCGACCTGCCGCTTCGCCTGGCGGAAGCGGGCAACCTGCACCGGAACGAGCTCTCGGGCGTCCTCCACGGCCTCTTGCGAGTCCGCCACTTCGTCCAAGACGACGCGCACATCTTCTGCACGCGAGACCAGATCAACGCCGAGCTCCTCGGCTGCCTCGACTACGCCTACTTCCTCTACGACCTCTTCGAGCTCGACATGCGGATCGAGCTCTCGACGCGGCCGGACGACAAGCTGGGGACCGACGAGGAATGGGACGAGGCCGAGCGCGCGCTCGACCGTGCGCTCGCCGACCGCGGGCTCGAGTACGTCACGCACCTCGGCGAGGGCTCGTTCTACGGGCCGAAGATCGACTTCCACATGACGGATTCGCTCGGCCGGAGCTGGCAGCTCGGGACGATCCAGCTCGACTTCCAGATGCCGAAGCGCTTCGACCTCGTCTACCAGGGCGCCGACAACGCCTTTCACACTCCCGCGATGATCCACCGCGCGCTCCTCGGCTCGTTCGAGCGCTTCGTCGGCGTCCTCCTCGAGCACACGGCCGGGGAGCTGCCCTTCTTCCTCGTGCCGGAGCAGGTCCGGGTGATCCCGGTCCGTGACGACTTCGCCGAGGACGCACGCGCGCTCGCCGGCGAGCTCCGCGAGGCGGCTCTCCGGGTCGGGGTCGACGACCGGCCGGAGACGCTCGGCAAGCGCGTCCGCGAGGCCGAGCTCGAGAAGGTTCCCTACGTCGTCGTCTGGGGCGAGCGCGAGTCGCGCGAGGCGTTGGCCATCCGGCGCCGCCACGGGGAACAGTCGACGGAGAGCCTCGAGGCGCTCTTAGTGGAGCTGAAGACGGCTGGTACGATCTGACGTCTGCAAGCAGGAGCGTCCGTTCCTCACCTCCGAGCGACCGGCTCCCGGAGGTTCGACCGAGAAGAGGGTTGACGGAGCTGCTGCGTGCAGCTTTCGTCGTTTCAAGGAGGGAAATTAGAGCGTTGGTGAATCGTCAATGAGGCCTCGGCGCTTCGTCGAGCCCGTCCGCCCGGCTGAGCCGCAGATCCGGATCAACGAGGCGATTCGAGCCCCCCGCGTCCGGCTCGTCGACGACGACGGGACGCAGATCGGGATCAAGACGCGGGACGAGGCGCTCGCGTACGCGCACGGGAAGGACCTCGACCTCGTGGAGGTGGCGCCGGGCGCCGATCCGCCGGTCTGCCGGATCATGGACTACGGCAAGTACCGGTACGAGCAGGAGCAGAAGGCGAAGACCGCGCGCAAGCACCAGACGCAGATCAACGTCAAGGAGATCAAGTTTCGCCCCAAGATCGGCGTGCACGACTACGAGACCAAGAAGGGCCATGTGATGCGATTCCTGCGTGACCGCGCGAAGGTGAAGGTCACGATCATGTTCCGGGGGCGCGAGGCGACGCACCCGGAGCGTGGCCGTGACCTCCTGATGCGCCTCGCCGACGACGTCAAGGACCTCGGCCAGATCGAGTCGCAGCCGGTCCTCGACGGCCGGAACATGGTCATGGTGCTCGCGCCGAGCAAGCAGGTTCAGCAGGCAGGAGCCGCCCAGAGTGCCTAAGCAAAAGACCAACCGCGCCGCGAAGAAGCGGTTCAAGCTGACCGGCGGAGGCAAGCTGCTCCGCCGTCACGCGATGAAGAGCCACAACCTCGAGAAGAAGTCCGCCAAGCGACGCCGCTCGTTCCGCCGCGACCAGGCCGTGGACGGAACGGACGCGCGCGAGGTGCGGAGACTGCTCGGGCGCTAGCGCGAAGGGAAGGAGCGATGGCGAGGGTCAAGCGGTCGGTCGTTGCGCGCAGAAAGCGGCGCAAGGTGCTCGAGCAGGCGAAGGGCTACTTCGGCCAGAGCCACGTCTCCTACCGGAAGGCGAAGGAACAGATCCTCAAGGCCGACAACCACGCCTACGCCGACCGGAAGAAGCGCAAGCGCGTCTTCCGGCGGCTCTGGATTGTTCGCATCAACGCCGCGGCGAGGCGCGAGGGGCTCTCGTACAACCAGTTCGTCTCCGGCCTCCGGAAGGCGGAAATCGACCTCGACCGCAAGGTGCTCGCCGACCTCGCGGTGAACGACCCGGCCGCGTTCGCGAAGATCGCGGAGCGGGCGAAGGCCGCGCTGTAGGGCCGGTCGTGACCGGCCCGCGTGCCCCGGCACGGGTGGGCGAATCGATTCCGGAGGTCTTCCGCCGCATGGCGGAGGACTCGTTCGCGCGCGGCGGCTCGCCGCTCTACGCGCGCCTCGCGCGCGAGCACGCGGACGACCCGCTCGTCGCCGAGATCGCCGCCGATCACAAGCCGCGGTGGGAGGTGCCGCTGCGCCTCTTCGGAGGCGTCCACTACCTGGCGCTTACCGGCACGGTGGACGATCCGTGGTCGCGGTTCGGCGACGTCCTGGCCGAGCAGCGCGAGTGGCTTTCCCGGTTCGTCGCCGAACGGCCGGTCCAGACGAACGAGGTGCAGCGCTGCTGGGCGCTCCTGCCGGCGTTCCTCACCGTGGCGGACGAACGCCCGCTCGACCTCGTCGAGCTCGGCCCGAGCGCCGGGCTGAACCTCTTCTGGGATCGCTACGGGTACCGGTACGGCGAGATGACGTGGGGGCCCGCCGGCGCCGAGCTCCAGCTGTCGGGCACCGCGGTGGTTGGGCCGCCCGCCGACCTCCTGGCGCGCGAGGCGGCGGTGCGGGGCCGGGTCGGGATAGACAAGACGCCGATCGACGTCACCGACGCCGACCAGGCCCTGCTTCTGCAGGCGTTCGTGTGGGCTGATCAGCAAGTGCGCCTCCAGCGCCTCCGGCGCGCGATCGAGCTCGCCCGACGCGATCCGCCGAGGCTCGTCCGGGGCGACTACGTCGACGTCCTCCCTGAGGTTCTCGCCGGGCGCGACCCCGACGCCTTGACGCTCGTCTTCAACTCTGCGACGGCGAGCTACCTCCCTCGCCACGACCGCGCGCGGCTCGAGGCGTCGATCGCCGACGCCGGAACAAGAGGGTCGCTCGCGTGGGTTTCGTACGAGTTCGTGGGCGACGACGACGAGCTCGGCAACTCGTTCGAGGAAGCGTTCACCCTCGAAGCGCGGAAATGGCCCCACGGACGCCGCGAGCTTCTCGCGCGAACCGACGGCCACGGGAACAGGCTGCGTTGGCTTTGATCACCTCGGCTGCGAACCCGCGCCTCAAGCTGGTGCGGCGGCTCGTGTCTCGACGTCAGCGAGAGCGGCTCGGGCTCTTCGTGTGCGAAGGCGAGGACCTCGTCGCGGCCGGCCTCGAAGCCGGCCTCGAGCCCGTCGAGGCGCTCGTCGACGCGGAGCGGCCCGCGCTCGCCGAGCGGCTGCCCGGCGCCGAGCCCGTCGCTCCCGACCTCCTCGCCGAGTCGTCGACCCTCGGCCATCCGGCGCGGGTCGTGGCCGTGTTCCGTCGCGCCGACCTCCCGGCGGGGACGGACGCGCCGGACGGTCTCGCCCTCTGGCACGTCGGCGACCCGGGGAACGTCGGGACGCTCGTTCGCGCCGCGGACGCGCTCGGCCCCGCGTTCGTCGCGATCTCACCCGGCTGCGCCGATCCAACCGGCCCGAAGGCGCTGCGCGCGTCCGCCGGCGCGATCTTCCGGGTCCCGCTCGCACGCTTCGACGAGGCGCCGCGCCCCCGCGTCGCGCTGACGTCGCGCGCGAGGCGCGCTCTCCACCACCTCGAGCTTGGCGAGCGAGTCACGTTCGTCCTCGGCGCCGAGCGCGAAGGGCTCCCCGCGAACGTGCTCGCCGACTGCGACGAGGAGGCATCGATCCCGCTCGCGGGCAGCGCCGACTCCCTGAACGTCGCGATGGTGGGGACGATCGCGCTCTACGAGCTCAGGCGGCGATGAGATGGTCGAGGCGCTCGTCTGGGGTAGCGCGGTGAGCGGCCCGCTCCTCATCGGGGCGGTTGCGGGCGCGCTCCTGCCGATGTGGGAACGAGTCGCGACGACGCTCGCGGTGTTCGGTGGGGGCGTTCTGCTGGGCGCGCTCGCCTTCGACCTCGTCCCCGAGGCGGAGCGGCACGCGGGGGCCTGGCTAACGGCGGGCGGTCTCGTCGCGGGTACCTTGGCGTTTCTCGCGGGCGACTGGCTGCTCACGCGCGAGAAGAACCGCGAGGAGCTCCGGCGAGCGATGCAGGCGGGCACGTACGGCGGCCGGGCCGAAGGCGGAAAGAGCGAGGAGGCGGGCCGCGGCAAATCGATCGCGCTCGGCGTCTTCATGGACGGCGTCCCCGAGACGGCCGCACTCGGGATCACGATCGCGGAGGGCGCAATCGCCGTCCCCCTCCTCGCCGGCGTCGTCGTCTCGAACCTCGTGGAGTCGTACGGCGCGAGCGAGCCGATCGTGAACGCCGGCTACTCGCGTCGGTATCCCATCGTGCTGTTCGCGGGGATCGGTGTCGCGCTCATGGTCGCGATCGTCGTGGGAGCGACGCTCCTCGCGGGCGCGAGCGACCGGCTGATCGGAACGGCCGAGGCGATCGCCGGCGGCGCGATCTTCGCCACGGTTCTCGTCGCGCTCGTGCCCCACGCGTTCGCCGAGGTGAGCCGGTGGGCGGCCGTGTCTGCGGTGCTCGGTCTCGTCCTCGGCTACGTGCTCTCCTGAAGAGCCCGCTCGGCGATCCAGACGGTGTCCTCGCCGCCCCAGTACGGCGTCCGGTCGAACCAGCCGTAGCACTCGAGTACCTCGAGGCCCGAGCGGGTGAGGAGCTCCCGCCAGTGCTCGGGCGCGAGCCAAGCGAGGCGCATCGACGCGCCGCCTGCGTCTCCCTTGACCGAGAGCGTGAGCACCTGCTCGCGCTCGTTCCAGTCGGCGCGCTCCCAGATCCCCGGCTCGCGCTCGAGCCAGCGGCCGTTCGTCTCCTCGATGTCCTCCCGGCTCGGCGCGAAGACGTCGAAGACGAGCCGTCCGCCGGCGAGAAGGAGCTCGCGTGCGGCTGCGAGCGCGTCGAGGCGCGCCGCGTCGCTCTCGAGGTGGAGGAGGGAGCGGAACGGCGCGATCACGAGGCGGACGCGCTCCGGGACCGGCGGCCGGCGAAGATCGCCGAGCCGCAGGTCGAGGAGGTTCGCGACGCCCGCGGCCTCGGCACGGCGGCGGCAGACCGCGAGCATCCCGCGCGACGAGTCGACGCCGATCACGCGCACGCCGGCTTCCGCAACCGGGACGGCGATCCGTCCGCTCCCGACGCCGAGCTCGACGATCGGCCCGCCCGCCGCGCGCGCCTCCTCGACGTAGAAGGCGATGTCCTCGGTGACGCTTTGGCTCCAGTCGTCGTAGAGCTCGGCGATCGCGTCGTAAGAGCTCACGGGAGCCGATGATACGCTCGGCTGATGGACGCGCAGGCCCTCGAAACCGAGGCGCAGAGCGCGATCACGGCCGCTTCGACCCTCACCGAGCTCGACGAGGCACGCGTCCGCTTCCTGGGGCGCAAGAGCGAGCTCAAGCGGGCTCTGCGCGAAGTCCGCGACCGCGAGACGGGGATGATCCTGAACGCCGTCCGCGAGCGGATCGAGGGGGCGGTCGCACGACGGCAGGCCGAGCTCGAGCGCGCCGACCTCGAGCGGCGGCTCGAGGAAGAGGTCGTCGACGTTACGCTCCCCGGCGACGCGCGGCCGCGCGGACACCTGCACCCGATCACCCAGATTCGGCGTGAAGTCGAGGACGTCTTCCTCGGCCTCGGCTACCGGGTCGTTGACGGGCGTGAGGTCGAGACGACGCATTACAACTTCGACGCGCTCAACTTCCCGCTCTGGCATCCGGCGCGCTCGCGGCTCGCGTCCCTCTTCCTCAACGGTGACGTCCTCCTTCGCACCGAGACGTCGCCGTCGCAGATCCGGGTCATGGAGGCTCAGGAGCCGCCCATCTACATGATCTCGCTCGGGCGCGTGTACCGCCGGGACACGCCCGACGCGACGCACAGCCCGATCTTCCACCAGGTCGAGGGCCTCGCGATCGACCGCGCCATCACGCTCGCCGACCTCAAGGGCACGCTGCTTCACCTCATGCGGGCGCTCTTCGGCGAGGAACGCGCCATGCGGTTTCGCACGCATTACTTCCCCTTCACCGAGCCCTCGATGGAGCCCGACGTCTCGTGCTTCGCGTGCGACGGGTCGGGCTGCCGCGTGTGCAAGTACTCCGGCTGGATCGAGATGGGCGGCTCGGGGATGGTCGACCCGGCGCTCTACGAGTTCGTGGGGTACGACCCGGAGGAGTGGTCGGGCTTCGCGTTCGGGCTCGGGCTCGAGCGGATCGCGCAGCTTCGCCACGGCGTGCCGGACGTCCGCCTCTTCTGGGAGAACGACCTGCGCTTCCTCCGTCAGTTCTGACATGAAGGTCCCGGTCAGCTGGCTCCGCGAGTACGTCGCCTTCCAGGCGCCGCTCGTCGACGTCGCCGAGCGGCTCGCGATCTCGACGTGCGAGGTCGAACGGATCGTCCGCCGCGGTGTCGCGGACGAGGACGGGAACCTCGGCCTCTTCCGGGTCGGGCGCGTCGTCGAGGCGGGGAAGCATCCGAACGCCGACCGGCTGCAGCTCTGCCGCGTGGACATCGGCGAGCCCGAGCCGCGCCAGATCGTCTGCGGCGCGTGGAACTTCGGCGCCGGCGCCACGGTCGCCGTCGCCCTCCCCGGCGCCGTCTTACCCGGCGGGACGAAGCTGGAGCGGGCGAACCTGCGCGGGACCGTCTCCGACGGGATGATCCTCTCCGAGCGCGAGCTCGAGCTCGGGCCCGATCACACGGGGATCATCGTCCTTCCGGAGGGGCCCGAGCCCGGGACGCCGCTCTCCGACGTCCTTCCGCTCGCGGAGGACGTGCTCGAGCTCGAGGTGACTGGGAACCGGCCCGACCTCCTCGCCGTGTACGGGATTGCGCGCGAGGTCGCCGCGCTGGTCCCCGGCGCCGCGCTCGCGCCGCCTCCCGGCCGCGAGCCCGAACGGGCGGGAGACGAGCGGGTCGACGTCACGATCGAGGACTTCGACGCCGCGCCGCGTTACATCGGCCGCCTCTTCCGCGGCGTCCCGGTCGGCCCCTCGCCGGCCTGGCTCAAAGGCCGTCTGGTCGCGGCCGGGATGCGTCCGATCTCCAACGTCGTCGACGTGACGAACTACGTCATGCATGCGCTCGGCAACCCGCTCCACGCCTTCGACTACGACCGGCTCGCCGGCGGGCGGGTCGTCGTGCGCCCGGCCCGCGAGGGGGAGGAGCTGCGCACGCTCGACGGCACGCTTCGTCGTCTCGATCCTTCCGTCCTCGTGATCGCGGATGCGGATCGCGCGGTCGCGCTCGCCGCCATCATGGGCGGCGAGGAGACGGAGGTCCGGCCGGAGACGACGAACGTCCTCCTCGAGGCCGCGAACTTCGAGCCGGTCGGGATCCTCCGCTCGTCCGAGCGGCTCGCGCTCCGGACGGAAGGGTCGAACCGCTGGGAGAAGGGGGTCGACCCGCATCTCGCCGCGCCCGCCGCCGTATACGCGACGGAGCTCCTCGTCGAGCTCGCCGGCGCGCGATGGAGTGGCGCGACGGACGTCCACGCCGCGCTGCCCGAGCGTCCGGTCGTCGGTTTCCGGCCCGAGCGCGCGGACGCGCTGAACGCGATCGAGGTCCGCGCCGACGAGCAGCGCGCTCTCCTCGAACGGCTCGGCTTCGACGTGACGGAGCAGTCGGACGTCGTCGTCCCGACCTGGCGCGGGCGCGACGTGACGCGCGAGGCGGACGTGGTGGAGGAGATCGCGCGCGCGTACCTCGACGCCGTGCCGTTCACGCTGCCCACGCGGACAGCGATGTTCGGCCGCCTGACGAACGACCAGCGGCTCCGGCGCGTCGTCGAGGACGCGCTCGTCGGAGCCGGCTTCGACGAGGCATACACCTGGAGCCTTTCTGCGCAGGATCCGGAGGCGCGCGCGCTCCGTCTCCCCGACCCGCTCAGCGCGGAACACGCCGTCCTTCGCACGACGCTGCTCGGCGGGATCATCGAGGCGGCGGACGCGAACCTGGCGGCCGGCAACGAGTCGATCGCGCTGTTCGAACTCGCGCGCGTCTACCTGCCCCGGGACGGCCGGCTTCCCGACGAGCCCTGGCACGTCGCCGGGATCGCAGAGGGCGGGTTCGCCCGCGCCACGGGCGCGGTCGAGACGCTCTTCGAGGCGCTGCGGATCGAGCCGCGGCTCGCGCGGACGCGGCGGGCCGAGCTCCATCCCGGCAAGGCCGCCGCCGTCCAGGGCGGCTGGGTCGGCGAGCTGCATCCTTCCCTCCTCGCGGGGGAGTGGGGCGCGTTCGAGCTCGACCTGGAGGAGCTCTTCGCTCTCACCCCCGGCGCCGCGCGGTACGAGGACGTCATCACCTACCCGGCCGTTCGCCAGGACCTCGCGTTCGTGGTCGACGAGGACGTCCTCGCAGGCGACCTGGTCGACGCCGCTCGCGAGGCGGCACCGGAGCTGCGGGAAGCACGGGTCTTCGACGTCTACCGGGGCGGCCAGATCCCGCCCGGCCGCAAGTCGGTCGCGCTTCGTGTCTCGTTCCAGTCGCCCGAGCGGACGCTCTCGGACGAGGACGCGCGCGCGATTCGCGATCGGATCGTCGCCGCCCTGGGCGAGCGGTTCGGCGCCGAGCTTCGCGGCTGATCGGATCCGAGCTTAGACCAACTCGGATCCGAAACTGGCCTGTTAGGGCGTTTTACCGCCGCACGAAGCGGATATAGGATGCAATCCTACGCGGAGAGGATCCAGGAGGAAGCATGACGACGTACGAGACGAACGGCCGCGGTCCGACCGAGCTCGCTGCGGACTGGGGCATCGATGCGCGCTGGAACGACATCGAGCGGCCCTATACGGCCGACGACGTCGAACGGCTCGCCGGCTCGGTACACGTCGAGCACACGTTGGCGCGGCGAGGCGCGGAGCGCCTCTGGCGGCTCCTGCACGAGGAGGACTACGTCGCGGCGCTCGGCGCCCTCACGGGCGGCCAGGCCGTCCAGATGGTGCGCGCGGGCCTGAAGGCGATCTACCTGTCCGGGTGGCAGGTGGCCGCCGACGCGAACCTCGCCGGCGCGACGTACCCCGACCAAAGCCTGTACCCGGCGAACAGCGCGCCCGCGCTCGTCCGCCGGCTGAACGGCGCCCTTCTCCGGGCCGACCAGATCGATCGGGCCGAGGGGCGCGAGGAGCGAGACTGGCTCGTCCCGATCGTCGCCGACGCGGAGGCCGGCTTCGGCGGGCCGCTCAACGCATTCGAGCTCATGCGCGCGATGATCGAGGCGGGCGCGGCGGGCGTGCACTTCGAGGACCAGCTCGCCGCCGAGAAGAAGTGCGGCCACCTGGGCGGGAAGGTGCTCGTCCCGACGAGCCAGTTCATCCGCACGCTCGTCGCGGCGCGCCTCGCCGCCGACCTCGCCGGTGTCCCGACGCTCCTCGTCGCGCGAACGGATGCCCTCAGCGCGACGCTCTTGACGAGCGACGTCGACGAGCGCGACCGCGAGTTCCTGACGGGCGAGCGGACGCCCGAGGGCTTCTTCCGCGTGCGACCGGGGATCGAGGCGCCGATCGCCCGCGCGCTCGCCTACGCGCCGTTCGCCGACCTCATCTGGTGCGAGACCTCGACGCCCGACCTCGACGAGGCGCGAATCTTCGCCGAGGCGGTTCGCGAGCGCTTCCCCGGGAAGCTCCTCGCCTACAACTGCTCGCCCTCCTTCAACTGGCGTAAGCACCTGGACGACCGGGAGATCGCCCGCTTCCAGCGCGAGCTCGGCGCGATGGGATACAAGTTCCAGTTCATCACGCTGGCCGGCTTCCACGCGCTGAACGCCTCGATGTTCGAGCTGGCGCGCGGGTACGCGGCGGACGGGATGCCCGCCTACGTCCGGCTCCAGGAGCACGAGTTCGAGCTGGAGGACGACGGCTACACGGCGACGCGCCACCAGCGCGAGGTCGGCGCGGGGTACTTCGACGCGGTCATGCAGGCGGTCTCGGGCGGCCAAGCGTCGACGCTCGCCCTGCGCGGATCGACCGAAGAGGCGCAATTCGGGACTGCCGCGGTAGGGGCGGCCTCCGACCCGCGCGCGAACTACGCGCGGCAATGACCCTCGACACGACGAAGGCCGACGAGGTCGCGCTCGAGCTCGAGCAGGCGATCGTCGCGGGCGACGTCCCGCCGGGCTCCGTCCTCCGCCAGGAGGAGCTCTCGGAGCGCTTCCACGTCAGCCGGACGCCCGTGCGCGAGGCGCTCCGGCGGCTTTCGGCGCTCGGGCTGGTGTCGTTCGAGCCGAACCGCGGCGTCCGTGTGCGCTCGCTCTCCGAGCGGGAGCTCTACGAGGCGTTCCTCGTCCGCGCGGAGCTCGAGAGCCTCGCCACGGAGCTCGCCGCGATGAAGCGGACGCCCGCCGATCTCCAACAGCTGGACGCGGCGGAGCGCCGCTTCGAGGAGCTGACGGCGCGGCTTCGCCACGGGAACGGTGACGACGGCGCCACGCTGACCGGCGAGTGGGTCCGCGCGAACCACGCGTTCCACGACGTCATCTACCGCATGGCGGACGTCCCGATGGTCGAGCAGATCGCGAAGAGCGCTCGGCGGACGTTCTCCGGCCAGGCCGCATGGGCGCCCGGGGACGCGAGCGTGGACGAGCTCTACGAGCGGAACGTCCAGCAGCACCGCGCGATCCGCGAGGCGGTCGCGGCCGGGAGCGGAGCGGGCGCCCGCGCGCTCGCGCGAGACCACGTTCTCTCCTCGTTCGAGCTCCTGGGCGCCGTTCGCGCGCGTGAGGCGCGCTAGCGGCGCCGTCCGAGCAGACGGCTGAAAATCCCGCCGAGCGCGCCCGGTCGCCAGCGGACGGTCGGCACGTCTTCGTACTTCGGCAGCCGCTCGATCGCCGCCTCCGCGAGGTCGAGCTCGACTCGGTCGGGCCAGATGGCGCGCACTCGCTCCGCCGCGACGAAGCGCTCGCCGCCGAACGCGTCGACGTGGATCGCAAGCCCGGTGAAGACGTCGGCGTCGTGGTCGCCGACGATCCGGCTGACGCGCCCCGCGCGCTCCCCGTTCGAGGCGACGACCTCGGCGTCCTCCTCGATCGCCTTCCAGGCGACCTGCGGCCGTTCCGTCCCCTTCATACCGACCGGCCGCCGATCCGGAAGACGGGGCCCTGCGTCGCAACCGGCCGCGCCTCCGAGACGACCTGGACGAGCGAGATACGCCCCGTGATCCGTTCACGGTCGAGGCGCTCGAAGCACCGCCGCGCCATTTCGGCCGCGACGCCGTAGCCGACGCTGCGCGCCGCGCGGATCCGGAACGAGCGCGACCCGCCCGCGAGCGTCGGGTTCGTGGGCGCGAGGAGGAGCGCGCCGCGCTCGACGAAGTCGCTCGAGTCGAGGTCGATCTGCGCGAGGAGGTGCGACCAGTCGGGCGGGAGCGCATCGAGGAGCGCCTGCCACTGCGCCGCGAGGCCGCCCGGCGACGGCGCGGCTGCCGCGGCATCCGAGTCGTCCACCCGAACGCCCGCGGCGAGCTCGAGCCGCCCCCCGATCCCGGCGTCGTCGAGCCGGTGGAGCACCCGCCGGAAGAGCCCGGTGTCGGTCGCGGCGCCGTGAGCGCGGCGGACGACCTCGACGCGGAAGGCCGAATCGCTCCGCCCGGGAGCCGCAGGACCGAGAATCAGCGCCGCCCGCTCGACGTCCGTCGGGTGGGCGACGGTCAGCGTCACGGAGGCCGTTTCCCAGTGCTGCGGCAGGGACGCCAGGAGCTCCGTCCACTGCTCCGCCAGCCTCACGCCGCGATGCTAGCGTGTCTCGGCCGTGGCGATCGCCGAGCAAAAGGGCCAGTCCGTCTCGGCGGAGACGCTGAAGGACTTCCTCCGCGAGATGCTCCTGATCCGGCGGTTCGAGGAGATGGTCGAGGAGCGCTTCCGGGCCGGCGAGCTGCCGGGCTTCCTCCACGTCGCAATCGGCCAGGAGGCGGTCGCCGTCGGCGTATGCCGGGCGCTCGAGGACGGGGACGTCATCGCTTCGACTCACCGCGCGCACGGGCATACGCTCGCCAAGGGGACGCACCCGAACGAGGTGATGGCGGAGCTCTACGGGAAGCTCGAGGGTTGCAGCCACGGGTACGGCGGCTCGATGCACCTCTACGACGTCGAGCGCGGGAACCTCGGCGCGAACGCCGTCGTGGGCGGCGGGCTGCCTGCGATCGTCGGCGGGGCGCTCGCGTTCAAGCTGCGCGGCGAGCCGCGCGTCGCCGTGGCGTTCTTCGGCGACGGAGCGACGAACATCGGCACGTTCCACGAGTCGCTCAACCTCGCGCAGCTCTGGAACGTCCCTGCGGTCTTCGTCTGCGAGAACAACCACTACGCGGAGTCGACGCCCTCGAAGCAGCAGCTTCCGATCGAGGATCTCTCGAAGCGCGCCGAGGCGTACGGCATGACCGCCATGACCGTCGACGGACAGGATGTGGAGGCGGTCTACCGCACGGCGCAGGAGGCGCTTGCGCACGCGCGCGGGGGAAGCGGGCCTGTCTTCCTCCTCGCCGAGACGTACCGGCTGACCGGGCACTACGTCGGCGATCCCCAGGTCTACCGGCCGAAGGAGGAGGTGCGGGAGCTCCGCCAGACGCAGGATCCGGTCGAGAAGCTGCGCGCCCGCCTCGAGCTCTCGGACGACGAGTGGACCGAGCTCGACCGGGAGGCGACGGACATCGTCGAGGCGTCGGTCGAATTCGCGAAGAACGGCACCGATCCGCAACCGGAGGACGCTTTGAAGAACGTCTATGCGTAGCGAAGCTACCCATAGACACCGGTGCCAGACTTCAGTCTGGCTCCGGGCTGCCATTCACGTCCATGCCTGAGGTGACCTACCGCGAGGCCGTCCGGGACGCGATGTCGACGGCGATGCGGCGCGACGACGACGTCTTCATCATGGGCGAGGACATCGCCGAGATGGGCGGCTCGATGGGCGTCACGCAGGGGATGCTCCAGGAGTTCGGCCCCGAGCGCGTCCGGAACACGCCGATCTCCGAGATGGCGATCGTCGGCGCGGGGATCGGGGCGGCGATGGCGGGCATGCGCCCGATCGTCGAGGTCATGTATCAGGACTTCACGACGCTCGCGATGGAGCAGATCGTGAACCAGGCCGCCAAGCACCGTTACATGTCAGGCGGCCAGCTGAAGGTGCCGCTGACCATCCGAACCCAGGGCGGCGCCGGGTGGAGCCCGGGCGCCCAGCACGCGCAGCAGCTCGAGGCCTGGTTCCTGCACGTCCCCGGCTTGAAGGTCGTGTTCCCGTCGACGCCCGCCGACGTCCGCGGGCTCCTCTGGAGCTCGATCTACGACGACAACACGACGATCTTCTTCGAGCACCGGACGCTGTACGGGATCAAGGGCGAGGTTTCCGAGGAGATCGAGCCCGTGGAGCTCGGGAAGGCGCGCGTGCACCGCGAGGGCGAGGACGTCACCGTGGTCGCGACCGGCCGCCTCGTCCACGAGTCGATCGCGGCCGCGCAGGAGGCGGAGAAGGACGGGATCTCGGTCGAGGTGCTCGACCCGCGCACGCTCCTTCCGCTGGACGAGGGCGCGATCATCGCGTCGGTCGAGAAGACGAACCGCTGCGTCGTTGCCCACGAGGCGATCGTCCGCATGGGGTTCGGGGCCGAGGTCGCCGCGCTCGTCCAGGAGCGCGCGTTCGATTACCTCGACGCTCCGGTCGCGCGGGTCGGCGCGCGCTTCTGCCCGCTCCCCTTCGCGCCGGTCATGGAGGAGTACGTGATCCCGCACGCAGAAGACGTCCTCGCTGCGATCAAGCGCACCGTGGGCCGGAACGGTGGCTAACCAGGTCACGCTGCCTCGCCTCGGCCAGGGGATGGAGGCGGGCACGATCGTCCGGTGGCTCAAGTCCGAGGGTGACCGGGTCGAGAAGGGCGAGCCGCTCTACGAGCTGGACACCGAGAAGGTGACGCAGGAGGTCGAGGCGGACGCGTCCGGGATCCTCCTGAAGATCCTCGTTTCGGAGGGCGAGGTCGAGGTCGGGAAGCCCGTCGCGGTGATCGGCGAGGAGGGGGAGGAAGTGCCGGAGCCGAGCGGCGACGGAAAGGCGCCCGCGGCGACCGACGAGGCCGAGGATCCGTCGCAGGTCACCGAGGAGGAGGAGCAGGAGGAAGGCGAGCCGGCGCCCGCCCGGGAGGACGAGCGCGAGCGCGGCCGAGAGGCCTCGACCGAGGATCAGCCGACCGAGATCGCCGAACCCGCGCCGGCCGCACGCCGCGACGGCGGCCGCATCAAGGCCTCGCCGCTCGCGCGGCGCCTCGCCAAGGAGCGGGGAATCGATCTTGCCTCGCTCCAGGGCACGGGCCCCGAAGGACGGATCGTCGCCGAAGACGTCGAGCGCGCCGGGGCCGCGGCTCCCGCGCCGGCGCCGGAGGCGGCTCCGCCGGGCGAGGTCGAGGTCGTGAAGCTGACGCAGATGCGGCGCGCGATCGCGCGCCGCATGAGCGAGGCGTGGCAGGCGCCGCACTTCCAGATCGCGATGTCGGCCGACATGGCCGCGGCAATGCGGCTTCGCGAGAGGCTCGTCGAGCGGATGCGGGAGGGAGACGCGAAGCCGACGATCTCCGACGTGCTGACGAAGGCGTGCGCGGTCGCGCTCATGCGCCATCGCGATGTGAACGCGCATTTCGGAGGCGACGAGGTACGGCTCTTCCCGACCGCGAACATCGGGATCGCCGTCGCGGTCGAGCGCGGCCTGCTCGTCCCCGTGATCAGGAGCTGCGAGCGGAAGACGATCGCCGACCTTGCGAACGCGCGGGCGGACATCGTGGAGCGAGCGCGAGCCGGGAAGATCCAGCAGGGCGACCTCGAAGGCGGCACGTTCACGATCTCGAATCTCGGCATGTACGGCGTGGAGCGGTTCGTCGCCGTCCTCAACCCGCCGCAGGCCGCGATCCTCGCCGTGGGCGCAATCGAGGAGCGGGCCGTCGTCGAGAACGGCGACGTCGTGGTCCGGCCGCTGATGGAGATGACGCTCTCGTGCGACCACCGCTCCGTCGACGGGGCGACCGCGTCCGAGTTCCTCCGCTCCGTCAAGGAGCTCCTCGAGGAGCCCGGCCTGATGGCGTGACGGTCTGGTACGGCGTCCGCGACCTCGAACGGGCGCTCGACTTCTACACGCGGCAGCTCGGGTTCCGCGAGGTGTACCGGGACGCCGACGGCGGCTGGATGCGGCTCGCACGCGACGACAGCGAGCTCGCGCTCGCCGAGAGCCCCGAGCAGACGGGCGCGGTCCTCTCGGTCGCGGTCGACGACGTGAAGGGCGAGGCGGAGCGCCTCCGCGCGGCCGGCGTGGAGGTCGGCGTGGTGGTCGAGATCTCCGGAGCGATCCGCATCCTGGACGTCTTCGACCCGGAGGGCAACCGCCTCCAGCTCACGCAAGACCTGTAGCGCTCGCCCGGTCGCGCCGAGGTGGGGACTGTCCCTGGGACAGTCCCCAGGACGCGTCTCGGCGTGGCATGGCCCCCACGCGAAAGTCGCTCAACACGCGTGGATTCGGCGCATGGCCTGTCCCGCCGGGCCACGGCAGAGGGACTGTCCCTGGGACAGTCCCCGGGACGTGCCTCGCAGGGACAGCTGCCCGTCTAGCGAGGTCGCGAGGCGGCCGCGGCGGATCCCCCGAACGAGCGATGCGTGCGCCGGCCGCCCGCCGCACACTCCGTTTCGACTCGATTTCCCCCGGGTCAAGCGCGAGGGCGGCCTCAGGGCCGCCCTCGACGTATCCGGACGCGTTCTACGCGGTCGCCGGGAGAACGAGCTCGAGCGGCGGGTCGACGAGCTCCTCGCGGAGCGCCGCGACGACCGCCGGGTCGAACTGCGCCCCCGCGCGGCGTTCGATCTCGGCGAGCGCCTCGGCGCGCGTCACCTTCGTCCGGTAGACGCGGTCGGTCGTCATCGTGTCGAACGCGTCCGCCACGAACAGGACGCGCGAGGGAAGCGGGATCTCCTCGCGAGCGAGGCCCGCCGGATACCCCTGGCCGTCCCAGCGCTCGTGGTGGTGCTGAACCCAGGTCGCGATCGGCTCGAGTCCCAGCGCCTCGAGCATGCGCCGGCCGATCGTGGCGTGGCGCTCGACGACGCTTCGCTCCGCGGGCGTCAGCGGGCCGGGCTTGTGGAGGACGTCCTCGGGGACGAGGAGCTTGCCGATGTCGTGCAGGTTGCCGGCGACCCGGACGAGCTCGACCTCCTCGGCGTCCAGCCCGAGACGCTCCGCTATCCGGGCCGCGAGCTCCCCGACGTTGCGCGAATGGGCGCCGATGTAGACGTCGCGCTCGATGACCGCGTTCGCCGCGCTCGCGGCGGCGCGGAGGCCCGCCGCACGGCCGGCGAGGCCCGGCCCGGGTGACGCGGCCGTCGCGTCCGGCCGGTACATGCGGACGCGCGCCTTCCCCGCACCCTTTGCCGAGTAAAGCGCCTTGTCGGCGACGCGGACGAGCTCGGCCCGGCCGACCCCGTCGGCGGGGTACGTCGCGACACCGATCGAGATCGAGACGCTACCGCCGTGGTCGTACTTCGCCTCGGCGATCCGCCGGGAGACAGCCTGCGCCACCTGGCGGCCTTCCGCCGTCGTGTGGCCCGGAAGCAGGATCGCGAACTCGTCGCCGCCGAGGCGGAACGACTCGCCGCCGCGCCGCAGCCGCGCCGCGACCTGCGCGAGGACGCGGTCGCCGGCGGGGTGGCCGTACGTGTCGTTGATCGCCTTGAAGTCGTCGAGGTCGATCAGGCACAGCGTCAGCGGCTCGCCCGTCTCGTCGGCACGGTCGAGGGAACGCTGCAGGAGCTCCTCGAACTGGCGCTTGTTCCCAAGGCCCGTCTGGGCGTCCGTCAGCGCGAGGCGCATCGCGCGGATCGCCTTGTGGACGGACCGCTGGTAGAGCGCGATCGCGATCAGCGGCCCGACGAGCGCGCCGATCAGGAGCGGCGACTGCTCCCAGAGGACGGCAAGCATCAGGCTGACCGAAGCCATGATCGCGATCGGGGCCCACGTCGTCCGCGTGCTTTCTCTGACGACGTCGACGAAGCGGTCTCCCGTCCACCGGGCGATCACTGCGCCGTTCAACGCGATGTTCACGACGTTGAACGCGACCGCGGCGGCGAGCACCTCGAGCGTCAGCGCGGCGACGGGCGGACCGTGCGTCCCGAGCCCGGCTGCGAGGCCGGCGGCGAGGCCGCTCAGCGCGTAGTTCGCGCCGTTGTACGCGACCCGGATCGTCGGCTTGCGTTCCACGAGGTCGACGAGCGCCGTCGCGAACGCGAAGAGCGCGGCCGCCTCCCAGCCGTACGTCGCCGCGGCGCCGACGACGAAGACGGCCCCGAGCGTCACCTCGCCGGCCGGCTCGAGCGGGAGGGGGAACGCCTCCGCGACCGCCGAGGCGACGAGAAGCGCGAGGAGGCCGGCGGCGAGCTCGAGGTCGACCCCGCCGCGTGCGAGGCTGACCGCCGCGCTTACGGTTGCGAAGGCCCCGGCGACAATGACCGGGACCGCGACATGGAGGACGCGCTTCGTCGCATGCGCGGCGGGCGCCGGAAGGTGCGTCGACGAGCCGGAGCCCGAATCGCTTGCCTGCCGGCCGCCACGAGGTCGTTTTGCCGCAGTCTCCTCCATCGTCTCGCGCGTGCCGAAGCCGCGGGTCCGGTATCGGCGCGGCCGAGTTGGCAGTGATCCCTAGGACGGGGGTGGGCGGCGCTCGTCCATCCGAGGGATCGCGCCCCGTCGCGTTTCGCCCGAAACAGTGGGCGTCAGTCCTCGACGAAGGAGGAACGATGCTGCGGCTTCGAACGTGGGTCTTCCGGTATGGCCTTCTCGCTGCCTTGCTCTTGGCTGCGGGCGCCGGCCATAAGTGGTAGGTCGATCTCACCACGAGCCATGAGTCGGCGGGCGGCTCGCCTCACGGAGGCAGGCCGCCCGCCCTCACCTTCCAGCGGTCAGAGCGATGTTCCTTCTCCCCAGCGTCGCCATCGGCGTTCTCTTCGCCGCGCTGCTCGGCGGGCGTCCGTCGCGCGTGCTCGCGGTCTCGTTCGCGCACGCCTGGGCGGTCGTCGCGGCGCTCGGCGTGCAGGTCGTCATCTTCTCGCCCGTGGGGGCCGGCGCGCTCCAGGCACCGCTTCACCTCACGAGCTACGGGCTCCTCTTCCTCTTCGCCGTCGCGAACATCCGGAACCTCGCGCTCTTCCCGATCTCGCTCGGGATGGCGCTCAACGCGATCGCGATCGTCGCGAACGGCGGCGACATGCCGGTCTCGCCGAGCGCGTGGGAAGCCGCCGGGCTCGGCGCGGTCGCCGAGAACAACGTGCGCGTGGGCGGCGAACACCTCGCCTTCCTCGGCGACGTCTTCGCATTGCCGGAGGCGTTTCCGCTCACGAACGTCTTCTCGGTCGGCGACATCCTGATCGGGATCGGGACGGTCGCGTTCATCGTCACGGTCGCGACGGGCGACGGCGCCGGGCGCGCGCTCGCAGCCGCGCGGTTCGCGCGGCCGTTTCGCGCCGCCTCGTTCCGTCGGCTCGCGCTCGGAAAGCTCGTCTCGCAGCTCGGCGACTGGCTCACCGTCGCCGCGCTCGTGGGATGGGTGTACGAAGAGACGCAGTCGATCGCGCACGTCGCCGCCGTCATGCTCGTCCGGCTCGTGCCTCCCATCCTCGGCGGCGGGCTCGCCGCCGCGGTCGTCGACCGGTTTCCGAGGGAGCGGCTGCTCGTCTGGGTCGAGCTCGTGCGCGGGGCGATCGTCGCCGGCGCGCTGGCGGGCGTCCTGCTCGACCTGGCGCCGCTCGCCTTTCTCGCGCTCGCCGGGTCGGGCGCGCTCGCAGCCGTCTCGGCGGCGACGGTTCGCGCACTGATCCCCTCGGTGCTCGACGAGGAAGCGCGGGCGCCGGGAAACGCGGCGCTCGCGTTCGCGGAGGACGCAGCGATGGCGGTCGGCGCGCTTCTCGGAGGCGTCATCCTCACCGCTTCCGAGGCCGCGGTCGCGCTCACGCTCGACGTCGCGACCTTCGGGCTCGCCGCGTCGATCTACTGGAAGCTTCGCGCGCGCCCCGACCGCGCTCGCCCGGCCGACGAGCGGCGAGGCAGCGTCGCGGCGGGGATTCGCTACGTCGCCTCGCGGCGCCCGCTCGCCGTCGTCGTCGCCTGCTTCGGCGTCGCGACGATCGCGACCGGCCTTACGAACGCGACGCTGCCGCGCTTCTTCGACGAGGGGCTCGCGCTCGGTCCCGGCGCATACGGGTTCGCGCTCGCCGCGCTCGCCGGCGGCCTCGCGATCGGCGGGCTCGTGGCGGGGTTCGCGCGGGTCGGCGCCGGCGGCGGCAGGTGGATCGGGGCGGCGTTCCTCTTCGCCTCCGGGCTCTTCGTGACGCTCGCCTACACCGAGCACGCCGCGACCGCGCTCCTCCTCCTCGCCTGCATCGGCTTCCTCGACGGAACGACGGATGTCCTCTTCGACACGATCGTCCAGCGGGAGGCGCACCCGGCGTACTACGGGCGCGTCTTCGGGCTAGCATCGGCCTCCTTCACGACGACGATGCTCGTCGCGGTCGCAGCCGCCCCGCTCGCGAACCGGCTTGCGGCACCGCAGACGGTCGTCCTCGTCGCCGCCACCGCGCTCCTCCTCGCGTCGTTCGTCGCCCTCGTCGGGACGCGGGCGAAGCCGGCGCCGCGTCGCGCCGCCCCCGGGGTAGGATCGCCCTACCCGACGCAAGCGACCTAGAGGGAGCCCAGATGGAGTGTGACGTCGCCGTTCTCGGCGGCGGCCCGGGCGGCTACACGGCGGCGATCCGCACCGCGCAGCTCGGCGCCAAGACCGTCTGCATCGAGAAGGAGCCGGAGCTCGGCGGGACGTGCCTGCGCGTCGGCTGCATCCCGACGAAGGCATGGGTGCAGACGGCGTTCGCGCTCAAAGAGGCGGAGGAGACGTTCGCGAAGCTCGGCGTCTCCGTCGGCGAGCCGAAGCTCGACTTCCCCAAGTCGAACGAGTGGAAAGCCGCGATCGTGAAGCAGCTCACGAGCGGGGTCGCATCGCTCTTCAAGGCGAACGGGGTCGAGTGGGTGAAGGGGACGGGCCGCTTCAAGGACGCGAACACGCTCGCGGTCGAGGGCGGCGAGGACGTCTCGTTCAAGAGTGCGATCATCGCGACGGGCTCGTACCCACTCCGCCCGCCCATCGAGGGGATCGACTCCAAGCGCTGCGTCGACTCGACGGGGCTCCTCGCGCAGACAAGGGTCCCCACGCGGCTCGTGATTCTCGGCGGTGGGATCATCGGCTGCGAGTTCGCGTCCATCTTCGGGCGCTTCGGGAGCGAGGTGACCGTGATCGAGATGCTGCCGTCGCTCATCCCGATGGAGGACACGGACGCCCAGAAGGAGCTCCTCAAGCAGTTCAAGAGGCGCGGCGTCGTCGTGCACCTCGAGTCGACCTGTAAGAAGGTCGAGGAAACGGGCGACGGCCTCACCGTCCACTTCGGAGAGGGCGAGACGGTCGACTGCGACCTCATGCTCGTGGCGACGGGGCGCGGCCCCTTCGTCGAGGGGATCGGGCTCGAGGAGCTCGGGGTCGAGTTCGACCCGAAAAAGGGAATCGCCGCCGACGAGCACCGGCGGACGACCGTGCCGCACGTCTACGCGGTCGGCGATTGCGCGGGGTACTGGCAGCTCGCGCACACGGCCTTTCGCGAAGGCGAGGTCGCCGCGGAGAACGCGATGGGGCACGACGCGGTCGTCGACAACCGCGGCGTCCCGCGGCCGATCTACACGGACCCCGAGGTCGCGGGCGTCGGCCTCACCGAGCAGGAGGCCCGCGAGCAGCACGGCGACGACGTCGCGACGGGGATGTTCCCGTGGGCCGCGAACGGGCGTGCGCTCATGCAGAACGAGACGGTCGGCTGGGTGAAGTCGATCCATGAGACCCGCTACGGGGAGCTCCTCGGGATCGTCATGGTCGGCCCGCACGTCACCGACCTGATCGAGGCGGGCGTCGTCGCGCTCGACGCGGAGTCGACGGTCGAGACGGTCGCCGACGGGATGGCCGCCCACCCGACGCTCTCCGAGGCGGTGAAGGAAGCCGGCCTCGTCGCGCTCGGACGCGCGATCCACCTCCCGAACAAGAAGCGCGCGCCGGCCCAGGTGTAGACGGCGGGTTGACCCGCCCGCGGGGCCGAGTACGTTTCGACGTGCCAGGACCGCGCAAGAAAAAGGTGTGACGACGCATCTAGGGGATCGCCCAGAGCGTTCTCCCGGGAGAGCTCGATGACCCCTCTGCTCGCTTATCGGGTGCGGCACGACGTGGACGGCTCGTTCGAGGCCGTCTACCGGACGCATCTCCGCGACGTCTACGGCTTCGCGCTCGGGATCCTCGGCAACCCCGACGACGCCGAAGACGTCACCCAGACCACCTTCATGAACGCGTACCGGGCGCTGCGCCGCGGCGAGCGCGTCCAGAACCTGCGCGCCTGGCTCCTCGCGATTGCGCACAACGTGTGCCGGCAGCGCTTCCGCACGGCGGCGCGCCGCCCACAAGAGGTCGAGCTCGACGCGGAGGCGGCCGAGGCCTACGCGGCCGAAGATGCCCCGACCGCGGAGGAGATCCGCAACGCGATCGCGAAGCTCGGCTTCAACCAGCGGGCTGTCCTCGTCCTCCGCGAGATCGAAGGCCTCTCGTACGAGGAGATCGCGCAGACGATGGGAGTCTCGCTCTCCGCCGTCGAGACCCTGCTCTTCCGCGCCCGGCAAGCGATGCGCGAGCAGCTGGAGGCGGCGGAGCACGATCTCGGCTGCGACGCCGTCCAGCGGCTGATCTCGCTCCAGCTCGACGGAAAGCTCTCGCGGGCGGACCGCGGGCTTCTCCGCGCGCATCTGCGCGGATGCGCGGAGTGCTCGCGCTTCGCGCGTAGCCAGCGGGCGCGCAAGCGCGCCATGCCGGGCCTCGTCGCCGCGCCGCTCCCCGCAGGCCTCTCGGGGCTCTTCGGCGGCGGCGCGAGCCTCGTCACGGCGAAGGCGGCCGCGATCGCGGCGAGCGCGGCGCTCGTCGGCGCGAGCGCGCTGGTCGAAACCGGTGTGGTCGACCTCCCGGGCAAGGCGGAGCGGGAGGCAGCTCCGACGCCTGTCCTTAGCGCAGACATCGACGAGGCGTTCTCGTCGAGCGGAGCGCCCGTCACCCCGCGCGAGTTCGCGCTCTCGGTGCTCGATCGAGACGCCGCCGCGGCCGGCGCGGCACGTGAGCGGGGCGGGCGCGACCGCGGCGGGCGGACGGTCGCGGCCGCGGGCGAAGCGGGTGCGGGCGCTCCGACGGAGGCCGCGTCCGGCGGGTCGAGTGGGACCGCTGGCGGAAGTGGATCCGGAGGCGGCGGCGGCGGTGGCGGCTTGGCCGTCGTCGGCGGTGTGACGGGCGCGAATCCCTCCGCTTCGGTCGGGAACGCGGTCGGGACGGTGGGCGGAACGGTCGAGGGGGTCACGGGCGCCGTGGGCGGAGCGACGGGCGCGGTCGAGGGTGCGACCGGCGCCGCCGGCGGCGCAACCGGTGCGGTCGGGGGAGCAACCGAGACGGTCGGAGGGGTCGTCGGCGGAGCAGGGGACAAGCTTCCGCCCCCGCCCGCATCTCTACCGATTGAACCACCCTCACTCCCGCCCGTTCCGTCCGTGCCGACCCCGGTACCGGGCGGCGGGCCTTCTCTCCCATAGCTCCCCAGCTGAATGCGGCTCGGCTGGGGAGCTTTTTTTCGACGCGTCCCAGACCGGGATAGACTCGCGCCGACATGCTGAACCGGCGCAAAGCAATGCTCGGGTGGCTCGTCTGGACGGCGGCGAAGCCGATTGCGAAGCGGGTCATGAAGCGGAAGGCACGGAACGCCGTCCCCGGTACGCGAGAGGGGTCGCGCGCGCCGAACACCGCCGCGATCGTGGCGGGCCTCGGCGCGCTCGGCGGCGCCCTGCTTTTCTGGCGCCGCCGCAGAGCCGAGAACGGCGAGCCGGCGCCCGAAGCCTGATCCGCCCGTTCGAGCCCCGCGACCTCGCCGCGGTTGTCGCGGTGTACCGCGAGGCGATGCCCGAGCAGCCGCCCCCCACGGCGGCGGGCCTCGGTCACTGGCTCGCGAGCCATCCGCCGCGCGCCCGCTTCCGCGCCTGGGTCGCGGAGGCGGACGACGGGGTCGCCGGGTTCGCGACCGCGGAGCTGCACTGGTCCTCGACCGTCGCCGGCGTCGGCTGGTGGTGGGCCGGCGTTCGCGAGTACGCGCGCGGGCGCGGCCTCGGCCACGCGCTGGTCGAGGCGGCCGAGGACCATCTCGTCGGCGAAGGGATGCGGAAGCTCGAGACGATGGCGCTCGTCGAGTCGGCCGGCGAGCGCCTGCTTGAAGCACGCGGCTACGTCCGCTCCCGGACCGAGCTCGTCCTCTCGCTCGCGGTCGCCGAGGCGGATCTCTCCGCGCTCTCCGCGCTCGAGGCCGCGAAGCGGGCGGAGGGGTTCCGCGCCGTCCCGCTCGGCGAGGTCGCCGACCGCAAGCGCGAGCTTCACGTCCTCTATGCGGCCGCGAGCGAGGACGTTCCGGCCGACGACCCGGACGACGACATCAGGTTCGAGGACTTCGAGACGCACGTCATGGGCGATCCCGAGCTCACCCTCGACGGCAGCGTCGTCGTGCTCCACGGCGAGCGCCCCGTCTCGCTCGCGTTCGTCCTCGTCGACCACGAGGCGGGCGCCGCGTTGAGCGAGATGACGGGGACGCTGCCCGAGTACCGCGGCCGCGGGCTCGCGCGGCTTGCGAAGCTCGCGGCGATCCGTTCGGCGCGCGAGGCGGGCGTCCGCCGGCTCGTCACCGACAACGACTCGGAGAACGCCGCCATGCTCGGCCTGAACCGGAGCCTCGGCTACCGAGTCACGCACGAGCGCGCCCTCCTGGCCCGCGGAGTCCCCGGCTAGTCAGCGTCGTCCCGGCGAGCCGAGTCTTGCTCCGCGATGTCGCCGCAACTGCGTGGTTCGGGCACAAGCGGCCGTGTCGATCCCGGCCGCGTCTGGGGTCAGACCCCGGCCGCGGCCCCGGCAGACACGCCCGAAGCGGCTAGGCGCTCCTCGGAACGAGCCACGTCGAGCGCGCGTACGCGCGCAGCTCGCCGGCCGCGGTGAAGATCGCGGAACCGGCGTAGCGCTTGCGCCCCTCTTCGCCGATCGGCCAGCCGACCACGACGTGCGGCTCGCCGCCGACCACCGCACCGACCAGCCGCGCGGCGAGTCGCCCGAGCAGCACCCCCTCCCGCGAGAACTCGTCGACGGCCCAGCCGCTCGGGCAGTCGAGGGCCGCCCAGACGATCTCGTCCGCGACGTGGCCCGTAGGCGGAGCCCACGGCGCCGCCACGAGCTCGCGCCCCTCGACCGGCCCCGCGAAGATCCCGAGCCCGTCTCCGCGCTCCGGGCCGCAGACGAAGCAGGTCGCGTACGCGTGGTGGCGGAACCCCGCGTAGCGCGGCCGCGCCGCCTCGGCCGCGGCGAGCGAGACCGGCGACGGAACGTCGAGCTCCAATGCGACCGGCTCCGCCTCGGCGACGAGCGTCTCGCCGTCACGCACGGTGACGCGCGCGCCGGCACGCTCGACGGTGATTGGGGTCGCAAGCGGCGGCGGGCTCCGGAGCGTTACCTCCGCGTCGCCGTCGACGAGCGCCGCGACGAGCCCGCACGCGTAGCCGCCGTTCGCCGAGCCGGGCGGCCCGTTGAACCGCTCGGGGATCGTGATCGTCTCGCGCACGGCCGAAACGATGCCCGAAGCGCGCGCATTTCTAGCGGGTCGACGGCCGCGGCCGAGACGGCCGAGAATCGCTCGGCCATACGGACGCCGGCTCCTGCTTCAAAAAATGAAGTATCGTTGTGGCATGGCACGCACAGTCGGCGTCCTCTACGAGCACCCCGAGTGGTTTAAGCCGCTCTTCGCCGAGCTCGAGCGGCGCGGCGTCGCGTACGAGCCGATCGATGCGGCCGCGCACGTCTTCGACCCTGCTGCGCCGCCCCGCCACGCGCTCGTCGTGAACCGCATGAGCCCGTCGGCGTGGACGCGCGGACACGGAAACGCCGCCTTCCACTCGCTCCACTACCTCGCGCACCTCGAGGAACGCGGCGCGAACGTGCTGAACGGGCACCGCGCCTTCGCGGTCGAGCTCTCGAAGGCACGTCAGCTGAGCCTGCTCGCGCGCCTCGGCCTCCCGCACCCGCGTACCCGCGTCGTCAACCGCGCGGCCGACCTGCCTGCCGCGGCGCGCGATCTCGCCTTCCCGCTCCTCGTCAAGCCGAACGTGGGCGGAAGCGGCGCCGGAATCCGCTCGTTCGCGGACGCGGACGAGCTGGCCGAGGCGGTCGCCACCGACGACCTCGACTTCGGCCCGGACGCGACCGCGCTCCTCCAGGAGCACCTCCCCGCCGCCGACGAGTCGATCGTGCGGATCGAGATCCTCGGCGGTCGCTTCCTCTACGCGATCCGGATCCAGCTCGTCCCGGGCGGCTTCAATCTCTGCCCGGCCGACTACTGCGAGCTTCCCGGCGTCGCGGACGGCGTCTCGGGCCGCGGGCTCCCGATCGAGGCCTACGACCCGCCCGCCGAGCTCGTCGACGGCGCCAAGCGGATCCTGGCCGGGGCCGGCATGGACCTCGGCGGCGTCGAGTACCTCGTGAACGCGCGCGACGGCCGCCCGTACTTCTACGACGTGAACGCGCTCTCGAACTTCGTCGCCGACGCGCCGAACGTGGTCGGGTTCGATCCCTTCGTCGACCTCGTCGACCTGATCGTCGCCCGCGCGGGCTTCCGGGCGGCTGCCTAGCCGCCTAGGTTTTCCAGAAACTTCCGTCTACGCTTCGCGGCGCAATGATGATCAACGAGCGCTCGAAGCGCGTCATCCCGTTCCGCGAGCACGACGCGAAGCGGGTGGGGGAGGGGTGCTACTACCTCGACCAGATCGTCTGGCTGAACGGCGACCGGATCGAGATGGGCGACGGGGTCGGGTTCAACTACGGCTGCTACGTGAATGGGTACGGCGGCCTCACGATCGGCGACGAGGCGATGTTCGGGCCCTACTCGATGGTGCACACGGCGAACCACCGCTACGACGACCGCGCGCGCCCGGTCACCGAGCAGGGCTGGGTCGAGGAGCCGGTCGACGTCGGCCCGCGCGTCTGGATCGGGATGGCCGCGTGCATCCTTCCGGGCGTCCGGATCGGCGAAGGGGCGATCGTCGGCGCGGGCGCCGTCGTGACCGACGACGTCGAACCCTACGTCGTCGTGGGCGGCGTTCCGGCGAGACCGATCAAGACGCGACCCTGAGATGCGCGTCCTCTTCCTGCAACAGCAGCCGTGCATGCGTGCCATGAAGTACGCGGTCGCGCTCCGCGCTGCGCGGCCCGAGATCGAGCTCGGCTTCGCCTACCAGGGGAAGACACTCAGCGAGTGGTACGGCTCCGGCGACGAGCTCTTCGCGCGCTGGTGGGATCTCCGAGAGGAGCCCGCGCGACTCCTGCCCGCGGCTCTCGCGGAGTTTCGCCCCGACGTCGTGCACTCGCACAATCTCCCGGACTCGCTCACAGTCCTTGCGCACTCGCTCGTCGACGGCCGCGTCCCGGTCGTCCACGACGTCCACGACCTCCAGAGCCTGCGCCGGACGCCGTACGAGAACGGCTTCCCGCAGCCGCGCGGGGTCGCGAGGCTCGAGCGGCGCGCGATCGAGGCGAGCACCGCCGTCGTCACCGTGTCGGACGAGCTCCTGGACGTCATCCACAGGCGGTATGCGGTGAACGGCCGCGCGCTCGTCTTCCCGAACTACGCGCTCCGGCGTGACCTGCCGCCGCTCGACGCGTCCGCCGCGCGTCGAAACGGCACCGCGCCGCGCCTCGTCTACCAGGGGACGCTCTCGACGAACGGCGGCCACTACGACTTACGCGCGATCTTCGAGGCGCTCGCCGCCGCGGGCGTCTCGCTCGAGGTCTACCCGTCGCGCGACTTCCCGGAGTACCGCGAGCTCGCCGCCCGCGTCGACGGGCTCACCTACCGCGAGACGGTCGATCCGGCCACGCTCCTTCGCCGGCTGCCGCACTACGACTTCGGCTGGGCGGGGTTCAACGACGGGCTGAACGCGCCGCACGTCGCGACGGCGCTCCCCAACAAGCTCTTCGAGTACCTCGCCTGCGGGCTGCCGGTGCTCGCGCTTCGCCACCGGGCGATCGCGCGCTTCCTCCGCGAGCGTGGGCTCGGGATCGCGCTCGACTCGCCGGCCGACCTTGCGTCCGAGCTCGCGCACCTGGACGTCCAGGAGCTGCGCAAGCGGGTCGTCGCGGCGCGCGCGTCGCTGACGGTCGAGGCGAACATCGCGAGGGTGGTCGAGCTCTACGAGCGCCTCGTGGACGGCGACGGGTCGCCTGCCGCCGGTCCCGCGCCCGCGTATCGTTGACGGGTCGTGGGCATCTCCCGGTACAGACCGAGCTTTCGCGGTGGCGATATCGCCGTCGACCTCGGGACCGCGAACACGGTCGTCTTCGTGCGTGGCCACGGCGTCACGGTCTTCGAGCCGTCCGTGATCGCGATCGACGACGTCTCGGGCGAGGTTCTCGCGGTCGGCGACGACGCGAAGCGGATGATCGGCCGCACGCCCGCGTCCATTCACGCGACGCGTCCGCTCCGGCACGGCGTCATCACCGACTTCGAGACCACCGAGCAGATGCTCCGCCACTTCATCCGCAAGGCGATCAGCAAGGACCATCTGCGCCCCCGCGTCATCCTCTGCGTCCCGAGCGGCACGACCGAGGTCGAGAGGCGCGCCGTCGAGGAGGCGACGGTCGCCGCCGGCGGCCGCGAAGCGCACCTGATCGAGGAGGCGATGGCGGCGGCGATCGGCGCCGATCTCCCCGTCTCCGAGCCGGGCGGGAGCATGGTCGTCGACATCGGTGGCGGGACGACGGAGGTCGCGGTCATCTCGCTGGGCGGGATGGTCGTGTCCGACTCGCTTCGCGTGGGCGGGTACGAGATGGACGAGGCGATCGCCAATCACCTGAAGACGAAGCACAAGCTCGCGATCGGCGAGGAGCAAGCCGAGGCGGCGAAGATCGAGATCGGATCGGCGTGGGACTTCGACGACGTGCGGGAGATCGAGGTCGCGGGCCGGGACCTCCTGACCGGCTTGCTCCGCCGCGTCGTGGTGACGTCCGAGGAGGTGCGGACGGCGCTCGCCGGAACGGTCGCCCGGATCGTCGAGTCCGTGAGGGGAGCGCTCGAGCGCACGCCGCCCGAGCTCGCGGCGGACGTCATGGACCGCGGCCTCACCATGGTCGGCGGCGGCTCGCTCCTTCGCGGCTTCGACGTTCGGCTCCGCGAGGAGACGGGGCTTCCCGTCCACCTCGTCGACTCACCTCTCACATGCGTCGCGACCGGGGCGGGGCGAAGCCTCGAGGAGTTCGAGGCGATCAAGCGCTCCGCCGTGCGGCAGAAGCTGCACGGCCGCGAGCGGGCGTCGAAGCTCCGTTTCGGCGCCTCCTGACGGCTCGGTCAGCGGCCCTTCTCACCGCTCTTCGCGCGGAGCAGCTCGTCGAGCTGCGCGCCGACGAGGAAGATCGCGGACGAGGCGAAGACGTACGCCGTGAGAACCAGGAAGACGGTCAGGCTGCCGACCGCGGTCTTGAAATTCGCGAGCGTCGAGACGTACCCGCGGAACAGAAGCGAGGCGGCGATCCAGACGCCGATCACGAGCAGCGACCCGGCGCTCGCCCAGCGCACCTGCGGGCGCTCCGCCGGCGCGTAGCGGATGAGAAGCGCCACGACGGCGGCAAGCAGGAGCGCGGCCGCCGGCCAGCGGAGGATCGTGAGCGTCCAGTCGAGCACACCCCCGTCCGCGATCCGCGGCCCCGCCGTCACGACGAGCGTCGCCGCGACGAACAGGCACGCCGTCGCGAACGCGAGCCCGAGCGCGGTCACGACCTGCCGAACCCGGGAGCGGCGCTCGCGGACGTCATGGATCGTGTTCAGCGCGTCCATGAGGAGTCGAACGGCGAAGCTCACGTACCAGAGGACGAGCGCGAACGCGAGGACGATCAGCCCCGCGCTTCCTTGCCGGAAGACTCGCTCGACCGAGTAGTCGATCCCCTCGAAGACGGGTCGCGTGACCTTCTCCTCGACGGACGGGGCGAGCGTGTCCCGCCACACGTCCTCGAGCCCGGCCGCCCCGAGGATCGCAAGCCCGAGGAGCGTGATCGGAACGAGCGATGTCAGCGTCTGGAAGGCGAGCGCCGCCGAGTAGACGGGCAGCTTGTGGTCGCTCGTGCAGCGGAGGAGCTCGCGAAAGACGCCTCCGACCTCGCTCCGCCGCCCGCCCGCCACCGGCTGTAGGTGCCCCGGCACGCCCGGCCCTAGACACTGCCCGGGCAGCGCCCTTCCGTGAGACGAGGCGACGAGACCCGAGGAGCTGCGGCTCCCGGGCGTTCAGAGTCGCCTTCGTCTTCGCCTACTCGGTCGTCTCGCACTGGATCTGGCACTCGGACGGGTGGCTCTTCGGCCTCGGCGTCGGCAGCGGCAGCGGCAGCCTCTTCTATACCGGGGGGCCGCGCCAGCTGGAGGTGCAGGCGCTCGGCCTCATCGTGGTGAGCGCGTTCACGTTCGCGGCCTCGGTTCGCGGCCCTGTGAGCGATGAAGGCGGCGTGGGGGATCCGCGCCGCGCCGGAGATCGAGGAGCTCGGGCTCGACCTGGGCGAGCACGGCGCGTTCGGGTATCCGGAGATCGCCCTGAACGGCCGGCTCGCGATCGCGGAGTACCGCCTTCACGGCCGCGCTGTGAGGACGTAACTGGCTAGAGCGTAAGATCCGCCCCGGAACGGGCGATGGCCGGGACGGACGTGACGCGCATGCTCGACGAGGCGGGAACGTCGTACGACCTCCTTCCGCACACGCATACCGAGCGGGCGGCCGACGAGGCGCAGGCGCTCGGACTCTCGCCAGACGAGGTGGGGAAGACGCTCGTGCTCACGCTGCCGGACGGCCACGTGCGCGCGGTCATCCCGGCGTCCGAGCGAATCGACCTGCGCAAGGCGCGCGAGATCCTCGGCGTCGGCAAGAAGAAGATTCATCTTGCGAGCGAGAACGACCTCGCGCGCGACTACCCGGAATTCGACCTGGGCGCCGTCCCGCCGTTCGGAGGCGCGAGCCGAGACCCCGTGCTCGTCGATCGCCGCGTGGTCGAGCGCGACTCGGTCGTCCTCGAGGCAGGCTCGCACGACGAGTCGATCCGCCTCAGCACCGACGACCTCGTCCGTCTGACCGGCGCCCAGGTAGTAGACATCTGCAGCGAAGAGGAGGTGAGGGGCAAGTGACCGTACGCAAGGGAGACAAGCTCGTCGTCGAGTCGAAGAAGGCGGGCCAACCGGGCCGCGAGGGCGAGATCGAGGAGGTCGTCCAGGAGGACCCGCCGCGCTACCGAGTCCGCTGGACGGACGGCCGGACGACGATCTTCGCACCAACAGCGGGCGTCGCCCGAATCGAGCCGAAGAAGAAGCCGCGGCAGCGGGCGCGGAGCTAAGCGCCCGCCTAGGCGGCTTCCGCCTCCAGAGCGAGGCGTTCAAGTACGGCGGCAGGATCCGGCGGCTGCACCCCCCGACCCGACGGAGCCGGAGGACAGATGATCACGACGCGCGGCGTCGGAGCGGATGCTCCGGCGGCACCTCGACGAAGACGAGGTCGAGGCCGTCCGGGTCGCACGCCACGAGCTCGTAGAGGCCCCACGGCTTCACCTCCGGCTCTTCGACGATCGGGACGCCGCGTGCGGCGAGCTCGTCGCGCGTCGCGTTCAGATCGCGGACCTGGAGCCAGAGCCGCGTCGCCTCGCTCGGTAGCTGCTCGGACGAGCTCGAGACCTCGAGCAGGCCGCCGCCGAGGAAGAAGACGACCGCCCGGTTCGGCCCCTCGCCCCACTCGCGGAAGACGGCGAGGCCGAGCGTCTCTTCGTAGAAGCGGACCGACCGGGCGAGGTCGCTCGGCCTAAGCAGGATCCGGCTCGCGAGAATCTCCACCGCCGACCGAGATGGTGAACGTCGATGCCGACGGCGCGACGGATGACAACCTGCGCTCGATCCAGTCGCGGTCGTCGCCGGTCGCGACGCGCGTGTGGCAGTAGTCGAGCTTGAGCGGAAGCGCCTCGACGTTCTGCGGGCCCGACTCGTCGAGGTCGACCAGCCACAGGATGCCCAGGTCGTTTCGCACGGCGGGGTAGACCGCATAGTCGTCCACGAAGTCACCCAGGTCGTACAGCACGCGCCCTTCGACCGGCTGGAAGGCGTGAGCGGAATGACCCGCGACGAGCGTCGCGCCCGCCTCGACGAGCTGCGCGCCCGCCCGGCGGACGTGCGGAGCCGGTTCGGCGCGCATGTTCGGGCCCCAGTGGGGCATCACGAGCACCGCGTCGGCCTCCTGGCGGGCTCGCCCGATCCCGCGGAGGAGCCATTCGGGAACGTCCTCGTTCCACAGGTTCGCGTAGGCGACGCCGGGGCTGTCCGCGCCCGCGGCGTACGCGGCCGGATGATCGGTCACGCCGACGACCGCGAGGCGGAACCCGTCCGCCTCGAGCACGATCGGCGCCCGCGCTCGCTCGAGATCCGGGCCCGCACCGACCCAGCGGATCCCGGCCGCGGCCAGGTGCTCGAACGTGTCGCGAAGCGCCTCCTCGCCGTAGTCGAGCGCGTGGTTGTTCGCGAGCGTCACGCAATCGACGCCGAGGAGCGTCAGCGCTTCGACCGCGGCCGGAGGCGCGCGGAAGAAGAACGGCTTGTCCGGGTCCGGCCACGGCGCGCCCCGCTCGGAGAGGCAGCACTCGAGGTTGAGGACGACGAGGTCGGCGGCGCGGGCAGCCGCGGCGACCTCCGGGGCGAAGAGCGACCCGGGCCCGCGCGAGGCGAGCCGCTCCGCGACGCCGCGCCCGAGCATCGTGTCTCCCGCCAGCGCGAGCCGCACGGGATCAGTATGCGACGATGGCGCCGTGCGGCCGCCGCCCGGTCGGCTCGAACGGCTTCCGGAGCAGTACTTCGCGCGGCTCCTCGCCCGCGTGGCGGCGGCGGCCGCCCAGGAGGGCGAGCCGCTCGTCGACCTCGGCCGCGGGAACCCGGACGTACCGCCGCCTCCGCACGTCGTCGAGCGGCTCGTCGAGGTCGCGCGCGAGCCGACCCCGGCCGTGCACGGCTACGCGCCCTTCCTCGGCCTGCCCGCGCTCAAGGAGGCGATCACCGAGCGCTACCGCGACCGCTACGGGGTCTCGCTCGATCCCGAGCGCGAGGTCGCGGTCGTGCCCGGCACGAAGACCGCGCTCGTCGAGGTCGCTCTCTGCGTCGCCGAGCACGGCGACGCGGTCCTCCTTCCCGACCCCGGCTACCCGGACTACCGATCGGCGGTCGCGCTGGCCGGTGCGCGCGAGCTCTCGCTCCCGCTCGACCCGTCGGCGGGCTGGGCGCCCGACTTCGCGTCGGCGCCGCGCGACCGGGCCGCTGTCGTTTACCTGAACTACCCCTCGAACCCGTGCGCCGCCTGCGCGTCGCACGAGGTGTTCGCGCAAGCGGTCGCCTATGCCGGCGAGACCGGCGCGCTCGTCCTCCACGACTTCGCCTACGCCGACCTCGTCTTCGACGGCCGAGAACCGCTGAGCTTCCTGGCGAGCGACGGCGCCCGCGAGGTCGGCGTCGAGCTCTTCTCGATGTCGAAGAGCTACGGGATGGCGGGGTGGCGGCTCGGGTTCGTGCTCGGGAACGCCGAGGTGGTTGCGCACGTGAACCTGCTCCAGGACCACGTCCGGGCGGGGATCTTCACGGCGATTCAGGAAGCCGCGATCGCCGCCCTGCGCGGACGCCAGGAGACCGTGGAGGACCGCCGGCGCCTGTACGAGAGGCGCCGGGACGGCGTCGTCCAAGCGCTGCGTGCGACCCGGGTGGGGGATGTGCGCTGCGAGGGCACCTTTTTCGTCTGGTTCCGGCTTCCCGATGGTGTCACCGCCGAGACCCTCCTCGCCGAGCACCGCGTCGCGCTCGCGCCCGGCGAGGGGTTCGGAGCGACGGGGACGGGCTGGGCGCGGATCTCTCTTGCCACATCCGACGAGCGGCTCGACCTTGGCCTCGAGCGGCTCGTCCGGGCGTTCGCGGACTGAAAATCCCTCGAATGAGGCGAGCCGGAAGCGGGCTAACCCATGCGAAATCTGTCGAAAAATGCGAGCGAGAACGGGGGAGCGAGCTTGCGGCCAGGGTTGTCGCGTCCGATAACGAGAGTACGTGACGTCTCCACTCTCTTCGTTCGCGACCCGCCTGACGCCGTTCCCCGCCGCCCTCGTCGCCGCCGGCGTCGCCTACCTCATGCTCGGGGCGGCGGGGATCGAGCGTCCCCTTCCCGGGACGGCGAGCGCGTCGACCGGCGAGGGCGACGTCGTGGTCGTCACGGCGAAGCGAGCGGAACGCCCGTTCGTCGCGGACGAGGCGGTCGCGCCCGCCCCGGGCGCGCAGGATCGCGCGCCGAAGGAACCCGTGTCGTCCAGGATCACGCCGCCTAGGAGCAGCGTCGCCGAGTGGGGAGGCCAGGCCCCCCGCGGCGCCGCGGCGGCACCGGCCCAGCCGGGCGCTCCGCAATCCCGCCCGGCGGGTGCCGACCCGTCCCCGGGGAACGTCTCCCCGCCAATCTCATCGGCGCCCGCCGGGCCCCCGTCTTCGCCGCCGGATCCGCATGTGGCTCCGCCCACGGCGCCACCCGGGGCCCCGCCGGTGCCCGCACTGCCGCCGCACGACCACGTGCCTGCACTACCGCCGGCCCTTCAGCTCCCGCCGCCCTCGGCGCTCCCGCCGGCGCCCGCGCTCCCTCGGCTTCCGCAGCTCCCGCAGTTCCCGCTCCCGCAGGTCCCGCAGCTCCCCTAGCCGACGGCGAAGATTCGCCGCATGGGGAACTGGGACGACCCCGGTGCCGCCCTCCGCTACCACGAGGCGACCAAGCACTCGTTCGTGAGCGTCCGGGCGTCCGGCCACCGCCTCGACTGGGAGAACCGGCCGCACCCGTTCAAGGAGTACCTCGGCCTCGAACCGGAGCCGATCCCGCCGGAGCTCGACCGGCTGCTTCGTGTCGGAGCCGGCGTCGTCCGCGCTCGGACGTCGCCCGGCGGCGACGTCTACCACTTTCGCGCCTACGCGAGCGCGGGGGCGCTCTACCCCGTCGAGGTCTATCCCGTGACGGCCAAGGGCGTTTTCCACTTCCACCCGCGCGAGCTCGCGCTGCGGCGCCTTCGAAGCGGGGACTTCCGGGCCTCGCTGGGAGAGCCGGAGGCCGCCGCCGTCCTCGTCCTCACCGGGATCCTGTGGCGGACCGCCTGGAAGTACGGCGAGCGCGGCTACCGGCACCTCTTCTGGGACGCGGGGACGATGCTCGCGAATCTGCTCGCGCTCGCGGCGGACGACGAGCCGCGCCTCGTGACCGGGTTCGTGGACGACGACGTGAACCGGGTCGTCGGCGCCGACGGACGGCGCGAGGCGGCGCTCGCGCTCCTCGCCCTCGGCGGCGGCGGCGCGACGTCCGAGAGCCCGGAGCCCGAGCCGCTCCAGCTCGACGTGATGCCGCTCTCCCGCTCGGAACCGAGCTTCCCGCTCGCCGAGGCGATGCACGCGGCCTCGACGCTCGCGGACGTCGACGAGGTGGCGCGGTACCGCGCCACGGAAGCGGCCACCGAGGACGGTGTCCGCGCCGACGTCACGGCCGGGGAGCGGCTCGAGGACGTGATTCGCCGGCGTGGCTCCGCGCGCGACTTCCTGCTCGAGCCGGTGCCCTCGCGCGAGCTCGCCGCGATCCTCGCCGCGGCCGCAGCCCCGGTCCCCGGCGACGTCCCGCCCGTCACCGCGACGTACGTGATCGCGAACGCGGTCGCCGGGCTCGACCCCGGTGTCTACGCGTTCGGGTCGCCCGAGCGCTTCGACCTCCGCCGCCGCGGCACGCTGCGCGCGGCGGCCGGCTACCTCGCGCTCGAGCAGGAGCACGCCGCGCGCGCAGCCGCGACGCACTTCCTCCTCGCCGACCTGCCGCGCGTCGTCGGGGAACGCGGGAACCGCGGCTACCGCTGGGCACAGCTGGAGGCGGGGATCCGCGCCGGGCGCATGTACCTCGGCGCCTACGCGCGGCGTCTCGGCGCGACGGGACTCACGTTCTACGACGACGAGGTGGCGCGATTCCTGACCGGCGAAACGGCCGCGCAGCCGATGCTGTGCGTGGCGCTCGGGCCGGACGCGCGCGCCTCGCGGCGGCGTTAGACGCGGCCGACCGACGCGAGCACGTCGGCGACGAAGCGGCGCGTCTCGCGGAAGACGCCGTTTCGCCGCACCGACCTCGGTCCCTGGTTGTAGGCGGCGAGCGCGCGCCGGACGTTCCCGTCGAACTCGTGGAGGAGCCAGTGGAAGTAGGCGACGCCGACGTGGACGTTGCCGCTCACCGTCCGCGGGATGCGCCGGCCGACGAGCACGTCCTCGACGAAGTCCCAGGTCGCGGGCGTCACCTGCATGACACCGAAGGCGCCGGCGGGGGAGACGACACGCGTTTGGAACCCCGACTCGATCCAGGCGAGCGCGCGGACGAGCGCCGGATTCATCCCGTAGTTCCCGGCCCAGTGGTTGATGAGGCCGCGAACGGAGCTCGGTCGTGACGGCCTCCCGGTGGGCGTGCCGCCGAGCGCGCGGCGCGTCCGCGGTCCGGCGATGCCGTCGACGCCGATCCGCGCCCGGCGCTGGAAGCGTCTGAGCGCCCGCGCCGTCTCGGCGCCGAAGTAGCCGTCGATGATCCCCGTCGGCGCGCCGCGCCGCGTCAGGAGGAACTGGAGGACGGAGACGTCCCACCCGACCATCCTGCGCCGCAGGACGCGCTTTCCGTAGAGCGGGCGGCCGAGACGGCCTAGCGCGCGGCGCGTGCGCGGGCCGGCGATTCCGTCGACCACGAGCCCCTTGCGGCGCTGGAAGTCGCGGACGGCGCGCTGGGTCATCGGCCCCGCGATCCCGTCGACGGGGCCGAAGTAGTGGCCCCAGGAGCGCAGCGCGACCTGCAGCCCCGCGTTCTGGGGATTGACGCGCGCCTGGGCGGGGGCGCCGACGAGGAGGGCGACCAGCACGGACGCGACAGCCAGCCGCAGCCTGGCGTGCATGAGGCCCCCTTTGACGGTCGGCGCGGATGTCCTGCGAGGCGCGAGCCCGCCGCCCGCGGATCAAGCCCGCCCTACATCAACGAGGGCGAGTGCGCGTCTCGCGCGTCGCTATTTGAACCGGTAGACGATCCGCCCGCGCGTGAGATCGTACGGCGAGAGCTCGAGCTTGACGCGGTCGCCCGGGAAGATCTTGATGCGGTGGCGCCGCATCTTGCCGGCCGTGTAGCCGAGCGCCTCGTGCCCGTTGTCGAGCGTCACCTTGAACATCCCGTTCGGGAATGCCTCGGCGATCTCGCCCTCCATCTCCAGCTTTTCTTCCTTCGTCGCCATTGCGTTAAGGATAAACCGCCGCGGGCCGCGGTCGGTTAGGCGAGAATCAGGCGCCGTGCCCGGATACGAGCTCGTGAACCTCCGAGAGCTCGAGGACTCGGCGCCGAAGTTCGGCCTCGCGCCGGCGCTCGAGGCCCGCTTCGCGCGGCAGGCGCTCGGCCTCGAGCGAATCGGCCTCTCGCTCCAGCGGCTCGCACCGAACGCGCGCCAGCCGTTCGGGCACCGGCATCGCGAGGACGAGGAGGTCTACGTCGTCGTCGCAGGGAGCGGGCGCGTGAACGTCGACGGCGATGTGCGCGAGGTGCGCGAGTGGGATGCGATCCGCCTCGCGCCCGGGACGGCGCGCGCGCTCGAGGCGGGGCCGGACGGGCTCGAGTTCCTCGCGTTCGGGCTCTCGACGGGGGGCGTGGCGGACGTGGAGTCGCTGCCCGGCTGGTGGGGCGAGTAGGGAGGGCTTGGCGAGACGCCGTTGCGGCCGCGGGGAGCGCGCCGATCTCACCCCTACGATCCGCGCATGGACGTCGCGCAGGCGAAGCGCCTCTTCTTCCTGGCGCTGATCGCGTCACTCTCGGCGACCGCCCTCCTCGCGATCTTCTTCCTCCTCGTCGCCGGGTTCGACGAGACGACCGAGCGGGTCATCCTGACGACGGCGCTGATCTCGCTCCTCAGCCTCTTCGTGCTGCCCGGCGGCGTCCTCCTCGACCAGGATCGCTACCTCGCGCTCGCCTGGACGGTGATCGTGCTCAGCACCCTTGCCTTCGGCCTCGCGATGATCCTCGTCTGGGGCAGCCGGGAGGACGACGACGAGGCGCTCTGGAAGACGCTCGCGATCGTCGCCGCGTTCGCCGCGGCGTCGTCCCAGACGGCGATGACGACCTCGCGTCGCCGGCGGGAGGACGGCCCGGCCGTACGCTTCCTCTACCTCGCGTCGGTGGCCTTCGCGGTCGTCGTCGCGGCGATGATCACGGCGGCGGCGTGGGCCGAGATCGACGACGAGTCCTACTACCGGGCGCTCGGCGCCTTCGCGATCGCCGATCTCTTCCTCGCCGTCGTCCAGCCCGTCGCGCGGCGGCTGGAAGGTGTTCCGGCCCCCGGACGGGCGCCGCACCAGGTCGTGTTCACGCTCGATCGCCCCCCCTCCGAGGAGGCCGTGTTCGCGGCCTCGAGGGCCCTCGAAGGGGCGGGCGCGCGCGTCGAACGAGTCGACCGGCGCGGCTAGCCTGGGCATCCGCGCGCGGTTCTACACTGGCCTTCCCGTGGCCGAGGCGCCGTTCGTCCATCTGCACGTCCACTCCGAGTTCTCGATCCTCGACGGGGCCTGCCGCATCCCCGATTTGACCGCCCGGGCAGCGGAGCTCGAAATGCCCGCCGTGGCCCTCACCGACCACGGCTCGCTCGCGGGCGCCGTCCAGCTCTACAAGGAGGCGACGAAGCAGAGCGTGAAGCCGCTCGTCGGCTGCGAGGTGTACGTGACGGACGACCGGCGCGCGCAGACGAAGGGCTTCGCGCACCTGACCCTCCTCGCGGAGTCGAACGAGGGCTACGGGAACCTGATCAAGCTCGTCTCGTCCGGCTACCTGGAGGGCTACTACTACAAGCCGCGCGTCGACTGGGCGCTCCTCGAGCAGCACGCGACGGGGCTCGTCGCGCTCTCGGGCTGCCTCTCGGGACGGGTCTGCAAGGCGCTCGAGAACGGGAACCGCGGCCAGGCCGAGACGGAGCTCGCGCGCCTGCGCGACATCTTCGGCCGCGACTCGACCTACGTGGAGGTCCAGAACGCCGGGCTCGACGTGCAGGCGCGGATCAACCGCGAGCTCTCGGAAATCGCCGCTGGGCTCGAGCTCCCGCTCGTCGCGACGGGCGACGTGCACTACCTCCGCCACGAGGACGCGCGCGCGCACGAGGCGCTCCTCTGCGTCCAGTCGGGCGACACGCTCTCAAACCCGAACCACTGGCGCTTCGACACCGACCAGTACTACTTCAAGAGCCCGGCCGAGATGGCGGCCGACTTCGCGGACTACCCGGAGGCCGTGCGCCGGACGCTCGAGGTCGCGGAGCGCTGCACCGTCACGCTGGAGCTCGGCCGCATCCTCCTCCCGCGCTTCCCGACCCCGGACGGGCGCGACGCCTTCGACTACCTCGTCGAGCTCTGCGAGAAGGGGCTCGCGAAGCGCTACGACCGCGTGACGCCCGAGCTCCACGAGCGGCTCCGCTTCGAGCTTCGGACGATCAAGGAGATGGGCTTCGCCGACTACTTCCTGATCGTCTGGGACTTCATCCAGTTCGCGAAGCGAAACGGGATCGGCGTCGGGCCGGGGCGCGGCTCGGCGGCCGGCTCACTCGTCGCCTACTGCCTCGAGATCACGGACATCGACCCGATCCGCTACGACCTCCTCTTCGAGCGCTTCCTGAACCCGGGCCGCAAGTCGATGCCCGACATCGACATCGACTTCTCCGTCCACGGGCGCGACCGCGTCATCAACTACGTCGCCGAGAAGTACGGGCGCGAGCGGGTCGCGCAGATCATCACCTTCGGGACGATGATGGCGCGCGCGGCGGTCCGCGACGCGGGCCGCGTGCTCGACATCCCGTACGGGACGGTCGACCGGATCGCGAAGCTGATCCCCGAGGGGCCGAAGGTCTATCTCGACGACTGCCTGAAGAAGGGCTCGGAGCTCGGCGCCGCGTACGACGCCGACGAGCTCGTGCGCCAGATCGTCGACCTCGCGAAGCCGCTCGAGGGTCTCGTGCGCCAGGACTCGATCCACGCCGCCGGGGTCGTGATCGGCGACCGCCCGCTCACCGAGTACGTCCCCCTCCAGCAGAAGGGGCCGGATCAGGAGGTGGTGACGCAGTTCCCGATGGGCGACGTCGAGGCGCTCGGGCTGCTCAAGATGGACTTCCTCGGCCTTCGGAACCTCGACGTGATCGACGAGGCGCTGGCGCTGATCGGCGGCGGCCTCGACATGCGCGAGGTCCCGCTCGACGAACCGAAGACGTACGAGATGCTCCAGCGCGGCGACTCGACGGGCGTCTTCCAGTTCGAGTCGTCGGGGATGCGCGAGGCCCTGCGGCTCGTGAAGCCGACCGAATTCGAGGACCTGATCGCGCTCGTCGCGCTCTACCGCCCGGGGCCGATGGCGTACATCCCGGTCTACGCGCGGCGAAAGAACGGCCAGGAGCCGGTGTCGTTCGTCGACCCGCGGCTCGAGCCGATCACCGGGGCAACCCAGGGGATCGCGATCTACCAGGAGCAGCTGATGGAGATCGCGAAGCAGGTCGCCGGGTTCACGCCGGCGGAGGCGGACGACCTCCGCAAGGCGGTGGGGAAGAAGATCCACGCCCTCATGGCCTCGCTGAAGGACAAGTTCCTCGAGGGGTGCGCGGAGAACGGCGTCACGCCCGGGGTCGCGAACCAGCTCTGGAAGGACATGGAGCAGGCGCAGGACTACGCTTTCAACAAGGCGCACGCGGCCTGCTACGCGCTGATCGCCTACCGCACCGCCTACCTGAAGGCGAACTACCCCGCCGAGTACATGGCGGCGCTCATCTCGTCCGTAATGCACACGAAGGACCGCGTGCCGTTTTACGTCTCGGCCTGCGACGAGATGGGGATCGAGGTTCTCCCGCCCGACGTGAACGAGTCGCAGGTCGACTTCGCGGTCGTCGAGGGGAAGATCCGCTTCGGCCTGAACGCCGTCAAGAACGTGGGCGAGACGGCCGCGCGCGCGATCGTCGCGGCGCGCGAGGCGGGCGGGCCGTTCGCGTCCGTCTGGGACTTCGCGGAGCGGGTCGACCCGCAGGTCGTGAACAAGCGCGCGCTCGAGGCGCTCGTCAAGTGCGGCGCGCTCGACTCGACCGGCGCGCCGCGCAAGGGACTTCTCGACAACGAGTGCGAGCTCCTCGACCGCGTCCTCGCCTGGGGGACGACGCACCACGCCGACCGGCTCTCGGGGCAGGGATCGATCTTCGACCTCGGCGCCGACGAGGGAGCGCGGCCGCGCCACCACCCGACGATCCCGCCCGGCGAGTACGACAAGAAGACGCTCCTCGCGCTCGAGAAGGAGTCGCTCGGCCTCTACGTCTCCGAGCACCCGCTCGACGCGGTCAAGGGGGTGCTCCGGCGCAAGGTCGACTGCGAGGTCGCCGCGCTCCCGGGGCGGCGAGACGGCGAGGTGGTGACCGTCGGCGGCATCGTCGGCGCGCTCAAGCAGCTGACGACGAAGAAGGGCGAGCCGATGGTGTTCGTGCGGCTCGACGACCTCTCGGGCTCGGTCGAGACGGTCGTCTTCAACTCGGTCTACACGGCGTCGCGCGAGCTCCTCGAGGCGGACCGAGTCCTCGTCGTGAAAGGCCGCGTCGACCACAAGCAGGAGGGGGAGACGAAGCTGATCGCGCTCGAGGTCGCGCCGTTCGAGGGGCTCCCCGACCGTTCCGAGGTGCGCCTCTGCGTCGACGCACGCCGGGCTCCCGCCGGCCTCATCCGCGAGCTCGCCGAGCTCACGCGGCGCTACCCGGGCGAGGCGGCCGTCGTCGTGGCGGTCGAGACGTCGGCCGGCCGGCGGACGTACGCCTTCGGCCCCGAGTTTCGCGTTCGCCCCGAGGCGGACTTCTACGCCGAGGTGAAGGCGCTCCTCGGCGAGGCCGCCGTCGTCTGACGCCCGTGGCGGCGCGGTACCGGCCGACGGTGCCGCGCCGGCTCCTGAACGCCGTGCTGCGCATCGTCGTTCCTCTCGGGCTCGGGCCTGCGAACACGTACCTCCTCACCGTCCCCGGACGGCGGAGCGGGCGCCTGTACACGACACCGGTGACGCTCGTCGAGCACGGGGGCGAACGATGGCTCGTCGCGCCCTACGGCGTGCGGAGCTGGGTGAAGAACGCCCGCGCTTCGGGCTGGGTCGAGCTTCGGCGCGGCCGCGATTCGCAGCGAGTCGAGGTGAGCGAGGTCCCCACCGAGGAGCGCGGGCCGATCCTGCGCGAATACGTCGAGCGCGTCCCGGTCGTCGCGAAGTTCTTCGACGCGCAGCGCGGCTCGGCCGTCGCGGCCTTCGCCGAGGAAGCGGCCCGGCACCCCGTCTTCCGCCTGCGCCCGCAGCCGCGCTAGCGTCCCGCGCGCTACGCGTCGGGGCCTTGTTGGCGGCGCTCGAGCTGCTCGAGGATCCAGCCGGCGTACCAGGTCGGCCAGTCCTCGTCCCGCTGCCCGAGACCGCGCTCGTACTCGGCGTGCGCCTGCTCGGCTCCGCGCAGCAGGCGCGCGAGCTCCTCCTTCGTGACTCCTTCGAGCTGCACGGGCGGAACCTTAGTCGGGCGCGAGGCCCTTCGCGCGAAGCTCGGCGAGCGCGGGCGCGCTCTTCCCGAGCCCGTCGAGGCCCATCCCGCGGAGGACGTGCCCGGCCTTCGTGAACTGCACCTCGTCGTACTGAACGACCTGGATGTGGTTTCCCCACGGGTCGCGAAAGTCGAGGCCGCGGCCGGGCAGGACGTCGGCGCCCGCCTCCTCGAGCGCGCGGCGGGCCGCCTCGCGATCGTCGACGACGAGGCCGAGGTGGCGATGGCCGTCGGCGGGCTCCGTGCGGCCCGCGGCGAGCGCGATGAACTGGTCGCCCATGTCGAGGAACGCCATCCGAGCACCGCGGCCACGGAGGTCGAACTCGAAGATGCGCCCGTACCAGGCGAGTGCCTCGTCGACGTCGCCCACTTCGAGCGCGACGTGGTTCATTCCGACCAGGCGGGCTCGTCGAGCCACGCCCGTATCTTTGCGAACCGCTAGGTGCCCGCGTCCGCGCGCTCGCCGTCGCCCGACGGCTCGATGGTCGGAGCGGCCGGGCCGAGCTCGCGGACCGGCTCGCGCGGGAGATCGGGCCACTCGGTCGGCGGCCGGACGACGAAGTCCCCGAGCCGCGAGATGACCTCCTCGAGCCCTCGGCGGCCCCACTCGGCGCGCTCGATCGCGAGGCGGATCCCCTCGTTGATCCAGGCTTCACGGCGGCGGGCGGTCTCCTCGGTGCCGCGCGCATGCTCGCGTGCCTCCGCCCGGATCCGGTCCGCCTCCGCGCGGGCGTCGTCGAGTATCTGCTGCGCCTCGCGCCCGGCCTCCTGCCGCTGCGCGGCGCGCATCGCGGCCACTTCCGCCTCGGCCTCGCGGCGCATGTCGACCACCTCGGCCCGGGCCATCGTGAGGATGTGCTCGGCCGCCTGCTCGGCGGCCGTGAAGACGGCGGAGACGCGCGGCCCGATCCCGGCGGCCGAGTCGAGCTCGCGCTCGTCGACGGCGTCGCCGTTCGTCGCCGCGCTCGTCTGGTGCTCTCCCGGAACCTCCACTCTCGCGAGCGTAATCGGCAGGGAGGACGACAACCTTAGAGCGAGTTGCCGCCGTCGAGGTTCCGCGCTCGCCGTTCGCACGCACGCGCGCCGACCGAGTAACCGTTGTTACTTGTGGTGAGACCACCGGGAACCCGACTGCGCGCCCCGGTGTAGAACCGGCAGCGTGGAGGGCCGGCCACGGGAAGAAGACCTCGTCGAGCGAGCAAGACGGGGCGACGTCGGAGCGTACGAGGAGCTCGTGCACCGCTACCAGGGGATCGCGTTTCGGACTGCGTACGTCGTCGCGGGGAACGCCGCGGATGCGGAGGACGCCGCGCAGGAGGCGTTCGTGAAGGCCTACCGTGCGCTCGGCCGCTTCCGGCCGGGCGCGCCGTTCCGTCCGTGGCTCCTACAGATCGTCGCCAACGAGGCTCGCAACCGGCGCAGGTCGGCGGGCAGGCGCGCCGCGCTCGGGCTGCGCCTCGCCGCTCACGAGCCCTCGGGGGACGCGGCCCCGTCCCCCGAGGCGGCACTGGTCTCGTCCGAGCGACGGGCGGAGCTCCTCGAGGCGATGGAGCACCTTCGCGAGGAGGAGCGGCTCGTGCTCGTGTACCGGTTCTTCCTCGACCTCTCCGAGGACGAGACGGCGGCGGCGCTCGGCGTTCGCCGCGGCACGGTGAAGTCGAGGCAGTCGCGCGCGCTCGCGCGCCTGCGGGAGGAGATGGAGCGCGTCCATGCCTGAGCTGGAAGCGGAGCTGCGCGCCCTCGGCGCGACGATCGAGTTTCCACCCACCCCGGATCTTGCGACCGCGGTCAGGCGACGCCTCGCCGCCGAGCGCGCCCGCCGGGTGTTTCCGCTCCGGCGCGTGCTCGCCGTCTCGCTTGCGCTCGTGGCCGTCGCGGTCGGTGCGGTCATGGCGGTTCCGGACGCCCGCACCGCGGTTCTCGAGTGGCTCGGCCTGCGGGGGGTCAAGATCGAGCGGACGGAGACGCGGGCGACCGCGCCCGCGCGGCCCGTCGAGCTCGGGCTCGGCGAGCGGACGACGCTCGCCGAAGGTCCCGAGCAGGTCGGATTCCCGGTCGCGACGCCGGACCTCGACGCGCTCGGCGAGCCGGACGAGGTCTACGTCAGCCAGGCCGTACGCGGCGGGCAGCTCGCCTACGTCTGGCGCGACGATCGTGGAGACGTCGAGCTCCTGCTGACGCAGTTCGCGGGGTCGCTCTCGCACGACTTCATCCAGAAGGCGCTCGGCCCGCGGACGACGATCGAGGAGGTGCGCGTGGACGGCGGGCTCGGCTTCTGGATCGCCGGCGAGCCGCACGACTTCGTCTACCTGGACGAGCGCGGCGAGCCCGTCTTCGACAGCTTCCGGCTCGCCCGGAACACCCTCGTCTGGGAGCGCGGCGACCTCACCCTGCGGGTGGAGGGAGATCTGACGAAGAGGGAAGCGCTCGAGATCGCGACGGCGATCCGGTGAGCGCGAAAGGGGGAGCGATGCGGATCTCGATCGTCGTTGCAACTGCGGCCGCGTCGCTTGGGCTCGCCGGCGCGGCCGCCGCGGGCGGCTGGGCGACCGTGAAGATGAGCGCGTACCCGGGCAACGCCGAGCCGGGCAAGCCGTGGAACGTGGACCTGACCGTGCTGCAGCACGGCGTCCGTCCGCTCGCGGGCGTGCGGCCGGTCTTCCGGATCAGGAGCCTCCGGACGGGCGAGGAGCGCAGCTTTCCGGCGGCGCCGACCGCGACGCGCGGCGTCTACCGAGCGTCGGTCGTCTTCCCCGGCCCCGGGCGGTGGGACTACGAGATCGACGACGGGTTCGGAGAGACGCACACGTATGCGCCGGTCGTGATCGGCGAGCCCGCGGCTCCCGCCGCGCGGGGCGCCCAGGGCGACGGCGCGCCGGCGGCGATCGGGATCGCGCTCGGCGCCTTCGGCGTCGTCGCGGCCGCGCTTGCGGTGCTCGCGCTCGCGCGTCGGCAGCGGCGCCGCCCCGCGACCGCGTAGCAGCGGAAACACCCGCTCGAAATCCCCCGACGTGGGGAGATCCGAGCGCGCGGCCGTGGCGAAGTAATGGGGTATGGCCACTGCCGATCTCATCGTCACTCGCGAGACCGAGGCCGAGCGCGTCCTCGAATGGCGCCTCAACGAGCTGATTCGCGTGGGGTACGACCGGGCCGCGGCGTGGGAGATCGCCGCGCGCTCGGAAGTCGACCTCCACCTCGCGGTGGAGCTCGCCCGCGGGGGCTGCTCGCCCGACCTCGCGCTGCGCATCCTGCTGTAGGGCGAGGCGGCGACCCGCCCGCGGAAGCTCGGGCGGTTCGGGGCCCGTGGGGGAGCGCCGCTGCGCGTAGCATCGCGGCGATGCCCGTGCTGGCCTCGATCCCGAGCCCCGCGAGCGGCGAGATCGACGTCGGCCCGCTGACGCTCCACGCGTACGGGTTCATGCTCCTGCTCGCGATCGTCGCCGCGACCGCGCTCACCGGGGTGCTCTGGACGCGGCGCGGCGGCGACTGGGACCTCGTCTTCAGGGTCGCGATGTGGGGTGTCGCGGGCGGGATCGTCGGCGCGCGCCTCTACCACGTCCTGACGAGCTGGAGCGAGATCGACGATCCGAAGTGGAAGGGCGTCTTCGAAATCTGGGAGGGCGGGCTCGGGATCTGGGGCGGCATCGCCGGCGGCGTCCTCGTCGGCTGGGTCGTGATCCACCGCGCCGGAGCGAGCATGTTCGCGTTCATGGACGCGGCCGCGCCCGGCCTTCTCCTCGCGCAGGCGATCGGGCGCTGGGGCAACTACTTCAACCAGGAGCTCTTCGGGGTCCCGACCAACCGGCCCTGGGGGCTCGAGATCGACCCCGAGAACCGCCCCGGGCAGTACGCGGGCTCGGAGACGTTCCATCCGGTCTTCCTGTACGAGTCGCTCTGGTCGCTTGCCGGCGTCGCCGTTCTGCTCGTCCTCTACACCCGCCGCCGGATCCGGGCGCCCGGGATCTTCTGCCTCTACGTCGCCTGGTACACGTTCGCGCGCTTCTTCCTCGAGCAGATCCGTACGGACACGGCGCACGAGTACCTCGGGCTGCGCCTGAACGCGTGGGTGTCGCTCGTCGTCTTCTCTCTCGCGGTCGCCGGGTTCGTCTGGGCGCAGCGCCGTGGGGAGCGCCCGCGCGACCGGCGTCCGCAGCCCGCGCCGATCGCTCCCCGGAGGATGGCGGTCCCGAAGGGGCGCGTCCGCCCGCGCCGCTAGCATCGCCCGCCGTGTCCGCGGCCGCCGTCCGCGATCTCGATCTGGACCTGGAGGCGTTCGAGGGCCCCTTCGATCTCCTGCTCACGCTCGTCCTCCGTGAGGAGCTCGAGCTCGTCGACGTCGACGTCGCCGAGGTCGTCGTCGCCTTCGTCGAGCGGCTCGCCGAGCGGGCCGACCCGGACCTCGACGCGTGCGGCGAGTTCCTCGTCCTCGTCGCCGCGCTCCTCGAGCTCAAGGTGCGCGAGCTCTTCCCGGACGCGGAGGTCGAGGAGCTCGACCCGGAGGACGCCGCGGAGGAGCTCGCGGAGCGGCTCGCCGTGTACCGGCGCTTTCGCGCCGCCGCCGCGTGGCTCGAGCAGCGGCTGGCCGACCGGGGCGACCGCTGGTTCCGCGTCGGCCCCGCGCCGCTCGCGCCCACGCCGGCGCCGCCGCGTCTGCCGCCGCAGGAGCCCGCGCGGCTCGCCGAGGCGATCCGTCGACTGGCCGCGGAGCCGCCCGCTCCGTCGCTTCACCACCTCGGCGCGTTCCCGCCCGTCTCCCGATTCCTCGAGCGGTTCCGCACGCTCCTCGGCCGCCGGCACCGGTTCGTGTTCGACCGCGAGGTGGAGGGACTCGCCCGCGTCGAGCAGGCGGTCGCGTTCCTCGCCCTGCTCGAGCTCCGCCACGCCGGCGAGGTCGCGCTCTCGCAACCCGCGCCGTTCGCCCCGATCGTATGCAGCCCAGCCTCCGCGTAATCGACAACCCCGTCGACCGCCTCGCGCGCACGCTCGAGGCGCTCCTCGTCGTGGCAGGGCGTCCGCTACCGACGGCCGAGCTCGCAGCCGCCACGGACGAGGAGGAGGAGCGGGTCGAGACGGCGCTCGCGCTTCTCCTCGGGCGCTACCGGGAGGAACGGAGCGGAATCGTCCTCGAGCAGGTCGCGGGCGGATGGGCGTTCCGGGCCGCCCGCCAGGCCGCCACCGCGTGCGAGCGCCTCTTCGACCGTCCGGTGGCGCGCGGGCTCTCGCAGGCGGCGCTCGAGACACTCGCCGTCGTCGCCTACCTCGGGCCGGTGAGCCGGCCGGAGATCGCGCGGATCCGAGGCGTCGCCGCGGACTCGGCAATCGCGGGACTCGTCGAGCGGGGCCTCGTCGCGGAGGCGGGCCGCGAGGAGGCCGCCGGCCCCGTCCGCTACCGGACGACCGCGCTCTTCGAGCGCGTATTCGGCCTGACCGGCCCCGGCGACCTCCCGTCGCTCGACGACCTGGGCGGCGAGGCGGACGAGCTCCGGGCGCGTCTCGAGGACGTCGCCGGGCGCCGGGGCGCGTAACAAGTGCCCTAGCCGAAGCCCTCGGGCAGCTCGGGATCGAAGACCTCGTAGTGGGTGACGGTGTGCTCGCGCTCGACCAGGTAGCGGTCGTCCTCCGGGAAGAAGCGGGCGCGCTCGATCTCGTCGCCCGCGAACGCCCGGATCGCCTCGAGCGAGTCCCAGAGGATGACGGTGACGAACTCCGCCCGGCCGCGGTCGATCCGGCGGAGGAAATAGGCACCGCGGTTCCCCGGCGTCTCGCGCGCGGTCGTCATCCCCGTCTCGAGGAGATACTCGGCGTAGGCGTCCGCGTCGCCCGCGGCCGTCCAGCCCCTCCAGATCCGCGCGATCAAAGGCCGCGCACGATGTTCTCGGCCTCGTCGCGCGTGAAGCCGCGGAGCGTCTCCGTGTGCACGGTGCCGTGCCGGGCGACCGCGACGAGGATCTGGTACGCCGTCTCGTCGTCGGGCGCCTCGAAGATCTCGACGACGTCGTAGCGGCCCAGCGTCACGTAGGCGTCGATCAGGCGGCCGCCTTGCTCCTTGATCGCGCGCTCGCCCTCCTCGATCCGGTCGCGCCAGGCGGGGAGGCCGCCGAGCCCCTGCGAGGTCCACTTCATGAGCGAGATGTAGACCGGCACGGGAAAATCATGACGGCCGCCGCACCCATTTCCTAATGCGCCTCAACGCCTACCTCGCGCGCGCCGGCGTCGCGTCCCGCCGCGGCGCCGACGACCTCATCCGGGCCGGCCGCGTGCGGGTGAACGGCGCCGTCGCAGGCCTCGCGACGTACGTCGGCCCGACGGACGCGGTCGAGCTCGACGGCCGGCGGGTCGCGCCCGAGCGGCTCGCGTACGTGCTCCTCAACAAGCCGGCCGGCGTGGTGACGACGGCGCACGACCCGCACGGACGACCCACGGTCGTCGGACTCGTCGGCCACGAGCGCCGCGTCGTCCCCGTCGGCCGGCTGGACGCCGACACGACCGGCGCCCTCCTCCTCACGAACGACGGGGAGCTCGCCCATCGCCTCGCACACCCCCGCTACGAGGTCGACAAGGTCTACGAGGCCGAGGTTGCGGGCGAGCCCTCCGAGGAGGCGCTCCGCCGGCTCGCGGAGGGCGTCGAGCTCAGGGACGGCCGCACGGGGCCGGCTCGAGCCCGGCGGCTCGGCCCCGGCCGGATCGCGCTCACGATCCACGAGGGCCGGAAGCACCAGGTGAAGCGGATGTGCGAGGCGGTCGGCCACCCCGTCCGGCGCCTCCATCGCTCGTCGTACGCAGGCCTCCGCGTCGACGACCTGGCGCCGGCGGAGTGGCGCGAGCTCACAGACGACGAGGTCGCGCGTCTCCGCGCTCTCGCCCGGTAATGACCGGCCTACGCCTCGTGCGGCGGCGGGTCGCCGGCCGTCCGGCCGCTCTGCAGGCGCACGAAACCCATCCGCTCGCGCATCGCGGCGAGCGTCGGCTGCGACGCTTCGCGCGCCTTCTCGGCGCCGCGAGCCAAGAGGCGCTGGAGCTCGCGCGGATCGTTCCGTAGCTCCTCGTAGCGCGTCCGAATCGGGTCGAGGAGCTGCACGACCGCCTCGGCGACCTCCTCCTTGAACCGGCCGTACCCGTGGCCGTCGTAGCGCGTCTCGATCGCCTCGGCGTCCTCGCCGGTCGCGACCGACATGATCTCGATCAGGTTCGAGATCCCGGGCTTCTCGGGCGCGCGGCGGATCTCGGTTCCCGAATCGGTGACGGCGGTCTTGAACTTCCTGCGAACGAGGTCGGGCGGGTCGAGGAGCCTGACCGTCCCCTGCGGCGTCCCGCCCGTGGTCGACATCTTCTTCTCCGGCTCCTGCAGATCCATGATCCGCCCCCCGCTCGCCGGCGCGATCATCGCGGGCAGCGTCAGCGTCTCGCCGTAGCGCGCGTTGAAGCGCTCGGCAAGGTCGCGCGCGAGCTCGATGTGCTGGCGCTGGTCCTCGCCGACGGGGACGCCCTCCGTCTGGTAGAGGAGGATGTCGGCGGCCTGCAGCACGGGGTAGGTGAAGAGGCCGGAGGAGACCGACTCGCGGCCCTCCGCCTTCTCCTTGAACTGCGTCATGCGCCGCAGCTCGCCGAAGCTGGCGATCGACCCGAGCAGCCAGGCCGCCTCGGGATGCGCCGGGACGTGGCTCTGGACGAAGACGGTGGAGCGCTCGGGGTCGAGGCCGGTCGCGAAGAGCATCGCGGCGAGATTGAGCGTCTGCTCGCGAAGCGCGTCCGGGTCGTACGGCACCGTGATCGAGTGCAGGTCGACGATGCAGAAGAAGGCGTCGCCGCGCTCCTGCGTGGCGGCGTACTGGCGGAAGCCGCCGCTGTAGTTGCCGAGGTGCTTGTCGCCCGTCGGCTGGATCCCCGAGAAGATCCGCATGCGAGAACGATGCCACGCGTCTCCGCGGGCCGCGCTCGGGACGCCTCGGCGCCGATCTAGACTCGTGAACCGTGGCCGTCAACGGGTCTCCCGAGCTCCTCATCGTCATGGGCGCCGACGCGACGCGCGAGCAGGTGGACGAGGTGGTCTCGCGCCTCGCCGAGGCGGGCGCGCACGCGCACGTGACGCCCGGGAGGGACGCGACCGTGATCGGGGCGGTGGGCGAGCGCGAGCTCCTCGCGACGCTGCCGCTCGAGGGGTTCCCGGGGGTCGAGCAGGTGCTCCCGATCCTGAAGCCGTACAAGCTCGTCTCGCACGAGATGCGGCGCGGGCCGACCGTGATCGAGGCCCGTGGGCGGCGGATCGGCGACGGCTACTTCGGGCTCATCGCCGGCCCCTGCACGGTCGAATACCGCGAGCAGACGCTCGAGACCGCGCGGGCCGTCCACGCGGCCGGTGCGACGATGCTGCGGGGCGGCGCGTTCAAGCCGCGCACATCGCCGTACTCCTTCCAGGGGCTCGGGACCGAGGGCCTCGCGATCCTCGCCGAGGCGCGCGAGGAGACCGGGCTTCCGATCGTCACGGAGCTCATGGACCCGCGCCACGTCGAGGCGGTCGTGGAGACGGCGGACATGATCCAGATCGGGGCGCGGAACATGCAGAACTTCACGCTCCTCTCCGAGGTCGGGCGCGCCGAGAAGCCCGTCCTCCTCAAGCGCGGTCCATCCGCGTCGGTCGAGGAGCTCCTGATGGCGGCCGAGTACGTCGTCCGGGAGGGGAACTCGCGGGTCATGCTCTGCGAGCGCGGGATCCGGACGTTCGAGCGCTCGACCCGCTACACGCTCGACATCGGCGCGATCCCGGTCCTGAAGCAGGAGACGCACCTGCCGGTGATCGTCGATCCGTCGCATGCCGCCGGCCGGCGGGAGCTCGTCGCGCCGCTCGCGCGGGCCGCCGTCGCCGCGGGCGCGGACGGGATCATCGTCGAGGCGCACCCGGCGCCCGAGCAGGCGCTCTGCGACGGCCCCCAGCTCCTCCCGACCGCGCAGTTCGCGCGCTTCGCAGACGAGATCCGTGCGCTCGCCTCCCTGATGGGTAAGGTCATCGGCTAAGACCCCGAAAATGCTGCGCATTTTCCGGGGGGTCGAGGCAGTCCCATCGCTTCGCTCGGGAGAGCAGATCCCGTCCACCGAACCGCGTCTGCGATGACCGGTGAAGTTCGCCGGCTTGCGATCGTCGGCACCGGGCTCATCGGGGCCTCGGTCGGGCTCGCGGCCAGGCGCGCCGGCGTCGCGCGCGTCGTCGGGTACGACGCGGACGCGGACGCGCTCGCGACCGCGGTCGAGCGAGGCGCGGTCGACGAGCCGGCAGGTTCGCGCGAGGAGGCGCTCGCGGGCGCCGAGCTGGCCGTCGTCGCGACGCCGGTGGCGATGCTTCCGGCGGAGGTGGGTGCGACGGTCGCCGCGAGCGCGGAGGCGTGCACGGTCACCGACGTCGGCTCGACGAAGCGGGCCGTCTGCGCCGCCGTCGCCGAGCGGGGCCGGTTCATCGGCGGCCACCCCGTGTGCGGGTCCGAGGCGCGCGGCCCGCGCCACGCGAGCGCCGAGCTCTTCGAGGGCGCCACCTGGTTCCTGACGCCGGTCGCGGAGACGGAGCCGGCGCGGTTGCGGCTCGTGCACCGCTTCGTGTCGGCGCTCGGCGCCGTTCCGGTCGCGATCGACGCGCACGCGCACGACCGGCTCGTCGCGCTGACGAGCCACCTGCCGCACGCGCTCGCGAACCTGCTCTTGAACCACGCGGGGTCCGTGCGCGTGGACGGGCACGAGCCGCTCGCCGCAGCCGGCGGATCGCTTCGCGACATGACGCGCGTCGCCGGCGCGAACCCGCGGATCTGGGTCGACATCTTCATCGAGAACGCCGACGAGCTCCTCGGCGCGGTTCGCGAGCACGCTCGTCGCGTCGCCGAGCTCGAGCGGGCGCTCGAGGAGCGCGACGCGGGCTTCCTCGCCCGCTGGATCGGCGAGGCGGCCGGCAATCGGAGGCGGCTGCTCGCCGAGGCGTACGCGGACCCGGCTTCGCTGTACCGCCTGCGCGTGCACGTCCCCGACCGGCCGGGCGTCCTCTCCGGGATCACGCAGGCGCTCGGGGCCGAAGGAATCAACATCGAGGACTTCGAGCTGCACCACATGACGCCGGAACGGGGGGGCACGCTGGAGCTCCTCCTCGCGGGCGAGGAACGGGCGCACCGGGCGGTCGGGCTCCTCGAGGCGCAGGGGTACTCGGCGATCGCGATGCCCGCTCTCGCGGACTCGTAGCGCCGACCCGGCGACCCACGCGCACCGGGACGGTTCGGCCGGGAACACTGTCACGGTGCTGCGACGCTTCCGACGCGATCCGTGCGCCATGTGCGCGACCGAGCGGGCTACGCTCGACGCGGGGGGATGGCCGGCCGGCGATCGCCGGCGCTGGGAAGGGGCCTCGGCGGAACCGGGAGGCTCGCCATGAATCCTCGGCCACGGGCCCAGGCGACCCTCCGGGGGGCGCAGTGCGCATAGAGCCTGTCGCGGCGCTTCGCGGCGACATCGCCGTGCCGGGTGACAAGTCGATCTCGCACCGGGCCCTTCTCGTCGCCGCGCTCGCCGAGGGCGAGAGCGAGATCCGCGGATTCGGGGCCTCGGCCGACACGCTTGCGACTGCCGCGGCCGTTCGCGCGCTCGGCGCCTCGGTCGACCTCGTCGACGAGATGGCTCGCGTCGGCGGTGTCGGCCTGCACGGCCTTCGCGTCCCGAGCGCCGCGCTCGATTGCGGGAATGCGGGGACGCTGATGCGGCTCCTCGCCGGCATCCTCGCCGGACAGGACGGCCGTTTCGAGCTGGTCGGCGACGAGTCGCTCTCACGGCGCCCGCTGGAGCGCGTCGCGGAACCCCTGCGGCAGATGGGCGCGCGCGTGGAGACGACCGACGGCCACGCCCCGCTCGTGGTCGAGGGGGCGCGCCTCCGGCCGATTCGCTACGAGCTCCCCGTCGCGAGCGCCCAGGTCAAGTCCGCCGTCCTCCTCGCCGGCTTGCAGGCCGAGGCGGGGCCGACCACGGTCGTCGAGCCGGCTCCGACTCGCGACCACACCGAGCGGCTGCTCGAGGCGGCGGGGGCGCACGTCCGGCGGAAGCCGCGCGAGCCGGCCGTGTGGCCGCTCGCGCGCCTGCGCCCGCTCACGCTCGAGGTGCCGGGGGACTTCTCGTCGGCCGCGCCGTTCATCGCGGCCGCGACGCTCCTCAACGGCTCCGACCTGCGGCTCCACGGCGTCGGCGTCAACCCGACGCGAACCGGCTTCCTCGCCGTGCTCGAGCGGATGGGCGGGCGGATCGCGCTCTTCAACCGCCGGTCGTCGGGAGGCGAGCCGGTCGCGGACATCGAGGTCGCACCGGCCGAGCTCGTTGCCACGGAAGTCGCGCCGGAGGAGGTTCCCGGACTGATCGACGAGCTGCCGCTCCTCGCGCTCGTCGCCGGCGTGGCGCGCGGCGAGACGGTCGTCCGCGGGGCCGAGGAGCTTCGCGTGAAGGAGTCCGATCGGCTCGAGGCGCTGACCGACGCCCTCCGCCGCCTCGGCGTACGGATTCGTGCGGCGCCGGACGGGTTCCAGGTCCGCGGCGTCCCCGCGCGCCCGCGAGGCGGCGCGACGGTCGACTCGGCCGGCGACCACAGGATCGCGATCCTGGCCGCCGTCGCGGGCGCGGTCTCTCGGGAGGGCGTCGAGGTCCGCGGGTCCGAGAGCGTCGACGTGAGTTACCCGGACTTCTTCGCGGTGCTCGACTCGGTGGCGCTGCGATGATGCGGCCGATGCTCGGGTGGGAGGGGCGCGCGTGATCGTCGCGATCGACGGGCCGGCGGGAGCCGGCAAGAGCACCGTGGCGCGCCGGCTCGCCGAGCGGCTCGGCTTCCGCTACCTCGACACGGGGGCGATGTACCGCGCGCTGACGTGGCTTGCGCTGGAGCGAGGCGTCGACCTCGACGACGGCGACACGCTCGCGGAGCTTGCCCAGGCGCACGAGGTGGGAATCGACGACGACCGCGTGGTGATCGCGGGGGTCGACGTGAGCGACGATATTCGCACCGTCGAGATCGACCGGGTGGTGTCGTCGGTCGCGCGCCACCCGGCCGTCCGGGCGGTGTTGCGCGACCGCCAACGCGTGCTCGCCGCCGAGGGCGACGCCGTCATGGAAGGCCGCGACATCGGGGCGGTGGTGTGCCCGGGCGCGGAGGTGAAGGTCTTCCTGACCGCCGAGGCGGCCGAGCGGGCCCGGCGGCGAACCGAGGAGCGGCCCGGCCTCGGGTCGGACGCGCTCGCGACCGACCTCCGGCTCCGCGACGCCCGCGACGCGCCGCAGATGGACGCCGCGCCGGACGCCGAGACGATCGACACGACGGGCCTGCCCGTCGACGAGGTGGTCGACCGGATCGAGCGCCTCGTCGCGGCGAGGGCGCGGGCGTGAACGCGCTCCACGGCGTCGTCTGGTGGAGCCTCGGGCGGACGCTGCTTTCGGGGCTCACGTACCTGGCAGCGCCGCTCAAGGCATACGGGAAGGAGCGCGTCCCGCGCGCGGGCGGTGTCGTGGTGGCCCTCAACCACCTGTCCTGGATCGACGTCCCCGCGTTCGCGACGCTCTGCCCGCGGCGGATCGTCTACCTGGCGAAGGCGGAGGCGCACCAGGTGCCCGCGCTCGGCGAGTTCATCCGTGCGTTCGGGACGCTCCAGGTGCGGCGCGGCGAGTCGGATCGGGAAGCGGTCCGCCTCGCCCGCGAGGCCGTGCGCCGGAACCTCGCGCTCGGGATGTTCGTCGAGGGCACGCGGCAGCGAAGCGGCGAGCCCGGCGAGGCGAAGGCCGGAGCCGCGATGATCGCGATCCAGGAAGGAGTCCCGGTTGTTCCGGGCGCGATCCGGGGGAGCTTCGAGTGGCGGCTCGGGAACTTCCACCCCGTGTCGGTCGCCTGGGGCGAGCCAATGCGGTTCGACCACCTGCCGCGCAACGCGCGCGGCTACCGGGAAGCGACGGCCGAAATTCAGCTCGAGCTCCGCCGCCTCTGGGAGTTCCTCGGAGACGTCCACCGCCTCGGGCGGCCTGACGCGACGCCGCCGCGGCGCGCGGCGCTCCCGTCGCGCGCGCCGTGAGCGACGCCCCGGCGCCGCTCCTCGGAACGGTCGCCGTCATCGGCTTCCCCAACGTGGGGAAGTCGACGCTCGTGAACCGGCTCTCGGCGACTCGCCAGGCCGTCGTATTCGAGACGCCCGGCGTGACGCGTGACCGCAAGGAGATCGTCTGCGAGTGGGCCGGCAAGCGCTTCCTCCTGGTCGACACGGGCGGCGTCGACCTCGCGGACGCCTCGCCGATCACGAAGCAGGTGGCGGAGCAGGCACGGCGCGCCGTTGCGGAGGCGGACCTCGTCCTCTTCGTCGTCGACGCGGCGACGGGGCCGACGCCCGGAGACGAGGAGATCGCCGACCTCCTCCGGCGTGCACGCAAGCCGGTCCTCGTCCTTGCGAACAAGATCGACGATCCGCGCCGCGACGACGAGGCGCTCGAGTTCCACGCGCTCGGGCTCGCCGAGCCCGTCCCGGTCTCGGCGCTTCACGGCCACGGGACGGGCGATCTGCTCGACCGGGTCGTCGCGGGGCTCGAGCGGCTGGCCCCGACGGCGCGACCGGACGTCGGGGACGACGCGATCCGCGTGGCGATCCTGGGCCGGCCGAACGTGGGCAAGTCGAGCCTCCTGAACGCGATCGCCGGAGAGGAGCGCGTCATCGTCTCGGACGTGCCTGGAACGACGCGCGATGCGATCGACACGGTCGTTCGGCGCGGCAAAACGACATTCCTCGTGGTCGACACGGCGGGCCTGCGCCGGAAGCGGCGGCAACGGCAGGGGATCGAGTACTACTCGGAGCTTCGCGCGCTCCAGGCCGCCGAGCGGGCGGACGTCGCGCTCGTGCTCGTCGATGCGAGCGAGGGCGTGGTCGACCAGGACCTCGCCGTCGCGGACGTGGCTCGCGCGGCGGGGTGCTCGACGCTCGTCGTGCTGGCGAAGTGGGACGTCGCGGCGGTGGGTCTCGAGGACGTTCGCCCTCGCCTGGAAGAGCGCCTGCGCCAGCGCCCCCCGATCGTCGCCGTCTCGGCGAAGAGTGGACGTGGCCTCCAGCGGCTCCTCGACCGGGTGGAGGAGCTCTACCGAAAGCACACGGGGCGGATCACGACCGGCGAGCTGAACCGGTTCCTCCAGGAGCTGCGGTCGCAGCGGCCGGGTCCTGCGCGGAACGGCCGGCGACTCAACCTGCTCTACGGGACGCAGGTGGCCGTCCGCCCGCCACGGTTTCGCCTCTTCGTCAACGATCCGGGACTCGTGACGCGCGACTACGGCTACTGGGTCGAGAACCGCCTCCGCGACCGGTTCGACCTCGCAGGCGTCCCCGTGGTGATCGACTTCGCGCGGCGAGCGTGAGGGTCGCGCGCGAGGACCTCCCCCGGGGGACCCCCCGTGTGGTCCCCCTCGCGGTTCAGCGTACGGCGGGAAGGCGCGCTCGTGTGTGACCCGTTGCGCCCGAAGCATCGCGAAGGCCGTTCACCTTCGCGGACGCCGAAGCAGCCCGTTGTCCGATGAAGATCGTCGTGATCGGCGGAGGCTCGTGGGGCTCGGTGTTCTCCGCCCTCCTCGCCGAGCGCGGCCACGACGTGTGGCTTGCCTGCCGGACGGCGGAGCAGGCGCACGCGATCGAGCGAACGGGCCGCAACCCGCGCTACGTCCCCGACGTCGACCTGAGCGGCGTCCGGGCGACTGCCCTCTCCGAGGCGCCGCTCGCCGACGCCGACCTCGTCGCGCTCGCCGTCCCGAGCCGCGCCTTTCGAGACGTCGTCGCCGCGCTTCCCGACCGCCGCGCGCCCGTCCTCAGCCTCGTGAAGGGCCTCGATCCATCCTCGGGGGAGCGCCTCTCACGGGTCGTCACGGGCCGGCGCGTCGCGGTCCTCTCGGGACCCAACCACGCCGAAGAGATCGGCGCGGGCCTCCCCGCCGCGGCCGTGATCGCGAGCGAGGACGAGGAGCTCGCGACGCGGCTTCAGCACGCGGTCATCTCGCCACGCTTCCGCGTGTACGTCAATCCCGACGTCGTGGGCGTCGAGCTCTGCGCCGCGGCGAAGAACGTGATCGCGCTCGGCGCGGGCGCCGTCGACGGCCTCGGCGTCGGCGACAACGCGAAGGCCGCGCTCCTGACCCGCGGGCTCGCCGAGCTCGCACGGCTCGGCGACGCCGCGGGCGCGCGGCCCGAGACGTTCGCGGGGCTGGCCGGGATGGGAGACCTGATCGTCACGTGCTGGAGCCGCCACAGCCGCAACCGCCGCGCGGGCGAGCTCATCGCCCAGGGGATCGCCCCGCAGGAGGCCGAGCGCCGGATCGCGATGGCCGTCGAGGGCGTCACGACGGCGCCCGTGCTGCGTGAGCTCGCGCGCCGGCTCGGCATCGAGCTCCCGATCACCGAGGCCGTGTGCCGGGTGCTCGACGGCGAGCCGGTTCGCCAGGCGATCTCGGCGCTGATGGAGCGCCCGCCGACCGAAGAATGAGGAATCTTCCCGTACAGTGTGGCTCGTGGGTCGACTCCGCGTCCTCCTTGCCGCGCTCGCGGCCGCCTCGGCGGGCGCCCTCGCGGGGTGCGGCGGCGACGTGGGCGACGACGGCGGTCCCATGGCCGGAGCCGACGTCGCGCCGGCCTCGGCGGCGCTCTTCGTCGCGCTGAACACCGATTTCGACGGCGACCAGTGGCAGACGGCCACCGACCTCGTCGAGCGCTTCCCCGCGGCGCGCGACTCGCTCGACGACTTCCGGCAGGAGCTCGAGGAGGACGAAGACGTCGACTTCGACCGGGACGTCCGCCCGGCGCTGGGGTCGGAGGTTGCGTTCGTGCTCCTCGACTTCGAGAGCGAGGACATCGTCTTCCTGACGCAGCCGGAGGACGAGCAGAGGCTCCGCGCGCTCGTCGACAAGGCGGACGACGCGGTCGCCGAGGAGGTCGACGGCTGGTGGATCGTGGCGGAGAGCCAGGAGGTCATCGACCGGTTCAAGGAAGCGCGCGGCGGCGACTCGCTCGCCGACGCCGAGGCCTTCGACGCGACGACGGGCGCCTTGCCCGACGAGGCGCTCGCGACCGTCTACGTGAACGGCGACGAGCTCACGCCGCTCCTCGACGCCTCAGGGACGTCCGAGGACGACCGAGCCGCGCTCGCGTGCAGCCTGGGCGACGCAGGAGTCCCCTCGATGGCCTTCTCGCTCGGCGCCGAAGACGACGGCGCCCGGCTGAGCGGCGCCGTTCGGGCGCAGAACCTCGCCGCCCCGGAGGAAGGCGGGTCCGAGCTCGCAGGCGACGTCGAGGCGGGCGCCCTGCTCTTCGTGTCGGTGCGCGGGCTGGGCGACCAACTTCGCGAGACGTTCCGCTGCCTTCGGGAGGCTGACGACGAGTTCAACGAGCAACTCGCGCAGGCCGAGCTATTCCTCGGCGTGTCGCTCGAGGAGGACCTCCTCCCACTCTTCGAGGAGGAGACGGCGATCGTCGTCTATCCGCCCGCCGACGGTGCCGCCGCCGAGAGCGCCGCCCTTCCGTTCGCGATCCCGACGACGGCGCTCGTGACGGAGGTCGAGGACGAGGCGGAGGCGCTCGCGACGGCCGACCGGATCGCCGAGCGGGTCACGTCTTTGATTGACGGCCCCGAGGTCGAGGAGTTCGACATCGGCGGGGTCGAGGCGCGGCGCCTCGAGACGGGCGGCGAGGTCGACGTCTACTACGCGACCTTCGACGGGAAGCTCGTCGTCGCGACCTCGGAGGAGGGGATCGCCGCCGCTCAGGGCGAGGGCGCCTCGCTCGAAGACGACGAGGGCTATTCCGCCGCGCGCGACGCTGCGGAGACGCCCAATGAGACGACGGGGTTCTGGTACGCCGACCTCGCGGACGGGATCGACTACGTCCTCGACATCTATCGCTCCACCGAGGGCGAGGCGCCGCCGGCGGAGGTGCTCGAGAGCCTCGAGCCGCTCCGCTCGCTGTTCCTCTGGAGCGAGACCGACGACGACGTCTACGGTTTCGAGGGGTTCCTCGAGATCGAGTAGCGCGTGGCGCCGCGGCACTTCCTCTTCACGTCCGAGTCCGTGACGGAGGGCCATCCCGACAAGATGGCCGATCAGATCTCGGACTCGGTTCTCGACGCCGTCCTCGCCGACGATCCCGGTGGACGGGTCGCGTGCGAGACGCTCGTCACGACGGGGCTCGTCGTCGTCGCGGGCGAGATCACGACGGAGACGTACGTCGACATCCCGCGCCTCGTGCGCGAGCGCGTGCGCGAGATCGGCTACGACCGGGCCAAGTACGGCTTCGATGCCGAGACGTGCGGCGTCATCGTCGCGATCGACGAGCAGTCCCCCGACATCGCGCGGGGTGTGGAGGCGTCGTACGAGGTGCAGCGCGACCCGGGCGACGTCGACCCGCTCGACCGCATCGGCGCGGGCGACCAGGGGATGATGTTCGGGTTTGCGTGCGACGAGACCGAGGAGCTCATGCCGCTCCCGATCATGCTCGCGCACCGGATCTGCAAGCGCCTCGCCGAAGTCCGCAAGGCGGACGTGCTCCCGTATCTCCGCCCGGACGGGAAGGCCCAGGTCACGATCCGCTACGAACTCGACGAGCACGGGCGCCAGCGCCCTGTCGAGATCGAGCGCATCCTCGTCTCGACGCAACACCGCGAGGGCCTCGACGAGGAGACGCTCATCAAGCCCGACATCGTCGAGCACGTCCTCCACCCGATCCTCCCGCGCGACCTCTACGACGAGCACCGCCTCGAGGAGCGCGACTTCGTGCTCGTGAACCCGACCGGGAAGTTCGTCGTCGGCGGGCCGATGGGCGACACCGGCCTCACGGGCCGCAAGATCATCATCGACACGTACGGGGGCGCCGCCCGCCACGGGGGCGGTGCCTTCTCGGGGAAGGACCCGACGAAGGTCGACCGGTCGGGCGCGTACGCGGCCCGGTACGCGGCGAAGAACGTCGTCGCGGCCGGGCTCGCCGCCCGCTGTGAAATCCAGGTCGCGTACGCGATCGGGGTCGCGCATCCCGTCTCTATCGAGGTCGAGTGCTTCGGGACCGAGGCGGAGGGGATGACGACGACCCGGATCGAGGAGCTCGTTCGCGACCACTTCGACCTGCGGCCCGGCGCCATCCTCCGCGACCTCGACCTGATGCGCCCGATCTACGCGAAGACGGCGGCGTACGGCCACTTCGGCCGCGCCGACCACGACTTCACCTGGGAGCGCACCGACAAGGCCGACGCCCTTCGCCAGGCGGCCGGCCTCGCGGAGGAAATCCCCGCCTGACGACCCGTCAGGCGGGACGAACGAAGAGCCCGGCCGCTGCCTTCTCGGCGAGCGCGCGCTCGTCGCCGTTCAGGCGCACCGTGTAAGGGCCAGACTTGTCGGGCCCGGCGTCCCGGAGCTCGATCGTCGCGCCGGGCACGAGGCCCTCGTCGTAGTACCAGTGGAGGAGCTCTCCGTCGTGCTCGGCGAGGCGGACGATCTCCGCGCGCGCGCCGGGCTCGAGGTCGGCGAGCGGCTCGAGCTCGCGGTTCTCCGCCTGCTCGACGCCCGTGTCGACGGGCCAGCCGTGCGGGCAGCGCTCCGGGTTCCCCAGCCGCTCGGCGATGCGCTCGATCATCTCGTCCGTGAACGTGTCGCCGAGGAGGTCGGCCTGTACGTGCGACTCGGCCGCCGTATAGCCCATGAAGTCGGTGAGGAGGCGCTCGATGATCCGGTGGCGGCGGACGACGCGTTCCGCGACGTGCCGTCCCTTCGGTGTCAGGATCGCCTCCTTCACTTCGCCGCGCTCGACGAGCCCCTCTGCCTCCAGCCGCTTCAGCATCTCGCCCGCCGACGCGCGCGAGACGCCGAGCATGTCGGCCACCCGGACCGCGAGCGTCGGCGCCCCTTTCGCGACCGGCCGGTACTCGCCGACGGGGAAAGCCAGGAAGTAGATCGTCTCGACGTAGTCGTCGATCGAATGTCCCTGCGCCATGCGACGATTCTACGACCTTGCCTCGGAACGAAGCCCTGAGCCGTCGGGGGGCGCTGGAACGCCGGATGCTGCGTCCTCAGTCGCATCCATATTCTCCGGAGATGGGCGCTCCCTGCGACCTTGCCTCCGACGCCCCATCGCCGCCCGACGACGAGGCGTCACTCCGAGGCAAGGCCTAACGGTGGCCCGGTACGCGTCCGTCGTTCCGCTCGTCGCGACGCGAGCGCTCGCCCGTCCGTTCACGTACCTCGCGGACGGGCTCGAAAAGGGGGCCGTCGTCTCGGTGCCGTTCGGGCGGGCGCGCCGTCGCGGCGTCGTTGTCGGGCTCGTCGACTTGCCGCCGCCCGACGTCGAGCCGGTCGCGGTTGAGCGCGTGCTCGCCACGCTTCCCGGGCCGCTTGTCGACCTCGCGCTCTGGCTCGCCGACTACTACGGCTCGACGCCTGCCCGCGCCCTCGCCCTCGTCGCGCCGCCGGCGCGCGCCCGGCGCGCGGGCGCCCGTCGCCGCGCCAAGCCGGTGGATGTTCCCGCCGACGAGCGCCCCGAGGAGCTGACGGCGGAACAGGGCCGCGCGCTCGAGCGGATCACGGGCGCGCTCGGCGCGACGGCGCTCTTCCTCCTCCACGGGGCGACAGGAAGCGGGAAGACGGAGGTCTACCTGCGGGCGTGCGAGGCCGCGCTCGCGCGCGGGCTCGGAGCGATCGTGCTGGTGCCCGAGATCGCGCTCACGCCGCAGGCGGCCGCGCGCTTTCGCGCCCGCTTCGGAGAGCGGGTCGCGGTGCTTCACTCGCGCCTCACGGAGGCTGAGCGACGCGACGAGCGCGAACGGATCGCGGCCGGCGAGGCGCGGGTCGTGGTCGGGGCCCGCTCGGCGGTCTTCGCCCCCGTGCGCGACCTCGGGCTCGTCTGCGTCGACGAGGAGCAGGACGCCTCGTACAAGCAGGATTCCGACCCCCGCTACGACGCGCGAACGGTGGCGGCGAAGCGGGGCGCCCTCGAAGGCGCGGTCGTCGTGTACGGAAGCGCGACGCCGCGGGCGGAGAGCTGGGCGCGGCTCGAACGGGTCGAGCTGGGCGGCCGCGTGGGCGCGTCGCTTCCACCCGTTCGGATCGTTGATCTGCGCCGCGAGCCCGGCTACCCGCTCTCCGGGCCGCTCCTCGCCGAGCTGGGCGCGCTCGCGGACGGCGGCGGGAAGGCCGTCCTCCTCCTCAACCGGCGCGGCGTCGCCCCCGCTCTCCACTGCCGCGCCTGCGGGCTGACGCCGCGCTGCGAGCGCTGCGACGTAGCGCTCACGCTTCACGCGGACGGGCGCCTGCGCTGTCACCACTGCGGCTTCGCCGTGACGGCGCCCGAGCGCTGTCCCGCCTGCCGCTCGCCGGAGCTCGCTCGGCTCGGTGCCGGAACCGAGCGCCTCGAGGCCGACCTCCGCGTCCGGCTCCCGGAGCTCGAGCTCGTCCGTCTCGACGCCGACGCCGTGAGGAACCCCGCGAGCCTCGCCGCATCGCTCTCCCGGTTCGCCGCAGCCGACCGCGCCGTTCTCCTGGGCACACAAATGGTCGCGAAGGGCCATCACTTCGAGGGCGTCGCGCTCGCGGCGGTCGTGGACGCCGACACGGGGCTCGCGCTCCCCGACTTCCGGGCCGAAGAGCGGACGTTCCAGCTCGTTACGCAGCTCGCCGGCCGAAGTGGACGCGACGCGCCGGGCCGCGTGCTCGTCCAGACGTACCAGCCCGATGCGCGGCCGATCGCGCTCGCCGCCCGCCACGCGGTCGACGAGTTCCTCGCCGGCGAGCTCGAGCGCCGCGCGGCGCTCGGCTATCCGCCCTTCCGCCACCTCGTCAGCGTCGTCGTCGCGGGGCCGACCGCGGACGGGCCCGCCACCGTCCTGACGGAGCTCCGCGCCGAGCTCGAGCGCGTCGTCGATGCCGAGCTGCTCGGGCCGGCGCCGCTCCTGCGCCTCCGCGGTCGGCACCGCGCGCAGCTCCTCGCGAAGACCCGGAATCCGCGCGCCGTCGCCGGCCCGGCCGGGCGCCTCCTGGCCGCCGCGACGACGGCGATGCGCCGCGACGAGCTCACGGCCGTGATCGACGTGGATCCACAAGCCGTCTGAATACACTGGCCGGCGTGGGTGAAATCGAGGGGCAGGTTCGCGACGAGAAGCTCGATCCCGAGCGCGAAGCGCGCCGGCGGCTCGCGCTCGCGCAGGTGCGCCAGTACCCCGACCCCGTGCTCCGGATGCGGGCGAACGAGGTCACCGAGTTCGACGACGCGCTCCGCGCCCTCGCCGACCGGATGACCCGGCTCATGCAGGAGGCGCGCGGCGTGGGGCTCGCCGCGCCCCAGATCGGACTCCTTCAGCGCGTCCTCGTCTACCAGACGGACGAGGAGACTCCTCCCGTCGCGCTCGTGAACCCGCGGATCGTCGAAGCGGCGGACGAACGCGAGCCGGCGGACGAAGGCTGCCTCTCGCTCGGGGCGGCGTCGGTCGTCGTCCCGGTCGAGCGGCCCGTGAGGGTCACGATCGACGCCGCCTCGCCGGTGGGCGAGCCCGTTCGGGTCGAGGCCGACGCGCTCGAGGCACGCATCATCCAACACGAGCTCGACCACCTCGACGGCGTCCTTACGATCGACCGAACCGTCCCCGAGGCCCGGCGGCGCGCCTTGGGAGAGCTGCGACCACAGCCAGTTCTCGGGTGAAGCTCGCCGTCGCGGCGACCGCCCCGTTCGGGGCGGCCGTGCTCGAGGGACTCGCCACGCGCCACGACGTCGAGACCGTCGTCACGCGGCCGGATCGTCCGCGCGGACGCGGCCGCCGCCCCGGCCCGCCACCGGCGAAGGCGGTCGCGGAGCGGCTCGGGATCCCGGTCGCCCAACCCGAGCGGCTCGAGTCCTCCCCGGGGAATGCGCCGGTCGTCGTCGTCGCGGCCTACGGAGCGCTCGTTCCGGCCGTGCTCCTCCGCGAGCGGCTGTGGCTGAACGTGCACCCGTCGCTCTTGCCGCGTTGGCGAGGGGCGGCGCCGGTGGAGCGGGCGATCATGGCGGGCGATCCCGAGACCGGCGTCACGATCCACCGCACGACCGAGGAGCTCGACGCCGGGCCGATCGCAGCTCAGCGGTCGTTTCCGATCGAGCCCGAAGACGACGCGGGCGCGGTCTACGAGAAGGCGGCATCGCTCGCGCTCGAGCTCTTCGAGGAAGTGCTCCCGGAGCCGCGGTTCCGTCCGCAGCCGGAGGAGGGGGTCACGTACGCGGCGAAGATCGGGCCGGCCGACCGCGAGCTCGACTGGTCGCGCGCGGCGGACGAGATCGTGAACCGCGTGCGAGCGCTCTCGCCCCACATCGGCGCGTGGGGCGTCGTGGACGGGCGGCGGCTCGTCGTGTGGCGGGCTCGTCCGGCCGCGCCCGACTCGCTCCTCGTCGTCGGCGGCGTCGAGCTGCTGGAGGTGCAGCCCGAGGGGCGCCGGCGGATGACCGCCGCCGAGTACCTGCGCGGCCGGCGCTGAGCACGGCCGCCCGAGCCGCGCTTCTCGCGGCGCCGCCCGCGGACGCGGGGACAGGCGCGCCTCCTTCACGTGGGGACTGTCCCTGGGACAGTCCCTCAGGCACGGCCCGAACGGCCGATCGGCCGTTGCGAGACCCGCGGAACCATCCGCGTTCCCGGATTTCACCGGCCGTTTCGGGGACAGTCCCTGGGACAGTCCCCGGGTCACGTCCCGGCGAGCCGATGGTCGGCGAGGGCTCCGCGTATCGTCCGCGCCGGGATGACGGCGCGCCGGGTCGCCTACGAGGTCGTGCGCCGCGTCTTCGAGGAGGGCGCATACGCCGACCGGGCCTTCCGTGCCGTCGCGGCTCGGCGACCGCGACCGCGCCTTCGCCATGCAGCTCGCGTACGGAACCGTCCAGCGCGTCCGGACGCTCGACCACGCGACTGAGACGCTCGGTCGCCGACGGATCCACAAGCTCGACCCGCCCGTCCGCGCGGCGCTTCGAGTCGGGGCCTACCAGCTCGGCTTCATGGCGGGCGTCCCGGCTCACGCCGCTGCGAACGAGTCGGTGGAGCTCGTCCGCGCCGCCGGGCTCGAGCGCGGGGTCGCCTTCACGAATGCGGTGATGCGTCGGCTGTCAGTGGGGATCCACGACCTCCTCGCCTCGCTCGGCGACGCAACGCCCGCCGAGGCCGCGCTCCGGCACTCGTATCCCGACTGGATCGCCGACGTCTTCTGGCGCGAGCACGGCCGTGAGGCCGCACTCGCTCTCATGGAAACCGAGAACGAGCCGCCCCCGACGGTGGTTCGGCTCACCGACCGTGCCGACGATCTCCCCGGCGAGCGCGACGACGCGCTTCCCCGCGCGCTGACCGTCGATCACATTCCCGCCGGCTGGATCGAGCGCGGTCTCGTTTGGCCGCAGAGCAAGGGCTCGCAGCTAGCCGGACTCGCGGTCGGAGCCCAGCCGGGCGAGCGTGTTCTCGACCTGTGCGCCGCGCCGGGCGGTAAGTCGACGCAGCTCGCGGAGATCGCCGAGCAGGTCGTCGCCGTCGAGAAGCACGCCGGCCGCGCGCGGGAGCTCGAGGCGAATGTGGCCCGGATGGGGCTCGCGAACGTCCGCGTGGTGAACGCCGACGCGCTCGACCTTCCCGCGCAGGTGCGGGGGTTCGACCGTGCGCTCGTCGACGCGCCGTGTTCGGGGCTCGGCGTTCTGAACACCCGCCCCGACCTGCGCTGGCGCGCGGAGCCGCTTCCCGACCTGCAACGGCGCCTGCTCGAGGTCGCGGCCGAGCGCACGAGGCCCGGCGGGAGGATCGCGTTCGCGGTCTGCACGCTCCACCGGCCCGAGAACGAGGACGTCGTCGATGGGCTCGGGCTCGACACCGACGACCTCGGCGCCGAGTGGCCCGCGTACCGCCACCCGCGCCGCCCGAAGTTCCTCCTCACCCTGCCGCACGTCCACCGCACCTCGGGGTTCTTCGTGGCGAGAATGCGGGTGTGAGCTGGCGCGAATGGGCCCGCGGCGCCGAGGTGGAGCCGTCGCTCTACGCCGCCGACTTCGCCCGCCTCGGCGAGCAGACGCGCGAGCTCCTCGACGCCGGCGTCCGGATCTTCCATTTCGACGTCGGCGACGGGCACTTCGTCGAGCCGGTCACGATCGGGCCCGTCGTGCTGGAGTCGATCGCGCCGCTCGTGCACGAGCGCGGCGGCGCGCTCGACTGCCACCTGATGGTCGACAACCCGGAGCGCCACATCGGCCTGATCGCCGACGCGGGCGGCGACAGCGTCACGTTCCACGCCGAGGTGAGGGGCGATCCGAGCGGGCTCGTGGAGCGAGCGCGCGAGCTTGGCCTCGGGGTCGGGCTCGCGTTCAACCCCGATACGCCCGTGGCGGCGGCGCTCGCCGCCGCGGACGGCGTCGACCTCGTCCTCTGCATGAGCATCCACCCGGGTTACTCCGGTCAGGCATTCCTCCCCGAGTCGCTCGAGCGGATCCGTGACCTGCGCGACGGGCTCGCGGAGGACGTCTTCGTGCAGGTGGACGGCGGGATCACGGACGGGAACGCGACCGCCGTCCACGAGGCGGGTGCGGAGCTCATCGTCGCGGGCAGCGCCGTCTTCGCCGCGGGCGACATCGCGGCCGCGTACCGCCGCCTCGCTGATGCGATCGCGTGAGCGCCCCATGAACGATCGGCGCCATCTCGAGCGAGCGCTCGAGCTCGCGGAGCGGGGCCGCGGGACGACGAGGCCGAACCCCGTCGTCGGCGCGGTCGTCGTCAAGGACGGCGAGGTCGTCGGCGAGGGCTGGCACGAGCGCCCCGGTGCGCCGCATGCGGAGGTCGTCGCGCTCGCGGCCGCCGGCGAGCGCGCCCGCGGCGCGACGCTCTACGTGACGCTCGAGCCCTGCGCCCACCACGGCCGGACGCCGCCGTGCGTCGATGCGGTCGTCGAAGCGGGGGTCGCCCGCGTCGTCGCGGCAGCGCCCGACCCGGATCCGCGCACGAACGGGCGCGGGCTCGCCCGCCTGCGGGAGGCCGGGATCGCGGTGGAGGCGGCGGACGAGGAGGTCGCGGCGCGCGCCCGGCGCCAGAACGAGGCGTTTCGGACCGCCGTCGCGCTCGGGCGCCCGTTCGTGACGTACAAGGTGGCGGCGACGCTCGACGGCCGCGTCGCTGCGCCGAGCGGCGAGGCGCGCTGGATCTCGGGTGAGGAAAGCCGGCGGCTCGTCCACGAGCTTCGCGCCGCCTCGGACGCGGTCGCGGTCGGGATGGGGACGGTCCGCGCCGACAACCCCAGGCTGACCGCCCGGGACGTCGGCGCGAAGCGCCAGCCGCGCCGGCTCGCATTCGGCCAAGGGCCGCTTCCGGAGGGGTCCGATCTCGAGCTCGTCGAGGGCCCGCTCGAGGACGAGCTTCGGCGCCTCGCCGGGGACGGAGTCCAGTCGCTGCTCCTCGAGGGTGGCCCGACGCTCGCGGGCGCCTTCCTGCGCGCGGACGTGATCGACAAGCTCGTCCTCTTCCTGGCGTCCAAGCTCGCCGGCGGAGACGACGCGCCGCCCCTCTTCGCCGGGCCAGCCGCTCCGACGCTCGCGAAGTTCGTTCCGCTGACCGGGCTCGAAGCTCGCCGCGTCGGTGAGGACCTCGTCGTGACCGGCTACATCCACGAGCCGTAGGAGGCCCGGACGGCGCGGCCGCGCATCTGGCTCGGGCCCGATCGCCACCGGCTTCTCGCCGCGGCGATCGAGCGAGGGGGTGGCCGCGTGGTCGCCGACCCGACGGCAGCGACCGCGATCGTCTGGAGTGGCGGTCGGCCGCCGGAGATCCGAGTCGTGCTCCACCCGGGGATCGAGTGGGTGCAGCTCGACTCGGCCGGCGTCGATCGCTGGGTCGGCGAAGGACTTGTCGACCCCGAACGCCGCTGGACGGCCGTCCACGGCGCCTACGCGCCCGACGTCGCCGAGCACGCCGTCGCGTTCCTCCTCGCGGCGGCGCGCCGCCTCCCGCAGGCCGCGAGACGAAACGAGTGGCGTACGCTCGACGCCGAGCCGCTCGCCCGTCGGACCGTCGGGCTTGTCGGAGCCGGCTCGATCGGCCGCGAGACGATCGCGCGCCTGCGGCCGTTCGGCGCTTCCGTGCTCGCGCTCACGCGCTCGGGGCGGGCGGTCGACGGGGCCGACCGCTCCTTCGGCCCGGGCGGTCTCGACGAGCTTCTCCACGTGAGCGACTACGTCGTCCTCGCGTTGCCGCTGACGCCGGAGACCCGCGGACTGATCGGCGAGCGCGAGCTCGACCTCGTCGGAGCCAGGGGTTGGATCGTCAACGTCGGCCGCGGGCCGCTCGTCGACACCGACGCGCTCGTCCGGGCGCTTACCGAACGGCGGATCGCAGGCGCGTGCCTCGACGTCACCGATCCCGAACCGCTTCCCGCCGGCCATCCGCTCTGGCGCTTCGAGAACGTCCTGATTACGCCGCACGTCGCAAACCCGCCCGGGACGATCCACGAGCCGCTCGCCCGGCTCGTCGAGGAGAACGTCCGCCGCTTCGCTGCGGGGCGCGATCTTCTCGGCGAGATCGACCCCGAGCGCGGCTACTAGAACTAACCTCCCTCGCGTGTTCACGGGAATCGTGCGCGAGCTCGGCGTCTTCGAGGGCGTCGAGCGGAGGCTCGAGGGCGCGCGCGTGCGCGTCCGCGCGCCCGAAACGGCCGCCGAGGCGCAGGTCGGGGACTCGATCGCGCTCAACGGCGTCTGCCTGACCGCGGTCGAGGTCAGGAACGCGCAAATGACGTTCGACGTCGTCCGCGAGACGTTGAAGCGCTCGACGCTCGATCGCGTCCAGCCGGGCGACCACGTGAACGTGGAACGGGCCGTCCGCGCGGGCGAGCCGCTCGGGGGCCACATCGTCCAGGGGCACGTCGACGGCGTCGCGCGCGTCCGTCTCGTCGAGCGCGAGGGCGACGGCAAGCGGATCGTCGTCGAGGTTCCGCCGGAGCTCGAGCGCTATTGCGTCGAGAAGGGCTCGATCGCGATCGACGGCGTCAGCGTGACCGTTGCCAACGTCCTCCCGGGCGCGATCGTCGTCGCGCTCGTCCCCCACACGCTCCGGGCGACGACGCTCGGCCGGATCGAAGCCGGCGACCCCGTGAACGTCGAGGTCGATCTCGTCGCGAAGCAGGTCGAGCGCCTCCTCGAGGCGCGCGGACGGCTTTCCTGACGCCGTTAGCATTCGCCCGGATGGGCCAGACGACGCATGCGGTTCCAGAGACTGCGCCGTTCGCGCCGATCGAGGCGGCGATCGAGGACATCCGCGCCGGAAAGTTCGTCGTCGTCGTCGACGCCGCCGACCGCGAAAACGAAGGTGATCTGACGATCGCGGCGCAATTCGCGACGCCCGAGGCGATCAACTTCATGGCGACGCACGGGCGCGGCCTCATCTGCCTGTGCCTGACCGGCGAGCGCTGCGACGAGCTCGGTCTCCGCCAGATGACGTTCGAGAACGAGACGCCGTTCGGGACCGCGTTCACGGTCTCGATCGAGGCGCGCGAGGGCGTCTCCACCGGGATCTCCGCGCACGACCGCGCGAGGACGATTCAGGTTGCGATCGACCCGAGCAAGGGCGCGGCCGACCTCGTCCAGCCCGGCCACGTCTTCCCGCTTCGCGCACGCCTCGGCGGCGTTCTGCAGCGGGCCGGGCAGACGGAGGCCGCCGTCGACCTCGCGCGCCTCGCGAGCTTGATCCCGGCCGGAGTCGTCTGCGAGATCATGAACGAGGACGGGACGATGGCCCGCGTTCCCGACCTCGTCCCGTACTGCGAGCGGCACGGTCTCAAGATGGTGACCGTCGCCGACCTCATCGAGTACCGGCGGCGCACGGAGAAGCTCGTCGAGCGAATGACGACGGTTCGCCTTCCGACGGCGTACGGTGAATTCACGGCGCACGCGTTCCGGGAGACGCTGACCGGCCGCCTCCACGTCGCCCTCGTGAAGGGCGAGGTCGAGGGGCGGGAGGACGTCCTCGTCCGCGTCCACTCGGAGTGCCTCACGGGCGACGTCTTTCACTCGCTTCGCTGCGACTGCGGCGAGCAGCTCGAGCAGGCGCTCCTGCGGATCGGTGCCGAGGAGCGCGGCGTCCTCCTCTACATGTCGCAGGAGGGGCGCGGGATCGGCCTTCTCTCGAAGCTCCGGGCCTACGAGCTGCAGGAGGCCGGGCGCGACACGGTCGAGGCGAACGTCGAGCTCGGCTTCCCGCCGGACGCGCGGGAGTACGGGATCGGCTCGCAGATCCTCGCCGATCTCGGCCTCTCGGCGATCCGTATCCTCACGAACAACCCGCGCAAGATCACCGGGATCGAGGGATTCGGCCTCCGCGTCGTCGAGCAGCTCCCGATCGAGGTGCCGCCGAACGCCGAGAACCGGCGCTACCTGGAGACGAAGCGCGCGAAGCTCGGCCACCGCCTCCACCACCAGGAACTTCGCTTCGAGGAGCCGTCCGAGTGAGCGTCGGTCGCCGACGGCTCGCGCCCACGGGGAAGACCACGTTTCCTCCGTGGACGCAAGGGCGACGGGGTCGCTGATGAGCGAGGGGCCCGAGAGCCGCGGCGAGGGCTCTGACGAGCTCGGCGTCGCCGAGGCGCCGCCGGAAACGACGAGCGAGGACGGGGCCGGCGTCGACACGGCGGCGGACGAAGCCGCGAGCGGGGAGCACGCGCCAGGCGAGCTCCGGATCCCGGACGGCGTCGGCGTCTTCGCGGGCTCGCCGAACGGCTCGCGGCGCTACGTCGGGGTCGTCGTGAGCCGCTTCAACGGCGACATCACGACACGCCTTCTCGAGGGCGCGCTCACGGCGCTTGAAGACGCAGGCGTCGACCGGGCGCGCGTCGACGTCATGCAGGTCCCCGGCGCGTTCGAGCTCCCGCTCGGTGCGATGGCGATGGCGAAGACGCGCCGCTACGCGTGCGTCGTCGCGCTCGGGTGCGTCATACGGGGCGACACGCCCCACTTCGAGTACGTCGCGCAGGAGGCGGCGAGCGGCCTCCAGCTCGCGGCGCTCGAGACCGGCGTGCCGGTCGCGTTCGGAGTCCTCACCTGCGACAGCCGCCTACAGGCCGAATCGCGTGCGGGCGGGCGGCACGGAAACAAGGGCGCCGAGGCGGCGCAGTCGGCCCTCGAGATGGCCGACGTGTTCGCGCGCCTCCGGTCGGACGCGGTCACGGCGAACCGGCGCTAGCGACGGCGGTCGCGTGCCGCGGCTGGTAGAGGAGCATCTCCGTGCCACCCGGGAGCCGCATCGTCGCGCCGATTCCCCACCCTTCGTCCACCGGCTCGTCGAACTCGATCCCCTTGCCCGCAAGCTCGGCCATCGTCGCTTCGAGGTCGTCGCACAGGAGGCTGACGTCGCGCCGCACGTGGTGTTCCGCGGGATGGACACCGATCTCCGCGGGCGGGAGCGCGAAGATGAGCCACCCGTCGCCGGCGTCGACATGCTTCCAGCCGAAGGCGTCCCGGAAGATCTCGCGGACCGCCTCGGGCTCCGACGTGTAAACGAGGGCGTGGACGCCCGTGATCGCCACCCGAGCAATCCTACGACGCGAGTTCCTGTTTACCGGCCGGGCAAGCTCGGCCCGGACAGCTATCATGGCCGCCCGGTGTCGAAAGTCTGCGCAGTCTGCGGGAAAGCCCCCTCGTTCGGCCACAACCGGAGCCACTCGATGGTCGCGACGAAGCGTCGCTTCAACCCGAACCTCCAGCGCGTCCGCATCCTCGTGAACGGAGTCGCGCGCCGGAGCTACGTCTGCGCGCGGTGCCTCAAGGCCGGGAAGGTCCAGAAGGCCCTCTAGCGACCGCCCGCGAGCTCGTCGCCGCGGCGCTCGCAGCGCTCGAGGCGAGCCGGGAGCGGATCGACAACCTGAACGTCTTCCCGGTCCCGGACGGAGATACCGGGACGAACATGGCGCTCACCGTCCGCGCGGTCCGCGACGCCCTCGAGCACTCGACTGCTGCGAGCGCCGACGAGCTCGCGCGCGAGGTGACGCGAGCGGCGCTCATGGGGGCGCGGGGCAACTCGGGGGTCATCCTGTCCCAGCTCGTCCGTGGCGCCGCGGAAGCGCTGATCGGCACCGACGTTCAAGCCGAGCGCGGATGCGCGGTCGCGCGGGCGCTCCGCGCGGCGAGCGAGGCCGGCTACGCGGCGGTTCGCGAGCCGGAGGAGGGGACGATTCTCACCGTCGCGCGCGCGCTCGCTCGGCGGGCCGACGACCTCGCGGCGGATGAACGCGAGCTCGGCGACGTCCTCGCGGACGTCCTCCGCGCGGGCGAGGAGGCGCTCGCGCGAACGCCCGAGCAGCTCGACGTCCTGCGCGACGCGGGCGTCGTGGACGCGGGCGGCGCCGGGCTAGTGGAGATCGTCCGGGGGATTGCCGCCCAGGTGCGCGGCGAGCCGCTCCCGGAGCCCGCTCCGGGGGTGGAGCCGCTTCCGCTCGAGGCCGTGCACCGCGAGCGGTCGCGGTACCGCTACTGCACGGGGTTCTTCGTCGACGGCGACGCGGTCGACCCGGCCGCGCTCGAGCGGGAGCTCGACGGCCTGGGCGACTCCCTGCTCGTCGTCGGGGCGCCCGGTGCCGCGCGCGTGCATGTCCACACGGACGAGCCGGGCCGTGCGCTTGCCGTTGCGACGGCGGTCGGCATCCTCGACGAGGTCGACATCAAGAACATGCACGCGCAGACGGCGCATCGGGAGCAGCGCCTCACGTCGCTCGCCGAACGCACGGCGTCGGGCGCCGTCGCGGTCTGCGCCGGCGAGGGCAACGCGCGCTTGTTCCGAAGCCTCGGTGCGGCCGGGATCGTCGAGGGCGGCGAGACGATGAACCCGGCCACCGCGGAGCTGCTGGCCGCGATCGAGGCCATCGACGCACACGAGGTCGTCGTCCTGCCGAACAGCCGCAACGTCGTGCTGTCCGCCGAGCAGGCCGCCGCGGCCGCCTCGACGCGCGCGCTCGTCGTCCCGACCGAGACGATCCAGGCGGGCCTCGCGGCGATGGTCGCCTTCGACCCCGCGCGGCCGGCGGACGAGAACGTGGCCGAGATGGGTGAGGCGACCGCGGCCGTGCGTTCGGGCGGCGTGACGCGGGCCTCGCGCTCGACCGCGCTCGGCGGCCTCGCCGTGGAGCAGGGCGAATTCCTCGGAGTCGTCGCCGGCGAGGCCGTCGCGTGTGGCCCCGTTCTCGACGTCGTCGCCCGCGAGGTCGTCGAGCGGCTCGTCGCCGGCAGCGCGGACGTCCTGACGGTGCTCGTCGGCGCCGACCTCGTCGACGTCTCGGAGCTCCAGGCCGAGATCGCCGCGGCACATCCAGAGCTGGAGATCGAGGTCCAGCATGGTGGCCAGCCCCACTACCCGCTCCTCTTCGCCGCGGAATAAGCGGCGCGCGCCCCGAACGGGGGACTGTCCCCGGGACAATGAGCGGCGCGCGCCCCGAACCGGGGACTGTCCCTGGGACA
>DATAAZ010000079.1:0-61847 GCA_036259875.1 Gaiellaceae bacterium
GGGCGCCACGCTCGCTCGTCCTCACGAGGAGCGGGCGCCGATGCGGAGTCCAGATCGGCAGGGCGAGACTCCTCCCGGTCTCCATCAACGGGCTCCTGACGGCCCGCTGCACCATTCCCGCTGGGACGTTCCTCGTCTTCCCGGTCACCGGCCAGGTATTGAGCGCCGAGAGACCGGAGGGGCTGCTCGCTCGCGTTCGACGTGATTTCCGAGCGATCGAGGAGGCGAGGCTGACCGTCGACGGGCGTAGCGTGCGGCCGTCCGGACACGTCGTCACGACGCCCGCGTTCCGCGTCAATCTTCCCTCGCCGAACGGGTTCGGGATCCCGCCGGGACCGGAGTGGTTCCTGTCGAAGGACTACTTCGCGATCCTCTCGCCACCCTCACTGGGCGCGCACACGATTACGACGCTCGGCGTCATCGACCCTCCCGACCGGGCGGAGTTCTCGCTGGGCATGACGTACCGCATAACGGTGCGCCGTGCAGCCGGCGCCGGCCTGACGGGGAGACTCGACTCGGCGGCGCCCTAGCGCCTGCGCAGCTCGGCGGGGGCGACGTGGAGGATCGATCGATTCACCGTAGATACACCGTGACCGGGAAAAGGCGAGAGGGGGCCGCACCGGCCCCCTCTTCGTCTCGTCTCGGGGCACGAACAGCATTCCCCGGCGCCGTCACCACTCACGCGAGAACCGCCGCTTGACGTTCCTCGGTGCCGCCCGGTTGCAGTAGACGTGCTCCGGGCCGGTGTAGAACGTCCGGTCATCGGAGTGGCCGAGGTCCCAGGCGTCGCTGGGGAAGATCGGCTGCTGGCACCGGGCGCATGCGACGCCGCCAGCCGCGACGAGCCTTTCCCACTTCCGGCGTAGCGCCTTCTGCAGACGCCCGTAGCCGTGCGCGACGGTCTTACCGCGCGAAGGCATGGCTTTCTGCCCGATCACCCGCCATCAGGGGAGAAAGCGCGGGTCTGTCGCGAACCGGGGAGAGAAACGGCGACTGCGCGAGGGGTCACGGGCCGACCCTGAAAAAACGGACGGCCGGGTCTCACGCTCGTCGCTCGCGAGCTCACGTCTCGAGCGTCGCGTAGGCGCGCACCGGAAACGTCCCCATCCCCCTCACCTTCACCGGCACGGCGCTGAACCGAAAGCCGTCCCCAGGCAGCGGCCCGAGGTCGGCAAGGTGCTCGCAAATGGGGACGCCGGCGCCGAGCAGGACCGAGTGAACCGGCGGTTCGCCACGTTCGGGCGTGTCATCGATGTTGAGGGAATCGATCCCGACGAGTAACGCGCCCGCCTCGACCAGGTGCTCGGCAGCGGCCTCGGTCAGAAAAGGGTGGCCGGAGAGATAGGCCGGCGTTCGTCAGTGGCGATGCCAACCCGTCCGAACGAGCACCGCACGACCTCCGAGATCCCGATCGGCGAACGCCTCGACGCCGATCGCGCGGCCTTCGGGTGGCGCGTCGACGACAACCGCGTCCAGGTCGGCGAGGCTGGCGAGAGGGAGCTCTGCAAGATCGACCCCGTCGGCGTAGCGGTGGAAGGGGCTGTCGACGTACGTGCCCGTGTTTGCGCAGATCGTGACGACGCCAATCTGGAACTCCGTGCCCGGCGCGTAGATGTTGCGGCTTTCCTCCCGTGTGAGGTAATCGCAGACGATCGGGCCCGGGAGCCCCGGATAGGTCGCCATCCCGTCCTCGACGACGTGGCTCAGGTCGATTCGTGTGCGGCCGTCCCGGGTCATGCGTGCTCGGTGATGCTGAAACAAGTATGAGGCCGCTTCTCGAGCTTCTTCGGCGGCTGCGGCGACGGAAGCGTTCGTCACGGGCTTTGGCATCGTCCGCTCGATGATCGGCGGGTCCCTGAAACCCACTGCTCCCTCCGGTCCTCAGTCGCCCCAGATCCGCTTGCGGGCCTGCTCCGTGTAGCGCTTGGCCCGCTCGGCCTGAAGCTTCTGCTCCTCGCTGCCGCTCCACGCCGCGGGGAACTCGGGGCCGACGAAGTCGGGTTCGCCTTGCTGCCAGGTCGCCTCGCGTCCCATCAGCCTCGCCGTCGTCGTTCCGCGGAGCGCCGCGGCCTGGTCCTGGGTTGCGACCTCCGGGAGAATCTCGGCATCGGCGCGAAGCAGGGCGAGGACGCCTGCGAGCGGGACGACCGTCTTCAGGCCAAGCGTCGGCTTGACGGGCTTGCGAAGGCCGGTGGCGAGCCGTGGCCAGGCGGGGAAGACATGCGCGAGGTCTGACGGGTAGAGCGCTGCCGAGAGCGCCGCCTCGAGCGACTCGACAAGCTCCTCTCGCGCCCGCTCGTACGCGTCGAGCGCGTCCATGACGCGGCCGTGTGCCTCGCGGGTTGCCTTGTCGGCCTCGCGGACGAGGCGCTTGCGGTGGCGCTCGACGTAGGCGGCCTTGTCCGCGTAGACGCGCTCGATCGCCTGATTCGCAGCGTCGCAGTCGGCTCGCCGCTCCTCGATCTCGCGCTCGAGCGCAGGAGCGGTCGGCTCCGGGCGAGGCCGCTTCCCGTCCTCGAGCTGGCAGGCGGTCAGGGCGTCGCGGTCCGCCTCCGTCGCCTCGCGGAGGCGCTGCTCGAGCCGCTCGAGCTCCTCGTTCGGGGAGGCAACGCGCTGCGTGAGCTCCCGTGCGCGCTCGTCGAACGCGGACGTCGGCCCAGCGGTTGCGGCGCGGCGAGAAGCGCCGGTAGACCGGCGACTCGTCTCGCGGCGGCGCCGTCGGCCTGGGTCGCGGAACCAGGTGCGCCGGGATTTCGTACGCGGCCGGCTTCGCCGGAATCGAGAGCCATTCGCCGTCGCCCCGGTCACGCGTCGGCCTGTTCTCGTCGCTCATGCGGCCTCCTTGTCTCCCCCGCCGTGCAGCCGCGAGTCGACTCTCGGCCCAGCCGGTCCGCGGCGCACAGGCGGGGGTTCGCTCGGGCGAGCGAACTCGGTCAGGACGCTTGTGGGGATGCGGATGGCACCGTGCTCGCTCAGGCGAACGACCGGGAGCGAGCCGTCCCAGACGCGGCGGTAGACGGTTGCCTCGCTCAAGCCGAGCGTCTGCGCGACCTCGGCGACGCAGAGGTAAGCAGGGGCGTCAGACGTGGTCATCTATCAGCAAATCTTATTCGAGAGGTACGACGATATAGGCTTTCGCTAATAGTTCGCGACGGTGCCGAAGCAATCGGCGAGCCCGGATCCGTGGCGCGACTGCGAGGCGTGCGGGTGGCGGAACTATCCCGTCGCGAACGAGAACCCGGTACGGGCGTCGGTGTTCACCATCACGACGTGGACGCCGGCCGAGCGCTGCGGCGGCTGCGGCGAGCCGCTACGCGTCGAGCTCGAAGGGGCGCTGTCAGACTAAGGGCGTTGCTCACAGCCTTCGGGGTCAGCGCCCTCGCGTTCATGATGGTCATGTACGCCCTTGAACCCCGGCACAACGGGTTCGTTCTCGCGTTCGCCTGTGGATGTGGCCTCGCAAGCCTCTACGGGTTCATTTCCGGGGCGTGGCCGTTCGGCGTAGTCGAGGCGATCTGGACGCTGGTCGCTCTGCGCCGTTTCGCCAATCGAAACGCCAAAACCCTCCTAGGCGTCGAGCTCGACCGGCTCGAGTCGAAGTAGCTCGGCTAGCTCTCGTTCGTCGGCGCGGACATCCTCGCGGAAGCGCTCGGCCTGCTCGCGGCGGACGAAGAACAGCGACTCCAAACCCGTCGAGGCGTTCGCCGTAAGCGCGCACCATAGGGCGCCTAGGAGGGATGGCGATTATCGGCTACTTGCTAGTAGCGCCTGATGATGTTGTGGACCTCGAAGACTTCCGGGTGACCCGAATGTTCGAGCGCAACGTCAGCCAGAAGCGGCATGACGCGTTTGCTGAACGCCTCCAACTGCTCCTGCGAGTCCCACACTTCGCTCACTAGCAGCCGACCGTCCGAATGAAAGGCGACGTGATAGTCAAATCCGTCCGCAGGCAGTTCGCGGGACTCCTGTAGGCGGCGTACGACTTCGTCGTACTGCTCGATGGTCGAAGAGGGCACGGGCGCGTAGCGGACAACGATGCTCATCTCGACCTCCGTGTTCGGGACGCCGACCCTACTTCCGTAATCCAACAAGCGGGAGGGGTCAGCTCCGCGCACGAAAGAAAGCGGCGTAATTGGACTGACCCCTCTCTTCCACGGCAGGCCGCGAGGAAATCCGTTCATGTGGGGGGTCATTTCCATCTCACTGGAGGGTGCCTTCGCCTCGGTGCCCGCTAGAAGGTGTACGGACCCCGTTCGCTGCGGCCGAACGCGTGGGCCGTCCGTAGGAGCCCAGCGGTTTCAGACCCCAGCCGCTCGGGCTCCTACCTATTGGGGTAAGGGGTGAAGATCCTATGAGCATCGGCGGGAACCGCCCGCCTAAGGCCGTAGCTCGGTGCCGCGGCGGGAGTTGCAACGCCACAGCACACGGAGGATTCTGAGCGGATCGCCCCTAGCGCAGGTGGTACGACGTGGTCGCCCGTCAGCGGGTTGTCACGCGAACCCGGATGGCCGCATACCGAACACCAAGGCTGCGCTGCGATCGCCGCCTTCGCTCGCCGCTGGTGGTCGGCACCGTAGCCGCGCTCGGTCGTCGTACCGCGCCGACCATCCCGCTTCGCCTGGCACCTCAAGCAGCGGCTGCCGGAGCGCGTCAGCTGGGCGCAGTCGAGGCACGGACGTGTGCAGAAAAACCCTCGTTCCGTTCTGCCTGCTGCCTGCCCGATCGCCCTTCTCCGTCTCCTCAGTGACGACGGCGTAGACGAGCACCGCGAGGGAAATTGGTCCCGCTTTTGGTACCGATCTGAAAGAACGTCAGCGCACCTGAGCGAACGGAAACCTAGGAAACAAGCGGAAAGGGCGCCGCGTGGACGCCCCTTCCGAGGACCAGCTCTTCTAAAAAACCGCCTAACCGTGCGGGTTTGCGGCTAGTTGGTACGACGTTTTGGTGCGGGTTCAGGACCAAGCAGCGGGGTGCTCGACCTGAGGTAAGAAAACCGCGGGCTCGGGGGCGCGATCTACGTGCTGGTTCCGTACTCGACTACGCCGACGATGTTGCCGTCGGGATCCTTGAACCAGGCTCCCCCGATACCAGCGACCCGCGCGATACCGTTCTCTGTCTTGAGCTCCCCCATGTCGTACTCTTCGAACGTCACACCGCGCCCTCGCAGGTCCTCCACCGCCGTTTCGATGTCGTCGACCGCGAAGCCCATGAGCGTGTGCCTGCTCTCTCCAGCGCCGACGCTTTCGTAGAGGGCGAGCGTCCCGTTTCCGGCGCTTAGGCGCGCCATCGGCCTTTGCGGAAGATCCCACCGCTCGAGCAGCTGCAGGCCGACTGTGTCGACGTAGTACGAGAGAGCTGCGTTGGGGTCCGAGACCGGGATCGCTGCCTCCGGTCGAGCATTCGCGACCATCATCCTCCTTGTGCCGGTTGACGTCGGCCTTCGCAAGCGCAGCCGCGAAAGGCAAGGGCCCTAGCCGATTGTTGGCGCTTCGCGCCGAAGGTGGCCGGCGCAACATCCTGACGCAGCGGGCCGCCCGCGCTTCTGATCCCATCTGCCGGACCACTACCCGTCGTGCGCGTCGAGCTCGACCGGCTCACGCCGAAGCCGGTTCGCTCGGGATCGTCATCGTGGACGGTCTCGAGGAAGCGCTCGGCATCCTCGCGGTGGATAAAGAGCTCGACGGCCTTCCCCGTCGCAGACGACGGCACAGACGAGTACCGCGAGGAACCTAGACGGCGGACGCTCTGGATGCCCCGCTGACGGAGGCGCCGCGGAGAACGACGGACGTGTCGGCCCTCAAGAGATTCGGGATGTCCGACTTTGCGTCCGCTTCTCGGGCAATCGCGCTCAGCTCATCAGGCGACGCGTCGCCTGCGAGCTCAATCGCGTACGAGATTCCCTTTGACTTGGGAGCAACGTCGTCAAACTCGCCGTCAACGACGACGCGACACTCACGGAGCTTGACATTCCGCGCCGCTGCGAGCTGGAAGAGCGTGTTGAACACGCACCCAGCGATCGCGAGGTGGAACAGGTGTCCGCCGCTCAGCCTCTCAACGCAGATCTCGGCTCCGTCAGCAAGGTGGTGAGAAACGACGAAGCCACTCGGGTCGACCCGGTGCGCGGAGTCATCGCCCGGGGCGACAGTGCTGATCTCGGCGGCGTAGCCACCCAACTGGCGAACTCCGCCACGCGGACTTCGGGGCGAGACTGTACGCGCTTGTGCGCTTCCGCGCAACCGTGCTCTCGTGTCATTGCATTCTGGTCGCGTCGGGCGCCACGGCGTAGACAAGCATCCGGGAACGTGGTACCGGACTCGGTACCGATCTGAGAGAATCTCAGCGCACCTGAGCGAGCGGAAGCCGCGGAAAGCGCCTAGCCATCCTCCGGCCCGCCCGCATCCTGCTTCACGCCATTTCGTATGAGGAAACGAGCGCGAAGTGGCCGACGCTTTGCGGCGAGAGGATGGCTGCCTGCGAGCGCGTCGCCATCACGCCTCCTCGAGAACAACGGCCCGTTCGCGGTGGTCCTGCCGCACGCGCGGCTGCCGGTTCACGAGCGGAAGTCCGTCGCGGCGGTGGACCAGGACAACGAACGCGACCGCGGCGAGCCACGCTAGCCCGACGAGCGCGAAGACGGCCGCCCGCGTCGCCGGCCCTTCGTTGAGGATCGAGAAGATCGTGCGGGTGTTCGTGACGACGATGAGGCCGCCGACGGCCGTCCCGAGCAGGCGTGCGGTCACCTTCTGCACGAGCCAGGCGGCGAGCGGGGCCGCGAGCACACCGCCGACGAGGAGGGCAGCGACGAGTCGGTATGCGACGCCCTGGCTGCCGAGGGCGACGAGAAAGCCGAGACTGGCCGACAACGCGACGAGGAACTCACTCGTGTCCACGGAGCCGACGACCTTGCGCGGGTCCATCCGCCCGGACACAAGGAGCGTCGGCGTCGCGACCGGCCCCCAGCCGCCGCCCCCCGTCGCGTCGACGAACCCGGCGCCTAGGCCGAGCGGCGCGAGGTACCGGCCTCGGACGTACCTGCGCCCCTCTTTGCGAGGCACGCCGGCGAGCGTGAAGCGAACAAGGACCCACGCGCCGAGCAGGAGAAGGATGGCCGCCATCCATGGCTTCGCGATCTCGGCAGAGATCGAGCTCAGGACGACTGCACCCATGAACGCGCCGAGCGCGCCCGGGATCCCGATTCCGCGAACGGTCCGCCAGTCGACGTTGCCGAACCGCCAGTGCGAGACGCCCGCGACCGCGGTCGTTCCGAGCTCGGCGAGGTGGACGGACGCCGACGCGACGGCGGGGCTGAAGCCGGCCGCGAGGACGAGCGTGCTGGACGTGGTGCCGTACGCCATCCCGAGCGCGCCGTCGACGAGCTGCGCGAAGAACCCCGCGACGACGAGGACGATCAGGGCCGGCATCCGGCTTCTCTGATAATCTCTACAAAAAAAGTAAGGAATATCGCCAAAGCGGGCGAACATACCAAACCTGGTCGCTACCGTCAACGCGCTAGCCATCGGAGGTCGCGATGTGGGTCTCGAGACGAACCGACTACGCCACGCGGGCCGTTCTCGCGCTCGCGATCGCCGACGGCGGCCCGCTCAAGCTGGACGAGATCGCCGCTCTCACCGAGTCGCCGCGCTCCGTCCTCGAGCAGGTCATGCCGACACTGCGCACGGCGGGAATCGTCCGCTCCGAGCGCGGCCCGGGCGGCGGCTACCGCCTCAACCGGCGGGCGGAGGAGATCACGCTCGAGCGCGTCGTCCGCCTTTTCCAGGGCCAGCTCGCGCCGATCGGTTACGCGACGCGGCGGAACCCGGATCCGTGCCCGGAAGTCGTGGCGCGCTCGCTTCGCGAGGCGTGGGCGGAAGTCCGGGACGCCACGATCGAGATCCTAGGCCGGACGACGTTCGCCGACCTCGCGCGCCGCGCCGGGCCCGCCTAGCCCAGCGCATACGCGCGGTGGCGGACGTGACCCGAAAGGCGGCCGTCGATCTAGCGTCGACCGGCCCCGCGGCCTGCGCCACAAGTCCCGGGCGCGAGAAGGCCGTCGTTTCTGGGATCAAGCGGGAACGGCTCCCAAGCTCGGCTGCGGACAGGCCGGCCGAACCTGAAGTCTTCGCGCTCCCTTTGCGCACCCCGGTCACTGAGCGGCAATCCGCTTGCTCACGGAGGCCGGCCCCGGAGGTTACGAATCCCTTTGAGGGGAAATATTTGACGAAACCCCTGCTGCGGAGGAGGACGAGATGACTGCGGCAAGCGATCGCGTCGAGGCGACGGTCGAGCCGTCCTCGGCGTATGAGTCATTCAGGGTCGATGACGACACCGGTAGGCGCGTTGGCGATGCGCGCACGTTGTTTCTCGTCGACGCGCGCCCGCGGTACCTCCAGGTCGAGCTACGAGGACTGTTCAGTCATCGATACCGGATTGTTCCGTGGGAGCTGGCGATGCTCGACGAGCACAAAGGGCGAATCAGACTTCACTGCCCGAAGCGTGCGCTCGAGGACGCGCCGGAATTCGACGCCCAGAGCGCTTTCGACCCGCAGGCGCGTCGCGCGCGAGTTCACTTCCGCCTTCCCGCTGAGGTGCCTGACGCTGAGGTGCCTGACGAACGGGCGCCCGAGGAACCAGCGGATCGACCTGTCGACGAGGCCGACGCGCCGCAAGCCGCTCTAACCCCGCCCCAGCGGGACAACGAGCGTTCGGTTGCGGAGGACCTTCGCGCGCGTATCGGGCGCGGCGCCCAAACGAGCCTCGCTCGGGAACGCTCGCACGCCCCCGACGACGACGGAAACGAGAAGGAGGAAGAGATGGCCTCGGAGGTGCAGGCGGGCGAAGCTGTTCCGATCACGCCCGACAATGCGGACGAACCGCGCGTGGACACCGATCAAGTGTCCCGCGGTTACCGACGCGACGCCGCGGAGGAAGACGCGTTTCGCCTCGGGACGCGGTCATCGCAGGGGTGGCAACCCACGTTCGACGTCGCGCAAGTCGACGATGGGTACCTCGTCGCGATCGACGTCCCGGGCGTCGAGGCGGATGCCCTCGAATTGCGACTCGAAGACGACCTGCTGACCGTCTCGGGAGAGCGAGTAGCCCGCGCCGACGGCGACCTACAACGGCGTGGGAGCCCGAGTGGCCCGTTCGTCTGCCGATTCCGGCTGCCCGCGCACACGAACGCGGAGGCGGTCGCGGCGGAGTTGAAAAACGGCGTCCTCGAGCTTCGGATCCCGAGGTCAGCCGCGCCCGAAGCGCGGAGGATCGCGCTCCGCCGTTCGGGAGACTGACGCCTCCGCAGGCGCGAACTCCTAGCCTTACCAGACGGAAGGCATGGATAAGCCCCTCACTTCGCTCCGGGGCGCTTGAGCGGCACGGCCTCCGTGCAGACCTCGTCGCTGGACGAGGTCGGACTCCCGATCGAACGAGGCGCCACAAGGACTGCGTGGCGCCCCGTTCGTCCGCAGGGGCTGAGCGGCCTGGGGTTCTCCAGGCGGAGTGGCTCGGCAGCTTGCGAGTACCGCCCGCGGGCGCGGGGAAGATCGGACGACGATGGAGCGCGACGCCGCTCTCATCCTTCCTGACGGGACGGTTCAGGACCTCGCGGCGGAGGTGACGGTCGGACGGGCGCGCGAGAACGACGTGGTCGTCGAGAAGGGAGGCGTGAGCCGTCGGCACGCCCGCCTCGTCAAGGCCGAGGGGCGCTGGTACGTCGAGGACCGCGGCAGCCTCTACGGGACGTACCTGAACGGCGTCCGGCTCCAGCCACGCGTGCCGTACTCGCTTCGCCACGCCGATCGGATCGCGATCGGCCCGGACACGTTCATCTTCTTCGCACGCGCGCAGGTGGACGATCCCGACGACACCGCCCGCTTCGCCCTCTCGACGCCGCCGGCCGGAGGCCGTGAGCTCTCGCCGTTCCAGCGCCAGGTCGTCCAGGCGCTCTGTGCCCCGTGGCTCGCCGGAGGTAGCCTCGACGACCTGCCCTTGAACGAGGAGATCGCCGCCCAGCTCGGGACGCCCGGCGCGACCGAGAGCGTGAAGGCGGCGCTTCGCCGGGCTTACGCGAAGGCGGGGCTGGCCGGGGAGTCGGCCGGGAAGCGGCGGAAGCTGTGCGTCGCCGCCCGCCAACGCGGCTGGATCTGACCGTCCGTCTGCTCGAGGTGGCGTTCACGGTCACGCCGGTGACCGAACGCGTGCGCGCGGTTGCGGGTCGCCGGATCGCGTGCAGAATGGCCCTGCGCCGCGCCGAGGAGCAGCGAGCGGCGCGAGAGAACCGGGGTTAGGGGGATCACGTTGGACACGCAGCCGCTTCAGGGACGGGCGGACGGATGTGCCGCCGCACCGGACGGGATCGATCCATCGTCATGATCAAGAGGGACTTGATCGAGGCCCTCGCGCTCGCGCTCGTGAGCGGGCTCGCGGCGGTCGCTGTCGTGGCGACGCTTACGGGCGCGCCGCAGCCGGACGTCGCGACGTCTGCCGGACCGTCCGCCGCGGCCTCGGCCACGGCGGGGCGAGCGACGACCGGCGGCGGCACAGCGGCGACCTCGCGGACGACCGCCGCCGGCGCGGCCGCCGAGCGCCGGACGTGCCAGGCTCTCGCGGACCGATACCACGTCAGGACCGGGGACACGCTCTGGGGCCTCGCCACCCGCCACTACGAGGATGCCTCCGCGGCGATGGCGCGGATCAAGAGGCGCAACCGTCTCCGGCGCGACATGTTGCTCGCGGGGGAGGTGCTCATCCTCCCGGCGGTCGGCCGGAGGGGCGAGGGCTCCCGGACGGACGAGCGCTGTCCGACGGACGATGCTCTGCCCGCGCCGTAGGCGGCCTGCTCCCGCGCCCGCCCTCCATGCGGCAGGGGGCGGGTCCGGGAGCGGGTGGCGTTCGCGGGGCGGGCTCTCCGGAGGAGATCGCAAGCGCGGCGCCGTCCGGTCCGCGCAGGAGGTGGGCGCCGGAATCCGCGAGGCTGCGGCCGCCCCCGGGACGCAAGCCCGGCGCCCACGCGGCCGACATGAACCTGATCGCGGCGGCGCGCCGGCCGCCGCGATCACGGCCGCTCTCCCCGACCCGGGGGATGGAGGCCGCCGGAAGGCTGAGCGATCATGGAGTTGACGAGAGCGAAGGGCGGGGCGGCGCGCCGCGAGACGGATCGACGCGCATGCACAGGATCGACACCCGCACTGCGCCCACGGCGTACATCCTCCTCATGGCGGCTTGGGTCTTCGGGTTCGCGCACCTCGACCGCGACCTGGCGCCCTTCGTCGTTTTCGCGGCCCTGCTCGGCGCGGGCGCTATCCAGGTTGCGCTTGGCTACATCCTCGGGCGCTGGGCCGCCGTCAGCCTCGCCGTCGTTCCGGTGGTGCTCGCCGTCGCGGCGTCGGGTTCCGACTCGGGCCTCTGGTTCACCGTCGTCGTCCTGACGATCTTTCCCGGCGCGCCGTTCATCGCGCTCGGTGTCTTCCTGCGCCGCTGGAAGGAGGAGCGCGACGACCCCTCGCCGGACGCCTGGTTGTACGGCGAACGGCCCGAGCTCTGACGACCGCTACGGAGCGTCCGAGGCCTGCAGCTCGCGGCGGCGGAGCTCGCTCTGGACGCGCCCCACATAGGACGTCAGCTCCGTCTCCTTCTCGGCAAGCCGCCGCTCGAGGTCTTCGAGCGCCCGCTCACGCTCCTCGAGCTTGTCTTCCCGGACGTCGATCTCGGTCTCGAGCGAGACGCGCTCGAGCTCGAGGTCAGCCTCCCGTTCGTCCAGGAGCCGCGTCCGCTCGCGAAGCGACTCCTCGAGCTCGAGGACGCGCCGCTCGCGGCGCTGAAGCTCGAGCCGCTCCGCGAGGCTCGGCTCCTCCGTGGGCTCCGACTCTCGCTGGGCGAGTACGGGCGCCCGCGCCGCGACGTCGTCCGCACGGTCGTCGAGCCGTGCCTCTCGCTCTGCGAGTTCCCGCTCGCGGTCCGCGAGCGCGCGCTCGCGCTCGCCGAGCGCGTCTTCGGAGCCCCGGAGCCACTCGCGCGCCTCGGTCACGCGCCACTCGCGCTCGTCGAGCTCGCGCTCGCGGGCCGCGAGCGCCTCGGCGCGCGCGTCGAGCGCCTCCGCGTCGGCGGCGGCCTTCGGCGAGCTGCGCGGCGACGCCGGCTTCCGGGCACGGCGCTTCGTCGCCCGCTTGGGCGCGACCTGAGCCGCGTAGATCTCGAGCCGGACGATCGGCGGCTCGGGCGTGCCGGTGCCGGCTTTCGGATCGTCCGCGTCCCGCGTCGGCGAGCGGCGGGAAGTAGACGTCTTCGTCGCCTCGCGCGTGGGGCTGTCGGCGGTGTGCGGCATGGTGAGTGAGCCCTCTCACCGAGGATCGTCCGGTGCGCCGCTCGCTGCCATCCCTCTCATGGGCGGTCCGCGCTATCGCGGGCGGACGGGGGTTGCGTTTTCGGCGCTCATCGTCACGATGAGAGGCGGGCGGCCGGCGGTCGGTCGGCCCGGAAAGGCGGCACTGCGGTGAATCTCGATCCGAATACGCACGCGTACGTCCTCGGGACCGCGTTCTTCACCTCGCTTTTCTTCGCGCTCGGGGCGTGGCTTCCGGTTGGGCTCGTGCTCCGTGCGCTCGTGCTCGGCGAGTAGCCTCGGCTAGGCTCTCGCTACACTGGCCGGCCGATGGCCGGCGAGCGGATCAAGCTCGAAATCCAGCCCCGGGCAGGGCTCGGAAGCGCCGAGGCGCGCCGACTGCGCGCGCAGGGCTTCGTTCCCGGGGTCATCTACGGCGACGGCAGCGAGGCGCACCACTTCGCCGTCGCGGAGCGCGAGCTTCGCCGCGCGCTCACGGGCGGCCACGGTATGCACGCGATCCTCGACGTCGTTCTGGGCGACGGCGACCGCAAGACGCGGCACGCGGTGCTCAAGGACTTTCAGCTGCACCCGACGCGTGGCCGCCTCCTCCATGTCGATCTCCAGGAAGTGCGGCTCGACAGGCCGATCCATGCGTCCGTCGCGATCGAGCTGGTCGGCGAGCCGGAGGGCGTCACCGCGGGCGGCGTCCTGACGCAGGTGACGCGCGAGGTGACCGTGGAGGCGCTTCCGATGGCGGTGCCCGACCGGATCGAGCTCGACGTCTCGACCCTTGCGATCGGCGACAGCGCCCGCCTCGCCGATCTGACGCCGCCGGAAGGCGTCACGCTGCTCGACGACCCCGAAACCGTCCTCGCGACCGTCGGCCAGCCGACGCGCGTCGAGGTTCCGGAGGAAATGGTGAGCGAGGAGGAGGCCGCTGAGGGCGAGGAGGTCCCGCCCGAGGAGCAGCCCGAGGGTGCGGCCGACCAGCCCGCCGAGCCAGACGCCGACGCGGCCGGCGACCACCAGACGACCGCGGGGTAACGCCATGCGGCTGTTTCGCCGGGGCGAGCGAGCCTCGACGCTCGACCTGCTCGTCGCGGGCCTGGGAAACCCCGGCCGCGAGTACGCGGCGACGCGTCACAACGTCGGATTCCAAGTCGCGGACGAGCTCGTGCAGCGGCACGGCGGCTCGTACCGCTCCAAGTTCTCGGGCGAGCTCTCGGATCTTCGCGTCGACGGCGGCCGCGTCGCCGCTCTGAAGCCGCAGACGTACATGAACGAGTCCGGGCGCTCGGTCGCCGCCGCCGCCCGCTTCTTCAAGGTCCCACCCGCCGAGCTGCTCGTCGTTCACGACGAGGTCGACCTCGAGCCCGGTCGTCTGCAGGCGCGCCAGGGTGGCGGCTTGGCCGGCCACAACGGCCTCCGCTCCATCGCGCAGGCGCTGGGGACGAGCGACTTCCTGCGGCTGCGCGTAGGGGTCGGGCGACCCGGCCGCGGCGATCCGCGGCCGGTCGCGGACTTTGTCCTGTCACCGTTCGATCCGGAGATCGACGTCGACGGCCTGGTCCGCCGCGCGGCGGACGCGGTCGAGACGCTCGTGCGGGAGGGGCTCGAGGCCGCGCAACAGCGCTTCAACGAGCGGCCCTAGTCGTTCGGGCCGCATCACGCGGCCGCGGGACCCGGCGGCAGCCCGTCGGCGGCGCCCGCTTCGTTCGGGCCCTCGAGCCCGTTCGGGAGGTGTCGCTCGTCGATCCGCACGCGGATCCAGCGCTGGCCACCGGCCCGACCGTACTCGACTCGCATCGCCTCGAGCGGAACACGCGCGAGCGCCTCGACGTTGGCCCGCTGCCAGGCTTCGAAGCGACCGGCGGCGCCCGTCCCGACGAACGACGCGACGAGCTTTGGGCGCCTCCCGATTTCGACGAGCTCACCGGGCACGGGGCGAGTCTAAGGCGCCGACTCGGCGGTGCCTTCCTCAGGCCGGCCGGGCGATCTGCGGCCCGGGCTCCGCGCGCACACGGGAGGCGCGTGAAGCCGCCGCGGCGGCCGTGACCCATCGTCGCGGGGCTACGATTCCGGGCCGGCGGAACCCGATTTTCCGCCCGCTCGCATGGACCCGCACGCCGCCACGACGACCGCACGGCCCGCTCTGCACGCGCTCGCGCGCGAGCTCGTCGCGAGCGCGCGTCTCCAAGCATTCGTCGACGCGCCCGCGCGCGCCCGCGTCTCGGAGCCGCTCCTGCCCGGTTTCCTGGCGGCCGTTTGGCTCGCGCGGCCGGGGCCGCTCGTGTGCCTCCTCTCCGACGACGCCGACGCCCGCGATGCGGCCGAGGCCGCCGCATGGTTCCTCGGGGAAGCGGTCGTGGGGCTTTTTGCGTCGCGCGGCGTCCGCTGGGAGACGGGGCTCGAGCCGCCCGCCCACCTCGTCGGGGAGCGGGCGCGCGCGCTCGACGTCTTCGCCGCAGGCGGGCTTGTCTGCACGTCGGCCCTCGGCTTCGCCGAAGGCGTCCCTCCGCCCGAGGCACGCGCCGAGACGATTCGCCTGCGCGTCGGCGACGAGCCAGGGGTCGAGGGCCTCGTCGAGCGCCTTGCGCTCGCCGGTTACGCGCGGGTCGAACGCGCCGAGGAGCGCGGGAACCTGGCCGTTCGCGGGGGGATCGTCGACGTCTACCCGTCGACGGGCCGCGAGCCCGTCCGGGTCGAGCTGTTCGGCGACGAGATCGAATCGATCCGTGCGTTCTCGCCGTTCACCCAGCGCGCGCTTCGCCCGCTCGACGAGGCCGTCGTCTACCCCGCCGCGGAGCGCCGCCTCGACCTCGTCGAGCCGCATCTCGACGGCGACGAGCCGCGGGTTCCCGACGACCTCGTCGCGCCGCTGCCCGCGCCCGCCCTCGTCTGGCAGGTCGACGACGTGCGCGAGGTGTGGCGCGAGGAACTCGGCGGCGAGATTCCGCTCGGCACGCCGGTCGAGCTCGACCAGCTCCCCGCCGCCCAGGCGCACGTTTTCGAGGCGCAACGTCCCGCGATCGCGGCGCGGGGCCTCGCCGAGGCCGAGCGCGACCTCGTCGCCTTCGTCGCCTCCGGCAACCGCGTCGTCGTCGCGTTTCCCCACCGCGGCGAGGCGCTTCGTACGAAGGGGCTGCTCCGCAAACTCGAGGCTGAGCTCCTCGAGCCGGGCGACGAGCTTCCGGGGGATCCCGCCGTCCGCTTCGCCGTCTCGCCCGCGCGGCGCGGGTTCGTCTCGCGCGATCTCGGGGTCGCGCTCTTCCCTGACACGCAGGTGTTCCGCAAGCGCCCGCCGCGCCCCGACGTTCGCCTCGGGCGCGCGCTCCAGAGCTTCGCAGACCTGCGAACCGGTGACCACGTCGTCCACGAGGACCACGGGATCGGTCGGCTGCTCGGCTTCGAGACGAAGACGGTTGCGGGCGTCACGCGCGACTACCTCTTCCTCGCCTTTCGCGGCGACGACCGCCTGTACGTCCCGCACGAGCAGATCGGAAAGGTGTCACGCTACGTCGGCGACGGCCACGCACCGGCGCTTTCGAAGCTCGGCGGCAAGGCGTGGCAGCTCGTCAAGACGCGCGCCCGGGCAGGCGCCAGGGAGCTCGCCGGCGACCTCCTCGCCCTTTACGCGCAGCGCCAGCGGGCGGCCAAGGATGGGCTCCCTGTCGAGAGCGACCTTCTCGAGGAACTCGAGGCGAGCTTCCCCTACGCGGAGACACCCGACCAGCAGCGCGCGATCGAGGCGGTGAAGGAGGACCTCGAGGCGCCGCGGCCGATGGACCGGCTCGTTTGCGGCGACGTCGGCTACGGCAAGACCGAGGTGGCCGTGCGGGCCGCCTTCGCGGCGGCGGCCGCGGGAAAGCAGACGCTCGTCCTCGCGCCGACGACGATCCTCGCCCAGCAGCACTGGAACACGTTCCGTGATCGCTACCGCGACTTTCCGGTCGCAGTCGAGATGGTCTCGCGCTTCCGGCGGTCCGCCGAGGTCAAGCGAATCCTTCGCGACTTCGCCGAAGGGAAGATCGACGTCCTGATCGGCACCCACCGCGTCCTCTCGCGCGACGTCGTTCCGAAGGACCTCGGCCTCGTCGTCCTCGACGAGGAGCAGCGCTTCGGCGTCGCCCAGAAGGAGCTCCTGCGCCAGCTTCGCCTCGAGGTCGACGTTCTCGCGCTCACGGCGACGCCGATCCCTCGGACGCTGCATATGTCGCTCGCCGGGTTGCGCGACATCAGCGTCATCGAGACGCCCCCGCAGGGGCGTCGCCCGATCCGGACGCACGTCGGGGAGTACGACGACGAGCTCGTCCGTGTCGCGCTCGTGCGCGAGGCGGAGCGGGACGGGCAGTCGTTCTTCCTCCACAACCGCGTCGAGACGATCGACGAAAAGGCCGAGGCGCTCCGCCAGCTCCTGCCCGAGCTCCGCTTTCTGGTCGTCCACGGCCAGCTCCCCGAGCGCGAGCTCGAGCAGCGGATGCTCTCGTTCCTCGCGGGCGACGCGGACGTCCTCGTCACCACGACGATCATCGAGTCGGGCCTCGACATCCCGCAGGCGAACACGCTGATCATCGAGCGGGCCGACACGCTCGGCCTCGCGCAGCTCTACCAGATCCGCGGGCGCGTCGGCCGGAGCGACGTGACGGCGCACGCCTACCTGTTCTATCCGGACGGCCACGAGCTGACCGCCGAGGCGCGCGCGCGGCTCGCGGCGCTCGCCGACCACACGGAGCTCGGCGCCGGGTTCTCGATCGCGATGCGCGACCTCGAGATCCGCGGCGCCGGCGACCTGCTCGGCGCCGAGCAGTCGGGCCACGTGGCCGCGGTCGGGTTCGAGCTCTACGTGGAGCTGCTCGGGGAGGCCGTCGCGGAGCTGAGCGGCGTCCGACGGCCGGTCGCGAGGCCGGTGCGGATCGAGGCCCAGGTAGACGCGTACGTCCCGGGCGCGTACGTCGACGCCGAGGCGCAGAAGATCGATCTCCACCGCCGTCTCGCGCTCGTCGAGAGCGAAGACGAGCTGCGCGAGCTGCACGCGGCCGTCGAGGACCGCTACGGCCCCGTCCCCGAGCCGGTCGAGAACCTGTTCGCCATTCAGGAGGCGAAGCTGAAGCTCGCGCGCCTCGGGGCGGACTACCTCGTGCTGCGGGGCGGCAAGGCGACCGTCGGGCCGCTCGTGCTCGGGTCGGACGAGCTTCGCGACCTCCGCCGGACGGCCGACACGGCCGTCTACTCGTCCGCGCGGCGAGAGGTTTCGCGCCGGAGCGACGGTCTCTCGCCGGCGCTGCAGCTGGTCGATGCTATCCTCGGTCTCCGGCTTGCTGCCTAGCAGCCGTTTCTTTATGGGCGTCTCCCTTCGAACCATCGTGTCCCTGCTCGCCGTCGGCGCGCTCGCCCTCGGCGGAGCCGCGTGCGGCGGGGACGACGGGGAGCGGCGCTCGTCCGAGGACGTCCCCGCCGACGCGATCGCGTTGATCGGCGAGACATCGATTCCGCGCGCCGAGTGGGAGGCGCTCATGGAGCGCGCGAAGACGAACTACAAGGCGCAGAACCGCCCGTTCCCGAAGGTCGGGAGCCCCGAATACCAGGACCTGAAGACCCGTGCGGTGTCCTACCTCGTTCAGCGCTACCAGTACCGCGCCGAAGCCGAGGAGGTCGACGTCACCGTCTCGGACGGGGACGTCGACAAGCGGCTGGCCGAAATCAAAGAGCAGGGCTTCGGAGGGGACGAGAAGAAATTCCGCGACGCGCTAAGGCGCGAGGGGCTCACCGAGGCGGAGGCCCGCGAGGAGATCCGCGACCGAATCCTCCAGGAGCGCCTGTACGAGAAGGTCACGGAAGACATCAAGGTCTCCGAGAAGGACATCCAAGAGCACTACCAGGAGAACAAGGCGCAGTTCACGCAGCCCGCGAGCCGAACCGTACGACACATCCTCGTGAAGAACCGGGCGCGCGCGAACGAGCTCTACCGGGAGCTCGCGAACGGCGGGAACTTCGCGTCCCTCGCCCGCGAGTTCTCGCAAGACAAGGGATCGGCGCAGCAGGGCGGGAAGCTGCCGATCACGAAGGGTCAGACCGTGCCCGAATTTGACCGAGTCGCCTTCGAGCTCGACCGGGGCGAAGTCTCGCAGCCGGTGAAGACCCAGTTCGGGTGGCACATCATCGAGGCCCTCACCCCCATCAAGAAGGAACGCGTGACGGCGCTCGAAGACGTCGAGGACTCGATCCGCGAGCAGCTTCTCCAATCGAAGAAGAACGAAGCGCTTCAGAAGTGGGTCGAGAACCTCGAGGAGAAGTACGAGTCGCAGACCGTCTACGCGGTCGGGTTCGAGCCGCCCCGGACGGAAACGGGGACGGGCACGGGTACCGGGACGACCGGTACCGAAACGGGGCCCGCGACGACCGCCGGGGAGTAGTGGGCGACGCCGACGGGCTCGCCCGCGCCGTCACAGAGCTCCACGCGCTCGCGGAGAGGCTTCGCGCCGAGTGTCCGTGGGACCGAGCGCAAACGACGCGCACGATCGTCCCGCACACCGTCGAGGAGGCCTATGAGGTCGCGGATGCGGCGCTCGCCGAGGCGAGCGAAAAGCTCCTCGACGAGCTCGGCGACCTCCTCTTCCAGGTCGTCTTCCTCGCGCTCCTACTCGAGGAGCGGGGGAAAGGCGACCTCGCGGAGGTCGCGCGGCGTATCGCCGACAAGCTCGTGCGGCGCCACCCGCACGTCTTCGAATCGCCCGGCGACGTCCGCTCGGCCGGCGACGTGAAGGCGCGCTGGGAGGATCTCAAGACCGTCCAGGAGGAGCGAGAGGGCATCTTCCACCACGTGCCCGAGACGCTCCCGGCGCTTCTCCTGGCGAAGAAGGTGCAGCGGCGCGCGGCCACGGCCGGGTTCGACTACCCGGAAACGGCGGGCGCGTTCGACGACCTTGCCGACGAGCTCGAGGAGCTGCGGCGCGAGCTTCCGGTCGACGACCCCGCCTCCGAGACGGAGCCGGACCCTCGCCACTTCGACGAGATCGGTGACGTCCTCTTCGCCTGCGTCAACGTCGCGCGCCGGCTTAACGTCGACCCGGAGCTCGCGCTGCGGTCGGCGACCGAGCGCTTTCGCGCCCGCGTCGGCGCCGCAGAGCGCCTCGCGGAAGCCGAGGGCGTCCCGTTTGCGAAGCTCCCGCTCACCGAGCAGGATCGCTTCTTCGATATGGCCAAGGAGGCTGAGCGAAGGTGAGTGCGATCCGCTCCGTGCACGGGCGACAGATCTTCGATTCGCGCGGCAATCCGACTGTCGAGGTCGAAGTCGAGCTCGAGTCGGGCGCGCGCGGACGGGCCGCGGTCCCCTCCGGTGCTTCGACCGGCCAGTGGGAGGCGGTCGAGCTTCGCGACGGCGGCCCCGAGTTCGGGGGGAAGGGCGTCGGCCGCGCGGTGGCGCACGTGCGCGGCGAGGTCGCTGCCGCGCTCGGCGGTCTCGACGCCTCCGACCAGCGCTCGGTCGACCGGACGCTCGTCGAGCTCGACGGGACGCCGAACAAGAGCCGGCTCGGCGCGAACGCGATTCTCGGCTGCTCGCTCGCGGCTGCGCGTGCGGCGGCTGCCGATGCGGGCATGCCTCTCTACCGCTGGATCGGAGGCGACGACGCGGTGACCCTGCCCGTGCCGCTCATGAACGTCGTGAACGGCGGTGCGCACGCCGAGAACTCGCTCGACCTCCAGGAGTTCATGGTCGTGCCCGCCGGGGCCAAGACGTTCGGCGAGGCGCTCCGGATCGGCGTCGAGGTGTTCCACGCGTTGAAGGCACTCCTGCATGAGCGCGGTCTTGCGACCGCGGTGGGCGACGAAGGAGGGTTCGCGCCCGATCTCCCCGGGAGCGAGGCCGCGATCGAGGCCGTTCTCGAGGCGGCCGAGCGCGCCGGGCATGCCGACCGCGTCGCGATCGCGCTCGACCCCGCGGCGACGGAGCTCTGGCGCGGCGGACGGTATGTCTTCGTGGGCGAGGGGCGCGAGGTCGCGCCCGACGAGATGCTCGACTTCTGGGGAGATCTGACGGGACGCTTCCCGATCGTCTCGCTGGAGGATCCGCTCGCCGAGGACGAGTGGGACGCCTGGCGGGCGCTCACCGAGCGGCTCGGCGACGGGGTGCAGCTCGTGGGCGACGACCTCTTCGTGACGAACGCGGAGCGGCTGGAGCGCGGGATCGAGTCCGGAGTCGCGAACGCGATCCTCGTAAAGGTGAATCAGATCGGAACGCTCACCGAGACACTCGAGGCGATCGAGCTTGCCCGCTCTGCGGGCTACGCGGCTGTCATGTCGCACCGCTCGGGCGAGACGGAGGACACGACGATCGCAGACCTCGCGGTTGCGACCGGAGTCGGACAGATCAAGACGGGCGCCCCGTCGCGGACCGACCGCGTCGCCAAGTACAACCAGCTTCTCCGAATCGAGGAAGAGCTCGGCCAGCGCGGGACGTACCCGGGTTGGGCCGCGTTTCCGCGCGCGGCCCGCGCAAGCGTGTAGCGGCAGCTCGCGTCTTCCCGAACGTCTGCGCCCGTTGGACGGCGGGAGGCCCGATCGCGCGAGCCTCCGCGCAGCCGAAGCACGCCTGGCGGGCGCGGGAGAAACCGCGACGTTCCGCCGCACTCTCGGCGCGATCGGTGCGCCACATGCGCGCGCTCGCTCCGTACGCTGAACCGCGAGGGGGATTCCGGCGGGGATCTCCCCCGGGGGCACAGTCGCCGCCGCGACAGCGGCCGACGGGCGTCCCCGGCACTCGCGCTACCTTGCCATCGTGGCGCGGAGAACGAAGATCGTCTGCACGATCGGGCCCGCCTCGTCGTCTCGCGAGGTGATCGACCGGCTTGTCGAGGCGGGAATGGACGCGGCGCGTCTCAACTTCTCGCACGGCTCCCACGCCGACCACGCCGACCGCGCGGAACTCGTCCGCGGGGCGCAGGAGCGAGCCGCCCGTCCGCTCGCGCTGATCGCCGACTTGCGCGGGCCGAAGCTCCGGGTCGGCGCGCTTCGCGAGCCGCGCGACCTGCACGACGACGACGAGGTCGTCGTCGTCGGCGAAGGCGCGGACGGCGGTCCCGACGGGGACGGACTCCCGGTCTCTCCGCCCGTCCTCCCCGAGGTGCTGCGTCCGGGCGACCACGTCCTGATCGACGACGGGCTGGTCCGCCTGCGGGTCGACGCCGTCAACGGCGGCCGCGTGCGGGCGACCGTCCTCGCGGGTGGGCGCGTCAGCGCCAACAAGGGCGTGAACGTCCCCGGCGTGCCGCTCCCGCTCCCCTCCGTCACAGAGAAGGATCGCGCCGACCTCGAGTTCGCGCTCGGGCTCGGCATCGACTACGTGGCGCTCTCGTTCGTTCGCTCGGCGAACGACGTTCGCCAGCTCCGCGAGCTCTTGCACGAGGCCGGCTCGACGGCGCAGATCATCGCCAAGATCGAGAAGGCGGAGGCGGTCGACGACCTCGCGGGCATCCTTCGCCTCGCCGATGCGGTAATGGTCGCGCGCGGTGACCTCGGCGTCGAGATCGGGCCGGAGGAGGTGCCGCTCGTCCAGAAGCGGATCCTCCTCGCCGCGCTCGAGCGCGGGAAGCCGGCGATCACGGCGACCCAGATGCTCGAGTCGATGCTGACCCACCCCGAGCCGACCCGCGCGGAGGCGAGCGACGTCGCGAACGCGATCCTCGACGGGACGTCGGCGGTCATGCTCTCCGGCGAGACGGCCGTGGGCGGCTACCCCGTCGAGAGCGTCCAAACGATGGACAGGATCGCGCGCGTGGTCGAGCCGAGCGTCGCGTACCGCCATGAGCTCACGTCCGATACCGACGAGCCGTATTCCACGGTCGGCGAGGCGATGTCGAACGCGGCGTGCGACATCGCGGAGATCCTGGACGCGACGGCCATCCTCGTCCCGACCTACAGCGGCCGCACGGCGTCGTCGGTCGCGCGCCACCGGCCGCGTCGGCCGGTCATTGCGGCCACGCACAAGCACCACGCCGCGCAGCAGCTCGCGATCGAGTGGGGCGTCGTCCCGGCCGAGATCGACGAGTGCCGAGACGTCGAAGAGCTGTGGGCCCGGACGCTCGACGCCGCCCGAGCGACCGGTCTTGTCTCGCCCGGCGACCGCGTCGTCATTACGGCGGGAACGGCGGTCAACATCCCGGGAACGACGAACCTGATCAAGGTCGAGACGGCCTAGAACGCCGGGGAAGGAGCCGTCGCCGCCCGGGCGAAAAGCGACGCCCGTGGCTCGTCGCCGCCGTCCGTCCCGCTCTTCGCTCGCGCTCCGCTGGTTCGCGCTCGCGGTGCTCGTCGTGATCGCGGCGGCGTACGTGCAGCCGATCCGCACCTACCGCGCCGCCCGTGCGGAGGTGGAGTTGCGCCGATCGCAGGTCGCCGCGCTCGAGCGCGAGAAGCGCGCGCTCGCGGCTCGGCTCGCAGTCGCGCGCACGGATGCGTTCGTCGAGCGCGAGGCGCGTCGACTCGGCCTCGTTCGTCCAGGCGAGCACCTGTTCGTCGTCAGCGGCGTCCGCGAATAGAAGCGCCCCGTCCGCGCCGCGCCGGGGCCCCCGATTCGCCCCCGGATACGATGCTCGCATGGACGACGAGCGAGTGGTGTCATGGCAGCTCGGACGGCCTCCGCGCGCATTTCGCCGGGTGTCCGTCCGCTGCGCGTACGGGTTCCCGGCCGTCACCGAGCAGGCGCCGTTCACGCCTGAAGGCGAGCCGTTCCCGACGACGTACTACCTGACGTGCCCCTGGCTCGTGGGAGCGATCTCGCGTCTCGAGGCGGCGGGAGGGGTCGCGCGCTTCATGCAGGCGGCCGCCTCGGATCCCGAGCTCGGGGCGAGCCTCGCGTGCGCGGACGCCGAGCAGCGACGGATTCGTCCCGAGCTTGACGTCGGCATCGCCGGAACGCGTCGACGGGGGGCGCTCAAGTGCCTTCACGCGCACGCGGCGTACGCGCTCGCGCGGCCCGGATACGAGCTCGGCGAGCGGATCCTGGCGGATGCAGGCGAGCGCTGGTGCCCGGACGGGCGCTGCGGCCATGCGACGACGGTCGGGTGACGGTCGAGAGCGCTCGGCACCAGTGGGACGAGGGCGTCCGGCGCGTCGATGCAGCGGCGCCCGACGAGCCGCGCTACCGCGAGCTCACTGACCTGGTGGACACGGTCGTGGACGAGCTCCGGCGCCGCGTCGGCCAGACGTTCACGCTCGCCGAGCTCGCGGACGTCTACGAGAGGGCGGACGAGTGGGTCCGCGAGGTTGTCGCGAGCGATCTGGCGCTCGCGTCGGCGGGCCGCGAAGCGCCTCGCCGCCGGCGCGCCGGGATCTCCGACACAGCGCTCGTCCAGGACGCGGCCTTCGGGCTCTACGCGCGCGGGGCGACCGACTACCATCCGTGACGGCACCTGGGCGCTCCGAGACCCGCCTCGTGAACGAGCGGCGCGAGCGGGCACGGCTCGAGCGGCGTCGCGCCCGGCGGCAGCGCGCGCTCGCGGCGGGGCTCGCGACGGCGTTCGCGGCGATCGCGTTCTTCGCGGGGCTCGCGCTCGGCCGGGCGCTTGAGGAGCGACCGAGACCGGGCGGGACGCAGTCGCTCGTCCGCACGCTCCAGCCCGGCACGCTGCCACCGGTGACGCGAACCGTGACGGTCACCACGCAGACTCCGTAGGGAAAGCGTCGAAAAGTGTCGAACTTGGTAGATTCCCACGGGGTCTATCGTGAACGACCAGGAGCGCACTCGGACCGAGGAGCGCGGAGCTGCAGCCGCGGGTGAGTGGCTCACCCTCGGACAGGCGGCGAAATACCTCGGCGTCGCGCAGAGCACGATCCGGAAATGGTCGGACAGCGGCCGCCTGCCCGCCTTCTACACGCCGGGCGGCCATCGCCGATTTCGCCGCGGCGACCTGGACCATTTCCTCGGCAGCTCACGCGGGACGGCCCGGACCCGACCGCTCGTGCTCATCGTCGACGACGACGACGCTCTTCGCGACTTCCTCCGTTCGAACCTCGAGATCGAGGGCTACGTCGTGCGCGAGGCGGCGAGCGCCGAGGACGGGCTCGCCGTGCTCGAACAAGAGCCGCCGGATCTGATTCTGCTGGACGTGATGATGCCCGGCATGAGTGGTTGGGAGATGCTCCAGCGCGTCCAGGAAAGGCACGGCGTCGGAGCAATCCCGGTGATCATGTTCAGCGGCAAGGTCGAGGCCCGCGCCGAGGCCGAGCAGCGCGGCGCGGAGGCGTTCCTCGGGAAGCCGTTCGACCCGGAGCAGCTGCTTGCCTCGACGCGGCAGCTCTTAGGCGTCTAGAGGGCGCCCGCTAGCGCTGGCGGAGTTCGACCGCGACACGTTTCTCTGGGTCGTCGAGCACCGCGCCGGCTGGCTCGACCTGGTCTTCGTCGCGGCGACGATCATCGGCTACGCGGGGCTCCTCTGGATCGCGCTCGCGCCACTCCTCGCGGTGTGGGCGAAGCGACCGGTGCTGCTCACCTCGGCGCTCACGGCCGCCTGCGTCTGGACGACTGACATCGTCGCGACAGTCGCGAAGAGCGTGATCGGGCGTCCGCGGCCGTTCGCCTCCCTGGACGAGGCCGACCCGCTCTTCGGCTCGACGGTCGGCTCCTCGTTCCCGTCCGGGCACGCGGCCACCGCGGCGGCGGGCGTCGTCGCGCTGGCCGTCCTGACGCGGAAGGCGGTCCCGGCGCTCGTCGTACTCGCGCTCCTCGTGTCGTTTTCGCGCGTCTACGTCGGCGTTCACTACCCGCTCGACGTGGTCGGAGGAGCGGTGCTAGGCGCGATCGTGGCCGCCGGGCTGCTGCTCGCGCTCAGGCCTCCTCTGAGGCTTTCAGCAACCCCGCGACGATCAGGAGCAGCGCCGCCACCAGGCTGATCCAGATCCCGATCGCCCGCCCGAGCCCCGCGTAGTCGTCCGGGATCTCGATCAGACGGACGAGCACGAAGATCGTTCCGACCGCGCCGAGAACTGCGATCACCAGGCCGACCGGAACGGCCGGAGGAAGCTCGACGCCCGTCGCTCGGAGCACGAGGACAACCAGGACGGCGAGGCCGACCACGAACACGAGCTTCCCGAGCAGGCCGGTATCCCAGCCGAGCGCCGAGACCTGGAGGCCGTCCAGGAGGCCGGAGTACCAGCCCATGAACGCGCTGAGCGTGAAGATGATCGCGGCTATCCACGCGAGGCCCTCGCCCGGCGTCCAGAAGCTCGCCGCCGGGACGCGGTCAGGTCGCGTCGGGATCCGGAGGCTCACAGTCCGAAGATCGCCTGGATCTGATCCCAGATCGTGAAGGCGAGGACGGCGGCAAGGAAGAGCAGCGCGCCGACGAGCAGGTAGAAGCGGTGTCGCGCCCGGCGGCGCTCGAGCTCGTGCTCGATTCGCGCGCGCCGCCTCGCGCGCTCACGGACGAGCGAGCGCTCGAGAGGCGAAGGCGGGCGAGGCAGCCCATGCGGCCGCGCGCGCCGAGGTGCCGGGGCTGGCATCGCTGCGGGATTCTTTCCGCTCTCCGGCGGAACCGCAAGCGGAGGGACGCCCGCGCCGGGGCCCGTGGACGAGCGCGAGCGCGATAATCCGACCATGGCGATCTCGCCCGCGCCGCGGCCACGCACGGGGGTGACGGCCTTCGGCGCCGCCGACGTCGAGGCGGTCGACGCGCTCGCCGAGTCGGTCGGCGACCTTCTCGCCGGCGGGGCGGTCGAGGAGTCGCTGACGACGGTCGCTCGCGCCGCGGCGATCGCTTCCAGTGCCGAGCTCGCGCTCGTTCGGGTCGCGTCGCCGGATGGATCCGCGCTCGTCGCGCGGGCCGTCTGGAGCCCTTCGGAGGTCCTCACCGCCGAGCTGCAGGGCTCCCGGGTCGGCGTCGACGACGTTCCCGCCGACGAGGTCGACTATGACCCCGAGGCGGACGGGGCGCTTCCGGCGGCGATCCGCCGCGCGAGCGCGCGGGCCGGCGCCGAGGTCGCGCGCGTCGTGCCGGTCAGAGACGGCGACGCGACGCTCGCGACGCTCGAGGTGTACCGAAGCGGACGTGCGTTCGCACCGCGCGAGCGCGCGCTCCTTCGGCTCGCGGCGGCGCACGCCTCGCTCGCGCTCGCGCTCGCCCGGACCGCGGTCGGCGCGCAGGGGGGCGCGGAGCGAGCGCGGGGCTCGCTCGAGGTTCTCGGCGACGCGCTCGCCGCGGGATCGGACGAGGCGGAGCTCGCTGAGCACGTTGTCCGGCTCGCGGCGGAGGCGGCCGGCGCAACCGGGTGCCTACTCTGGCGCGTCGAGCCGGACACGCCCCCGGTGTTCCTCGCAGCACACGGGTTCGAGGGCGACCCTCCGGAGCTCGAGGCGGCCGCCGAGCGGGTGCGCCTCGCGATCGAGCAGCGCGACGAGCCCGCGGAGGCCGAGCCTCGCGCAGGGGTCGTCGTCGCGCTCGGGGAGCCGCCCGTGGGCGCGCTCGAGCTCGAGTTCGCGGAAGAATCGGCGGCCGCGGCGTTCGACCCCTCCGTGCTCTCGGTGTTCGCGGCCCGCGCCGCGGTGGGCCTCCGGCGGACGCGCCGCGCACAGCTCCTCACGTTCGCGCTCCGGCGCTCCCAGACGATCGTCGCCGTCGTCAGCCAGGCGATCGCACGCCTTTCGCTCTCCCACACCCTCGAGACCGCGGTCGACCGGATCTCCGAGCTCACGGCCAGCGCCCACGTCGCCATCTACCTACGAGACGACGGCGGGCGACTTGCGGCAGCGGCGTCGCGCGGGTTGCGCGGTTCGCACGCCGACCTCGCCGAGCGGTTGCTCGAGCTCGCGCTCGGGCCGTTCCGAAGCCGCGGCTTCCTCTTCATCGCGGACATGCGCCGTGACCCGCGTCTCGCGGGGCTCGAGGATCAGCTGTCCGACACCGGCGTCCGGCGGGCGCTCGTCATCCCGCTCGTCGTGCACGACGAGGTAATCGGTGCGCTCGCGGTCTTCAAGCAGCGCCCGCGGCCGTACCGACCGGGGGAGGAGGGTTTGCTCCTCGCGCTCTCGAGCCAGCTCGCCGTCGCGGTCCAGAACGCCCGCCTCCACGAGCGGACGAAGGAGCTGGGCGGGGTCCTGGAGCAGACGCTTGCGTCGGAGCGCAAGGCGGCGCGCCAGCTCCGTGCGCTCTTCGAGATCTCGCACGCCTTCGCGCACAGCCTCTCGCTCGACGCGACCCTCGACGCCGTCGCCAAGACGATGGTCGACCTCTTCGCCGTCGACGCGGCGGCGATCCGCCTGCCCGACGAGCGCGGCGCCGCGCTCCTCCCGCGTGCGATCCACGTCGCCGACCCGGCGATGCACGCCGCCGCATCCGCGATCCTGTCGCCGCCGCAGCCGCGCGACGAGGGGCTCGTCGCGCGCGTCCTCGGCGGGCGCACACCGGTCTTCCTCGGCGGACGAACCGGCGAGGCGGATCCGTTCCTCGAGCCGTTCCTCGCGAAGGGCTCGACGGCCGCCGTCCTCCCGCTCGCGACGCCGGGCGAGGCGATCGGGACGCTGACGCTGCTCTCGCTCGACCCGGCGCGTCCGCTCGACGACGAGGTCCTCGAGACCGCGACGGCCGTCGCGACGCAGGCGGCGCTCGCGATCGACAATGCGCGTCTCTACCAGCAGCAGAAGGACTTCGCCGAGATGATGCAGCGGACGCTCCTGCCGCGCGAGCTCCCCGCAGTCGCCGGTCTCGACGTGGGACATGTGTACGAGTCGTCCGCGCGTGTCGACGTGGGGGGCGACGTCTACGACTTTCTTTCGCTCGACGACGGCCGTCTCGCGGTCGTCGTCGGTGACGTCGCGGGCAAGGGGATCCAGGCGGCGGCCGACATGGCGATGGCGAAGTTCGCGTTCCGCGCGCTCGCACGGAGCTACCCGGAGCCGCCAGACTTCCTCGCCCGCGTCAACGACGTCGTGATCGAGGAGATCGCGCTCGGCAAGTTCATAACGCTCTTCTACGCAGTCGTTGATCCTCGGACGGGCGGGTTCGCGTGCGCGAACGCGGGCCATCCCGCCGCACGCCTCGTACGCCCGGACGGGAAGGTCCTCGAGACGAGCGCGTCCGGGCTCGCACTGGGCATCGAGTCGAACCAGCGCTACGAGGCCGAGCGGACGAAGCTCGACCCCGGCTCGTCGCTCGTTCTCTTCACGGACGGCGTGATCGAGGCGCGCCGGAACGGCAAGCTCTACGGCGAAGGCCGCCTCGATGCCTTCCTGCGCGACCACGCCGCGCTCCCAGCGCAGGCGCTGGCCGACGCACTCGTCGCGGACTGCCGGGCCTTCGGCGGGGGCGACATCGACGACGACTGCGCGGTCGTCGTGCTCCGAATGGCACCCTGACCCTCGTGGGTGTGACCGGAGTCGCTGCGCGTGCCGACGCCGACGCGCCGACGACGGTTGGGCGCGGCCGGCTCGGGGTCGTCGTGTTCGCGGGCGGGGCGGGAACGCTGGCGACCGAAATCGCAGCGTCGCGGCTGCTCGCGCCGTACTTCGGAAGCTCGACGATCGTCTGGGCGAACATCATCGGCCTGATCCTCGTCTACCTCTCGCTCGGCTACTGGCTGGGCGGGAAGCTCGCGGACCGGCGCCCGGACCCCCGCCTGCTCGGCGGAATCGTCGCCGCCGCCGCCCTCGTCATTGCCGCGACACCGTTCGTCGCGCGCCCGATCCTCGACCTCGCGCTGCGTGGTCTCGACGCCGTCGACGTCGGTGCTGTCGTCGGCTCCTTCTTCGCGGCGCTTGCGCTCTTCGCCGTACCGGTAACTCTGCTCGGGGCCGTCTCGCCCTTCGCGATCAGGCTTGCCCTCGCCGACGTCGCCGAAGCCGGGACCGTCGCGGGCCGCCTCTACGCCCTCTCGACCGTCGGGAGCATCGTCGGGACGTTCCTCTCGGCGATCGTGACGATCCCGCTGCTCGGCACACAGCGGACGATGATCGGCTCGGCGACCGTGCTCGTCCTCGCCGCGGCGCTCCTACTCGGCGTGCGCTGGCAGCTTCTCACCGTCTGCGTCGGCGCGCTCCTCGTCGTCCCGGCCGGGACGATCAAGGCGACCGAAGGCCTCGTGTACGAGACGGAGTCGGCGTACCAGTACGTGCAGGTGCTCGAGCGCGGAGACGGCTCGCGCGCGCTCCGGCTGAACGAAGGCGTCGCCACGCACTCGCTCTGGTACCCCGATTCGGTGCTCACGGGCGGCGTATGGGACACGTTCCTGCTCGTCCCGCCGCTGATCGACCGGCCCGTCGAGCGGATGCTCGTGATCGGGAACGCGGGGGGGACCGTCGCGCGCGCGTACGGGCAGCTCTACCCCGACGTCGAGATCGACGGCGTGGAGATCGACCCCGACGTGAGCGAGGCGGGACGGCGCTACCTCGGCCTCCGGGACAACCCGAATCTCCGGGTGATCGACGCCGACGGGCGGCCGTACCTCGAGCTGACCGACCGGCGCTACGACGTCATCGTCGTCGACGCCTACCACCAGCCGTACATTCCCTTCTACCTCGCCACCCGGGAGTTCTTCGCGCTCGCGCGCGAGCGGCTCGAGCCGGGCGGTGTGCTCGCGTTGAACGTGGCGACCGTGCCGGGCGACGAGCGCCTCTCGGAGGCGATCGGCACCACCGTCCTCGCCGCTTTCCCGCAGGCGTGGCGCTGGCGGCCGCTGCGCTTCAACGAGCTCCTGCTCGCCCTCGACCGGCCGGCCTCGCATGGCGAGCTCGTGGGACGCGTCGAGCGCGCTCCCGCCGCGGTGGCGCGGCTCGTCCCGCTCTTCCGTGACGGACTGGCGGCTGTTCAGGCGGAGGGCGAGCCGCTCACGGACGACCGGGCTCCTGTCGAGTGGCTCACCGACCGCATGATCATCGACTACGTCGCGCGGGGCGGCGAGCTCGAGGAGGACTTCCTCCCGACCGCGCCCTGACAGGGCCGTCCGAGGCGCGCGCTCATCCCGCTTTCGACCTGACGGGAATCGATCGAGCGGCTCGGCCGTATACGATTCCGTGCGCTTGCGTCGTCTGGCATTCGTGCTCGTGCTCCTGGCGGCGCTCGTCGCCGCGCCGGCACGCGCGCAGACCCCGCCAGCGCCTCCCGCCTCGCCGGGCGGTCCGGTGCGAATCGCCGCCGGGGTCGTCGTCGGCGTCACCATCGTCGGCGGGATGACGGAGGCAGAGGCGCGGGAGGCGATTCAGGCTGCGTTCGACCAGCCGCTTCGCTTCACGTTCAAGCGGCGCGCGTGGCGGATCTTCCCCGCCGCGCTCGGGTCGTACCCGCGCCTGAACGACGCGATGGACGCGGCAATCGCCGCGCGTCCCGGGCAGCGGATCCCGCTCGACGTAAAGCTCCACCTCGGCAACATCAACCGCTACACGGCGCACCTCGACCGAGTCTTCAGCCGCCGACCGCGCGACTCCCGCGTGCTCCTCCGAAACCTTCGCCCCTACGTCACGAAGCCGCGCGTCGGCTTCCTCGTCCGAAGGACGGCCATGGCGAACGCGATCATCCGCGCGCTCACCCGTCACGAGCGAGACGTAATCCCGCTGAACGTCGCGGTCCTTCGCCCGCGCCTCACCCGGGCGAGCTTCGGGTCGATCATCGTCATCCGGCGCGAGTCGATGCGGCTCTACCTCTACCGGAACGTGCGCTTTGTGCGCCGGTTTGCGATCGCGGTCGGAATGCCCGCGTACCCGACGCCGCTCGGCCGCTGGTCGGTCGTCATGATGGAGCGCCACCCGACGTGGAATCCGCCGAACAGCCCTTGGGCGGCGGGCCTCGGGCCGGTCCCGCCCGGCCCGGCGAACCCGCTCGGGACGCGCTGGATCGGGCTCTCCGCCGCCGGGATCGGGATTCACGGCACGCCGCAGCCGTGGACGGTCGGGACGCGCGCCTCGCACGGCTGCATCCGCATGTACATGCGCGAGGTCGAGTGGCTTTTCGACCGCGTGCGGATCGGCACGCCCGTTTTCATCGTCCGCGCGTAGGGTCCTCGGCTCGCAACTAGACTCGCCTGCAGGGGAATGTCCTGGCGGGTCGTCTCGAGGTTCGCGCTGCAAGGGGTCGCCGTGGCGCTCGTCGCGTCTCTCGTCGGCCTGCTCGTCTGGCAGATGACGACGAAGGACGCAGGCGCAGGGCTCGTCGGTGCCGTCGAGGACGGCGAGAAGCCCGCGGCGCCGCCGCTCGATTTGCCCGCGCTCGATGGGGACGAGAGGATCTCGCTCGCCGCGTACCGCGGGAAGGCGGTCGTCCTCAACTTCTGGGCCTCGTGGTGCGAGCCTTGTAAGCGCGAGGCGCCGATGCTCGAGCAGGCGTGGCGGCGATACCGCGCGCGCGGTCTCGTCGTGCTCGGCGTCGACGCGCAGGACTTCGAACGCGACGCGCGCCGCTTCGTCGAGCGGTACGGGCTCACGTACCCGATCGCGTACGACGGCCCCGGCGAGTCGCTCCCGCGCTACGGGCTCAGCGGCTTTCCCGAGACCTGGTGGGTCGACCGGCGGGGGCGCCTCGTCGCCTACTCGCGGGGCGAGTTCACCCGCGCGGAGCTCCAACGGAACATCGAGCGCGCCCTGGAGAGCGCGTGATCCGCACGCTCGCCGTCCTCGCCGGCGCGCTCGTGCTCGCCGCGCCCGCCGCCGCGCAAGACTGCGCCACGCTCGCCGATCTCGAGGACGAGCTCATCTGCCCGACCTGCAACACGACCCTCGAGCTCTCGCGCTCGCCGGTCGCCGAACGCATGCGGGATTACATACGGGAACGCACTGCCACGTGCGCGACGAAGCAGGCGATCAAGGCAGAGCTCGTCGCCCAGTTCGGTGAGGAGGTCCTCGCCGCTCCTCCGAAGAGCGGGTTCAACTGGCTCGCGTGGGTCCTGCCGCTGGCCGGCCTCGCGGTTGCAGGGGTGGTCGTGACGGTCCTGGCGCGCCGCTGGCTCCGTGAGCGAGCGGCCGCCGCTCCGGTCGTCCACTCGGCCCGCGTCGATCCGGAGCTCGAGCGTCGCGTCGACGACGAGCTGGCGCGGTTCGACGCGTAGACTCGGAGGAACGCCATGTGGACCGGCGGCGGTTGGGATTGGGTGATCGCGGGCGCGCTCTACGCGGGCGGGTTCGGCCTCTTCCAGCTCGCGAGCATTCCGCGCGCGAAGTGCATGGGGCGCCGCGTCGGATCCTCGCCGTCCGCTCCGGACTGAGAGCGGTCGTCGAGATGCTCCGGCGCGTCGAGCCGTCGTTCCAGCGTGTCGACCGGTCGTTGCAGACGGACGTGCGGGCAAAGCCCGCCCGTCCTGACGGCCGGCGCCGCCAAGTCGGCGCCTAAGTGGCCGCGCAGCTCGCCCTTGCCTTCACGGCCGGGGTTCTCTCGTTCGCGACGCCGTGCGTCCTGCCGCTCGTGCCCGGCTACCTCTCCGCCGTCTCCGGAACGGCACCGGGTGCGGGGGGCCGCCGCGTCGTCGTGGCGAGCCTGCCCTTCGTCGGAGGGTTCACGCTCGTGTTCGTCGTGCTCGGTGCGGCGGCCGCGGTCGCCGGCGGACTGCTCGACGAGAACCGCCGCCTCGTTCTCCAGGTCGCCGGCCTGATCGTCGTCGTGCTCGGCCTCGCTTTCATGGGCCTCCTCCCGGTGCCGTTCCTCCAACGGCTTGCCGCTCCCGGTCTCGTCGAGGGAGCCCGCCGCCGCGGCTCGAGCGCCCTCCTCGGCGCCGCCTTCGCCGTGTGCGCGGCGCCGTGCGTCGGGCCCGTGCTCGCGACGATCCTCGCGCTCGCGAGCGACACGGGCACGGTCGCCCGCGGGTCGGTTCTCCTCTTCGTCTACGCGCTCGGGCTCGCGCTTCCGTTCCTCCTCGTCGGCGTCGGCTTCGCGCGGACGATGAACGCCTTTCGCTGGCTACGCGACCGGTACGACGTCGTGCGGATCGTGAGCGGCGCGATCCTCGTCGCGGTGGGCCTGCTCCTGTTCTTCGACCGCTTCTGGTGGCTGAACGTCGCGTTCAACCGCGCTCTCGAGCTCGTCGGAGTCGGGGACTAGGGAGATCGGGGAACCGGCCGCGCGCGGCCTCGACGTCGGCGAGGAGGGCGGCGACGTCCAACCCGCGATAGTTCGGAACGTACGGCGCGAGGCGCCGAGCGGCCTTCGCAAGCTGGCTCTCGCAGGCGCGGGAGCGGCCGGTAACGCGAGCGTGATACCAGGCGACGGCCACGTGGACGAGCCCCTGAAAGAAGTCGCGCTCGCGCGGCTCAGCCGCTCTCCAGGCGTCCTCCAGCGCCTCGTGCGCGGCGAAGTACTCGCCCCGGCGGACGAGCTGGAGGCCGCGTTCGTACGCCCCCTCGACGCCCTCCGCCACGCGGGCGATGGTACGCTCACGGGGCCGTGGCCACGATCCTGCTGGCTGGGGTCGATCTCTACTTCCGGGGGAAGCTCGATGCCTTGCTCGGCTCCGAGCACCGGCTCGTAACCACCGACAGCGCCGACCTGCCCGATCTCGTGATCGTGGACATCGCGCGCGTCGATCCCGACGAGGCGGCCGAGGAGTACCCCGAGATCCCGATCCTCGGCTTCACGAACCACACCGACACGGCGGGGCTTCGCGCGGCGCAGGCGGCGGGGTTCGACCGCGTCGTCGTCCGCTCGGCGCTCGCCGAGCGCGCACCCGAGATCGTCGACGAGCTCGTCGGATAGTCTCGGGCGCGTGACGTACATCATCGCGGAGCCGTGCATCGACATCAAAGACCGCTCCTGCGTCGACGTCTGCCCGGTCGACTGCATCCACGAGGCCGACCGCATGCTCGTCATCGACCCGGAGGAGTGCATTGATTGCGGAGCATGCGAACCGGAGTGCCCGGTCGAGGCGATCTTCCCCGAGGACGCGCTCCCCGAGAAGTGGGACCCCTTCGTCAAGATCAACTACGCCTACGGCGACGGCATGGACGTCGTGAACCAGCTCGTCGAGGAGTACGCGACCGAGCACAACGTCCAGAACCCACCGCTCGACGAGCGGTAGACGCGCGGGGACGCGGCCCGCGCCTAGAGCGTCGCCCAGACGTCGAGCTTCGCCCGTGTCCTCTCGATCACCGCGTCCGTGAACTCGGTCGTCGAGGCGTGGCCGCCCAGGTCAGCGGTTCGTACCCCCGCCTGCACGGCCTCGAGGCACGCCTCGCGGATCGCGCGGCCCGCGGTGCGCGATACGTCGTCGTCGATGTGCGAGAGGAGCGCGCCCGCCGCGAGGATCATCGCCATCGGGTTCGCCACGTTCTTTCCGTAGAGCGCCGGGGCGGTCCCGTGCGCGGCCTCGGCCAAGAGGGCCCGGGGCGTGTAATCGTCGTTGAAGGCGACGAGGAGCGACTCGGAGCCGGCGATCGAGCCGAAGAGCGGCAGAACGAGATCGCTCAGGATGTCGCCGTCGCGGTTCAGGGCCGGAATGACGAGCGCGTCGCCCGTCGCCGAGATGAGGAGCGCGAAGGTGGCGTCGATCAGCTGCGGCTCGTACGGAACCTCGGGATGGCGTTCCGCGGCGGCGTCCATCTCCTCCTTCAGCATCCCCTCGTAGACCGGCGAGACGGTGTACTTGGGACCGCCGAAGACCTTCGCCCGGGTGCGCTCTGCATGGCGGAACGAGAACTCGGCCACCGCGCGGCAGACGCGCCGCTCGATCCGCGTTGTCCGGAATGCGGCCTCGTCCTCTCCCTCGCCGTCGCGCCACTCCTTCGCCCCGTAGGCGTCACCGACGGCCATTCGGACGACCGAGATCGGGTGGTGGGCACCGCCGATCGGGACGACACCCGGGATCCGGCGGCCCGTACGAACGATTACGTGCCCACCGATCTCCTCCCGGAGAATCCGGTTCGGGCTCCCGACGTCGCCCGCGGCCTCCGGCGTCACGGTCGCGGCCTTGAGTCCGAGCCCCGCGTCGCGCACTGCGCGCGCCGCCTCGTGGACGACTGCGTTCGCCGACGCACGGCGCGACTCGAGCGAGAGATCGAAGCGTGGAACGTCGAGCTCGAGTCCGACGACGTCGGGCGCGAGGACGCGAAGCGCCTGCTCGAGGAGCTCTTGCCCCGTCTCGTCGCCCTCGAGTACGACGATGGTCGAGGTACGCACGGGCGGCCGAGTCTACCGGTGCCCCGAGCGGGCCCACCCGGCTGACCTCGATTGACTTTCGGCGTCATAACGCTGTAAGAACGGGCCGACACGGGGAAGGAGGGCCGAGGCGTGGCCGAGGTCACGTTCGAGCAGGTCAGCAAGGTCTACCCGGACGGAACGCGGGCGGTCAACGACTTCAACCTCGACATCCAAGACGGCGAATTCATGGTGCTCGTCGGGCCGTCGGGGTGCGGAAAGTCGACAGCCCTGCGCATGGTCGCGGGGCTCGAGGAGATCTCGGAGGGCGTCCTGCGGATCGGTGACCGAGTCGTAAACCATGTCGCGGCCAAGGACCGCGACATCGCGATGGTCTTCCAGAGCTACGCGCTCTACCCGCACCTCTCGGTGTACGAAAACATCGCTTTCGGGCTGCGGGTCAAGAGGGTGTCGAAGGACGAGATCGACAAGCGCGTCCACGAGGCGGCGCGAATCCTCGGACTCGAGGAGTTCCTCAAGCGGAAGCCGCGGGCGCTCTCGGGCGGGCAGCGCCAGCGGGTCGCGATGGGCCGCGCGATCGTCCGCCAGCCGGCCGCCTTCCTCATGGACGAGCCCCTCTCGAACCTGGACGCGAAGCTCCGCGTCGCGATGCGGGCCGAGATCGCACGGCTCCAGCACGACCTCGGGACGACAACGATCTACGTCACCCACGACCAGGTCGAGGCGATGACGATGGGCGACCGCGTCGCTGTCATGCGGAAAGGGGAGCTCCAGCAGGTGGCCGCTCCGCAGGAGCTCTACGACCGGCCCGTCAACCTCTTCGTCGGCGGGTTCATCGGAAGCCCAGCGATGAACATGCTGGAGGCGACGCTCGAGCGGCAAAACGGCGGGTTCGCCGCAAAGCTCGGCGACCAGAAGCTCACGCTCGGCGAGCACATCGTCTCCGATCACCGGGGTCTCCAGCGGTACGAAGGACGGAGCATCATCGTCGGGATCCGGCCCGAAGATCTCGAGGACAGGGAGATCGCGACCGACCGGTCGGAGGACGAGTGCCTGCGCGGGGACGTCACGCTGCGCGAGGCGCTCGGCGCGGAGATCATGGTCCACTTCGACGTGAACGCCCGCCCAGCGCTGACCGAGGACGTCCGCGAGCTCGCGAAGGACGTCGGCGAGGACGTCGGCGAGGCGGGCGAGACGACGACGCTCGTCGGCCGCTTCAACGCGCGCTCGCACGTCCGCGAGGGGCAGACGATCCCGGTTGCCGTCGACACGCGCAACCTGCACTTCTTCGACCCCGAGACCGGGGCCGGGATCTACGACGAAAGCCAATAGGAAAGGATCCAGATGAGGCACATGCGTTTTCTCCTCCTGACCCTCGTCGCGCTCGTTCTCGCGCTCGCCGCCGGCTGCGGGGGTGGTGACGGCGATGAAGAGCCGGCCCCGGCCGGCGAGGCGACCGGCGCTGAGGAAGGCGGCGTATCCGGGTCGGTTTCGATCATGGGCATCTGGGTGGGGCCCGAGCAGGAGTCCTTCCAGGCGGTCATCGACGGCTTCGTCGAGCAGAACCCCGACGTCGAGGTGAACTACAACCCGGCCGGCGACGAGCTGCCGACCGTGCTCTCGACCGCCGTCGAGGGCGGCAACCCGCCCGACATCGCGGCACCGGCGCAGCCCGGGTTCGTCCAAACGCTAGTCGACGACGGCGCGCTCCAACCGCTCGACTTCGCGGAGGAGACGATCAGGGAGAACTTCGGCGACTCCGGGACCTCCGTCGGAACATTCAACGACCAACTCTACGGCCTCTTCTTCAAGGCCGGGAATAAGTCGACGGTCTGGTACAACGTCCACGCCTACGAGGACGCCGGCGTCGAGCCCGCCGAGAGCTGGGACGATTTCATCGCGAACGGCGAGACGCTGAAGGCGGCCGGCATCCCGGCCTACTCGATCGGCGGCGCCGACGGCTGGACGCTCACCGACCTCTTCGAGAACCTCTACATCCGGATGGCGGGGCCCGAGATGTACGACCAGCTCGCCCGGCACGAAATCCCGTGGACCCACCAGTCCGTCAAGGACGCCCTCACCGAGATGGCAAAGGTCTTCGGCGACAAGGACAACATCGCGGGCAACCCGCTCCAGGTCACCTTCGAGACGTCGGTGTCGCAGGTCTTCTCCGAGAATCCCAAGGCCGCCCAGGTGATCGAAGGCGCGTTCGTGCCCGGCGTCGTCGAGCACAACCTCGAGGCGGGGACCGACTTCGACGTCTTCGAATTCCCGTCCGTCAACGACTCGGCCCCAGCCGTCGTTGCGGACGGGAACATGTTCATCCTGTTCACCGACAACCCGGCCGCCGAGGCCTTCATCGAGTACCTGGCGACGCCCGAGGCGGCCGAGATCTGGGCAGCCCGCGGCGGGTTCGCGAGCCCGAACCGGAACGTCGACACGACCGTGTATCCCGACGAGTTGACGCAGAGGACCTCGGGCGCGCTGGCCGAGGCGGAGGTCATCCGCTGGGATCTCTCCGACCTCGTTCCGCCCGAGTTCGGGGCGACCACCGGCCAGGGGCTCTGGAAACTCTTCCAGGATTTCCTCCAGAACCCGAACGACGTCGACGGGATCGCGCAGCAGATGGAGCAGGCGGCGTCGCGGGCCGAATAGCGGCCTGACCGGAGCGCGGGCGTGAGCGGGCAGAGCATCGCGGCCGAGCCTCCCGTCCGGGAGGCCCGGCCCCCCGCGCCGCCCGGCGCGTGGCGGAAGTACGCGCTCGCCGCGGGTTTTCTCGCGCCGGCCGTCGTCTTCCTCGGAGTCTGGATCGTCTACCCGGCGATCCGGACGATCTACCGCAGCTTCTTCGACCGCTCGGGCGACGAGTTCGTCGGCTTCGACAACTACGTCGAGATTTTCACGAGCGACGTTCTCTTCACCGCCGTCAAGAACAACGCCGTCTGGGTGCTCGTCGTGCCGGCGTTTGTGACCGCGATCGGCCTCATCTTCGCCGTGCTCACCGAGCGGGTGAGCTGGGCGTTCGCGTTCAAGACCGCTGTCTTCATGCCGATGGCGGTGTCCGCGTTTGCGGCCGGCATCACGTGGCGGATCGTCTACATCGAGGAGCCGGAGCGAGGCGCGCTCAACGCAGCGATCGCGAGCGTCCGCGACGCGTTCAAGCCCGCGGGCGTGCTCCCGGACGCGGCGCCTTCCACCGAGAACATCACGGGAACGCCGCAGGGCGGGCTCACGCTCGACGAGTCCGTCGGCCGGGGTGACACCGTGCAGCTCGGCCTAACGCGCATCTCGACGGACGAGATCCCGAAGGGCGCCGAGCAGGCGGTGGCGCCGCAGGCGGTCCCGGACGGGATCGCCGGTGTCGTCTGGCGGGATTTCAAGCCGGGCGGCGGCGAGCCGGGGCAACTCGAGCAGGAAGAGGTGGGGCTGCCCGGCATAACCGTCGAGCTCCGTGACGCGGACGGCGACGCTGTCCAGGAGGCGACGACGGAGGCGAACGGCACGTTCGTCTTCGAGGGCGTCGAGCGGGGCGACTATCGCGTCGCGATCGGCGCCCAGACGTTCGCGGCACCGTTCGGCGGGGTGACGTGGCTGGGTGAACGGCTCGTCACGCCCGCGATCCTCATCTCGTACATCTGGATCTGGGCCGGCTTTGCGATGGTCGTGGTCGCAGCCGGCCTCGCGGCGATCCCGCGCGACGTCCTCGAGGCCGCGCGCACCGACGGCGCGAGCGAATGGCAGGTCTTCCGGCGGGTGACCGTTCCGCTGCTCGCGCCCGTCCTCACGGTCGTCTTCATCACGATGCTGATCAACGTCCTCAAGGTCTTCGACATCGTCGTCGCGGTCGCGCCGGGGTCGGTTCAGGACGACGCGACCGTGCTGGCGCTCTCGATGTGGCGGACGGCGTTCGCGGGCGCGAACAACTTCGGCATCGGGTCGGCGATTGCGGTCTTCATCTTCGTTCTCGTCATCCCGGTGATCCTGCTCAACATCCGCCGCTTCAGGAGGGAAGCGTAGTGGCCACGGAAGCCGTCGCCGCCCGCGCACCCGTCGGCGAGCGCAACACGGTGGCGGCGCGAATCCTCCGCGTCGTCGCGAGCGCGCCGGTCAACATCGTCCTGATCGCGATCGGCCTCCTCTGGCTCGTGCCGACGCTCGGGCTGCTCCTCACATCCCTCCTTGCGCCGAGCGACTTTCAGGAGGAGGGCTGGTGGCAGATCTTCAGCGAGCCGAGCAAGCTCACCTTCCAGAACTACGAGAAGGTCTTCGACAACGACCCGATCATGGAGTCGCTCGTGACGACGGCGCTGATCGCCGTCTTCGGGACGCTCGTTCCAATCGTCGTCGGCGCGCTGGCCGGCTACGCGTTTGCGTGGCTCGAGTTCCCCGGGCGCGACTGGCTGTTCATCCTCGTCATCGCGCTTCTCGTCGTCCCGCTCCAAATGGCGCTGATCCCGATGTTCCAGCTCTACAACACGCTGGGGATCTTCGACACAGTACTCAGCCTCGTCCTGTTCCACACGGCGTTCGGCCTCCCGTTCGCGATCTTCCTGCTCCGCAACTTCTTCATCGGGATCCCGAAGGACATCCTCGAGTCAGCGCGGATCGACGGCGCGTCCGAGTTCCGCATTTTTCTCCGCCTCATCCTGCCGCTCGGATTGCCGGCGATCGCCTCACTCGGGATCTTCCAGTTCCTCTGGACGTGGAACGACCTCCTCGTCGCGCTCGTGTTCGGGCGCGACACGCAGCCGATCACGGTCGCGATTTACTCGCAGCTGCGGCAGTTCGGCTCCAACGTCGACCTGATCGCGCCCGCGACGTTCATCTCGCTGCTCATCCCGCTCGTCGTGTTCTTCGCGTTCCAGCGCTATTTCGTCCAGGGCCTCCTCGCCGGCTCGGTCAAGTAGGACGCGACGTGTCCCGCCCGCGTTCAGCGAGCGACCGGATCGCGATCGTCGGCGGCGGCCTCGGCGGGTTCACCGCGTAAGCGACGCTCCGCTACGGCGGGATCGAGCTGAGCGAGATCCTCGTCTTCGGGACCGACCCGGATCCCGCGGCTGCGTGGCGCATGCGCGCGGCGTCGATCCACCGGCAGCGTATGCGCTCGGAAAGCGGCGGTCACTGCTTCCCGACGTCGTCGGGCTCGCCGTTCGCGAGGCGGTTCGGCACCGCACCATCGTTCCCCTCCTGAAGACGCTCGTCGACCGGTACAACCCGTCCGTCTCCGCCTCCCCCGAGCACGTCGCCGAGCTTCGCGAGAAGACCGGCTGGGACGCGAGCTTCCGCCGTGCGCGCGTCGCTCGCATCCGCCCCCTCGCCGACGAGTTCGAGCTCGACGAGCACGGCCGGTTCCGGCACGTTCTCGTCGCGCCCGGACACCCCGGCTCGCTTGCCGCCCGAGTTTCAGGGCGATGCGAGGGCCGTCCACGCTTACGAGCCACACAACTACGCCGACCGGGTCGCCGTCGTCGGTGCCGGGATGGCCGCAGCGACCGAGGCTCGGACGAGCCGCTCGAGGCGGCCGCGCGCGCCGGCCGGTTCCGCGTCGCGGCCGCGCTGAACGGCGCCGACCAGGTGATCTGTGCGACGGGGTTCCTCCGCGGCTTCGGGCACGACCCGCTGCTCGCGCGGCTCGCCGAGGAGAACGAGCTCGAGACGGTGGACGGCTGGATCGTCCCCACGCCCGACTGCACGATCCCCGCCCTCACGAACGACGACCGGACGCTCGCCCTCGCTCCGGCGCAGTGGGCGTACCCGGCGGCCGACCCGCTCGCGGGCGCGAAGTCGCTGCGCGGCGCTTCCTGCGGAGGATCAACGAGTGTCGTACACGCTGAGAGGGGGATTCGAGTCGCGTTTCGCGAGCGCGCTCGCTCCTCTCCTTGTGGCCGCCGTCCTTTCGGCGACGCTCGCCGCCTGGCCGCCGATCCAGCTCGCCGGCCTCATGCTCGCGGTCGGGGCCGCGCTCGACCTCGCGCTGTACCATCGCCTGCTCCCGTACCAGCCAGGCTGGATCGCGCTCCCGATCGCCGTCCTGGAGCTCGGCGCGATCATGGCGCTCGCGCGTGCCGTCCGGATCGGTGCGCCGGTCGGCGCTGCGATCGGCTTCTTCGTTGGCTCGTGGCTCGTCGCGCAGGCGCTCGCTCATGCGGTCTTCCCGCTCGTCCGCGTCTCGTACGCCGAGGACGGCGGTGAGCTCGGGCGGATCGGCGCGACCGCGGTCGCCGCTTGCGTCGCCGTCGCCGCGTTCGCCGGCGGCGTCGCCTGGGGGACGAGGCCGCCGACGGTCCACCTCGCCGCGGCGTGCACCGCGGCCCCCTTGTGATCGACGAGCCACAGACGCTCGTCGGCGCGCCGGGCGCGGTCGTCCGGGGCGGAATCATCGTGCGCTCGAGCGGCGTCACGATTCGTAATGTCGACGTGGTCGGCGGCGAGCACGGATCGCCGTCGAAGACGCGCGAGCCGTCGTCCTCGAGAACGTGGAGATCTCCGGCGTCGAGCTGGACGGGATCGATCTCCGCCGCGCGAGCGGCGTCATCCGGGACCGCGGAGATCGCGCTCGATCGGGACTACACGCACGGCATCGACGTGTCGTTCGCGTTCGATCTCGAGACGACGATGGTGCATGGCCGCACCGTCGTAGGCGGCTACGAGGGGATCGTGTCGCACTTCGCGCACGTCGATCTTCGCGACAACTTCGTGAGTGGGACGAGCCTGCGGGGCATCACGTGACGGAAATGTCGATGGGGACGATTGCCGGCAACGTCGTCCTCGGCGCGCGAGGGGTCGGGATCTATTGCGGTGATTACCCTCACTGTTCGATCGCGGATAACTTCGTATCCGGAAGACCCTCGATCGGGAATCCGGCGATCGGACTCGTGCGGGATTTGCAATTGTCAGCCACTTCGGGGCAAAAGCGAGGATCCACGACAATCGACTGATCGAAAACCCGAAGAGCGTCAGGTCGTTTTCTAACGGGACTATTTTGCATCGCTAGGCTTGACTCGTTATCCTTGGCTGACCGTATTCGCGAATGGGTGGCGCACACCAAACCCCGGGGCTCTGTGCTAACTGAGGAGGAAACGTGGCGAAGAAAACGGTTCTGGTCTCCGACATGTCCGAAAAGGAGATTCCGGACGGGAAAGGTGCGACGATCAGGATCACGTTCCGCGACGCGCGCAAGGGAGTCCGCGAGCTCGACGTGACCGACGAAGAGGCGGAGCGGCTCGGCGGACGCCAGGTCGCCCGACGCGGCCGCAGGCCGAAGAGCGCTTCCTCGTAGCGAACAGCCGGAAACTCGGCGACTTTTCGCAGCCCCGCGGAAGAGCCCGCCGGGCGCGGAACTAGAATCGAAGAGGTGGGGCTCTCCCTGCTCGTAGGGCCGGCGAACGCCGGCAAAGTCGCGCTGCTTCTCGATCGGTATGTAGACGCCGCGGCCCGCGAGCCGGTCCTCCTCGTCCCCAACCGCGGCGACGTCGACCGCATCGAGCGTGAGCTTCTGAGCCGCTCGCCCGCGCTTCTCGGCGGGTGGATCGGGACGTTCGACGATCTCTTCGAGCGCCTCGCGCGGGGTGGCGCAAACGGGAAGGCGGCCCGGCCCCTCATCCGACCGTCCCAGCGACGGCTCCTGCTCGCACGCGTGGTCGCCTCGACACCGCTCGACGGCCTCTCCGCCTCTGCCCGGTTCCCCGGCTTCGTCGAGGCGCTCGGCGAGGCGATCGCCGACGCGGAGTCGGCGCTTCTCGAGCCCGGCGACCTGGACGGCCCGCTCGGCGGGCTCTACGCGCGCTACCGTGCCGAGCTCGACCGGCTCGGGCTCTGGGACCGGGCGCTCGAGCGGCGCCACGCGGCCGACCTCGTCGGGCGAGAGCTCGCCGCGTGGGACGGCCGGCCGGTGTTCGCGTACGGATTCGAGGACCTGACGGGCGCGCAGTGGGCGCTCGTCGAGGCACTCGCGGGTCGCGCGGACGTGACGGTCTCGCTTCCGTACGAGCCCGGGCGCGGGGTCTTCGCAGCGGTCGAGCGCACGGCGAACGACCTCGCGCGGCTCGCGGACGGCCGGATCGAAGAACGCCCCGCGCAGCCGTGGTACGACGTCCGGGCCCTCGAACATCTGGAGCGGACGCTGTTCACCGAGGGGGTCGCTGCCGATCCGCCCCCGTTGAGCGGCGCCGTCCGGTTCCTCGAGGCCGCCGGGCCGCGGGCCGCGCTCGAGCTCGTCGCGGAGGACGTGCTCGGGCTCCTTCGCGACGGCACGCACGCCGAAGAGATCGCCGTCGTCTGCCCCGCGCTCGAGCGCTTTCGCGCGCCGCTCGAGACGGCGTTCGGCGCCCTCGGCGTCCCGTACGCGCTCGAGGGAACCGTTCCGCTCGAGCGGACGCCGTTCGGCCGCGCCCTTCTCGCGCTGCTTCGCTTCGCCTGGCTCGGCGGGACGCGGCGCCACCTCTTCCTCTTTCTCCGCTCGCGGTTTTCCGGCCTCCCGCGCACGCGATCGGACTTCGTCGAGGGCCGCCTCCGCGGTCGCGCGATCTCCGAGCCCGCGCGCGTCGAGGAGGAGGCGGCGCGGCTGCTCGGTCATCCGGTGCCGGCGCTCGCCGACGCGCGTGAGGCGGCGAGCCCCGCGGACTCCGTTCGCGCGCTCGCTCGGAGGATGCTTCGCGCCGCGTACGGGCTCGAGTCGCCGCCGGCCGGCGAGGCCGCCCGGCTCGATCTGCGCGCGCACGAGGCGGTGCGCGACGCGTGCGACGACCTGGACGGCTGGTCCACGCTCGGCGAGCCCGCGCTGCGTGAGCAGGCCGTCACCGCGCTCGAGCAGGCCGAGGTGCGGCTCGACCGGCCGCGTGAGCCGGGCCGCGTCGCGGTGCTCGATCTCCTGCGGGCGCGCACGCGCCGCTTCAGCGCCGTCTTCGTCGTCGGGCTCGAGGAGGGGTCGTTTCCGCGCCGCGGCGCCGAGACGCCGTTCCTTCCGGACGACGAGCGGCGCGAGCTCGAGGCACGCGTCCCGCGGCGCCGCCTCGTCAAGCCCGATCCCCTCGCACGCGACCGGTACCTCTTCTACACCGTGTGCACCCGGCCGTGGCGCCGCCTCACGCTCGTTCGCGAGGCGGCGACCGAGGATGGTCGCCCCCAGGAGCCGAGCCCCTTCTGGCTCGACGTCCGCTCCCGCTTCGCGGCCGAGGAAGTCGCTCGCTGGACCCGCCGGCGCTCGCTTTCGGCGCTCACCTGGGACCTCGAGCGCGCGCCGAGCGAGCGGGAACGGCTCCGCGCGGTCGCATCGATCGCGTCCGCCGACCCGGACGAGGCGCGCGCCCTCGCCTCCGCGAACGGATGGGCGCGGCGAATCGATCGCGCGCTGGGCGCGTTCTCGCGGCGAACGCGGCTCTCGAGCCCGGCCGTCCACCGCGAGCTCGAGCAGCTCGGGCGCTTCTCGGTCACGGAGCTCGAGACGTTCGGAACGTGCTCGTCGATGTGGCTGATCGACCGCGTCGTCGATCCGCGCGCGATCGACGCCGAGATCGACGCCAGGATCCGCGGCGCCGTGGCGCACCAGGCGCTCTACCGCTTCTACACGCGACTCCCGAAGCGCCTCGGCGTCGAGCAGGTCGATGCCGACCGGCTCGAGGACGCGGTCGCGTTCCTGCGCGAGTGCCTCGCGGAAGCGATCGAAGGGCAGGTGCGGCTCGACCTCTCGGACCTCGACCGCCTCGAGCTCGAGGGAACGCTCGCGCGCGATCTCGAGCAGTTCCTTCGCAGGGAGGTCGAGCTCGGCTTTCCGCTCGTCCCGCGCCGCTTCGAGGTCGTGTTCGGGACGCCGGGCGCGCCCGTGGAGCTGCAGCGCGGGCTCGACCTCGGCGGGTTCACCGTGTCGGGAAAGATCGACCGGATCGACGTCGACCCGATGAGCGCGCGGGGGATCGTCCAGGACTACAAGTCGGGGACGGGGGCCCATTCAGCGGCGCAGATCGCGTCGGAGGGGCGCCTGCAGATCCCGCTCTACATCCTCGCGCTTCGCGACCTGGTCGGGATCGAGCCGCTCGGCGGGCTCTACCGCGCGCTCGCCGGCCCCGGCTCGACGCGCGGGCTCGTTCGCGCGGATGCACGCTCGGACGCCGTCCCGGGGCTGAAGGGCGCCGACTACGTGTCGGAGGGCGAGTTCTGGGGTCACGTCGACGAGGCGCTCGCAAAGGCGCGCGGGGCCGTCGAGCGGATCCGCGCCGGGGACGTGCGCCACGACCCGCGCGGCGGCTCCTGCCCGACGTGGTGCGACCGCTGGCCGATGTGCCGGGTGCGGAGAGCATGAGACGCCGCTCGCGGTGCCCCGCTCAGGCTGTGCGGGCCTTGCCCTTGCGGCCGACCGAAACGACCGGTCGACGCGCCCGAGCGGGGGATCTTCGGTCATGAGCGCGCAGGCGCCGAGCCGCGAGCAGCTCGCGGCGATCGAGGAGCGGGGGGTCGTCTTCGTCTCCGCGGGGGCGGGGACGGGCAAGACGACCGTGCTCGTGGAGCGGTTCGTCCGCGCGGTCTGCGGGCGCGGGCTCGGCCTCGACGAGGTCCTCGTCATCACCTACACGGAGCGCGCCGCGGGCGAGCTTCGGTCCCGGATTCGCGAGCGCTTGACGGAGCTCGCGCGTGCCGACCTCGCCGGTGAGATCGATCGCGCCTGGATCTCCACGATCCACGGGTTCTGCTCGCGCCTGCTCCGCTCGCACCCGTTCGCGGCCGGCCTCGATCCGGGCTTCCGCGTCCTCGACGAGAGCCAGGCGCGGGTGCTTCGCTCGGAGGCGTTCACCGAGGCGCTCGGCCGTTTCTGCTCCGACCGACGACCCGAGCGGCTCGGCCTTCTCGCGACGTACGGGTCGGACCGGCTGGCCGCCATGCTCGCCGGGGTCTACGAGCGTCTCCGCACGGCCGGCCGCCCGCTCGTCCTCGGGGCGGGCGAGCGTGCCGGGCTCGCGCATGCGCTCGTGACGCTTCGCGAATGCGCGGAGGCGACCTTCGCCCACGCGGACGGCGATCGCGACGCGCGGGAGATCGTCGGCCGCGCGGCCGAGCTCGGCGCGGACGGCTCACCGCCCGACCGCTTCCTCGACCTCGCGGAGCTGCGTGTCGGGGTGCGGGACGAGCGCTTCGCGTCGTACCATGACGCGCTCGCGGCGGTCGAGAGCGCGGCGCTCGACGAGATTGCGGCGCGCGACCGCGACCTCCTCCAGGATCTCCTGGTCGCGTTCGACGCGGCGTATCGGGAAGCGAAGGCGCGCGAGTCGGCCGTCGACTTCGAGGACCTTCAGCTTCTCGCGCGCGACCTCCTGCGTGGCGACGAGGTGGTGCGCGAGCGGACGCGCTGGCGCTTCCGCTCCGTCATGGTCGACGAGTTCCAGGACACGAACCGGCTCCAGTGCGAGCTCGTAGACGAGCTCGCCTGCGACGAGCTCTTCTTCGTCGGGGACGAGTTCCAGTCGATCTACCGCTTCCGTCACGCCGACGTCGACGTGTTCCGCGACCGGCGGGCGCGGAGCGCCGGCGTGCTCGCGCTGACGCGCAACTATCGGTCTCGGCCCGAGATCCTCGCCGTGGTCAACCACCTCTTCGGGACGGAGTTCGGCACCGATTTCGAGCCGCTCGTCGCCGCGGGCCGCTTCCCGGAGCCGATCTTCGGCGCCGCGGTCGAGCTCCTCGTCACCGACAAGGCCAGCTACCGCGCGGCGAAGGTCCATTGGCGGATCGCCGAGGCGCGGCACGTCGCGCGGCGCGTGCGCGAGCTCGTCGATGCTGGTGAGGCGACGCCCGGCGAGATCGTTCTCCTCTTCACAGCGGGAACGGACGCCGAGCGCTACGAGGAAGCGCTTCGCGCCGAGGGCCTTCCTACGTACCGTGCCGCCGGGCGCGGCTACTTTGGCCAGCAGCAGGTGGCCGACCTGGTCGCCTACCTCCGGCTCCTCCAGAACCGCTACGACGACGAGGCGCTCGTCAGCGTGCTTGCGTCGCCGTTCGTCGGTGTCTCGAACGACGCGCTCGTCCTCCTGCGGCGGGCGGCAGGACGGCGGCCGCTCTTCGCGGGGCTGGAGCGAGAGCTCCCGCCCGGGCTCGGGCCGCGCGATCGGCGTCTCTTCGAGGCGTTTCGCCAGCGGTACGAGCGACTCGTCCGGATCAGCGAACGGGCCGGGCTCGAGCGCGTCTGCGAGCGGGTGCTCGTCGAGCACGACTACGACCTCGCCGTGCTTGCCCAGTGGGACGGACGCCGCCGCTACGCGAATCTCCGCAAGCTCGCGCGCCTCGCTCGCTCGTACGAGGGCCTGCGCGGTCCCGACGTCGAGGGGTTCGTCCGCTTCTTGCGCGACCAGGAGGCCGCGGGCGCGAAGGAGGTCGAGGCCGTCGCGGAGGAAGAGGGCGGAGATGCCGTCCGGCTGCTGACGGTTCACGCCGCGAAGGGGCTCGAGTTCAAGGTGGTCGTCCTCGCGGACGCCGGCCGCCCCCCGCCCTCGCCGGCCGCGGACGAGATCCTCTGCCTGCCCGACGGGCGCTTCGGCTTCCGTATCGTCAACCCGGCGACCGGCCGGCGCGAGGGTGCGTTCGGCTGGGAAGAGATGCGCGACGCCGAGCAGGGCGCCGAGCAGGCGGAGAACCGGCGGCTCATCTACGTCGCCATGACCCGTGCGATCGATCGTCTGATCGTGTCCGGCGCCGCCGATCCGGGCAGCCGGCGGGACGCCGCCGCGCCCCTTCACTGGATCCTTCGGCGGCTCGAGACCAATCTCGACGCGGACCGCCCGGTCGAGCTCGAGCGCGGGGATGCGCGCGTCCTCCTCCGCGTCGACCGAGCCGGGGCCGAGCCGGCGTCCGAGAGCGGGGCGGAGGCGGGTGAGCCGCAGCTCCAGCTCTTCACGCCGGTCAACGGCGGCGCGGCTCGCCACGTTCCCGAGCTCCCGCCGCTCGCCGCGATCGCGCCGCCGCCCGAGAACGTCGTGCGCCGCCTGTCCTACAGCGCGCTCGCGCTCTTCGAGCGCTGCCCGTACCGGTTCTATGCCGAGCGGCTGGTCGGACTGCGGCCGGTCGACGGAGCCGGGGAGGTCCCGGGCGGTGACGGCCTCGCGGCGACCGAGCTCGGCGACGCCGTTCACCACCTGCTCGAGCTGGGTACGCCGTCCGCGGAGCTGCGCGAGCGCGTGCTCGCGCGCTACGCGGGCGCGACGGAGGAGGACGTCGAACGGGTCGCGACGCTCGTCGCAGCCTGGCGGAGCTCGGAGCTCGCCGCCCGGCTCGGTGCCGACGAGGCGGTTCGGGTCGAGCTGCCGTTCGCGTTCGAGCACGACGCCGTCCTCCTCCACGGGCGCTTCGACGCGTTCCGGCTGGTGGATCGCCGCGCCCTCGTCGTGGACTACAAGACGAACCACCTCGACCAGGTGACTCCCGCGGAGATCGTCGACGCTGAGTACCGGCTGCAGCGCCTCGTGTACGCGCTCGCCTCGTTCCGCGCCGGGGCGGACGAGGTCGAGATCGCGTACGCGTTCCTCGAGTGTCCCGACGAGCCCGTGCACGCCACGTTCACGCGAGCGGACGTCCCGCGCCTCGAGGCTGAGCTCTCAGAGGCGGTGGCGCTGATCCGCGCGGGCGACTTCCGCCCGACGCCGAGCGAGCTCGCCTGCCCCGGCTGTCCCGCGCTCGACCTCGTCTGCGCCGGGCCGCGGCTTCCCGTCGCCGCGCAGTAGCGTGGCCCGCAGCTACGTCCACGAGGCGCGTCGGCGCGTCGGGCCGAAGCGGGCGCGCATCCGGCCCGTGATCGAGCGGCTCGCCGCCGAGCACCCGGACGCGGTGATCGCGCTTCGCTTTCGAAGCGACCTCGAACTCCTCGTTTCCGTCATGCTCTCCGCGCAGACGACCGACGTCACAGTGAACCGCGTGACGGAGCGGCTGTTCCGGAAGTACCGGACCCCGGAGGACTACCTCGCCGTTCCGCTCGCCGAGCTGGAAGCGGACATTCGGCCGACCGGCACCTTCCGCCTCAAGGCTCGCAACGTTCGCCGTGCGATGCAGCTCCTCGTCGAGGAATTCGGCGGCGGCGTGCCGACGCGCCTCGACGAGCTGGTGCGGCTTCCGGGCGTGGGGCGAAAGACCGCGAACGTCGTCGCGGCCGAGCGCGGCGCGACGCAGGGGATCGTCGTCGACACACACGTTCGGCGGCTCTCGCAGCGCCTCGGCTTCACGCGGCAGGAACACCCCGAGAAGATCGAGGCCGACCTGCGCCGGCTCGTCCCGCGCGAGGACTGGGCGCGATTCCCGCACCTCCTCATCTGGCATGGACGCCGGGTGTGCATCGCGCGACGACCGCGCTGCGAGATGTGTGTCGTGAACGACCTCTGCCCGTCGAGCCGGTACGAGGCAGAGCTCCCCCCTATTCGCCCGAAGAAGTAGGCGGATCATGCCGCGGCGAGGACGGCGATCCCTGCCGCGACGAGCACCGCCCCGATCAGCCGTCCGCGCGTCACACGTTCGCCGAGCAGCGCCGCCGCGAGCGCGGTCGCGATGACGACGCTCGTCTCTCGGAGCGCAGCGACGGCCGCGGCGGAGGCGAGCTCGAGCGCTCCGAGCACGAGTGCGTAGGCGCCGAACATCGCGATGCCCGCCGCGGCCGCGGCCGGCGTGAGCTCGCCACGGAGCGCGCCCGGCCCTTTCGCGGCCGCGAGCGCCGTCGCGTACGCGACGGCTGGGCCCGCGAGAGCGAGCTCGAGGTACGGGATCGGCGCCGCATGCCGGATCCCTTCGTTGTCGACGAGGGTGTAGGCGGCGATGCAGGCGGCGACGGCGACCGCGAACGCCGTTGGTCGCGCCGCGATGGGGCGGCGCCCCCCGCGAACGAGCAGGACGCCGGCCGCGATGACGACCACGCCGGCGATCTGACCGGCGCTCGCCGCGGCCCCGAGTGCCGTGACCGCGACGAGGAGAACGAGGACCGGCGCAACGCCGCGCGAGAGGGGATAGACGACGCTGAGGTCGGCCCGCCGGTACGCGGCGGCGAGAAGCGTGAAATAGGCGAGCTCGAGGAGCGCGCTTGCCGCGAGGTAGGGGGCGGCTGCGCGGTCGACATCCCAGGTGAGAGCGGCCACGGGGGCGAACGCGACGGCGGCGACGACGAGCGCGACGGCCGTCGCTGCTTCGACGTCGCGGGCGCGCGCGAGGAGCAGGTTCCAGGCAGCGTGGAGAACTGCTGCCGCGAGCGCGAGGACGAGCGCCTCGACCGGCACTGGACGAGCGTACGATCCGACACGGACACGGCGGCGTTTCGGCTCGAACGGTCACGGTCTCGTTCGATCGCGGGCGATACGTTCGGACGATGCGGGCGGTCGACCTAGCCGTCTATGCCGACGTTCTCGCCGCGCGCGCGTCAGTCCTTGCGGCGCAGCTCGAGCGGACGCGCGCAGGCGTGCGCGAGGCCGCGATCGAGCGCCGTGCGCGCGCGGCGCTCGAGCCTGCGACGGTCGAGCGCCTCGAGCGGCTCGGGGTCGTCTCGCGAGCCGACGAGCGCGCGCAGCGGGCGGAGGCGGCCCATCTCGCCGCAGATCTCGCCGCCGTCGAGACGCTCCAGGGCTGGGTCGAGGCTCGCCTCTTCGAAGCCCGTGAGCACGAGGGCGGCGAGCTCGGCGAGACCCGTTCGGCCGCCTAGCGTCCGTCAGGCACGCCGTGCGACGCCTTCTCTCACGGTCGACCCGGCGCCTACGAACGCGGAGCGAGCGCGACGAGAAGGCCGCCGTCCTCGTCGTACGCGGGGAAGAAGTCGGCCGTTACGTCCTTGACGACGCCGGATCGCGTCCGCAGGCTCAGCTTCCGGCCGAGCTGGCGCACGCCCCATTCGAGGGCGACGTCGGCGGGGCTCGGCCCGTGCGCGCCGTTCAGGGCCAGTGCGTCGGTCACGTCGTGGCCGAGGAGATCGCTCTCGCGGTAGCCCGTCAGCTCGAAGACGCCGCGGCCGACCGCGATGATCCTCCGCTCCCGGTCGCACACGAGGAGGCCGGTCGCCGGCCCGGGGTAGTAGTCGTCCAGGAGCTCGAACAGGAATCCGAACCCGCAGCTCGAGCAACCGACTGCCTGGTGAGTGAAACCTTCGCGGCCGTCGTCGTCGATCGACCGCCGCCTGCAGTTCGGGCAGATGAAGAACGCCACGGCGCTCGATGCTAGCGAGAGAAAGCGGCGATCCCGCTCAGCGACCGCGCCGGCATGGCTCGGGCTGGACCCCGCGCCTGGTCGGCTGCGGCTCGCTCCCGTGACGTTCGCCGGTTTGCCCGCGTGTGACGAGTCGCGCGGCTACCAGTTCTGCGGCGTCGCGAGCGCGCGGTCGTCCACGAGCTCCCCCGCCGGACCCTCGCGGGCCGCGATGTACCGCTCGGCGTCGAGCGCCGCCTGGCAGCCCATCCCCGCCGCCGTGACCGCTTGGCGGTACACGTGGTCGACGACGTCGCCGGCCGCGAATACGCCCGGCACGTTCGTGATCGTCGTCTTGCCCTCCGTCAAGAGGTACCCGGCCTCGTCCATGTCGAGCTGGCCACGGAAGAGCGCCGTCGCCGGATCGTGTCCGATCGCGACGAAGACCCCTTCGGCGGGAATCTCGCTCGTGGCGCCCGTCTCGACGTTTCGCACGCGGACCGCCTCGACCTTGTCGTCCCCGAGCACGGCTTCGACGACGCTGTCGAGCACGAACTCGATCTTGTCATTCGCGCGAGCGCGGTCGACCATGATCGGCGAGGCGCGAAACTGGTCGCGGCGGTGGACGACGGTCACCTTCGACGCGAACTTCGCGAGGAAGATCGCCTCCTCCATCGCCGAGTCGCCGCCGCCGACGACGACGGCCTCCTTGTCGCGGTAGAAGGCGGCGTCGCACACGGCGCAATACGTGACGCCGCGCCCCTGGAGCCGCTGCTCCGACTCGAGCCCGAGTTGCCGGGCGACGGCCCCGGTCGCGACGATGACCGTCTCGGCCCGGTAGTCGGTGTCGCCCACGCGGACGCGAAACGGCTGCTCGGAGAAGTCGACGGCCGTCACGTCGTCGGTCACGAATTCGGCGCCGAAACGGCCCGCCTGCTTGCGGAAGTCCTGCATCATCGCGGGGCCGAGGATGCCCTCGGGGTATCCCGGGTAGTTCTCCACGTCGCTCGTGATCATCAGCTGCCCGCCCCACTGGAACCCCTCGATGACGAGCGGCTCGAGGTTTGCACGGGCGCTGTAGAGGGCGGCCGTGTAGCCGGCCGGCCCGCCTCCGATGATGATGACCTTCCTGACCCCGTTCTCGTTCACGTTCTCCTCTCGAAATGTGCGGGCCCGTACGGGCCCTGCTTATGTAAACGACGGAGGCGGGGCTTCTGTTCCGATCGTGTAGCGTCTGGACGCGGCGCAAGGATAGCGGCGGCGATGGCCAGAACGATCACCTGGGACGAGCTGCGCGGCCTGGCCGCGTTCAAGGCGAAGAACGGACGGGCGATCAGCCTCTACCTCGACCTCGATCCGAGCGTTTCGCCGACGCCCAGCGAGGCGCACACGCGCCTCAACTCCCTGCTCGACCAGGCGGCCAAGTCGGCCGCCGCGGCGTCCAACCGCTTGGCCCACGGCCAGCGCGAGGCGCTTCGCGCGGACTTCGACCGCATCCGGCGGTACTTCGACCAGGAGTTCGCCCGCAACGGGGCGCGTGGGCTCGCCGTCTTCTGCGGCAGCCACGACGGTCTGTGGGCGGCATGGCCGCTCATCGACTCCGTTCGGGACGAGGTTCGCATCGACACACGCCTTTACCTGGCGCCGCTCGCGCGGCTGGTCGGACGCGGGGACGGTGCGCTCGTGATCGTCGTAAGCCGCGAGCAAGGCCGGTTCTACCGCTTGCGAGCCGGACGCCTCGAGGAGGTCACCGATCTCTCGGATCAGCAGCCCCGTCGCCACGACCAGGGCGGCTGGTCGCAGGCGCGGTTCCAGCGCCACGTCGACGAGCTCGCTGCCGACCACGTGCGGACCGTCGCCGACGAGCTCGACAAGCTTGTCCGCCGGGCGCACGGGAGCGTCGAGGTCGTCGTCATCTCGCCGGAGGAGACGTGGGCGGAGCTCTCCGACACGCTCTCGCAGCCGGTGCGCGCCGCGCTCGCCGGCTGGACGCACGCGGAGGCGCATGCCTCGCCCGCGGAGCTCCTGGCGCTTGCGACGCCCGTTCTCGACCGCGCGCGCGCGAAGAAGGAGCGTGCGCTCCTCGAGCGCTGGCGCGAGGAGGCCGGCCGGAACGGCCGCGCCACCACCGGGTGGGCCGAGACGCTCGCCGCCGCCGCGGACGGCCGGGTCGAGACGCTTCTCGTGAGCGACGGCGCCGACCGCGAGGCCTGGCGGTGTCCGACGTGCGGGCGGGTGAGCGCCGACCCGGGCGAGTGCCCGCTCGACGGCACCGCGATGGAACGTGTCGACAAGGGCGTCGACGCCGCGGTTCACGAGGCGCTCCGCCACGGCGGGACGGTCTGGATCGCGCAGGACGCGCAAGACCTTGATCCGGCCGAGGGGATCGGCGCATTGCTTCGCTACTGATCGCCTGACGGCAGCGGAGAAGCCACAGCAGCGCGCCGCGAGCTGCGCGCACGCCGCGGCCCGCACCGCGGCGTGCTCGCCGCCTCCGTCTTCGCCGCCTACGCGCGGGCGGTGGCGATCGGTGGGACGCCTCTCGCCGACGTCCAGCTGCGCGATACCGTCGTGCGTGCGCTAAGCCGGGCGCTATGCGGCGTCGAGCGCGCGCGGCAGCTCGTGCACGGTCTCGGCGATTGCGTCGGCACCGTTGCCTTCGACGAGCTCGGACTCCGCCGCGCGCTCCAGCTTCGTCTCGAAGCGCGAGAGCCGCTTCTCCGCGTCCCCGAACTTCGTCTGCGCGTTCCCGAGGTGCTTCCCGACGAGGTCGAAGTCGGTCTTGAAGCGCGAGAAGTCCCGGTTCAGGTCGGCGACGTAGGTCATCACCTCGCGCGCATGCTCCTCGATCTGGAGCCCCTTGAACCCGAGGACGAGCACGAGGAGGTACGCGTGCAGCGTGGACGGCGAGACCGGGATCACGTTTTGCTCGAGCGCGTACGCGAGCGGGCCCGCGGCGCCGCCGAACCGGTTGCAAACGAGCTCGTAGTAGACGGCCTCCGCCGGGAGGTACATGAGCGCGAACTCGTACGTGCCCTCGTCGGGACGGATGTACTTCTGTGCGATCGCGTCGACGTGGAGCTTCACGTCGCGGCAGAACTGCTTCGCGGCGAGGTCGCGCTCGGCGTCGCTCTCGGCCTCCGCGAGCCGCTGGAAGTTGTCGAGCGGGAACTTCGCGTCGACGGGGACGAGCGCGCGGTCGAGCCGGATCACCGCGTCGACCCGCTCGCCGCTTCGGAAGCCGTGCTGAAGGGCGTACTTGTCCCCCGGGAACGTGTCGGCGAGGAGGTTCGCGAGCAGGACCTCGCCGAAGCCACCGCGCGCCTTCGGCGGCCGGAGCGCGTGCTCGAGCCGCGAAAGCTCCTTCGCCCGCTCGTTCATCTGCGCGGTCGCCTCGTCGAGCTTCCCGAGCCGCTCGTGGATTCGGCTCGACGTCTCCGTCGCGCTCGCGAGCCGTCGGTCGACCTTCGTGTCGAGCTCCGCAAGCCGACGGTCCATCGTCTCGACGACCAGCCCGAGGCGGCGGTCGACCTCGGCGCTTCGCTCCGCCAGCTGGGCGCCGCTCGCCGACTGGAGCTCGGCGAGCTGCGCCGCGCTCTCGGCCCGCTGACGCCCTAGCTCCGCGCGCACGAGCCGCACGAGCCAGACGCCGCCGGCAGCGGCGATCAGGAGAAGAAGCACGGTTGCAGCGATGCCGGTCATAGACCGACAAACGCTACAACCGGCGTCGGACGGCACCCGGTCGCCCGGGTGGCAGGCGCTACGGGTTCAGCCGCTCCTGCTCGGCCCGCTCGCTCGCGGCGCGCTCGCGCTGCTCCTGGGCCATTTCCTCGGCCCGCTCCGCGCGCTCGGTCGCTTCGCCGGCCGTCTCCTGGTGGAGCCCCTCCTGGCGCAGGGTCGGCGAATCGGTCGCCTCGCCCGCGGCTCGCTTCCCTCGGCCCAGCAGCTTGTCTAGAAAACCCATCGAAACCTCCCTTCTCTCTCTGGACGACCGTACCCGATTTGGGCCGGATCGACGCGCGTGAGGTAGAACGATGGCCGTGCGCGAGAACGTCACGGTCGCATGCGTCCAGGCCGAGCCGGTGATCTTCGACCGTGACGCGACGATCGACCGCCTCGCCGAGCTGACGACGGAGGCGTCCCGCGCGGGGGCGCGCCTCGTCGTGTTCGCGGAAGCCTTCGTCCCGGCGTACCCCTCGTCCGTGTGGGCGAAGGCGCTCGCCGGCTGGGCGGACCGACGCGCGAAGGCGGCGTTCGCGCTCCTCGCGCGTGAGTCAGTCGAGATCCCCGGGCTTGCGGCGGACCGCATCGGGGCGGTTGCGCGCGAGAACGGCGTTTGGCTCGTCACGGGCGTCACCGAGCACGACCCCGCGCGGCCCGGAACGCTCTACAACACGCTTCTCGGCTACGGGCCGGACGGCCGCCTCGCTCTGCACCACCGCAAGCTCGTGCCCACGAACCACGAGCGGCTCGTCTGGGGCCCGGGGGACGGCGCCGGGCTGCGCGCGGTCGAGACCGCGATCGGGCGCCTGGGCGGGCTGATCTGCTGGGAGAACTACATGCCGCTCGCCCGCTTCGCGCTGTACGAGTCCGGCGTCGAGATCTACGTCGCGTCGACGGCGGACGACGCGGACGCCTGGCAGGCGACTCTCGTCCATCTTGCGCGCGAGTCGCGCGCATTCGTCCTGAGCCCGTGCCATTTCCAGCGCGCCACGAGCTACCCGGACGACTTCCCGCTCCAGGCCGAGCTCGAGGGCCACGACCTGATCGGCCGGGGCGGAAGCGCGATTCTCGGGCCCGGCGGCGACTACCTCGCCGGTCCGCTTTACGACGACGAGGGGGTCTTGTACGCGGAGCTCGATCCCGCCCGCCTCCTCGAAGAGCGGCAGCGGTTCGACCCGGCCGGCCACTACCACCGGCCCGACGTCCTGTCGCTTACCGTTCGCGCGCCGGACGGCTGAGCGCCGCCTCCGGCGCCGACCGTGAGGACAGGTCGGCTCCGCGCGCACCGCCGTCTCGCACGACCGCCCGAGACGCCGAGTGATGTCTTGGCGTGGATGCTCGCTGCTACTTTTGTCGACGTGGCGAAGAAGAGCCGGACGCCTGCTCCTCCTCGCCGCGTCCAGGCACCCAAGAAGCGCTCGGAGCCCCGCCGCACGCCGGGCGGGCGCACGCGCGTGTGGATCGCCGTCGCGGCCGGGGCGCTCCTCCTCGCCGGCGCGGGCGGTGCGATCGCGTTCGCGATGACGCGGGACGGCGGCGCCGCGGCGGCGAGCGGGCCGTGCCAGATTCGGGAGGTTCCCGCGCAGAGGGCACAGCATGTCGAGAGGCTCCCGAAGGACTTCGAGCCGAACTCATTCCCGCGGACGAGCGGCCCCCATCATCCGCAGACGGTGGTCTACGGCGAGTACACGGAGCCCCTGCCGCAGCTGAACCTCGTCCACAACCTCGAGCACGGGGCCGTCGCGGTCCAGTACGGGCGCGACGTCTCGCCCGAGACGATCGAGCAGCTCCAGGAGTGGTACCGAACCGACCCGCGCGGCCTGATCCTCGCGCCGCTCCCCGATGCCGAGCAGGCGGCTCCGCTGCGGGACAAGATCGCGCTCACCGCTTGGGTCGCCGAGCTCGAGGACGAGACCGACCCGACATCCGAGATCGTGCGCGAGGAAGGCGTCCTCGCGATCTGCTCGGGCTTCGAGCGCGAGGCGTTCGACGACTTCCTGGAGAACTACCGCGCGAAGGGGCGGGAGCGCTTCCAGCTCGACGACTTACAGCCCGGCTCCGGATAGCCGACCACGCCGGGGTGGCGGAACGGTAGACGCGGGGGACTTAAAATCCTCTGGGCTTCGGCCCGTGCGAGTTCGAATCTCGCCCCCGGCATGAGAAGAAAGCCCCGCAAACCGGGGCTTTCTTGCGATCGAATGCGTAGCGGCCACTCCCGCCCCACGTACGGGTGGCGACTAAGGCATGCGGGTTGACGGCCGTTCTCGAGCCAGCTTCGCGTGGGCGTGGCTTGGAGAGCGCGCCGGGCTGAGCGTGTCGTCACGACCCGGGCCCGCGGTCCGAGATTTCATTTGCGTCGATCCGAACTTAGGATCACCCCGTCATCGAGAGAGGAGGGCGTGATGGGCGAGGCGAGAGACGTGATGGATCGCGCGACGGAGCTGATAACGAGCGGAAATCGCGAGGAGCTGCAGAACTGCTACGCGGACGACGCAACGGCGGTGACGCCGGATCAGGGGGAGCTCAAGGGCGCGGACGCGATCATGAACTGGTTTCGCCAGTTCAACGAAGCAATCCCGGACGCTCGGTTCGAGCCGCTCTACGCGCACGAGGTCGGCGACACCGCGATCGACGAGGGCTACTTCACGGGTACCAACACCGGCCCACTCGCGCTTCCGACGGGAGAGACGATTCCCGCGACCGGCAAGCAAGTGCGTGTGCGTGGCTGCGACGTCGCAACCGTTCTCGACGGGCGGATCACGAGCCATCGCTTCTACTTCGACCAGATGGAGTTTCTGAGTCAGCTAGGGCTCGTTCCCGAGGCGTAGCTCGCCCGCCGCCATGTCGCTGTCCTCCGTAAGGAGAGACCGGGGGCGAACTGGGCGGCTCGGAAGCGATGGGTCGGCCGCAATCGTCGCGGTTCGCGCGCCGAGAGCCCTGGCACGGTTATCGACACCGCGAGAATCGAGGGCGACGGCGTCGTACGACCCGGGTAACGCGATTCGGTTCCGCACCAGCCGTGTCAGCCAAACGACCGCGCCGCGACTCGCGACCGGCGCTCGCGGGTAGCCGGCCGAGGCACTCGGCTCCCGACGCGAACGACGGCGGGCGACATCACGTGCTATCCAGCGACACGAGACCTGTCGAGCGGTTCGATTCTCGATCGAGGGCGGGGCGACAAGCGCTGGAGCCGAAGCGCGATCAAACCCGGATCATCGTCGCTACGTTGCCAGCGGTCGTTCCAGCGCCGGTGACCGCAGCCATCTGTCCGATTCCGGGCAAGGTTCGGTGAAAGCGAGATCCAGCTCGGTTTCTGCTTGTTTCACAGTGCCTGCTCGGGCCGAGCCCGGTTCCCGGCCGCGCCGAGCGTGATCCTCCTCGGCGCGATCCTGCTCGCCGTCTTCGTCCTGCCGCCCGTATGGGGCTTCGCCGCGGTCGTCGGCGCCGCCTTCGTCGAGGTCGCCGAGACCGTATTCTGGATCCGTCTCTCGCGCCGGCGCCGGATCCAGGTCGGTCCCGAGGCGCTGATCGGGGCGCGCGGTGAGGCGCAGACGGCCTGCCGCCCGGAGGGTCACATACGCGTTCACGGAGAGCTCTGGCAGGCGCGCTGCGTCGAGGGCGTCGACCCGGGCGAGCCTGTCCGCGTCGTAGCGCGCGAGGACCTGACGCTGATCGTTGAGCCGGCCGACGACGCTTCGCGCTAGCGTCGTCCGGCGCTACAGGCGTCGGTCATGGATCGACGCTCGGTTCTGTCCGGCCATCGCGTTCTCCGGGTACGGCTCGAGATCGTTCGCGAAGCCGGGCTCGCCTTCGATCCGGCGAAGCCACGCGGCGATCGCCTGGAACGGTTCCGTGTCGATCCCTGCCTCGTGCGCGACGTGGGTATAGGCGTAGAGCGCGACGTCGGCAGCCGAGACCCGCTCGCCGACGAGCCAAGCGCGGTCCACGAGGTGCCGTTCGAGGATCGCGAGGCCCGCCGTCCCTGCCTCGACTCGCTCCGCGAACGCCCCCGGACGGGAAGCGTCGCGTCCGGTAAGCCGCCAGAAGCGGGCCGTGCCGACGTTCGACTCGACGAGGTTCTGCTCGAGGAAGAGCCAGCCGAAGACGCGCGCCCGCTCGAACGCGCTCGCCGGCATGAAGTCCGTTCCCTCGGCCAGGAGGACGAGGATCGCGTTCGACTCGGGAATCGCGCGGCCGTCGTCGAGCTCGAGGACCGGCGTCCGCCCAGCCGGGTTGAGCGCGAGGAACTCCGGCGTCTGCGTGTCGCCCGCGAAGATGTCGACCGGGACGCGCTCGTACGACCGTCCCAGAAGGGCAAGCAGGAGCCTGACCTTGAGGCAGTTCGCCGACGCGGCGTAGTCGTACAGCCTCACGCCGTGTGAAACGGCGTAGCCGGCCGGTGCGTGAGATTAGACGTAGCCTCGGAGCCGATCCGCTCGCTCGACCTTCTCGACGGCGACGGCGAACGCGGCGAGGCGGAGCGGGATCCCGTCGACCGTCGCCCGCCCGTGAACGTTCTTCCAGGCGCGCGACATCACCTTGCGGAGCTCGTCGTTCACGCGGTCTTCCTCCCACTTGAATTGCTGGATGTTCTGGGCCCATTCGAAGTAGGAGACGGTGACGCCGCCCGCGTTCGCGAGGATGTCCGGAATCACGAGCTTCCCCGATTCGTGGAGGACGTCGTCCGCGCCCGGCGTCACCGGGTGGTTCGCGGCTTCGAGGACGACGCGGGCCCGGATCCGGTCGGCGTTCGCCTGGTTGACGACGCCGTCGAGCGCGGCCGGAACGAGGACGTCCACGTCGAGCTCCAGGAGCTCCTCGTTCGTGATCGCCTCGGTGCCCGGCGCGTCGACCACCGAGCCGTTTTCAGTGTCGTGGCGGACGAGGGCGTGCACGTCGAGGCCGTCGACGTTGTAGACGCCGCCGTTCACGTCCGAGACGGCGACGACCGTGCAGCCGAGCTCGACGACGAGCCGCGCGAACCAAGAGCCGACGTTCCCGAACCCCTGGACCGCAACGGTCGCTCCCTCGAGATCGATTCCGACGTCCTTCGCGGCCTCCTCGAGGCAGTACACGCATCCACGCCCCGTCGCCGCCTCGCGGCCGAGCGAGCCGCCGAGCTCAACGGGCTTCCCCGTCACGATCGCGGGCGTGTACCCGTAGCGGGAGGAGTACGCGTCCATCATCCACGCCATCGTCTGCGCGTCCGTGTTGACGTCGGGCGCCGGGATGTCGCGATTCACGCCGAGGACGTATGAGATTTGCTGCGTGAAGCGGCGCGTCAAGCGCTGCCGCTCCGCGACCGACATCGCGCGCGCGTCGGCCTGGACGCCGCCCTTCGCCCCGCCGTAGGGGATGTCGACGACGGCCGTCTTCCACGTCATGAGCGAGGCGAGCGCGCGCACCTCGTCGAGGTCGGCGTCCGGGTGGTACCGAATGCCGCCCTTGTACGGGCCGCGTGCCCCGTTGTGCTGGACGCGGTAGCCGGTGAGCACTTCGAGCGACCCGTCATCCATCCGGACCGGAACCTGCACCGTGAGCTCGCGGTACGTCGTGCGGAGCACCGCCCGCATCTCGTCCTCCAGCCCGACATGGTCGGCGGCCCGATCGAAGAAGAGGTTGACCGCCTCGAAAGGGTTGACCTCGCGCGCGGGCGCTGGAGGCGCGGACGGCGGCGCGCCCGCGGGCGCGCCCGTTGCGGTCGTCTCCATTCCCGCGGACCATAACCCCCGAAGGGCCGAAAGTAGACTCCGCCGCGTGGCGAGCTCCTCTCCGACCGCGCGGCGCGGCGACCTTCCGCCCGAGCTCGACGACCCGCTCTACGTCACCGCGCTCGGTCAGCTCGACGGCGCGCTCGACGCGGCCGACGTCAGCCCGCATGCTGCCGAGAAGCTCCGCTACCCCGAGCGGGCGCTCGCGGTCGCGATCCCGATCACGCTTGACGACGGCGACCTCGCCGTCTTCCCCGGTTACCGGGTTCAGCACTCGAGCGTCCTCGGCCCGACGAAGGGCGGCGTTCGCTACGACACCGCGGTCACGCTTGGAGAGTGCGCGGCGCTCGCGATGTGGATGACCTGGAAGTGCGCGCTCCTGCGGCTTCCGTACGGGGGCGCGAAGGGAGGCGTGCGCTGCGATCCGCGGGCGCTTTCGAGGCCCGAGATCCAGCGGCTCACGCGGCGCTTCACGGCCGAGCTCATTCCCGTAATCGGGCCGCAGAAGGACATTCCGGCGCCCGACATGGCGACCGACGAGCAGACGATGGCCTGGATGATGGACACGTACTCCATGCAGGTCGGGTACGCGGTTCCCGAGGTCGTCACCGGGAAGCCGCTCTCGGTGGGCGGGTCGGTGCTGCGCCCCGAGGCGACCGGCGTGGGCGTGGTGATGGTCGTCGAGGGCGCGGTCGAGCGCCTGGGGTGGAAGCTCCCCGGCGCGAGCTGTGTCGTCCAGGGCTTCGGGAAGGTGGGCGCGGTCGCCGCACACGAGCTCGCGGCACGCGGCGCGCGCGTGGTCGCGGTCTCCGACATCGCCGGGGGCATCCACGACCCCGAGGGCCTCGATCTCGCGGAGCTGGAGGCGTGGCGCGCGAAGACGGGCGGCATCGCGGGCTTCGGTCG